>CAZUPS010000016.1:0-72527 GCA_964621915.1 uncultured Desulfocapsa sp. | reverse complement strand
ACTTTTTTTGCAAAACTTATTTCAAAAGTACGCTTCAGTCGGATGAACCATATTTTTGTGTTTCGCTAGAGCAAGCATCACCCTATCCGGCGCATCAATCAGCAAGTCATCGACAATAACCCGCACTCGTACACCACGCTCTGCCGCCCGCAATAAAAATTCAGCCGCGAGAATACCGATATTATCACTGCTCCAGATAAAATACTGTATATCTATGGTTTTTTCTGCATGATCGGCAAGCCAGGCTCTCGACAGTAGAGACTCCTCGCCCTTCTCCAAAATCTGGGCACCGCTTAATTCCTTTTTTCCACTGAGCAGGTCTTCTACGATTTTGGATAAAAGAATGGGGTTTGATTCGGGAAAAACATGTGCAGCAAATGATACTTTGGCAGGGCAAAACAAGGAACTCAGAACGAATAAGAGAAACAGGCAAGTTGTTTTATTCAACATATACTGGGCATAACAAGTGAAAGAGATCTATTCAGGATTCCATTATACCTGAAACCAGCTGAGGGTTGAGCAATGCATCCACCATTCGATTGGCAAAGCCCCATTCATTATCAAACCATACCAGCATCTTTAACAATCGCTGACCACTAACCCGGGTCTGCGAAGCATCCACAATACCGGAGTGAGCATCGTGGTTAAAATCAACTGATGCATGCGGTTCCCTGGTAAATCCGATTATTCCTTCAAGAAAGCTGTTACTAGCCTTTTCAAGCAGTGTATTTACCTCTGCAACACTCACATCTGTCTTTAACTGAAGACTTAAATCCATAACCGAAACATTTAAGGTGGGGACACGCAGGTGCAGACTTTCAATACGACCATCGAGGTGCGGCATCAACCGGGATATCCCTCGTGGTAGCGCCGTATCCACTGGAATAATACTGGTAACTGCGGCCCTGGTACGGCGAAGATCACTGCCATAGGCATCAATCACCGGTTGGTCATTCATGGCCGAATGAATGGTAGTGGTTACTCCCTGATCAATGCCGAATGCCTTATCAAGCAGAGAAAAAACAGGAAGGATACAGTTTGTTGAGCAGGAGCCAAGAGAGACAATGCGGTGCTGGTGCTGCAGCAGTTCATGGTTCAGACCGGCAATCAAGGTAAAATCCACAGCGACGCCTGGCTGACTTAAAAGAACTTTTTTTGCCCCCCGCTCCAGATGTAAACTCAGTTCATCACGACTTTTATAGCGACCACTGCAATCGAGTACAACATCAACACCATATTGAGACCAGGGAAGTTGCGTAAGAGACTCATGGTGGTAAACCTGGGTATCGTTGCCATCAATACTTAGACAATTATCGACAACGGACACATCATGAAAGAATCGTCCATGGGTACTGTCATAGCGGAGCATATAGGCCATGGTTTCTGCATCTGCAAGCTCATTGATAGCGACAATATCCACGCTCTCATGCAAACCCCGCTCGTAAATAGCACGCAATACGCAGCGTCCTATACGGCCAAATCCATTGATTGCAATCTTCAGCTTCCGCACCCTACTTTCCTAGACAAAACTGTTCAAAAATGACATCAAGAATGTCTTCAGTTGTCGTAATGCCAACAATTCCATTAAGCTGATCCAAACATTCCTGCAGATCAATGGCAAGCAGATCACTGGTCAACTGGGTGGCCAGTCCCTCTTCAAGCCTGAGGGCAGCATCTTTTGCATTAAGCAAAGCGGCTTTGTGCCGGATATTAGGAGCACAGCCTTCTTCCTGCCACTGGTCCCTGCCTCCAACAACGATTGTAAATATAGATTTTTTGAGATCATCAATTCCCTGCTGCAGTTTCGCGGAAATTGGAATACAGGCAATGCTGTCTGCATTCTCGCCAAGCCCAGAAAGATCAGGTTTCCCAGAGGAAAGATCACTTTTATTGGCAACCAGAAGTAGCGGTTTGTGTTTCACCGTCTCGAATAGGTGCCTGTCCTCTTTCTCTATGCCTCTCTTTCCATCAAGCATAAAAAGAACGAGGTCTGCCTGATCAATCTGCTTTCTGGCACGCTCAATTCCAAGTTGTTCAACTTCATCGGCATCCTGCCGGATACCTGCAGTATCAACAATACGTACAGGAACCCCTTGAATATCAATATATTCTTCTATGGTATCACGAGTAGTTCCGGGTATAGCTGTAACGAGTGCCCGTTCTTCCTGAAGCAGAGTGTTGAGCAGGCTGGATTTACCCGCATTGGGCAGCCCAACGATAACCACAGAGATACCATCACGAAATATCTTTCCCTGCTCAGCCTGGCGAAGCAATGTTTGAAGAGGGGCAAGAATTTCATCAGCCACCTGAACACGAAGGGCGGCATGCTGCACAATTTCTATATCTTCATCGGGAAAATCAATGGCAACTTCAACGACTGCCCGTATATGGACCAGCACTGCCCGAATTGCATCAACTCGCTTATACAGAGCACCACCCAACTGATCAAGGGCCATATCCATACCCTTTCTGGTCCTGGCCGAAAGAATATCAATAACAGCCTCAGCACGTGTCAGGTCGATTCTACCGTTCAGGTAGGCCAGTTTGGTAAACTCTCCGGGATCGGCAAGGCGTACGCCAAGCTCTATAAGCAGTTCCAGAATGGACTGCAGTGCTAAAAAATTCCCGTGACAATGAATTTCAACCACATCTTCACGGGTATAGGTCTTCGGTGCCGCCATAAAAACAGCCAGCACTTCGTCAAGGATTTTGGTATCCGTGGGATGAACCACACGACCATAATACAAACGATGGCTCTCGTAGGAGCAGCTTTTAGCAAGGGGCTTAAAAACTGTTTTCAGGTGAGAAAGCACATCGGGCCCACTCATCCGGATAATGCCTATTCCCCCGGACCCAGGCGGAGTTGAAATGGCGGCAATAGTCTCACTACTATCCATATTATCACCGCTATTCCGTCTTAGGATTCACTGTCTTCCTGAGTCTTTTTTGTATTCCCGGACTTGCCGCGTCGCCCTCTGCCACCACGCTTATTGTTCCCCGGCTTCTTACCCTTACCAGGCTTGTAGATAAGGATTTTTTTAAACAATCCATCTCCAACACTGCGTGAACGAATATCTTTATCATCCTGCAGGGTAACGTGAACAATACGACGTTCGGAAGGATTAAGAGGCGGTATGGCCTGGGTCTTTCCATCTTCTTTTACAAGAGCAGCAAGTTCTTTAGCTCGTTCAATCAATTCGACTTTACGCTTTTCACGAAACTCGCCAATATCAATGGACAGTCGAATTTTTTCTTCTACTTTCCGTGCCACCAGCTTTCGTAACAAATACTGGAGTGAATCAATAATTTTTCCGTCCTGTTCGGTCAGTGCCTCTTCATGTTCGTCACCGACCTGACACCGTACCGTCCCGCTGTCAAGCTCTGCAGTGACTTCTGAGGGAAACCCCATAAGTTTCAAAAGCTCTTCCAACTGCTGGCGAACAAGCTCGACACTTTCAGGCTTTATCTCAAGTGGAGCTTTTCTGGGCACTGGCTGTGTCTTTTCTTCTTCTTTGACTACTGGCTTATCTGCTGCTCCAGAGTCTTCAGAGGCAGCAACCTCCGGTTCAACCTTTTCAGGTTCTACCTTCGTTTTTGCTTTTGCTTGTGCTTTTGGTTTCGTTTTTGCCTTGGAAGGTTTTTTGGAAGCGATAACTGCAACCTCTGCTTCCACGGCGTCACTCTTTGAATCAAGCTCAAGCCCTTTTACAAAGACTCGTATATGCGCTTTTTTACGAATAAGCCCAAAGATACCAAGAGAACCAGTTTCAACAACTTCAATGGAAAGTTCTTCCTGTGGTGCCTGCAGTGTATCACAGGCCGTTTTAATAGCGTCGGTTACTTCTTTTCCGTAAAAATCTTTTTTTGCTGAAGACATATTTTATTTTATCCTTGCGGGGAATCGTCGAAGTGAAAACAGCTGCCACTCGCAGGCAACAGCTGGTCCCACTTCTGACTGAAAATTCGGTTAAGCCTTACTCTGACGATTAATCATCTGTTGCTGGAAGATAGCAAGCAGATTATTTACAAACCAGTAAAGCACCAGACCAGATGCGAAGTTGATAAACATAAAGGTAAAGAGAACAGGCAGAAACATCATAATCTTAGCCTGGGTTGGATCAGCCGTAGTAGGTGTCATTTTCTGCTGAAGAAACATGGATGCACCCATCAAAAGAGTCAGCACCGGGATTCCTCCAACATAGGGAATATCAATTCCAATAGAGAGTCTGTCAGGAGCAGAAAGATCTGTTATCCAGAGCATAAAGGGCGCATGGCGCAGCTCAATACACATCAAAAGAACCTTATAAAGGGCAAAGAAAACTGGAATCTGCAGAACCATCGGCAAACAACCACCGAGCGGGTTCACCTTATAGGTTTTATACAGGTTCATTACCTCCTGATTCATCTTGGTGGGATCGCCCTTATACTTCTCCTTGAGCTTTGCCATTTTGGGCTGCAGTTTTTGCATATTTTTCATGGACTTCAAACCCTTTTGGGTAATGGGCCAGAAAATTGCCTTGAAAATAACCGTCACCAGAATAATGGCGATACCGTAATTCTTGAAGATTCCGAAGAAAAAGTTCAGCAGATAGAGAGTGGGCTGAGCAATGACATCAAACCAGCCAAAGTTTACCGCCTTATATAAATTGGAACCAACAGACTTAAGAACATCAAGTTTTTTAGGACCAAAGAAGAGCTGATAACTGTAAACCCTCTCTTCACCGGGCTGTAATGTATCAAGATCACTGTTCATCTGCATCTTGATCCCATCTTCACCAAAGGAAGCCATGGTCAGGGACGTTGCACTCTTCTCCTGTGGAAGAATGGCACAGATAAAATAGGTCCCCTCGTATCCTGCCCAGTTCATCTGACCGGAAACAGTCCCGGGACCAGATTCATAGAGATCGGAATCCACCTCGGTAAGAGATTCATTCATATAGTATGCAGGGCCGATAAAGAGGAATTGACTTCCAGGTCCTGTTTCTCTAAAAGGTGTATTGGACTGATGCAGAGCGGCAACACCTTGCAGAACACCGGAGGAGACATTTCTCACTCTCACATTCAGTTCCATAAGGTAACTGTCTTTGGAAAATTTGTATTCCCGTACGACCTCAAGGCCATTTCCCTGACCTTTCATTATCAGGCTTCCATCATTCCCCTTAAAAGAAACTTCGCTTCCACCAGCATCGTAAAAAGTAGCCGCGGGAGCAACACTGCCCCAGGAAAATTCGAGAGGAAACCCTTCGGCTCCATCCACCTTAACCATCTGCATACCAGGTGATCCCTTATCCGAAGTTTCCATATAGTCTTTCAAGACAAAACTGGTAATGGAACCACCATCCTCACTAAGAGTTGCGGTGTAGAGATCTGTATCAACAAGCAGGGTCTTCGCATCTCTGTCGGGACGAACCATCCCCTGAGCCGCTGCAGATGCTGCAGCTGTAACCGGTGTTGCAGCAATCACAGCCTTCCCAGCTGCTGGAGTATCAGTCATAACTGTTGCTGTCTGAGCAGCAATATCTTCCACCGGTTCCTCCCCCGGGCCAAAACCCACAAAGAAATACTGATATCCGATAAGAATTATAAAGGAGAGAATAATTGCTAAGAATGTTCTATAAATATCCATGCTTTTACCACGTTAATAAAGAAAGAACGCCTTACTGGCAGCGCCTAAGTAATACATCTTGTGTGTTTATTATTTTCTGCATTTTCACCATGTTTCTGACACTTTCCCTTATCAGCTTTGATAGATGGGACGGGATCGTAGCCCCCCTGACAAAAGGGGTGACAGCGCAGTATGCGACCAATGGAGAGCAGAAGGCCCCGCAACGTGCCATGGGTTTCAATGGCCTCAATTGCATAACAGGAGCAGGTAGGGGTAAAACGACAACTTGGGGGGAGAAGTGGAGAGATGATATAGCGATAGCCTCGAATCAGACCCAGAGGGATCTTTTGGATCAGCAGACGAATCTTCATAGAATAATTATAAAAGAAGAAATATCAGTAATCCCATCACACATCGGGGTATCCATCGGTGCATTGAGCACGGCTTCACGTTCCAAGTTTTGTAACGGAGGAGGTAATTTCGACAGGAGACTTCAAGTGAAAATCGGGACGGACAGCAAAAATAATGTCGGCGCAGGCAGGATAAAGAGATCTTTCCAAACGAAACGATTCGCGAATAATTCTCTTGATTCTGTTACGTTTGGCCGCCCCTTTGAGCTTTCGGTGGACACTGATTCCTATTCTGTTATATCCCAGATCATTGGGACAGAAAATCAAACTAAAGCCCTCACCGCGTCGCCGTTTTCCTTTTCGATAAACCCTGTCAAACTCCCGGCCCTTACGAAGCAGAGCTGTTTTCGGGAGTTTAAACCTCGACAACGTTACCTAAGCGGAGAGACGCTTACGACCTTTAGCACGACGGGAATTTAAAATTGCACGACCTGCGCGGGTGGACATCCGTGAACGAAATCCATGGGTACGCTTACGTTTAAGATTACTGGGTTGGAATGTACGTTTACTCATGACTAACTCCTTGTCCGCATAAATGCGGGTTTATTACTTAAAAACCGGGTAATTATAAAATTACAGAGATTCGCTGTTCGTCCCGGATACTTTGCCCTGCACAACCTGTCCACTGAATCTCAACTATTCGCAGGGCGTAAAATCAACAAGGACACAATACTAACCATATTGCCCGGCCTGTGTCAAACATTTTCGGCAATGCCTTGCGCAAGCATTTTGCCTGTGCTACTCTTTCGGATAGAAATTCCACACTGACAGCCTAAGGATAAAGGAAAAAGACAACATACCATGCACCCTAAAATAACCTACGATGATCTTGACTGGCATGCACTTTGGAAAAATGCCAGAGACAAAAAGTCATGGACAGCAAAGGGACCTTCTGACTGGGATAAAAAAGCAGCATCCTTTGCCAAAAGAAACAGCGACTCTTCCTTTGTGGACCTTGTTCTTGAGCGCATCCCGTTCAACAACACCACGACGGTGCTCGATGCCGGATCCGGGCCTGGAACTCTATCTCTGCCACTTGCGCCACGGGTAAAATCCGTTACAGCTATTGATTATTCAAAAGGGATGCTGGCAGCTCTTGACAATCAGGCACAAAAACAGGGAAGCAGCAATATCACCACGGTGCTTGGTTCATGGGAAGATGACTGGGAACAACTCAACATCAAAAAGCATGATATCTGCATCGCTTCACGCTCTTTAAGTGTTCCCGACCTCCGTTCTGCCCTCCGCAAGCTCAACGATTACGCCAATGACACGGTTTTTGTTATCGACCGCATCAATCCCACACCATTTGACAATGGAGCTTTTAAAGCTCTTAACAGGCCTTTTCGCTCCGGCCCCGATTATATCTACACAATCAACACCCTCTACTCCATGGATATCCATCCCAGTGTTGACATCATCAGTCTTGAAAAAACAGCCTCCTTTTCCGACATGACCGATGCACTTGAATCCTACCGCTGGATGTTCAAAGATCTCACAGAGGAAGAAGACCAGAAACTCAAAGAGTACATTGAGAGCAATAGCACTAAAGAAGACAATGGCACAATCACAGTCAACCGGTCATATCCGTCCCGCTGGGCATTAATCTGGTGGAAGACAACTCACTAATCCCATGCACTTTTCCTCAATTGCCCATGTAATCGGAGTACTGCTTATTGTCACAGGCTGCTCCATGTCTCTGCCGATTGCCTGCTCTATTTTCTACCAGGAAAGCGACCTTCTCCCACTACTCTACTCCCTTGCCATCACCCTCGGAGCAGGAATTCCGTTGTTTGCAGTTTTTCGGAACCACAATGAACTCAATATAAAAGATGGCTTCTTTATTGCTGTCACCGGCTGGATCTTTGTCTCAGCCTTTTCCGCCATCCCCTATATGCTCCACGGATCCATCCCATCGTTTACCGATGCATTTTTTGAAATGATCTCCGGCTATACAACCACCGGAGCAACCATTCTTACAGATATCGAAGCAGTACCGCACGGTCTGCTTTTCTGGCGGAGCCAGACACACCTTCTTGGGGGAATGGGATTCCTGACCCTTGCGATCATATTTCTCCCCCACGGCATGGGCGGACTCCGCCTCTTTCGTGCCGAATCAAGCCCTGGTCAGGTGATCACCAAGGAAAAATTCAAACCACGTAACCGTGATACCATGGTCATGTTGTGGTGGATATATATTGGATTGAATGCCCTACAGGTATTGCTACTGGCACTTGGCGGAATGCCCCTGTTCGACTCCATCTGCACTGCATTTGGAACCGTTTCAACATCTGGTTACTCAACCAGAAATGCAAGTATCGGAGCCTACAACAGCGCCTATATTGACTGGATTGTTATTCTCTTTATGTTTCTTGGCGGGGTAAGCTTTGTCCTTATCTATCAAGTGTTGCGAGGAGATCTTAAAGCCCTTAAAACAAATACAGAACTTCGCTGGTACCTTGGATTTCTACTCTTTTTCTGTGGTGCCATCAGTTTGATTCTATGGACAAAAGGAACCTACCACACCCTTCCCGATGCCCTTCGATATGGAACCTTTCAGATCGTATCGCTTCTTACCACAACAGGTTTTGGAACTGCAGATTATGAACTGTGGCCGCACTCTGCCCAGATGCTGCTCTTTATCGTCTGTTTTATTGGAGCCTGTGCCGGTTCAACCAGCAGTGGTATAAAAGTTGTTCACTACGCTATTATCTGCAAATATATGTACGCATCGATCCGAAAAATTTTCTTTCAGCCAATGGCTGTTATTTCCCTACGATTGAATGGTCGTCCCATTGATAACGACATTATCAGCCTGGCACTCTGCTACTTTATTACAAATATTTTTATGATCCTTATCGGCGGATTTATTATGACTCTCACCGACAATATGGACTACAGCTCAGCTATGAGTTCGGTTATCTCTGCACTGATGAATATAGGGCCTGGATTTGGGGAGGTGGGCCCCACCCATAATTTCGCCTTTATTTCAGACTTTGGTAAATGGTTTCTTTCCTGGAATATGCTGGTGGGTCGACTGGAGATGTTTTCCGCGCTCGTACTCTTTATCCCTTCATTCTGGGAAAAATAACAATCAGGACAGAAACAGCTCCCGAACATCTTTTAGGTGGAGGGAATCACAGATAACAATGGCCCGATCCCCGGCATTCACCTGGGTCTCCCCCACTGCCGTTTCCCACTTCCCATCCCGAAAAACAGAGCCGACAATAATATGCTCCCATAGCTCACCCTTAAAGTTTGCCAGAGTTTTCCGGGTAATTGCAGACTTTGGAGCAGCTATCAGGTCTACCACTTCCGCATCAAAACCGTGCATATGAGAAACGGACAGCATCTCACTTCTACGGATAAAGGTAAAGATTTCATTTCCGGCCAGAATTTTCTTATTTATCGCAATATCAGAACCACTGGTGGAGGCCAGGACCACGTACTCTTCCTTATTAACAAGAGAAATTGTTTTCGTTTTATTCTGCTTTTCCCCTTGAGTCTCGACGATATGTTTCACCAGCATACAGGTCATGATATTGGTTTCATTTTCACCCGTCGCTGAAATAAAGGTATCCATATCGGAAAGACCGGCATTACTCAAGACGTCTTTATCCGACCCATCCCCAAGCAATACCTCGGTATCCGGCAGTAGAGATGACAACTCCATGGCTCGTTTTTCATCCTTTTCAAGCAGCTTTACCCGTACGGTTTTCCCAAGGAGCTGTGCAATTCGACTACCGACAAGTCCACCACCAACGATCATAACCCGCAAACGGTGCTGTTTTTTTATACCTGTCAGGTCCATTAAACGAGGCAACTCTTCAGTACCTGCCATAATCAGTATCTGATCGTGGGGTAAAACTTCAGTCTTCCCCGTGGGGATAATGGTACTGATCCCTCTTGCGATAGCCACAACCCGAAAGGCAATACCACTGTATGCCCGTGCAATATCAATCAGTGTTTTATGGGCAAACTGTGAATCATCATCGATCTGCACAGCCATGGCCTGCATCTTGCCAAGGGCAATATCTATAATTTCATCGCCGTCAGTCCGTTTGATAAGACGAACTATTTCCTGTGCCGCCAACTCTTCCGGATGAATAAAGAGATCAACCTTCAGATCTTCTGCCTGTAACAGAGAATCTTGCTGACCATATTCCAGAGAACGAACTCTTGAAATTTTCTGTTCAATACCAAAGCTATCGGCAATGATAGCAGAAAGCATGTTCACCGCATCGTTATCGGTGACAGCAATCATAAAGTCCATTCCCTTAGCATTTGCCTCTTTCCAGCATTCAATGGACATGGCAGACCCTGTGATAAAACGAGCATCAAGATTTTCATCTGCCCGGCTAATCAGCTGACTGTCTGCTTCAATAATTGTCACGGCATAGCCTTCATGTACCAGGCGCTTAGCGAGGTAGAGGCCAATACCGCCAAGTCCCAGAACAAGGATGCTCTCTGAAGGTGTTGCTTTCTTTCCAAACATATTATTTTCCCTTAAAGGGCTAGTGAAGGTATAGTGTACGGGTTGCGCCTTGCTATTCTATTATGTACTATACATTTTTACGACTCTTATTCACAATAACACGCTGTTGAGCATACTCAACAGCATTAAATAATTACACTTAAACGATAATAAACAGTTATGGATTCATATGATATTGCAGTTATAGGGGCTGGTCATGCCGGATGTGAAGCAGCTCTTGCTGCCGCGAGAATGGGCTGTAAAACACTGGTAATCGTCATCAATATTGACACCATTGGTGCCATGTCCTGCAACCCTGCCATTGGCGGGTTGGCCAAGGGACACCTTGTTCGTGAGATTGATGCACTCGGTGGTGAAATGGCTAAAAATATCGATGCCACGTCAATCCAGTTTCGCCGGCTCAACACCAGCAAAGGCCCAGCTGTTCGCTCCTCACGCGCCCAGGCAGATCGTTTACTCTACCGGCTTCGTATGAAATCAATTATGGAAGCTCAGGAAAACCTTGAAATCAAGCAGGCGGAAGTCGATTCTTTGATTGTGAAGGATAATAAAATTTGCGGCCTGCGCACGACCCTGGAAGAAGAGATCACGGTGAAAGCAGTAATCGTCGCCACCGGGACCTTCCTTAATGGTCTTACTCATATTGGTCTCAAAAACTTTCCTGCTGGCCGTATGGGTGATCCGCCTTCCACAAATCTCTCTACCTGGTTTAATGAAATCGGTTTTTCCATGGGACGGATGAAAACAGGAACGGTGCCGCGTATCGATGCACGATCCATTGATTACTCAGAACTTGAGGAACAGCATTCCGATCAGCCTCCAGCATTTTTCTCATTTTCAAGCAAGGGTGACTACATTCTGCCGCAACGCCCCTGCCACATCACCTACACCAACCCTGAAACCCACGCCGCAATTCGAGCAGGCATTGATCAATCCCCCATGTATGCTGGAATTATTGAAGGAATCGGAGCTAGGTATTGCCCATCCATTGAAGATAAGGTGATGCGTTTTCCTGAAAAAGACAGGCATCAGATTTTTCTTGAACCGGAGGGTCTGGACACGACAGAAGTTTATCCAAATGGACTGCCAACCAGCTTGCCCCTTTCAACCCAGCTTGCCATGCTCCATTCAATCAAAGGGCTGGAGAATGCAACTATCGTCCGCCCCGGATATGCGATTGAATATGACTATATTGACCCGCTGGAACTAAAACCAAATCTTGAAACCAAACGAGTGGCAAGCCTGTTTCTAGCAGGACAGATTAACGGCACCTCGGGTTACGAAGAAGCTGCTGCCCAGGGCCTGATGGCAGCGATCAATGCTGTACATCTGATTCGTGACAAAAAACCTCTGGTTCTCAGCCGGGCCCAGGCTTACATAGGTGTTTTGATAGATGACCTCGTCACATGCGGTACCAAAGAACCCTACCGCCTCTTTACTTCCCGGGCAGAATACAGGCTCCTGCTACGAGAAGATAATGCTGATACCAGACTCTGTGAAATCGGCCATGATATCGGACTGCTGCAGGAAGCAGAGTATCTTTCATTTCAGAAGAAACAGACTGCTCTTGATCGTGGGGTTGCACTTCTTGAATCAACCCACGTAAAGCCAACCAAAGAGACCAACGTAATTCTAATCGGAGAGGGAACGGTTGCCCTGAAACAAAAGTGTACAGTAGCCGACCTGTTACGCAGACCGGAACTCTCTCTGGCCCAGCTCAGCCTACTCCCCATGGAGCCGCAGGAATCCCAGGAAAAAGTCATAGACCTTGTTCAGTCAGATGTACGTGATGAGGTCCAGCTCAAAGTCAAATTTCAAGGCTATCTGAAACGCCAGGAAGAACAGGTTGCCCGCTTCAAGAAGATGGAAGCAATGGCGCTGCCGGAGGATATTGATTACAAAACGCTGTCGGGACTTTCCAATGAAGTGGTTGAAAAACTTGGTCAGGTACGTCCCCGCTCACTTGGTCAAGCGTCCAGAATATCGGGAGTCACCCCCGCTGCCATCTCGGTCCTTCAGGTTCACATGAAAAAACTTCAGGGCCAGAAAAAATAATGATGACCTTCCCTGAAATTGATCCGGTAATCTTTGGAATTGGACCGCTGCAGGTACGCTGGTACGGTCTTATGTATGTTCTTGGCTTTACCGCCACTTATTTCCTTGTCCAGAAACAGATACGAGATTTTTCATACAAAGCTCTGGAACCCTGGTTTGAGAATCTTAATCTTGCGCTGATCCTCTCCGTAGTGATTGGCGGACGTCTAGGCTACGTCCTCTTTTATAATTTTTCTTACTATATGCAGCATCCTCTTGAAATCCCAGCCACCTGGACCGGTGGTATGTCTTTTCATGGTGCCTGTCTTGGAGTGTTAATTGGCGGCTGGCTCTATATCAGAAAAAAAAAGCTGGACTACTGGAAATGTGCCGATATCTATGTGGTCACCATCCCCATAGGCTTAGGACTCGGAAGACTCGGGAACTTTATTAACGGCGAACTTTTTGGCAGAACGACAACGGTCCCCTGGGCCATGGTTTTTCCAGGCGGTGGACCGCAACCGCGCCATCCGTCCCAACTTTATGAAATGCTGCTGGAAGGAGTGCTGCTCTTTACAATCCTCTGGGTCTTGAAAGACAGACCATGGAAAGGCAATAAAAACTGGCCACACGGCAGCATGCTCTGTCTCTTTCTTATTAGCTATGGAAGTATTCGGATGTTTGTCGAACTGTTCCGTGAACCGGATCAGCATATTGGATATTTGCTGGGAGCTATAACGAGAGGACAGCTTCTTAGTGGATTGATGGTGCTGGGTGGAATAGTGCTTTGGAACCTACTCAGAACACGACAAAACTAACTATATAAACCGCAAGCTATTAAAACGTATTCCAGGTAGTTCCCTGCCAAACGTCCTCGTTTCTCTGTGGATTGTTTGTCAGGGAACTACCTGAAATACTCACTTCTACAAGTGATCCAACTTCCCTATCTCTATTCTTAAACCAATCCCAAGAGGTTTAGCAGTGCTCCACCAGCGTTCGATTTGATTGTCTCGTAATAGTTTTTTCTATACGAGATAATCAAATCGAACGTTGGTGGGGTGCTGATGAATCTCTAACCATCCCAAGCTACTGAACTCTACCGTATAGTGTCTTGCCGGGTTTGAACTTTACTGCATTATGTGCTGGTATTACTATATCTTTTCCAGTCTGCGGATTACGACCTTTCTTCTGAACCCGTTCAACCACACTAAATGTTCCAAAACCCAACAAGCTTACTTTTTCACCATCTTTCATCGTTTCCACCATCTTTTCAAGAACACCATTTAAGACCATTTCCGCTTTTACCTTTGTAGTACCAGCTGTCTCCGCAACCGATGCTACAAGCTCTGCCTTATTCATAATTTCTCCCCTTTTTATTCTCTTACCCCGGCGTATTGAATCACCCATAGGGTACCAAATGACAGGATTCTTTAACTGAATGGAAACTCACTCTTCATTTACTTAAAGACCACAGCCGGAACAAAAAAACAATTGAGGGAAATACGTATTCTTTGCTAGGTATATTTACCTAGATAGGGTGAATATGGACGAAAAAACAGCATTATAATGGGTGGGATCAATTACGGATAAAAAACTTTTTTTGCACTTAAAATGCATTTTTATCCGTAAAAAAAAGAAAAGGAGTGAATAATATCAGGTCAGTCACTGGGTGTTACGAAACCGTTACGCACTGCAAAGTTAACCAGATCGACACTATTTTTCATTTCAAACTTCCTGAGCAAGTTCGCACGATGATGGTCAACGGTCCGGGGACTCAGACAAAGCATACTAGCCATAACTTTACTGGTGTGCCCTTCAACAACCAGATTAAGAACTTCCCGCTCCCTGTTGGTCAGGGTTTCAAAAGGAGAACTTTTATTGTTTCTGTAGGCCGAGATCACATCATCGGCAAAGTCCTGGGAAAGAAAGGGAGAGAGGTAGGATTTGCCATCCTGAATACGTTTAATAGCAAGTAGCAACTCTTCATCCGAATCTTCTTTCATCAGATAGCCATCAGCCCCAGCTGACATAGCATGATAAAAATATTGCTTATTCTTATGCATGGTAAGCATAAGAATTTTAATATCCGGATAGAGTTTTTTTACTCTGCTCACGGCTTCAATGCCCGTGAGTTTTGGCATGGAAATATCGAGAATCAAAAGCTCTGGTTGGATTTTTTTCAGAAATTCCAGCAGTTCTTCACCATCCCCCACCTCACCAACAACTTTCAATGCAGGATTATTACTAATAAGATTCCTGATACCATGACGAATTAAAGCATGATCATCAGCCAGAAGTATGGTGTACTGCGATTGCTTTGTATCCATTTTTCTTTCCATCCTGAAATTTTCAGACCTCTCAACTCTCTTAAATGTATCTGATTTAGCGGATGAAATCAAGCACTACCGGACAATGATCCGATCCGAGTATATGCTGATAGATATCAACATCAACAATTTTTTCCCGACTGTTTTTATCCACACAGTGATAATCAATCCTCCAGCCGATATTTCGATCCCTTGCCCGACTCCGATAGCTCCACCATGAATATTGATCTGCCGCTTTATTTTTCATCCGAAAACTATCAATCCAGCCAGCATCGGTAAAATCATCCATCCAGGCACATTCCTCAGGAGTAAATCCCGCATTTTTTCTATTTTGCTTCGGATTGGCAAGATCAATCTCCTTATGAGCCACATTAAAATCTCCGCATATCACTACGGATTTATGAACCGCCAACTCTTCTGCAAATTTCTGTAGAAGTACATTAAAATCATGTTTAAACTCCAGGCGACTTAAATCATTCTTCGAATTTGGGAAATAGCAATTGATAAAATAATAACCTGCAAATTCCAGGGTTAACACCCGTCCTTCAGAATCAAACCGGGGATCACCAATGCCTCTGATAATATTTTCCGGTTTTTGTTTACTGTAGGTTGCAACTCCCGAGTATCCCTTGCGTTCCGCACTATAAAAAAAACTATGATAACCGGGCAGGTTTTGTAAATCCTCAGGTAGCTGCTCGGCCATTGCTTTAATTTCCTGCAGGCCAATCACATCGGGAGCCATATCCTGCAGGCTCTCCATAAATCCCTTCTTATACGCTGCACGCAACCCGTTCACATTCCAGGAAACGAGTCGTAAAACATCTTTACCTTTGCTTACCTTCTTCATCTTTCTGGGCTTTACACCAATTTGTGAACACATTTCAGCAAGAACACAACGATCACAATGCGGCCCCACGGGCCGACATGTACCCTGCCCAAAGGCAACCAGAATTGAATTCACTGGTATCCAGTATTTTTCCGGAAGCTTCTTGCGCAGCGCCATCTCTGTCTGTTCTGGAGTTTTTGTTGTAACATAGCCCCAGATATTCATAATTCTGTGCACATGGGTATCGACACAGATTGCCGGCACCCCAAATGCCTGAGCAAGCACCAGATTGGCAGTTTTTCTCCCGACTCCCGGAAGTGTTAACAATTCTTCCATGGTATCCGGCACTTTTGAATCAAAGTCAGCGGCCATTTTTTTCGGCAAAGCAACAAGATACTTTGCCTTGTTTTTATAAAAACCCACTGGAAAAATAATCTTCTCCAGCTCCGGGGCCTCCAGCTGCGCAAGTCCTTCTACACTTCCAGCCTTTTTAAACAGTCGCTCCGAAGCCTTTGCAGTCACTTCATCCTTGGTTCGCGCGGAGAGAATTGTCGCCACAAGCACCTTAAAAGGATCCTTTGTCTGCACCGCAATTAAATCCACAACCGGAACCTTATAGTTTGCCACCTCTTTTTCGAGAACTTCTAAAAATAGATCTATATTCATAATATCCTATTGGTATAATATTTTACGTTCGACCCATTTTAACGGGTTCCTGAGTAGGAAACAAGAAAAGGATAACAATCCTGTTTGCACAATCTCTAAAGCACCGTTAAGATGCAATACTATGAAAGCAATCGATACCATTTCACCACTTCCCGTCACCAGAAAAGAATGCCAAGCCCGCGGCTGGCATGAACTTGACATTATCCTTATCACCGGAGATGCCTATGTGGACCACCCATCCTTTGGAGTTGCCCTTATTGGCAGGCTGCTTGAAAGCAAAGGATACCGCGTAGCCATCCTTGCACAGCCTCGTTATAACAACAATTCTGACTTTAAAAAATTTGGAAGACCTCGCCTCTTTTTTGGAATAACCGGCGGCAATCTCGACTCCATTGTTGCCAATTATACAGGCAATGGAAAGGTACGGGAAAAAGACTCTTACTCACCCGATGGAAATCCCTGGTTTGGAAAAAAGAGAGAAAAGACCTCACGACGACGGCCCGACCGGGCATCCATGCTCTATAGCAACCTTGCCCGCTCCGCCTACAAAGATGTCGCAATAGTACTTGGTGGTGTGGAAGGCTCACTGCGCCGTTTTGTTCATTACGATTACAAGCAAAAAAAATTACGCGGCTCACTGCTCAGTGATGCAAAGGCTGATATCCTTGTCTACGGAATGGGAGAGCAAGCCGTTGTTGAGGTTGCAGAACGACTGGACAAGGGGCAGGATCTCTCCAATATCGCAGGAACCTGCGAGCGACTCAGTGAAAACATTTTCCAGGAACGCTATAGCGAGGACAGAGAAGACACTGTTTTCCTCCCATCCTGGCAGGAGATTCAACAAGACAAGGCGCTGTTTCTGCAAGCTGAAAAAGAGATCGACGCACAGGCAAGAAGCTATGCCGATAAGAGGTTAATCCAGAAACAGCAAAGTTCATGGATTATCCAGCAGCCGCAACCGCCGCAACTCAGCACCTCCGAGATGGACAGTCTCTACGAACTGCCCTATACCCGCTGTGAGCACCCGATGTTTCCAAATGTTCCTGCCGCAAGAATGATCCAGCACTCTCTCACCACGGTACGCGGCTGCTCCGGCAACTGTTCCTTCTGCGCAATTACCCGGCACCAGGGGCCAGCCATCACCAGCCGCAGCAGGCAATCACTTCTTCGGGAAGCCAGTGCTGTCAGCACTATGAAAAATTTCACAGGCACCATCAGTGACCTTGGCGGCCCCACGGCTAACCTCTATGGCGTTTCCTGCCGTATTGGATCGTGCAAAAAACATGACTGTCTCTATCCAAAGGTGTGTAAAAACCTGCAAGTAGATGAAAAAGCATTTCTTTCCCTGTTACGCGAAGTATCTGCCCTGCCAGGAATTCGAAATGTCTTTATTTCTTCCGGACTGCGTCTTGAGCTTCTGTGCCAGACACCAAAACTGTTTAAAGAGATCATCCGTGCCCATACCCCAGGTATTTTGAAGATTGCACCTGAGCATACGGAACAGGAAGTACTTGACGTTATGCATAAAGAATCAAGTGACCAGTTACGGAGATTCCTGGAGCTTGGCCGAAAGCTCAGCCGCGAACTGAATAAAGAGGCCCATTTCAGTCCCTATATTATTTCATCCCACCCGGGGTGCACCGAGCAACACACTGCAAATATGGCAAAAACTTTAAAATCATTAGGTCTTGAGCTAAGACAATTCCAAGATTTCACCCCTACTCCCGGAACGCTTGCCACCGCCATGTATGTTACCGGATTACACCGGGACACTGAAAAACCCATTTTTGTTGCCCGGGGCCAATCTGAGCGTATGAAACAACGAAGAATCCTGGAACGTCAACTGCAAGGCAGTGCCCCTTCCAGGAAAAAGACGCCAGCTCAACAACAGAAAAGTAGTCCCCCACAAGCTCCGCATAGGAATAAAAGAAAAAAACGCTAAGAAAAGAAGCCATCCAGTAAACAAAAAAAAAGACCAATTGTGAAGTATTCACAATTGGTCTTTGAAAACGGTAAGTGCGACCGCACTTAAATATCAACCACTTCAGCCACTTTTCTTAGGTGCAGCTTTTTTGACATCTTTCTTGGCATCTTCGACGCTACCTGCGTCGGGCTTAGTTGCGCCTCAGCCACTGCCTGCAGGTTCTTTTTTCATTTCAGACTTTGCTTTGTCTACGGCATCTCCAGCCTTAGCTTTAGCTTCATCAACATGCTTTTTGACGCTAACTGCGTCATCTTTGGTTCCGCCTCAGCCGCTTGCCGCGGCAGGTTTTTCAGTGCCAACTGCACTGGGCTTATCGCCACCTCAACCGCTGGCCCCGGCACTACCTGGAACGGTTACACCGCCACCAGCCAACAGGCCGACGACACCGATTCCAGCAAGGACCTTCTTCAGTTCCTTTGTGTCCATGGTATACTCTCCAACATTAAAATATGTCCCTTTCCCTTTGAAAAGGACAGAATAGGATCAGCCTATACAGACTGCACTACGTATTGAGAAACTCTATCATGTTATGCCACGTTATGTCAAAAGGATTCTATTCAACAAAGTCATTATATATCAAGGTCATCGGGTGAAAATGTGACCACGGCATCAAGATTATTCTGTCCGGATAAAAGCATAAACAGGCGATCAAGGCCCAGGGCAATGCCAGCTGCAGAATCTATTGTTTCCAGTTCCTGTAAAAATAATTCCGGAATTTTATGAGTTTTTTCAGGACAATCCTTCATCTTTAAATATTCTTCTTCAAACCGACTCCGCAGCAGGACAGAATCGGTGAGTTCGGAGAAACCATTGGCAAGTTCTATTCCTGCCATATACAACTCAAATCGTTCTGCATTTCCAGGCTGATTCTCCTTAGGACGAGCAAGAGAAGCGAGTTCCAAGGGATAATCATAGAGAAAAGCAGGACGATTAGATCCCAGGTGTGGCTCGATTTTCTCAACCAGCAGAAGATCAAAACGATCCTGCTCCAAAGCCTGTTCAACGGACATGGCGCAATATTGCTCAAAAGCCTGCGCCACCGTTATCCGTCGCCAGGGTTTATTCAAAGATACCGGAAAATTGCACTCCGCAATCTCTGCCTCCAAAAAACAAAACAATTTTTCACAATCTGCCATCAGATCAGTATAGTCGGCATCCAGTCGATACCACTCCAGCATCACAAATTCTTCCAGATGCAATCGCCCCCGTTCACCATATCTGAAACAGCGGCAAATTTGAAAGATCTGCTCACTGCCAGCAGCAAGTAAACGCTTCATATAAAGTTCTGGAGAAGATTGTAAAAAATGAGACCCGGACGGGACATGGAGAATGTTTTGTTCTGGAATAACAAGCGGCTGACGGATAGGGGTATCTACTTCAAGAAACCCTTGATCCTGAAAAAAATTGCGGATTGCCCGAAAAAAGGCTGCACGCAGCTGCAGCCCTTTCTGATCAAGCATGGTCGGTATTACTCTTTTACGCGGGTTACATAGCCCCCGGTACGAGTATCAATCTGAATTTTATCCCCTTCAACAACAAATGGCGGCACCTGAAGCACAAAACCAGTTTCAACGGTCACCGGTTTTGTGTCGCTACCGGAAGTATCACCTTTGACCCAGGGCTCTGCAATTGAAACCAGAAGATTTACAAAAATAGGTAAGGTTACATCAATTGGTTTTTCATCAAAAAAGAGAACATCTAAATCCATATTATCCTGCAGAAAACTCACATTTCCACCAAGCTGTTCTTTGGTAATAAATGTCTGTTCAAAATTTTCCGTATCCATAAAATGATATTCATCCCCCTGATTATACAAGTATTGCATTTTACGTTCTTCAAGTGAGGGCTTTTCGAATTTTTCGTTGGAACGATAGGTCTGGGTAAACTGATTACCGGTGATCATATTACGCATCTTGCAGCGATAGAGAGCCTGCCCCTTACCTGGCTTGGAGAACTCAAAATGAGTTATAACATAGGGTTGACCATCAATTTGAATTTTAAGCCCTTTACGTAGATCAGAAGCTGTAAGCATATTTTTTCTCCTTCAAATCCCGAACCCCCGGGACATATTTCATATCGAAAACAAAAACATTGATTTTCCAAAAACCTGTTATTATAGCCTTGAAACCGATTCTTTGGCAACTATAAAACTTGTAAACACCCTACGATACAGGCCGAAACAAAAAAGACAATGTCGAGACAAACTACACAAGAGACGAAAAGTCCCTTATCCAATTCATCCTGGTTCAGGGAAGGAGCCATGGCTTCCTGGCCCATATGCTTTGGCTATATTCCGATAGGGCTTGCCCTTGGCGTCCTAGCTAATCAGGCAGAAATCCCTTTCTGGGCAGTGGCCATGATGTCCATTCTCGTTTTTGCAGGATCTGCTCAGTTTATCTGTGTTGCCATGATTGCTGCAGGTGCCTCGACCTGGTCCATTATTTTCACCACCTTCGTTGTCAATCTGCGCCATTTTCTAATGAGTTCTGCCGTAGCCGTACACCTGAGTGGACTTCGCCGCTCTTTCCTCAGTTTCTTTGCTTACGGAATAACCGACGAGAGTTTCGCCGTAAATATGACTCATTTCCGCAAAGACAACTGGGATCATAAACGTGCCATAACAGTCAACCAACTCGCTAACACAACCTGGATACTCTCAACGGTCTGCGGAGCACTCCTTGGCCAGTTTATTCCCAAAGGGGCTTTTGGCACAGACTATGCGCTTACAGCCATGTTTCTGGCCCTTCTTCTCTTTCAACTCCATGATATCGTATATATACTTACAGGAGCCGCTGCACTTGCTATTGGTGTCACGTGGTATCTATTTATTCCAGGCGACAGCTATATAATTGGAGCATCGATTAGTGCAGCAACTCTTGGATATTTCTTCAAACGGTATCGAGAGAAACAGAAATGAATTTTCCCGACTATCTCTTTCTCTTTGCAGGAATGGGCCTTGTTACCTATATTCCTCGCTGGTTGCCTCTTTTTTTTCTGGCACAAAGAAAACTTCCGCAATGGCTAGTTGACTGGTTAAGCCTGATCCCCGTGGCTATCCTGTGTGCACTGCTCGCACCCATTCTCTTTACTGATCAGAGTACACGTTGCCTGGAACTGGGAAAACCGGAATTTCTGGTGGCAATTCCCACTCTTCTTTTTGCTGTAAAAACAAAAAGTCTCGGGGGGACAGTACTTGTTGGGATGGGACTCTACTGGCTGGCAGGATTCCTGCCCTTATAATCGGATATAAAGATAGAATACTACTAGAAGAGCAACAAAACACCCCAAACCAGCAGAACCAGCAGGAGTGAAAGTAAAACGGCAGCTGAGCCCTGATCCTTTGCCCTACCGGAAAGCTCATGCTGCTCACCACCAAACCTGTCCACCACCGTTTCAATGGCGGAGTTGAGAATTTCCACTATCAAAACAAGAATGACAATGCCGGCCAGCAACACTCTTTCAACCCCACTCTCTCCAAGAAACAGCCCAAGAGGAACCAGAAAGATTGCCAGCACAAGTTCCACCCGAAAGGCCTCTTCTTCCTTCCAGGTGGCTCGCAGGCCCTGTATTGAAAAACCAAGGGTGTTGACAATTCGTCTTTTAAAGAGATTACTGGTATTTTTTGCCATTGTATTCCAACCACCCATTTATATGGCGACCACCCGGATCCCGATGGGTCCAATGAATAACACCGCCCGGTTTGGTCCATTCATATTCACCATAGAATCCTACTGTATCGCCTTCTTTCAACCCAGGTAACCTGTATGCCACATCAATATTGTGAGCAACCAACACTGTCTGCTGAGGGCTCGTTTGCAAGATAAATTTTTGATGCTTTGACCCCTTACGATCATCAGGCAGAACCTTTTTTACAACGCCGGTTCCCTTAACTTGAACATCACTCTTTTGCTCAGCAAAAAGCTGCTGGAGAGTAGCAGATGTACCGGAGGCAGTTGCTGTTTTTTCGTTAAAGTTCTCAGCCTGCTGGGCAAAGAGATAGATAAGCAATGCTGAAACAGCAATGATAATATTATTTCTTCTTGTTTTTATCATTTCCTAACCCTTTAAGGCAGACAGCACCACCTTAGCAACCTGATCATATTTTTCTGCAAAATGCACCGTAAATCCCTCCTTAATATAATCGGGAAGTGTTTCAAAATCATCTCTGTTTGCTTCCGGAAGAATCAATTCAGAAATTCCATTTCTCTTAGATGCAATTACCTTTTCCTTGATTCCTCCAACTGGCAAAACAATTCCTGTCAATGTCAACTCTCCGGTCATGGCGAGTTTTCGTTTTATTTTCTTTCCCAGTCCAAGGGTCAGTAATGATGATGCCATCGTTACTCCTGCACTCGGGCCATCTTTTGGTGTCGCCCCTTCAGGGACATGGAGATGGATAAAACTTTTCTGAAAAAAATCTTTATCCACACCATAGCGAGCTGCATTAGAAAACAAAAAACTATAGGCAATTTCAGATGATTCACGCATAACATCACCGAGTTGCCCCGTCTGTTTAAACCCTGGATTCTCACGGGGAACAGCCGTTGCCTCAACCGCAAGTGTTACACCGCCAAGAGCCGTCCAGGCAAGTCCTGTAATTACACCAACTCCATGAATAAGGGATGTCTTCTTAAAAAATGGCTTTCCCAAAAAGTCTTCTATATTTTTCACAGTAACCGAAATTTTCAGGTCCGGATTCTCAAGAAACCGCACCACCGCTTTACGTACAATTTTTAACAGATGTTTTTCAGTTTTTCGTACTCCAGCCTCTCGCGCATAGCCCTCAACAAGGAGTCGTAAAGCAGCATCGCTGATCTTCAACTGTCTCTTTTTCAACCCTGCCTTCTTTAAGGCCTTTGGCCAGAGATGATTCCTGGCTATAGTCATCTTCTCTTCCGTAATATAGCCAGAAAGACGTATTATTTCCATACGATCCAGCAAAGGACCGGGGATGCTTTCAAGCTGATTGGCTGTACAGATAAAAAGGACCTTGGAAAGATCCACCCGCAAATCGAGATAGTGGTCGAGAAAATCTGCGTTCTGCTCGGGGTCAAGTACTTCAAGGAGTGCGGATGCCGGATCGCCGCGAAATGATGCTCCTATCTTATCTATCTCATCCAGCATAATCACAGGATTGGCGGTTTTCACTTCCTTCAAAGCCTGGACAAACTTTCCTGGCATTGAACCGATATATGTCCGTCGATGTCCCTTAATCTCTGCCTCATCCCGCATTCCGCCCAGACTAAAGCGGTAGAACTCTCTTCCCATAGCATCTGCAACCGACCTGCCAATCGATGTTTTCCCGACACCTGGGGGACCGACAAGCAACATAATAGAACCGGAGATTTCTTTTTTATAGGCACCAACTGCCAGAAATTCAATAATCCGTTCCTTTACATCATCGAGCCCATCGTGGTCCCGATCAAGAATTTTTCGTGCCTTCTTTATCCCGAGTTTATCCTTTGAATACACTCCCCATGGAACAGAACTCATCCAGTCAAGATAATTCCTGGTTACCGCATATTCTTGAGAGCCTTTTTCAAGAAAACTCAGCTTTTTCATCTCGTCCTCAATCCGCTCATCCACGGCTTTAGGAAGAGTTAACTTCTTCAATCGCTTTTCAAACTCCTCAGCATCGGATTTACGATCATCCTTGGTAATGCCAAGCTCTTTCTGGATGGTTTTAAGCTGTTCTTTTAGAAAGAACTGCCGCTGTCTTTTACTGATTTTAGTATTCACATCCTTGCTTATTTCACCATGCAATTTGGTGATTTCCACCTCTTTATTCAATAATGGAAAGACACACTGCATTCGTTTTAAGACTGGCAAAGTCTCTAAAACCTTTTGCAGTTCATCCCCAGTTGCCGTGGTAAGAGTTGCGGCAAAATCAGTAAGAGGGGCGGGCTCACTCGGTGAAAAATATCGCAGAGCCTGTTTTAACTCTTCTCCATGCAATGGGTTGGCATGTACCAGTTCCTTGACAGCTGCGATAATAGAAAGTGCATAGGCCCTGGTCTCAGTATCATTCAAAGTTGTTTCTTCCTCTTCCGGATATTCAACCTCAACCAGAAACGGTACCGTAATATCCAGCCAGCGTTTAATACGAAAACGACGCATTCCCTGACAGATAAAATGGATATTAGAATCCTCCATGGTGGGTTTTAATATCTTCCCCATACACCCTATCTGAGAAAAGTCTTCTGGAGCTGTGTCCTGTGCCGGGATATTGTTGGTATAGACCATTCCCACCATTTTCTGATCGGTTTCCCCTATCTTCTGGAGGGTCTCCTTCCAGTAATCTCCCGAAAGAACAATGGGCTGTACCTGTCCCGGAAAAAATGGACGACTGGCAATTGGAATAAGATATAAGTGTTTTGGAAGGATTTGACTAGGAAGCGCTATATCGTTCTTCTCATTACCTTCATTTATCACTTCGACTTCTGCATTAATTGCATTTTTATTTTCCATATAAAGTACCCCTGTATATTCGAGAAAAGTCTCCAAAGATCAGTTTTACAATAACAAAACAACCTTTTATAAAGTCTATCAGTTACACGTTAAAAAGAAAAATTTTTCAGGTGCTTCGTAAACTACTTCACGTTATAATAATCACCACTTTGTAACTCACAAGGAAGAGACTAGTAAAAAAAGAGGAGTTCAGATTTCCGTGACACGTATCGGTATTCTTTCAGACACCCATATCAGCAGCCTCTCACCATGGTTTGTAAAACAGACTCACGCTGCATTTAGGGATTGCTCAATCATCCTCCACGCTGGAGACCTGACCGACATATCCATCCTTTCTGCCTTTGAAGGAAAGGAAGTCCATGCAGTTCATGGTAATATGTGTGAAATATCCTCCCACCAGAGTCTCCCCACCGACAAGATAATTACAATTGACGGGTATACCATTGGCCTCTGCCATGGTGCCGGAGCCAGACATAATATCGAAGAACGTATGTGGGACCTCTTTCCAGCGGTTGATTGCATTGTCTATGGCCACACCCACATTGCAGTGAATCATCGTCTTGCAAAAATACTTTTTATCAATCCTGGTTCCTTTGCCGCCACTGGCAGATATGGTGCACCTGGAAGTTTTGCCATTCTCACCATTGATGAAGATGGTTTAAATGCATCCCTGTATCAATTTGCCGAGACCAATCGATGAAAACGCTTATGGCTCCCTGGCGTATGGAGCACGTCCTGGGCAACGCTGAGAAGGTCTCGGGTTGTCTATTTGAACCACCCGGAAAAAAACCTTTCGACAGAGAGTTACTTCTTCTTTATCGAGATAATGAAAGTCTGGTTCTCCTCAATCGTTTTCCATACGCCAACGGCCATCTCCTAATTGCACCAATTAGGCATATTGCATGTATTACTGATCTTACCATACATGAGCAAGCAGGACTTATGAACATGCTGTCAGAGGCTACC
Source organism: uncultured Desulfocapsa sp. (assembly GCA_964621915.1). GTDB lineage: Bacteria > Desulfobacterota > Desulfobulbia > Desulfobulbales > Desulfocapsaceae > Desulfocapsa. Next base: position 46,746 of record CAZUPS010000016.1, on the reverse strand, counting down.
AAAACACTCCGAGAGTACTTACAGCCGGATGGATTTAATGTCGGTTGCAATATTGGAAGTGTCGCCGGTGCAGGCATTGCCGACCATCTCCATTTCCATATTGTTCCCCGCTGGAAAGATGATCATAACTTTATGACAGTCCTTGCTGATGTTCGCTCAATTCCGGAGCATCTGCTCACAACCTACGACAAACTCCTGCCAGCCTTCCAAGAACTTCTTCCAACTCAAACAAAGAAAAATGACTAAAGCACCAAAAATTACACCAATGCTCCAGCAGTATCTTGGAATCAAAGAGCAGCATCCTGATACTATCCTTTTCTACCGGATGGGTGACTTTTACGAAATGTTCTTTGAAGATGCTGAGATTGCCTCCAGGATCCTTGGTATTACCTTGACTTCACGGAACAGCAAAAATGCAGCCAATAAAGTTCCAATGTGTGGTATTCCCTACCATGCGGCGCCCACCTATCTTGCAAAGCTTGTAAAAGCCGGACGCCGGGTTGCCATCTGTGAACAGACCGAAACACCCAGTGAAGCAAAAGGAATTGTGCGCCGTGAGGTCGTCCGTGTTATTTCTCCAGGTGTAGTTACTGACTCTGGCCTTCTCGATGACAAGGACAATCTTTACGTTGCAACCATCAGCTATAAAGTAAAGGGGAATGGAAAATTCTATGGAATAAGTTTTCTTGATCTATCCACCGGGGCATTTCTCCTTGGTGAATTTGACGATCCTGAGTGCAATGCTGACGCTGTCCTTGACCAGATTACCCGTATGACGCCTGCAGAACTTCTTATAAATGAGAACGACAGAGATATTTTAGCAGATCTGATTGACACTGCCACGACCCTGCTGCCAGGACTCTGTATCACTCAGCGCCCTGCTACTCAGTTCCATTTAGGCAGCTGCGAAACACTTCTGACAGATCATTTCCAGGTTGCCAACCTTTCCGGATTTGGCTGTGTAGCATTTACCCAGGGAATAATTGCAGCAGGAGCACTCCTTGATTATATTGTTGAAACCCAGAAAAGCGATATCAGCCATATAGAAAAACTCACTCCCATTGATCTTGACCTTATTCTGCAAATAGATGACTCTTCCAGAAGAAATCTTGAACTGACCCAAACAATCATTGGCTCTCAACGCGAAGGCTCCCTTCTCTCTGTGCTTGATCATACCTGCACCCCTATGGGTGCAAGGATGTTAAAGCAGGAGATTCTCTTTCCTCTTCAGGATGTCAATCGTATTAATGCAAGACTTGGTGCAGTTCAATTTCTTCACAGCAACACTTCAATCCGAAATACTTTTCGAGAATTGCTTACAACTATTTACGATGTGGAACGTTTAAATAGCCGTATGGTACTTGGAAATGGCAATGGTCGTGATATGCTGGCCCTCAAGCAATCACTTTCCAAACTTCCAGCCATTAAAGAACTGTTACTTCAATGTGAGGCAGCCAGGATCCAAAATCTTGGTGAAAACCTGGATGTTCTCAACGACCTCCACCAACTGTTAGAAACAACCATCAATGAAGAAGCCCCCATCACCATCCGTGAAGGACGATTAATCAAGGAAGGATATAACCAAGAACTTGATGAACTGGTCCATATACAGCGTCATGGCAAACAACTGATCCTTGATCTTGAGACCAAGGAACGTGAAGCCACTGGCATAGCAAAACTTAAAGTTGGCTTTAATAAGGTCTTTGGTTATTTTATTGAGGTGAGCAGACTCCAGTCTGACAAAGTCCCGGAATCCTATATCCGCAAGCAGACTCTCGTCAATGCCGAACGTTTTATCACCCCGGAACTCAAGGAATTTGAAACCAAAGTTATGGGCGCCCAGGACAGACGCCTTGAACTGGAACATCAGCTTTTCACAGAGATTCGCTCAAAACTAGCCACTGAAAGTTCACGATTGTTAAAAAGTGCGGGTTTGCTTGCCAAGACGGACTTCCTTGTCTGTCTTGCTGAAGTTGCCCATCTCCATCGTTATAAATGTCCGGAGGTCAATGGAGAGGAGATCATTGATATCATTGAAGGTAGGCATCCGGTAATTGAACGATCACTTCCAAGTGGAAAATTTGTTCCCAATGATGTTCACCTTGATCAGGAAACGGAAGAGGTACTCATCATTACCGGCCCAAATATGGCTGGGAAATCAACTATTCTCCGACAAACAGCTCTTATCGTACTTATGGCACAGATGGGCTCATTTGTTCCAGCTGAAACTGCAACCATTGGTGTAGTTGACCGTATTTTCACACGAGTTGGAGCCATGGATGACCTGAGGCGAGGTCAGTCAACTTTTATGGTTGAAATGAATGAAACTGCTAATATTTTGAATAATGCAACGGAAAAAAGCCTGGTTATTCTCGATGAAATCGGCCGGGGGACATCCACCTTCGATGGCCTCTCGATAGCCTGGGCTGTTGCAGAAGATCTTGTGAACAAAAACGATAAAGGTGTAAAAACATTATTTGCCACCCATTATCATGAACTCACGGACCTTGCCAAGACCGAAGAGCGAGTCCGGAACTACTCCATAGCAGTCCGTGAATGGAACGACACTATTATCTTCCTCCATAAACTCGTAAAAGGAGGGACTAATCGTTCCTACGGTATACAGGTAGCTGGTCTTGCTGGAGTTCCCGATCGTGTTGTCAAACGTGCCGCGGAGATCTTGAAAAATATAGAGCATGGTGAATTAAACCATGAAGGAATGCCCACTATTGCCAAAAGTGCAAATCCCGGTAAAAATCGCCGAAAAACCCACCCCAACCAGTTATCACTTTTTCCTCAACCACAGCATGATCCTTTGCGGGCCATGATTGAAAATCTTGATGTTGATGATCTCAGCCCACGACAGGCATTGGATGTAATCTATGAACTTACGAAACTACTGAATTAACAGAACTCTTAATAATTTTTCCAGGAAATTCAGCACCCAAATTTTACGATACATTTTAGCTGTTTTCTTTTGCCTTCGGCAATTCTTTTAGGTATACTTCTCTAAATATAGTAGATTATATCATTAATTTAATCTCCACCCTTTTTTAGTACCTTTCTTCCCCGACAGCTAACGTCCCTAACAAGGTGTAATGGTAAAACTTTTTCAATTTTTGCTCCTTTTTCTAACGCTCTCAATCCTGATGCCAGCAGATTTCTGTTCGGCTACTGAGATGAATGGGAATACTGCTGATTTTTCCAGCCTCGAAAAACGTTACCAACAAGCTAAATTTTATTACAACGAGCTCCACACCAACGCGACGCTTGGTAGCTCACGTGATAACTGGATGAACGGTATTCGCAACTTTAGAAAAATTTATCTTTCCGGCCCAAAATCTAATTTTGCTGCCCCTAGTCTTTATATGCTTGGAAGAATGTATTCCAAAATGTTCCGTCGTTTTAAAAATGATATGGACTTGCAGGAAGCACTATCTTACTACCGTGATGTTTCGGACCTTTTCCCAGACAACAGCCTCGCCGATGATGCCCTTTATGCTGCTGGAAACCTCTATCTCAACAAAAAACATAATCCTCAAAAAGCAGCAATCCACTATACAAAAATTATTGCCAACTACCGAAATGGCGATATGTATGCCCATGCATCCGATAAATTAAAAGCCCTTTCCAAGGAACATGATATTCCCCTGCCTGATGCTATGCTCAAGCGCACCTATCTTGAGAACCTGAACTATGTACTCCCTGTTAAATACTGGTCATCAAACAATTATACTCGTGTGGTCGTTAAGGCCTCTGGACCTGTCAGATACCAGGAAAGACTACTTGAGAAGAATGGAAATAAACCAAGAAGGCTTTATCTTGATTTTCAGCAATCGTATATAGACCCTAAGTACCGTTCACCAATTCCTATTGAGGACGGGCTCCTCAAACAGATACGAACAGGTCAGTTTACACCGGAAGTAGTTCGAGTAGTATTAGATATAGAATCAATCTCAGATTATAAAATTTTCAGCCTTCCTGATCCCTTTCGAGTAGTAATTGACGTACGGGGAGAATCAAATTCATCCTCCAAGAAATCAGCTAAGGTACTACCAAAGCCGCCATCTGTTATTGATTCCAACAAAATACCTCAGGAAAGACAAATCGTATTTGAAGATGAATTCATCGTTCTTGAGGATTTCAAAAAGACGAAAAGTAATGGTCATAAGACCGAGACCACTCCGAGGGAAACTGAAGATCCTATTACCAAGAAAGAGCTCTCTCTTGCACAACAGTTAGGACTTGGCGTAAGAAAAATTGTCCTTGATCCAGGACATGGAGGGAAGGACCCCGGAGCATCTGCCTTTGGACTGAAAGAAAAAGACATTGTTCTTAAAATTGCCAAAAAACTCGCTCCAATTCTTGAAAGAGAGACCGGGGCTGAGGTCATATTGACCCGTGATAATGATACTTTTATTCCACTTGAAGAGCGAACCGGTATAGCGAATGCCAATGAGGCAGATCTCTTTATATCACTCCATATCAATGCACACCCATCCCCTAAAGTTCATGGCCTTGAAACGTATTATCTTAATTTATCCACTAACGCTGAGGCAATGCGGGTAGCAGCATTTGAAAATGCAACATCAACCCACCAGATGAGTGACCTTCAAGATATTCTCTCTGATATAATGAAAAACTCGAAAATCAATGAATCCTCCAGGTTAGCAGGATTTGTACACAACTCTCTTTGCAATGGTATTGAAGGGGTCCAAAAGAAAAAGTTCAAAAACCTTGGTGTTAAACAGGCTCCTTTTTATGTCTTGATCGGTGCTGAAATGCCTGCCATTCTGATTGAAGTTGCCTTTATAACCAACCCTGCTGACTCTGAGAATTTGAACACAGACACCTTTCTCGATATTATAGCGGATGACATTGTTACAGGCGTGCAAAGCTATATCCATTCGACTGCAGCCAGTCTTTAAATACCAAACAAAAAAAGCCATAAATTCCGACAGGAATCATGGCTTTTGTTTTTAAGACATCCCAACGAGTAAATTATTCCAGGTGGTCCAGATTCATGCGATTTCAACTAACCGTAATAGTTTTCTCTATACGGTTAGTTGAAATCGGATGAAGGTGGACTGCCTGGGATTATTTACAGATTACCAATCAATTTGATCGCATAAAAACTCTCTATCTTCCTTGAGATCTTGTCCATTGAGATACCTCTCAATAGATTCAGCAGCAACTTTCCCCTGATAAACCGCCTTAGCAGCAGTCTGAGGGCCAAGAACATTATCACCACCAGCAAACATATATTCAAGAGATGTTTGTAACGTTCTGGCATCTGTATCATATGTCCCCCAGGACATCAGATCTATTTCAATACCTTCATCGGCAGTATGATCAACGTTCTGACTAATCGCTGGAACAATGGAATCTGCTTCAATCATAAAATTGGAATCTTTCTGAACAACTGGACGTCTACGCCCGGAATCATCGGGTTCACCAAGTTCCATTCTAATACATTCAACTTTGGTGAGTTTTCCATTCTCAGAATGAATTTTAACAGGTGCTGCTAGGAATTCAATACGGACACCTTCTTCTTCCAAATGGTGAATTTCGGCTGCTGATGCTGGCATTTCCTCACGACTTCTACGATAAAGAATAAAAACATCTTTAGAACCATAGCGAAGAGCTGTGCGTGCTACATCAATGGCAACATTCCCGCCACCAACAACGACAACTTTTTTCCCAATATCAAGTTCCTCACCAAGATTGATTCGCCTCAAATAATTAACCCCATGAAGCACGCCCTCTGTAGTCTCTTCATCATCAAGACCAAGTTTTCTACTCGCATGTGCCCCGACACCATTAAAAATAGCATCATATCCTTCGTCACGTAAATCATGTATGGTTTTATCCTTGCCAATAACAACGCCATGTTCAAGGGTAACTCCACAACTCTTTAAAGCTTCAAACTCTGCACTGATTACATCTCTTGGAAGACGAAATGCAGGAATACCAACGGTGAGCATACCACCATATACTGGTAATGATTCAAAAATTGTACAAGGAATCCCCTTATGAGCAAGCCAATAGGCAACGGTCATACCAGCGGGTCCAGAACCGATAATCGCTACTTTTTTCTTCCCTGGAATTGCACATTCATTATGCATGGGCTTTTTGTTTGCAACCATCCAATCGACAATAAAACGCTCCAGCATTCCAATAGCTACAGATTGTCCCTTTCCCTTTCCACGTATGCATGAGCCCTCGCACTGAAATTCATGCGGACAAACTCGCGAACAAATAGCCGGCATGGAGGATGTATTACGGATGGTCCAATACGCCTCTTCGAATTTCTTTTCACGAAGCTGTGCAATAAAAGCTGGAATATTGTTGTGGATAGGACAGCCCTTGATGCAGGTTGGTTTTTTACATTGCAGGCAGCGTTCCGCTTCAAGTATTGCAGTAAACTCACTGTATCCTTCTACAATCTCATCAAAGTTCTGAACCCTTTCTTCAGGGGTCATTTCCACTGGCATTTGCCGGGCAATTGACATACGTTCCTTAGCTTTCATACACACACCTCAAAAGAATGAATTGAAGACATCAAATATATTGATAAAAAAAAGGTAAAAAAAAAGGTCGTCCCTAAGGACGACCTTCACATATTACTACAGATTACTTAATCAAGCAATCTTAGATGCTTTGATTCGTGCTAATGCGCGTTGCAGAGCAGCCTCAGCTCTGATCTGATTAAAGGCATCATCATGCGCTGCAGCTTGAGCCAAGCGTTTTTCTGCCCGCTCTTTAGCCTTCATAGCTCTATCCACATCAATATCACTACCAGTTTCGGCGCTTTCAACAAGAAATGTAATCTTATTATTGGAAACTTCAGAGAAGCCCCCGCTAATCATCAAACTTTTCCGATCATTACCCTGCTCATAGGTCAGGAGTCCGATTTTGATAGTAGAGAGGAAAGGAGCATGATTGGCCAACACACCAAAGTCACCACCATAACCAGGGGCATTAACGATATCAACATCCTCGCTAACTACAGCCCCAGCTGGAGTCACTACTTCTAAATGTATTTGTTGTGCCATTGTATATCCTCGTATTCTTGTCAGTTAACTTATGCTTTAGCTTTAGCTGCTGCTTCTTTTTCTTGAGCTTCAGCAATGGAACCAACCATGTAAACTGAGTTTTCAGACATTTCATCATGCTTTCCTTCAAGGATGTCCTTGAAACCGGAAACGGTGTCTTCAACTGATACAAACTTACCAGCCATACCGGTAAAAACCTCAGCAACGGTAAATGGCTGAGAGAGGAAACGTTGAATCTTACGAGCACGTCCAACGAGAATCTGATCTTCTTCAGAAAGCTCATCCATACCAAGAATAGCAATGATGTCCTGAAGATCTTTATACTTCTGCAGGGCAATCTGAACACCACGAGCAACATCATAATGTTCCTGACCAACAACATTTGGATCAAGAATACGAGAAGTTGAATCGAGCGGATCAACCGCAGGATAAATACCAAGCTCAGCAATCTGACGAGAAAGAACAACAGTTCCGTCAAGGTGAGCAAAAGTGGTAGCAGGAGCAGGATCGGTAAGATCATCCGCAGGTACATATACACACTGAACCGCTGTAATGGAACCTTTGGTGGTTGAAGTAATACGTTCCTGAAGTGCACCAAGATCGGTTGCAAGTGTAGGCTGATAACCAACAGCAGATGGGATACGACCAAGAAGAGCCGAAATCTCAGAACCAGCCTGGGTGAAACGGAAGATATTATCTACAAAAAAGAGAACATCCTGTCCCTCTTCATCACGAAAGTACTCAGCAGCGGTAAGGCCGGTAAGTGCTACACGAGAACGAGCTCCTGGAGGTTCAGTCATCTGACCATAAACAAGTGCGGCTTTTGGAAGTACACCGGACTCTTTCATTTCGTTGTAAAGATCGTTTCCTTCACGGGTACGCTCTCCAACACCACAGAATACAGAAATTCCACCATGATGCATGGCGATGTTATTAACCATCTCCATCATAATAACGGTCTTTCCACAACCAGCACCACCGAACAGTCCCATTTTTCCACCCATTGGGAATGGAACGAGAAGATCGATTACTTTAATACCGGTTGCAAGAACACGAACTTCAGTGTCCTGATCGGTAAACGCTGGAGCATCACGATGGATTGCAAGTTTTTTATCAGACTTAATGTCACCCATTCCATCAACAGCACGGCCAACAACATTCATGATACGACCAAGTGCAGGCTCGCCAACAGGAATGGTGATTGGAGCTGCAGAATCCCGAGCTTCCATACCTCGAGTAAGTCCATCAGTTGAGTCCATTGCAATACAACGAACAGAGTTATCACCAAGATGCAGAGCAACTTCGATAACAAGGTTGTCGGCATCATCATTGATACCGGGATTGGATACAAACAGTGCATCCAGAATGTTTGGTAGTTTTCCCGCTTCAAATACTACATCAACAACAGGGCCAACTACTCGTGTTACTTTTCCTACGTTTTGATCACTCATCGGGATATATCCCTCCTCAAAGTATTAAAAATAAAATTTGCGTATGGTTATTATCCCTTAAGGGCTTCGGCACCACCAACAATATCCATTAGTTCGCCGGTTACTGCTGCCTGCCTTGCTTTGTTGAAAACAAGGGTAAGATCCTTAACGATATCCCTACATGCAGTAGTTGCATTATCCATGGAGGTCATTCGAGCAGCATGCTCGGATGCACCAACCTGAAGCATAGCGTTGTAAATAATTACATTCAGATACAGAGGCTGCATCACATCCATGATCTCTTCAGTTGAAGGCTCATAAATATAATCACCAACAGCCTGGGTCTCTGTTTCCACTTCACTCTCAATTGGAATGATGGGCAACATTTCCTGTGCCTTAGCAAACTGTACTGCGACTGACTTAAAATGTCCGTAGATAACCTCTACCTTGTCAGCATCACCACTGGTAAAAGAAGCAGCAACATCCTGGGCAATTTCTCTGGCATTAAACATCTGGAAGTTGCCCATGATATCGAGATAGGTCTTACGAACTTTGCCGGTCTTTTTCAGTGCTTGGTTTCCTTTTTTTCCAACACAGACGAAGCTGACAGTCTTGCCCTCAGCCTCGTACTCGCGCATTTTCTTCTCAGCGAGTTTAACAATCTTGGAATTAAAGGATCCACACAGTCCACGATCGGAAGTCAGAACAACAATTTCAACTGTCTTCACATCCCTTACTTCCATGAGAGGGAATTGATCCGTGTTGCCGCCACCGGAAAGAGTCGACATGGTATCATTGAACTTATTCGCATAAGGTTCAAAGTTTTCCATCTTCTCCTGAGCGCCACGGAGTTTCGCCGAAGCGACCATGTTCATGGCCGATGTGATCTGTGATGTCTTTTTGACACCAACGATCTTATCTTGAACGTCTTTTAAACTTGGCATATCAAGTCTCCCCTAATTATTTGAGACCCTTGGACGCCTTAAAGGTATCACCGAAAGCATCCAGTGCCTTATTCAGTTTTTCTTTAATGGCATCTGTGAATTCTTCCTGCTCTTTGAGGTCTGCAAAGATAGAGGGATCATTAGACTCGATATAGCTGTACATCTCATCTTCGTAGTCTTTCATGGTATCAATTGGAAGTGGATCAAGGTATCCATTGGCACCAGCATAAAGGATTGTTACCTGCTTCTCCATTGGAAGAGGCGCGTACTGTGGTTGTTTCAGAATTTCAACAAGACGCTCACCACGGGTCAACTGTGCCTGAGTTGCAGCATCAAGATCAGATCCAAATGCAGCAAATGCAGCCAATTCACGAAACTGAGCAAGATCCAGACGAAGAGTACCTGCAACCTGTTTCATGGCTTTTACCTGAGCAGCACCACCAACACGGGATACCGACAGACCAACGTTAATCGCTGGACGAACACCGGAGAAGAACAGATTTGGTTCAAGATAAACCTGACCATCTGTAATGGAAATAACGTTTGTAGGAATAAAGGCAGAAACGTCACCAGCCTGAGTCTCAATAATTGGAAGTGCAGTCAGAGAACCAGCACCAAGCTCATCATTAACCTTGGAAGAACGCTCAAGGAGACGAGAATGGTTGTAGAAAATATCACCAGGATATGCTTCACGTCCAGGTGGACGACGAAGAAGCAGAGAGAGCTCACGATAAGCAACAGCCTGCTTGGAAAGATCATCATACACGATGAGTGCATGCTGGCCATTGTCACGGAAATACTCACCCATGGCAGTTCCAGTAAATGCTGAGATATACTGCATTGGCGCAGGATCAGAGGCACAGGCTGCAACAACCGTGGTGTAGCTCATAGCGTCATGTTTTCTCAGTGCTTCAACAACGAGAGCAACTGTGGATTTCTTCTGACCAATAGCAACATAGACACAATGAACGTCGGTGTCTCTCTGGGCAATAATGGCATCAACACAAAGTGCTGTTTTACCAATCTGCCTGTCACCAATAACCAACTCACGCTGTCCACGTCCAACAGGAGTCATGGCATCAACTGCCTTGGCACCAGTGTAACATGGTTCATGAACACCCTTACGGGCAATAACACCTGGAGCAACAACTTCAACTTTGGAGCTCAGCTTGGCGTTAATGTCACCCTGTCCATCAATTGGGAAACCAATACCATCAACAACACGGCCTTCAAGTTCCGGTCCAACTGGAACCTCAGCAATTTTCCCGGTACGCTTAACAAGGTCACCCTCTTTAATTCCGGAAACGTTACCAAGAACAGCACAACCTACGTTGTCTTCCTCAAGGTTCAGAGCAAGTCCCATAATACCGCCTGGGAACTCAAGAAGCTCCATGGCCATACAATTCTTTACTCCGTAGACACGTGCAATACCATCACCAACGGAGATGACGGTACCGGTCTCATTGAGGTCAATACTGGTTTCGTACTCACCAATCTGATCTTTTATAATCTGACTGATTTCTTCGGCTTTGATTTGCATTTCTATTCTCTCCCCTTAATGGAATCTTTTAAACCTGCAAGTTGTGTTTTGATACTTCCGTCCAATTCAAGATCGCCAACCTTGGCAATGATACCGCCAATAATTGAAGGATCTACACTAGGCGTCAGTTCCACTGTCTTGCCGGTAAGCTTTTCTAATGTTGCCTGCACTTTGGCCTGCAATTCTTTACTCAATTCTACTGCTGAGACCACGCTGCCATGACTGACATTCTTTTCTTCATCAACCATGATCTGAAATTCTTCTGCAATATCCGGAAGAACATCAGCACGTTTTTTCTCGACCAGCAGGTTGAGAAAATTGCCCATAACTTTATCGACACCCATGGAGGCAACAATACCTTCCATTACCTTTTCCCGGACATCCATGGGATAAAGGGGGTTCGTTAACGCATCTGCCAAACCGACATCGGAGGCAAATATTTCATTTAATCCCTGAAGAGCATCATTATAGTCTTCAAGTTTTCCATCATCTTTACCGACGGCAAAAAGTGCCTTGGCATATCGTCTAGCTAAGATTATCTGTTTCACTGGACGGCTCCTACTTTGTCTAAGTAATCTTCGATAATCTTAACCTGATCATCAGCTGTCAGATTCTTAATGATTAACTCCTCTGCCATAATTGCTGCCTGCTCTGTAACACTCACCTTGAGGCTACGCTTTGCGGCGGTAACTTCATTGGCGATTGCCATTTCAGCAGAGCGCTTAACATCATCAGCAGATTTCGCGGCAGCCTCAAGGATTCTAACCTTTTCAATCTCGGCCTGGGCAACTGCTTTTTCAACGATGGAACCAACGTCTTTTTCAACGGATTCGAGTTTAGCAGAAAATTCCTTATAGGCTTTTTCAGCATCAACTTTTTTCGCTTCAAGCTCTTCGATCTCATCTCTGATTTGCTGGCGGCGTGAACCGAGCCCATTGGCTATCGGTTTGGCACCAAACTTAACAAGAATAATCATCAGAACGATGAAGTTCATCACCCTCCAACCAAGATCCTTCAGTTTAGCTGGTGACAGGCTGTCCATTGGAGCGCCATGTCCAGCAGCAGCCGCATCGCCGTGAAGCGCTGCTTCTTCTGCTGCATGCCCTTCAACCACAGCATGACCGGCATTCACTTCACCTTTCATCTCAGCAGATACGTGAGCATCCGCAGTGGGCATTCCTTCACCAGTTGCCGCCGTAGTTCCGTGGTCTGTGGCCCAGACATTTCCTGCTGCCAGGGCAAACCACAGAATCAGCACAACGAGTGCACTTTTCCCGATTGTTCGCTTCATTCCCATCATCCTTACAGACTCCTTCCCAAAATTTTTCCTGCCATGGCAGATGCAAATCCGTCAAGTCCGGCTTCAAGATCCTTCCGAGCAGCCTCAACCTGGGATTTAATACCTACCAGCTGTTTATCTTTGTCAGCATCGGCTTCAGATTTGATTGCAGCGAGTTTTTCTTCACCGGCAGCTTTTGCTCCGGCGCGCGCATTATCAAGTGCAGCCTTGGCCTGGGTGGAGGCCTTATGCATTTTTTTGTCTACTTCTTCCTGGCGTCTACGAGCGTTATCTTCATACTTAATTACGTCATCACGCATGCCCTGCAACTTAACTTTCCTCTCCTGCAAAATCTTTAGTACTGGCTTGTAGATGACTCCATTAAGAAGAAACATCAGAACGAAAGCGTTTGCGATCTGCAACAACAGGGTGATATCCATTGAAACCATTTTCTCTACTCCTGATTAGCTAAGATAACTCAAAAAAAACCGCCCAAAATGAATGGTGATTCACAACACGAAAAACGGTTGTACTGCATATATAGCGTACTGTCAACTTTTTTATAAGAGAGTCAAGGGCTTGAAATCACAGTTTTGACAACCCTTGTTTCGAACAATGCTTCAATTTATTTCACTATTTCCTACAATTAGAATCCACAAGTTGTTTCTAAAAGAATTTCCCGAATCCACAAGGTATTTTTTTGTGGTACCGCAACCTTGTCTCTGCTACCAAAAAACAAAAAAAAAGAGGCGCCTCTCCAACAGTTCATTCCTGTCAGACAGATGCCTCTCAGACGTACTCTGGCCACAAATATTTATACCTGCAGACACCGTCAACCTACACAGCTTATTACTATTATTTTCCCAGCAGCTCCCGGACGTGATTATCAACAGATCCAATAGCTTCATTCATTTTATCGGGCATGCTGCCACCCGCCTGTGCCATATCAGGCCTGCCACCGCCTTTACCACCAACAATAGCCGCAACCCTGTTTATCAGATCACCTGCCTTGATCTTTTTGGTAAGATCCTTTGATACAATAGCAAGCAGAGCCGCCTTGCCATTAATCTCACCGCCAAGCACTGCCACTCCGCTTCCCATATCATCACGCATCTTATCCCCAACTTCACGCAATGTTTTGGGGCTATCCAGAGGAATAACAGCTGCAATGACCTTAACTCCTTCTATCTCTTTTGCAGAAGTAAGTAAATCACCAAGATCGGAACTTGCCAGTTGTGCAGAAAGTTCAGCAACCTGTTTTTCCAGACGCTTCACTGTGCTTGTCATAGTTTGAAGGCGATCAACTATGTTTTCCGGCTGAGCATTTAAAAGCTTGCTCACGTCATGTTCCCGTCGTACCTGTTCCATTACCCTGTTCTGTGCCGCACTGCCTGTTACTGCCTCAATTCTACGTACTCCTGCAGCGATTCCTCCTTCCGTCACAATCTGAAAGAGACCTATTCCGCCAGTTGCGTGAATATGCGTTCCACCACATAACTCTTTTGAGAAGTCACCAAGACTTACCACCCGGACACTCTCACCATACTTCTCACCAAAGAGGGCTGTTGCACCCTGCTCGATGGCCTGGTCACGATCAAGAACCGCTGTATTAGTGAGCAGATTCTCTCTAATCTTTTCATTGACCCGCCGTTCAACCTTCTCTTTTTCATCAAGTGACAACTGGGAAAAATGTGTAAAATCGAAGCGAAGACGATCAGCACTAACCTGAGAACCAGCCTGTTTAATATGATCACCCAGAAGCTCCTTCAATGCCGCCTGAAGGAGATGGGTGGCTGTATGGTTTGAGGCAGTATCATTACGCGTGGCTGTTGTGACCTGTAGCTGCACCGTACTTCCAGCCTGCAGGGTTCCACTGCTAACTTTCACTCTGTGCAGAATAATCCCTTCACCTTCACTCATGGTTCCCAAAACGTCCGCCTCACCATCCTTCCAGCTGACTATACCCACATCTCCCGCCTGTCCACCAGCTTCTGCATAAAACGGAGTGTTACTCACAAAAAGCTGCCCCTCTTCTCCGGCCCGCAGTTCTTTACATACATTTCCTTTATGATCGAGAAGACCATATACTTCGGCTTCAGCATCCAAGCCATCATAGCCCACAAATTCACTTTTTTGGCCACTCTCAATAAGCTCCTTCACTCCCTTTCCAAGGAGCCGCACATTTTCACCTTTGCGTGAGGCACGAGACTGAGAACGCTGTTTTTCCATAGCTTCCACAAAGCCTTTATTATCAAACTCCACACCACGTTCCAGCGATATATCGCGTACGATATCAACGGGGAAACCAAAGGTATCATAGAGCTTGAAAATAAAATCACCTTGTATCAGCTTTTCCCCGGCTTGGGCAAGGCGCTCTACTTCCTCATCAAGCATGGTTAAGCCATGTTCCAGAGTCTCACCAAATCGCAACTCTTCATTATTCACAACTTTAGCCAGCAGCTCGGAACAATCTTCAAGATGAGAATGGGCATCCTTCATGGTGTCTGTTACCACCGCAGTAACAGAATCCAGAAAAGGTTTTGTCAGGCCAAGATTACGGCCATAACGAATAGCACGACGCATAACCCGGCGCAGCACATAGCCACGTCCCTCATTCGACGGAAGAACTCCATCGGCTACCAGAAAGGTTGCCGCGCGTGCATGATCAGCAATAACACGCATGGCAGTGGTATCAGCCTGATCCGCTAAATACTTTCGCCCGGACAACTCTTCAAGGATATGAATAATTGGCTGAAAGAGATCGGTATCGTAATTATTAAATTTCCCCTGTAGAACTGCAGCAACCCGTTCAAGTCCCATACCAGTATCGATACTTGGACGAGGCAGAGGAGTCATGGTTCCATCTTCCGAGCGATTGAACTGCATAAAAACAAGATTCCAAAGTTCAAGGAAGCGATCACAGTCGCAACCAACCGCACAGTCTGGACGATCACATCCCGCTGCTCGTCCCTGATCGATATGAATTTCAGAACATGGTCCGCAGGGTCCGGTATCTCCCATTGCCCAGAAATTATCCTTTTCACCCAGACGCACAATACGTCCCTTGGGAAGATCTTCGACTTTCTCCCAGAGCTCAAAAGCCTCATCGTCATCGTCAAAGACAGAAACCCACATCTGCTCTGCAGGGAGCTTCAATTCTTTAATCAAAAACTCCCAGGCAAATTTGATAGCTTCCTCTTTAAAGTAGTCACCAAAGGAGAAGTTGCCGAGCATTTCAAAAAAGGTATGATGTCTTGCGGTGTATCCCACATTTTCAAGATCATTGTGCTTACCGCCAGCGCGGACACAGCGTTGACTAGTCACTGCCCTGTTATAATCGCGCTTCTCCTCTCCCATAAATACAGTTTTAAACTGTACCATCCCGGCATTTACAAAGAGGAGCGTAGGATCATCCTTTGGAACCATGGATGAACTTTCCACACGGGTATGATTATGTTTTTCAAAATACTCTATAAAACGCTGGCGAATTTCTTTTCCTTTCATGACTATTCTTTGTTTTTAATTTTATTTGGAATTGTTGGGTTTCATTACACTTGCCCAAGTTACTTCTTCTTTTAAGGTATTATATTATATGCGGGAGGACTTCTTTAAATTGAGTAGTGCCTGCACGGGCAAGCAATTCATAGATAATCATTTCAGCTGGTCCCACTGCTGCTCCGGTGTCTCGTAAGCGCGCCAGCCCTAACTGATAATTTGCTTCTGTTCGAGATGAAACCCCATCCGCCACAATCCATGGAGTAAATCCATGTTCCTGCAAGCCAAGAGCCGTCTGGTAAATACAGATATGAGTCTCAACACCTACAAGAATTGCCGTACTGACATTGTGAGCTAACTGGTTCACCAAAGTCAATGTTTCATGATTGGCGAGGGCATTAAAATCAGTTTTATCGGGACGTGGAACATCAGCCACCAACTCTTCAAGACCTGTAACATAGGGTCCCAATCCTTTCTTGTACTGGGTATTGGCAATAATAGGCAGTCCAAGTATCTTTGCACAGTGCACCATTTTTTCAATGGTAGCAGTCACTCTGTCCGCCTCATAAACCTGACTCATCAGGCGTTCTTGAGGATCAATAATATGAAGATAGCAGTTTTCTGGTTTCAGCATTTTTTTTGCATTTGATATTTTTTTCTTAATTACCATCAAGGCTCAGGTAAACTGTATTTGATGGAGGAGCTCGCCCCTGCGAGCGAATAAACATATTGCTAAACCTGGAAAATCGCTCACAGGGGTGAGCTCCTACAGTTCCATCTTGCAATTACCTGAGCTTCAGTGGTAATCAGGTTCTTTTTTGTAATAAGTCTTCTTTCCATAAACCAAAAAAAAGCATCCGTAAAGATTACGGATGCTTTTTTTCTCTGCCATCAGGCAGATATACTCCTAATCACTTCTTAGTGATCCACAGCATCCTTAGATCCCATTGGGATACGAATGTCTTCAACAAGATGCTGAATGTGCTCTGGAGGAGGCGCAGTAAAGCTGGAAACAGTGATAGCAACAACAAAGTTGATCAGTGCACCAACGGCACCAAAGGAACCTGGAGAAATACCAAGAATCCAGTTGGAAGCATTATCTGCAGCCATGGCAGTTCCAGGAATAAAGAACCAGCCCTTGAACCAGAAGATATATACAAGAGTAGTTCCAAGACCTGCAAGCATACCCAAAACAGCACCAACATTATTGACACGTTTTGCAAAAATTCCCATCATAAGTGCAGGGAAGATTGAGGATGCAGCCAGACCAAAGGCAAGGGCTACAACCTGGGCTGCGAATCCGGGAGGATGCAATCCGAGATACCCCGCGACACAAATGGCACCGGCCATGGCAATACGACCAGCCATCAGCTCAGTTTTATCATCAATGTCTTTTGCAATAATACCCTTTACGATATCATGTGAAATCGCAGAAGATATGGCAAGAAGCAGTCCGGCAGCAGTTGAAAGCGCAGCAGCAATACCACCGGCAGCAACAAGTGCAATAACCCAGTTAGGAAGCTGTGCAATCTCAGGATTGGCAAGCACCATGATATCACGGTCAACTTTGGTCATCTCATTAACGATGAGATCGCCGTTAGCATCTACACCTTTGAAGTTCTTACCGACATACTGGATACGTCCGTCACCATTCTTATCTTCATACTTCAGGAGACCGGTTTTTTCCCAGTTGGTAAACCATGCAGGCAGGGCATCAATTTTAAGGTTCTGAGAAGTATCGATAATATCGCCTGCTTCTCGCTGAACATCAGTCAATGGTGCAGAATCAGCCTGAATGGTATTGATCAGATTCAAACGAGCCATGGCACCAACACCGGGGGCGGTGGTGTAGAGGATCGCGATAAAGACCAGAGCCCAACCAGCAGAAGAACGTGCATCTTTTACCTTAGGAACGGTAAAGAAACGGGTAATAACATGGGGCAGGCCAGCAGTACCAATCATCAACGACATAGTCAGGAGAAACATATTGAGCGTGCTCCCCTTCTGCGTCGTATAGGCATTAAACCCTAGATCCAGCAGGGTCTTATCCATTTTATCAAGAAGATGCATCCCTGAGCCGTCGGCCATCATCGATCCAAGACCAAGCTGAGGAAGAGCAACACCTGTCAACTGCAGAGAAATAAAGATAGCAGGTACGGTGTATGCGAAAATCAAAACACAGTACTGAGCAATCTGGGTGTAAGTAACGCCTTTCATTCCGCCAAGTACGGCGTAGATGAACACGATTCCCATACCAAGAAAGAGACCATAGTTAAAAGGAATCTCAAGGAAACGGGAAAAGGCAACACCAATACCCTTCATCTGACCAATAACATAGGTAAGAGAAGCTACGATCAGACAAATAACAGCCACAACACGGGCAGTCTGAGAGTAGAATCTATCACCAATAAACTCAGGCACAGTGAATTTTCCATACTTACGCAGGTAAGGCGCAAGGAGCATAGCGAGCAGACAATAACCACCAGTCCAACCCATAAGATAAACAGAGGCATCATACCCTTTAAAGGCAATGAGGCCGGCCATAGAAATAAACGAGGCAGCAGACATCCAGTCAGCGCCAGTGGCCATACCATTCAGAACAGGATGCACACCCTTTCCAGCGACATAGAATTCACCAGTGGTTGAAGCACGAGCCTTAATGGCAATAAAAATATAAAGGGCAAAAGTTGTCCCGACGACTGCATACGTCCACATTTGTAGATTTGTCATTCTCTTATCTCTCCCTAGTCTTCGCTGACGTTGAATTTTTTATCGAGCTGATTCATACGCCATGCGTAAAAAAAGATCAGAACCACAAAGGTGTAGATAGAACCTTGCTGGGCAAACCAGAAACCAAGCGGATAACCACCTAAAAATTTAATGGTGTTCAGCTGGTGTACAAACAAAATACCAGCACCAAATGAAACCGCAAACCAGACAATAAGACACCCGATAACTAACCGGATGTTTGCCTGCCAATACTTCTGAGCATCACTCATAATTTCTTCTCCTCCTTATTGGAATTAAAGTGAATTTTTCTCCTCACAAAACCAAGCCTTATACCATAAATTTACAATCAGTGTCAATGATTGACTGACAAAGGGTTTAAGGCTTTTCCCTACAACAGATACAACTATAAAAAAATTAAAAACCTTTTAACGAACTATTATTATCTAATATCGGAAACTTCCGACCCTTCCAGACTGAAAAATATCTTTTAATGTCACGAGACCACCTTTTCTAAATTTCTTAATTAAGTAGAGAAACAAATAAGCAGTCTGCAGGGCGTCTTCCAGCGCATCATGGGGCTTGAACCGGGGAAGATTATACTCTTTACCAAGATCGTCCAGATTATAGCTTGTTTCGCGCGGATTATGCTCATGATAATGGCCAAGCCGAACCCGCTTATAGCCCTGTGCCATACGCATGGTATCCACACCGGGATTGGAAAGAGTTCCACCCATGACTTTTTTTGTGGCCATATTTAAAAAATGCATATCAAGCGGCAGGTGATGACCCACAAGCAGACTCCCCTGTATATAATCAACAAACCGTGGCAGCACATCCTCTATGGGCTCAGCCGTTTCCAACCGTTCCGGTGTTATCCGGTGCACCAGGGTAGCCTGGGTCGGATCAAGATTTTCAGGCCGGATAAAATGGTGAAACATAGATGAGAGATCAATCTGTAAATCTCTGATCACCACAGCGCCAATGGAGATCAATTCATCGTTCTTTTTATTTAAACCCGTAAGCTCGGTATCACACACCACAAAGGTGTACTCGCTTAAAGGTCGCCCCTGGTCAAACCCTAAAAAAAACTCTTTATTAGCCTGCAGCAGGGGGGCTGCCTTTGTAAACCAACTGCCTGGATTCAATAAATCTATCATCCTCAGGCAACCGGATACATTTTATCAAGGACAGAATAGAGCCGTTCAATAACTGTAAATGCATCTTTGAGCATTCGTCGTTCAAGCTCCGAGAGTTGTTCCGGATTAATGTGATTGTCCGGAAGTGTCCCGACCTCAATTTGTGCCAACTGGTGAATCAGACGCTGCTGCATCTGCAGCTCATAAGCGTCATTTGCAGAAGACCAGATTTCACGATTAATAAAATCGGCATCATAAAGCGCTTTCAAACGGGCCAGGGTATTCGTTTCGCTGATACCATGTTTCAAGGCAAGAACTCGTCCAAAATTCACGAACGGTGTAAGTCCCTGCCGCTTAATATCCAAATGATTCTTATGTTCCCCATCCCTGCTCACAATAAAATTCTTAAAAAATGAAAGCGGAACACGTGTGGACATGCACTGACGGGCTAGATGAAAAAGGAACATATCCTTTTCCCGAGCTTTTGCGTTGAGATGACGACGCAGATCCCTTGCCAGCCCTGAATCTCCGAAACCTGATCGAAAATCAAAAAAGATGGTTGCATTCAAAAGTTCGGCTGGATCAGGAGCATCTATCCAGTGACTGAAATAGCCTTTCCATACTGAGAGTGGCTGACACCATTTAGGATTGGTGGCCATTATTAAACCAGGACAGAGCGGATATCCGCAGTTAACCAGGTGATTAATGGCTTTTTCCGCAAATTTCTTAAAATAGCTTTCAGCTGCAAGCTTTTCCTCATCATTTGCAGGATCAGCATACAGTATGGCATTATCCTGATCTGTCTTAAAGGTTTGTTCCCGTCTACCCTCACTACCCATAAGCAGCCAGCAGTACGGGACGGGAGGTGGCCCCACTTCCTCTTCAAGCAGAATCAGCATCCGCTCCAGAATATGATCGTTTAAGATCGCAATCATCTGGGTAATATTACCAGCTTTAGCTCCCTCCTTAATCAGACCACGAATAACCTCTGGAATTTTCTGGGCCAGAACGTACAGGCCACTGATCTCTTGCTGACCACGTATCTCTTTAAAAAGATAATAAGGTGAATGGCCCTGGAGCAGCATAATATCATGGGAGGTGACAACCCCAATTACCCGGCCGCCACGCTCAACTGCCAGGTGATGAATGGACGTTGTCATCATCTTTAACAGAACATCAAAACAGAGTGACTGGGAAAGTACTGTCTGCACAGGTCCTGTCATAATATCTTTCACCGGCAGATTGTAATCCAGACCCGCTGCAACCACCTTGCTCCGAAGATCACGGTCGGTGATAATACCTACAATATTTTCCTCATCGGCAGGATCGTAGACAAGAAGGCTGCCCACCCGATACTCAGCCATCATGACGGCTGATTCCTGAATGGAGGATGCACTGGAAACCTTACGCAGCGTTTTAACCAGATCACCAACCCTTACAGAAAAAAGGTAGAGATCATCGCCACTGCGTTTGGACACCTTATGATGGCGAAGCTCGTTATAGGCCGTGGTGACAATTTTTTCTGAAAAATTCTTCAGGTAGTAGTGTGCAAAGCCTGGCTGTTGTTCCACAAGTTTTAAGAAGATCTCACGGGGCAGCAAAAAACAGAAGGTATCTTCCACTGTTTCAATATTCAGATTGGCAGGGGTACCGCGAATAATTCCAAGCGCTCCGATATAGGCGCCAACTCCGCGAAAATCTTTTAGGGTTACATCTCCCTGATCATCCTCGATAAAGGCCTTCACCCCACCACGTTGAATAAGGTACAGATGAGTAATATCGGTCTCACCCTGGGTGAGAAGACGAGTTCCTTTGGGGTAAAAATCGACACGACAATGACGAGCAAGATCATTGAGGACAGCGTCATCAAGCCCATCAAAGGGCATGATATCCCTGAAAAAGGCAATCGCCATTTCAGGTGCTACAACATGAACATCTCCACTCTGTGCCATTCAATTCCCCGTAAAATTACCTAACAATAAAAAAGCGGGATTTCCTTAAAAAGGAAATCCCGCTTTTTGCTCTACATAACAGTCCGTAAGTATAAAAACTGTTTCTTTCGAACTGTATTATTCACAGAAATAAACAAAATATTATTTGCTATCCAGTTCTTTCTTACCGTTAATCAGATCATCAACAACTGATGGATCGGCAAGGGTTGAAGTGTCGCCAAAATCTTCGAAGTCATTGGCTGCAATCTTACGAAGAACACGACGCATGATTTTTCCACTTCTGGTCTTTGGCAGACCTGGAGCGTACTGAATCGCATCCGGGGTTGCTATGGGTCCGATTTCCTTACGAACATGCATTCTCAGCTCAACAAGGAGTTCCGGGGTCTGCTCAACTCCGGTATTTGGAGTAACAAAGGCATAAACCGCCTGACCTTTAATTGCGTGTGGCATACCAACAACTGCAGCCTCTGCAATCTGTGGATGGGAAACAAGAGCAGATTCAATCTCTGCAGTTCCTAAGCGATGACCGGATACATTGACAACGTCATCAAGACGCCCCATAATCCAGAAATACCCATCTTCATCCTGACGCGCTCCATCTTCAGGATCGTAGGTGTTATCATAACGACTGAAGTAGGCTTTTTTGTAACGTGCAGGATCACCGAACACACCACGAAGCATTCCAGGCCATGGCTTACGAATAACAAGGTGACCACCCTCATTGGCGGCGGCTTCTTCACCTTCTTCGTTATAAATAGCAACGTCAATTCCTGGAAGCGGAAGACTTGCAGAACCAGGTTTTGTTGGTGTTGCATAGGGAAGTGGAGAAATCATAATTCCACCGGTCTCTGTCTGCCACCAGGTATCAACGATTGGAAGTTTCTCTTTACCGATATTCACATGGTACCACATCCACGCCTCAGGGTTAATGGGCTCACCAACGGATCCAAGGATGCGAAGACTGGAGAGATCATAACGCTGGGTAGGTCCATCGCCATCACGCATAAGCGCACGAATAACGGTGGGTGCAGTGTAGAAAGTATTTACCTGGAACTTTTCAACAATCTTCCAGAAACGATCTGGTCCTGGGTAGGTTGGAACGCCTTCAAACATAACAGAAGTTGCACCAAGTCCAAGAGGCCCATAAAGGATATAGGAGTGACCGGTAACCCAGCCAATATCAGCTGTACACCAGTACACATCATTATCTTTCATATCAAAGACATACTGACAGGTGTGCATGGCATAGGTGAGATACCCAGCGGTGGTATGTACAACACCCTTTGGCTTACCGGTGGAACCGGAAGTATAGAGAATAAAGAGGATATCTTCAGCGTCCATGGACTCTGGTTCACAGGTTGAGGCAATACCTTCTGCTGTTACTTCATCATGCCACCAGGTATCGCGTCCCTCTGTCATGGGAACATCGTTTCCACCACGTTTCACAACAATACAATCGGTGATGGTATCACATTCACTAAGTGCTTCATCGGCATTTGGTTTTAATGGAATGGTCTTTCCGGCACGAATTACAGCATCGGCAGTAACCAGAACCTTGGCTTCGCAATCCTGAATACGACTCTGCAGTGCAACAGATGAAAAACCGGCAAAGACAACGGAGTGCATGGCACCAATGCGGGCACAGGCAAGAAGAGCAATAGACAGTTCAGGAATCATGGGGAGATAGACGGCAACACGATCGCCTTTTTTAACGCCCTTAGACTTTAGAACATTTGCAAAACGACACACTTCAGTGTGCAGCATCTGATAGGTATATACCTTTACATCTTCCTCGGGCTCACCCTGCCAGATAATGGCAGCCTTATTCCGACGACCATTCTCAAGATGACGATCAAGGCAGTTATAAGATACATTCATCTTTCCGCCTTTGAACCAACTGAACTCAGGCTTGTCAAAATCAGCCTCGAGTACGGTGTCCCATTTCTTATCCCAGGTCACAAGCTCTTCAGCACGTTCCGCCCAATATCCCTCGGGATCATCCATAGATCTCTTATAGATCGCTTTATAGTCTTCAAGACTTCCGATGGCAGCAACATCTCTTCCTTCGGTTGGCGGCTCAAAAACTCGTCCTTCACTTAACAGGCTTGTGATTTTATCGTCACTTGAATTCATAAAATAGTCTCCATTGTTGAGTCTGTTTTTCTGGATAGTTGCGAAAGTAGCTATCAGTAACATTGATAACTAGATACAATCCGGCAACTTAGATTTCTATCTTCTAATACATAAAACAAAGGGGTATATTCTTCGATGAGGCCCTACCATATTCCATTTTACCAGGCTGTTGTCAAATAAAAAACAATTATCGGAAGTATCAGTTTAACTTATGTTAGAATTTATTTTTTTTCTTTTCTTTCTCCCGGAAAACCAGTATTGATAGGCTAACTTTTTCAGAATGTTAGGAAATTTCAGACAAGCACCTTAAACCAACCAAGATTCTCAGCCGATATCATTCCAGAAATGCGACAGAGCCTAGAAAAAGAAATCAAATCATTGCTCCGCAAAGGTCAGAGTAAAAAGACAATTTTTACAAAGCTGGCAACCGACAACAACAAAGATGAGTTGACCAATCTGCTCAACAACCTGCCGCTTGGTGATCGGAAAAAGAAAACCTATATCATCACACTGTTTCTGGTTGTTCTCTTAACATTATTGACCACCAAACAGATTCTTTTTATCTATCTTCACGAAAACTCTAACGTTTCGTTGATACTCGGTTTTATTGCACCGATCATTCATGTTTATATTATCAGAGAACTGTTTCTCAGCCATCGTCTGGCTTACCAGATTTTGCCGCTATTGTCAGTTCTTGCTCTTCTTCGCCCAGAGAATAGAATCGCTCCGGACATGTATATGTATGCCTGTATGGCAATACTGTCAGGAGCACTGTACCTGTTTCTTTTTCCCAAAAAAGAACAGTTACAATTCCACACAAACTAATGCAGTTTTCACTCCACATGAGGTCCCTCCATGGAAAATGAACAAATTGATGCAATGTCTAAACTCCTTAAATCCATGTCTCATCCCATACGCCTGAAAATTCTCTGCCTCCTGCAGGACAATGAAATGTCAGTGGGTGATATCAGAGAGGAGGTGAAAACCACCAATGCCAATGTTTCTCAGCACCTGAATATCCTTCGCAGCCAGGGAATCATCGATTACCGCAAGGATGCCAACTTTATCTATAACCGTATTAATGATCCACGAATCATTGAATTGATGGCAAAAATGCAAACACTGTTCTGCCCCAGTGTAAAATAGAAACCAAACACGGTAAATCAGGAATTTTTCCTGATTTACCAGCTACTCCATCGGCCTCCTGCGCCTCTCTCAAAACGAACATTTCTTCTTTTAAGCATCCCTGCCAGCCTCTCCGTGCCCTGTTCTTCTTTAATGTCCCCTTTTATACCCTTCATCAACTAAGGGCTTGCAAGGGAGAAAAATGGCTGATATTGCGCTTGGATTTGGGTTATATTTCTTTACAAGCCCTAAATACATATAGGATTAATTATTGACTTCGCGCTATACTCAGTCTAATTGTGTGGGGTTACAAAAAGAGTTCTTTCCATAGAGTACAGGAGTGAGATCCATGTCTTTACAAAATACCATCATAAGAGCAATGGCAATTGGTAGTCTTACTCTTTTCTTGTACCCGACATGCCTCCTCGCCAGCCAGGATAGGCCTCGGCAAAGCTCCCCGCCTCTGTTTGATTCCATATGGGATGCGCCCAAACTCTACACCGACACGAATAATCCCTATATTCAATCTTTTTCCCTGATAGGCCGTTACCACGGTCAATACTGGATAGCAGATTCAGAAGGCAATAAAGAGGAAGACTGGGAAAACAGACGTATGTATTTTGGCTTTAACAGCAAGATCTTTCAACAATTTACCCTTGAATTACAAATAAGTCTGAACGATGACTTAAACCCCACTTACGAAGGGCTCTACGATGCCTTTATTAAATGGGAGACCTCAACCAAGGATTTTGCTGTCAGTGCAGGACGCCTGGATTATGTGTACACGGGGCTTGAACGCAGCACCTCTTCCAAACGAATTAAAACCATGGAACGGGCACTGGTGGTGAATCAGGTTATGCCGGGTGAAGTGATTGGCCTCTATGCCAAGGGAAAAAATGGTGACTTTTCCTACCAGAGTGGACTCTTCAGCGGCAGCATAAAAGATGAATTCACTGATTTCAAAGGTGGATTTGGTGCCCTCCTCGGAGTCGGATATAAGCTACCGCTCTTTTATGAAAAGGGAGACCTACACCTGGATTACCTCTATAACAATGGCAATCCTGAAAACAATGCATTTAAACCCTTTGAGCACATTATCTCCCTATGGCACCAGGGCCAGATCGGCCCCTTTGAGATCGATACCGATATTACTGCTGCAACGGGTATTGGTGAGCAGAGCGATCTTTTTGGATTCACCCTGCTCCCCACTTACGACTTTGCAAGAGACCTTGTCATCCCGGGAGACAAGCTCCAACTCGCTCTGCGCTACCACTATGCATCAAGCCGTGACGATTTCGGATTGCAACTCAACAGTCGCTACGAAAAAAAGGTCGCCACGGGCCAGGGAGACTCATACAATGCCTATTATATTGGATTAAACTACTATATCTACCAGCAAAAATTAAAGCTTATGACAGGGCTCGAATACTTTGATATGGCAGATGTTTTATCCGACGACACCCCAGAAGTCCATGATGTTACGGGATGGAACTTTATTTCTGGCATTCGCCTCTACTTTTAACAAACGCCTTAACGGAACATGACGAAACAGTTACGAAATATCTGGAAAGAAACCCTAGGCTTTCTCCGCAAAAATATCTGGCAAGTCTTTGCTATCCATATTGCCTATATTGCCTTTGGTGTACTCCTCTTTGCTCCTCTGACAGGTGCTTTAGGACAATTTCTGCTAAACTTCTCCGGGCAGTCCGTACTCTCTGACCTTGATATTGCCTATTTTTTCCTGACTCCTGCCGGAATGCTTGCAGCAATACTCTTCGCCTCACTGTTACTCACCATCCTTGTCTTTGAACAGGCATCGTTAATGGCCATCTGCTATACACAACTGCAGGGCCGACAATTACACGTTATTCCCGCTCTTCTCTTCACCCTGCAGCGGGTAAAAACAATTTTCCTCTTTGCTATTCGCCTGGTCCTGCGGGTGCTGCTTCTCACTCTTCCTTTTCTTGGTCTGGCATTTGCAATCGCCTGGGTTATGCTCACAGACTATGACATCAACTATTACCTTGCCACTCAGCCACCCATATTCAAAGTTGCGGCAGGAAGTATTGCACTGGTATTGGTAACGATGATAGCCGTGCTTATTCGCAACCTCTGCGGCTGGTCCCTTACTCTACCACTGATCCTTTTCCATAATGAAAGTCCAGCCAGCTCCTTCACCAAAAGTGAGCGCTTAAGCATGGGAAGCAGCCGACTGTTTCTTCTGACTCTTGGTAGCTGGATTCTGTCCGGAATTCTTCTTACAACGATTACACTTGGAGCCATCCAGCTGCTGGGGTCGTTTCTTGCCCCATTCTTTTTCAATTCCATGACCCTACTGCTTCCAATGCTTGGTGCTCTGGTGCTCCTCTGGTCTCTTGTTAATCTTCTTATCACCACATTTACCTCGGGAAGCTTTGCCGCCTTACTCATTCACTTTTATGATCACAAAAAGATACCAACCAGCCCAGAACTCTTTGGTCACACCGGGCTCAACCAGAAAAAACATCTATCAGCCCCTCTTTTCTTTATTGTGCTTCTGGCATTTGTGGTGATCGCAACTCTCGCTGGCCTCTGGCTCTTAAACGATATTCCAGCCAACAACGATACACAGATCATTGCTCACCGAGGAGCTGCCGGAAAAGCTCCGGAAAACACCCTTGTCGCCATGCGCCATGCCATAAATGACGGGGCTGACTGGCTCGAAATCGATGTGCAGGAGAGTGCCGATGGGAAGGTTGTGGTCATCCACGACAGTGATTTTATGAAACTTGGCGGTGTCGATCTGAAGGTTTCTGCAGGCAGCCTGGAGGAAATCAGAAAAATTGACGTGGGTAGCTGGTTTAACACTGGATTTTCCGCTGAACGAGTCCCAACGCTTACCGAAATACTTGAGCTTGCCAAAGGCAGATGCAATGTTCTGATCGAACTGAAATACTATGGCTATGACCAACAACTCGAACAACGGGTTGTGGATATTGTAGAAGAGACCAATATGGCAAAAAATATCGCCATTATGTCTCTTAAATATGAGGGGATCAAAATTTTACAAGCCCTGCGTCCACAGTGGCGAACCGGCTTACTCTCAACCCAGGCCATTGGCAAGATATCCAACCTGGAAGTGGACTTTCTTGCAATCAATATGGCAACTGCAAGCCCCGCCTTTATCAGACGCATTCATGACACTGGTAAAGAAGTATATATCTGGACGGTAAATGACCGGGTTTCCATGTCCCGTATGATATCACTCGGCGTGGACGGTATTATCACAGACGAACCGGCACTAGCCGGTGAAGTACTCCTTATAAACAAAAACCTTACGCCCGTGGAGCGGCTCCTCCTCCATACAGCAGTACTGTTAAAGGTTCCAATTCCACAACATATCTACCGAGATCAGTCACCATGAAACGTTCAATGATGAAATTAATATTAGTGACAATTGCCATACTGGCAGTGCTCTTTGTTCTCCTTTTTCTACGCTCACCCGGTACGGAATCTATCACATTCCCGCTTGCAGACGGTGATGCCTTGGAACGGCATCTGGAAATGAGTCGTCAGGAAAAACTACAGACAATTAAAAACACTCCGAGTGCAGCTATTTCTCCTTTTACAACTGATGGTTGCAGTGGCGGCCTGAGTGTTGGCTGGGAATACCTGTCAGCCAAGATCCCCGACTTTGAAAAAACACATGGAACAGTACCCGCCTGGCAGACATGCTGTGAAACTCATGATCTTGCATACCACTCAGGCGGTGCATCAGGCGACACCGCAGCAGCAAGTTTTGAGGCACGAAGGACGGCGGATCTTGCCCTGAAAACCTGCGTCATTGAAACTGGAAACAAACGCAGCCCTGAACTTACTCGAGAGTACGATATTTCCGAAACAGAACTTGCACAAATTTATAAAGGTATTGCCAATATGATGTATGCTGCCGTCCGTATTGGCGGAATGCCATGTACCGACCTTCCCTGGCGGTGGGGATATGGATGGCCGGAATGCAAATAGTTTATGGAATTGAAAAATTTCTTCATCTACTTCGTTGCTTTCAATTTACTATCATTACGACGTACTCTAGTACGCCGAAATAATAGCAAATTGACGCGCCTCGCATATGAAGCTTTTTTCAACTCCATCTGGTGCTCAAATACAACAAACAATAACAAGAATAAAACCATGCAGAAAAAAAACATTATCGTTCTTAGTTCACTCTTCTTTCTTTTAATAGGTCAAACTGCATTTGCAGGACGTGCCAAAATTCAAACCGTGGCGGCAGAACCCTATGCATCTGCCTTTGTAATGGATGCGGATACGGGAGATGTTCTCTTTGCCAGAAATGCAGATGCGACGGTCTACCCTGCCAGCACCTTAAAACTTATGGTGCTTCTCGTTATCCTGGACAAGATTGAACAGGGAAGCCTTCAGCTTGATGAGATTGTTCAGGTAACGGTAGAAGCATACAAGATGGGTGGTTCTCAGGTCTATCTTGATCCCAAGGAACAGTTTCCCCTCCAGGAACTCCTGTATGCTCTGATGATTCAATCGGCTAATGATGCAGCCGTCGCTCTTGCCAGCCATGTGGCAGGTTCTAAGGAAGCCTTCGTTGCCCTTATGAATGAAAAGGCCAGAGAAATTGGAATGAAAAACACCACATTCCACTCAGTGCACGGCCTGCCGCCAGCAAAGGGACAGGAAGTTGATGTGACCACGGCAAGAGATTTTGCCACACTCTGCCAGGTCTTAAGCAAACGGCCGGAAGTCTACCAATACACGGGTACCAAAGTGAGAGATTTTCGCGGGGGCGATTTTGTTATGCGCACCCATAATCATCTTCTCGATACAGTTATCGGATGTGACGGCTTTAAAACCGGATACTTCACCAAGGCCGGATTCTCCATTGCTGCAACTGCTAAACAAAATGGAGTGCGTCTTATTGCCATTGTTATGGGCAGCAAAAATAGAAAAGTCCGGGATGCAAAAGCCAAGGAACTCCTCAGGAATGGCTTTGCAAAAGTTCCCCCCAGAGAAGAAGCTACTCTAAGCGTTCCAAAAACAGTTGTTCAACCAGACAAGAGCCCGGCTCCTGCCACAACAGAAGCGGTACCAGCTGTTGTGCAACCCATAACACAAACAGAAGCAACAGCAGACACGGGCTGGAACAAGTTTTTTATGGGAGTGGTTGTTGGTTTCCTGCTCTTTGCACTCTTTGATTTCTTTCGTATCAGAAAAGGCAACAACAGCCGACGAAGAAATAAACTCTTATAGAGCATTTCCGTACTGGACAAACAGCCAAAGCTACACTATTGTTTCCTTAAATAGTATGGATTCTCATTCAACCAAATTTTTCTGGAGTATATTTTATGATCGTAACAGACTGGATTCACACCATTGCAGGTTTTTTTATCCTACTCACCATGGCGCTTGGTGTTGACTGCGGCAACAATCCATTGTTTATGCATGAATACTGGTTATTTGGAACTGCTTTTATAGGGCTGAATCTCTTTCAGTTTGGATTTACTAAATTTTGCCCGTTAGGGCTGATTTTGAAGGCATTCGGAGTACCTGCGTGCAGACATAAATAGTAGGACACCTGCTCCATGCCGGTAGATACCTGCATGGAGCGGGATAACGTTTCACAACGCGCGTCGTTCAACCCATTTTTGCGCCACAGGAGAGCTGCCAGCAGCATTCTGTATGGGAACATTCTTTTTCTTTCTTAAAGCAACCAGTGTGACCTTCCTTCTCCTGAATCATCCACACCAGATCGGCAAGTTTCAGTCCTTTTCCATCCAGACCAAGTCCGCTTGCTTTTTTTCGGGCATAGGCTGCAAGGGAAGACCCTTTCAATAGTTTTACCTTTTTTGCTTTTTTTACCATTTCATTCTCCTTATTTCACATATAATACCAAACTTAAATTGGTAGAATATGCATTTCTTCACGGGTTGCGTGTATTCCACTCAGCACCTGTCCACTGCGACCATCAATTGAAACAGGATCACCAAATTTAATCACAAAATCTCCTATTTCGCAATATTTTCCAACCTCATATACCTTTAAATGCTTACAGCCAACGATACATGTTTTTTCAAGACGTACAGCCACAACTGAAGCATGGGACGTCTGGCCTCCTCTAGAAGTAAGCAGTCCCTCTGCCATGTCAATTACTTTAATATCTTCTGGGACCGTATCGGCACGAATCAATACAAGTGGCGTATCGGGATCACTGCGTCGCAGTTCCTTAATATTTTCTTCGGTAAAAACGGCGCGCCCAGAAAGCGCAGAGCCGGATACACCAATTCCTTTGCCAAGATATGCTTCCTCCACGGCTATCGCGTCTGCAAAAACCTGGAATCGCTCCTGCTTTTTAATAGTTATCATATCTCGAGTTTGCAGAAGAAACAACTGACTGGCATCGGGCCCCTCAAAGGTGAATTCAATCTCCTGCGGATTCCAACCTTTATCATAGACAAGTTCTCGTGATATGGTCAACAGCTCTCTATAAATGTCAGGATATCGCACTTCAAGCGTTTTATCAACCGCTCTACCATCGAGTTCTGCCTGCTCCACGGAAACCGGATAACTGGTAACCAGCCCCGAAACAATATCCTCGCCCTGATCGCCATAGGCATAATCACCCCAAAGGGCGACCCGCTGTACCTTTCGATAGGGATGAGCCGTAAACAACACTCCGGAACCGGAGGACTGGCTTTTATTTCCATACACCATTGCCTGTACGATAACTGCAGTTCCCCAGGAATCTGAAACATCCATTATCTTCCGGTAATCTGAGGCCTTATCGGTTTCCCAGGAGTCAAACACCATCTCAATAGCAGTTACAAGCTGCAGCCACGGGTCATCGGGAATCCCCAGGCCCTGATTTCGGATGACCTTCTGATATTCGAGTGCCAGTTCCTTCATCTGTTCCGGTGAGAAATGCCCCTTCAGACTCACATTGCACTTCTCTTTGGCTTCATCCATAAGAGTCTGGAATTCTTCGCGCGGAACTCCGGAAGTCATAGCCCATGATTGCAAAAAACGCCTGTAATTATCCCAGGCCAGATAGGAGTCCCCATGTTCTCTTGCAGCCTCCTCGATCAACTCCTCATTGGTCCCCACATTATGAACCGTAGCCATCATACCAGGCATTGAAACCGCCGCGCCACTTCGAACAGAAAGCAGTAATGGACTTTTGGGAGCAGCGAAAACCCGCCCTGTCAATCGTTCAAGTTCAGTGAGTGACTTACGAACCCGCTGCATAAAGTCATCACGTGCCTTATCAAAACCATAGATTACTTCCCGACAACGGAAAATCTCGGTGGTAATAATAAACGCGGGTGGTACCGGCTTCTTGTCATCATTTAACACCACAAGATTGTAGCCCTTATTCCCTAGATGAATCAAATCGTGGGTATAGGGATTTCTGCGGTGCAGCTGGGATATGGCACGTTCAGGATTATAGGTCATCAACAGATCAAGGCGACGTTTATCGAGCATATCCTTCTGGCTTTCCAGGGTTCCGATAATCCGAATAATAAAATTATCCAGATGTTGAAGACCAAAGGTTGTGGCGATCAAGTCCCGCAAAAAAGCCTCGGAAAGACTATGGATCGAATTTGTCTGATCCTCTTCATGCCAGAGTGACCGGTACTTTGTAAGAAGATTATTAGCACCAATCTGCGGAATAACAATGGAGAGATTATTTTGATGAATATTGGTGTAGTAGGAGTAGATAACATCTTTCACACCATCGGAGAGGCCGCGAAAAATATCCAGATACTGGGTATAGGAAAAACGCCTGATCTTCAAGGAACTTTCAAGCAGAGAAATATAGGTTTCAAGCCGCCTTGAAGAAATACCATCCACACGCAGAGCACGCAGATAGAGTTTCAAGCACTTCACGATACTGTAAAATGTCGCCTGGGTAATAATTGAGAGATTCACCGTTTCCGGCAAACGTTCGAGAAAGATATTGGTAAGATTTTCGAGACGAAAACTCAACGAGAGACTATCAAATTTCTTTTCACGATACTTGCCGTATACCGATGGAATATCAACGGCAATATGGCGCTTATAATAGATATCTTCCTTTGCCTCAAAGGTATCCGTTGAGAGAATCGTTTCTTTCAATCCCTCAAGAGTTTCAAGCAATGCCTCCACGCACTCAACGGTTTCACAATTCTCAAGAGTGAACAGCAGATCTGCCATCTCCGGGAACCCTTCCTGAGCAGCGCTTTCAAGTTCAGAGCGTAACTCCTGAAAACCAAGATTATACTTCTGGTTCAGAAGCTGATACATATGAACAAGCAGATCGAAGCGTCGTAACTCAGCAGGAGCAATATCCGTTTGTGCAGCAAGGTACTTCTGTCGCTCATCCTGTTTCCAGGAAAGAAGATCATCGCTGGTGGAAAACTCAAGATCGGTATGAATACGCTGGGCAAGCTTATGCTGATCATCGATAAATTTGCCTTCCACCGTGATTTCTGAGTACACTTCTTCCGGAAGAAAAGGCTGCAGAACTTCCCTTTTTTTAGTCAGCCAGAATACAAAAATTGCCTGAATAAAATCAACAATAAGGTTAGAGCTTTCCACATGACTCTGCTTACGTAAAAAATGAATCAGCAGATCCCTGCGTTTATGGATTTCATCAAGCTCGGTGGAGACTTCACGAAGATCACCTTCTGCACCGATTTCATTAAAGAAAACAGGCATAAGCTTGGTAAACTGTTTCGCAAGATTATAGACGGGCTCAATGGGGTGATTCAGCAGATTGGTAATATCACGCTGGAACAGATCAGTATCTTTAACGCAGGTTCCGGAAAGCTTAATATTAATAATAAGAGCAGAGAACAGAGTGCCGCACCACTTCGGTTCCTGCATAATCAAATTCAGCCAGGCCCTGATATTTGCGAGATGAGCCGGGTTGGTAATGGGTTGCCAGTCTTCATCCACACCCATAACATTGGCATATTGAAACCCGAACCGAACAGCCTGCCAGAGAAAAGCCTCCACCATCCGCCCATTCTTACGTTTAAAGACTTCACCGCCAAGTACCTGAATACATTGCAGAGAAGTGTGAGGATACTTCCTGACATTGGCCTTGAGCAGTTGAAAAGCGGTGAGCAGAAACTCTTCAATTTCCTCAAATTTCTGGAGACGTACAAGTTGTACCAGTGAACGGTTTATCTCTCGCAGAGTCTCTTCATGAATCAGATACAATCCCTTGGTATCCATGATTCGAAACAGAAAGAGAAGCTTCTGGTTTTCAGCAAACCGGTTTAACGGCAATCCCTGCTCTTTTACCTTCCCAAGCTCTGCTTCATCGGCCTGGGCGAGTCTTGCAGGAATTTCCTTATAGAGACGGACGATATCAACATGGGCCGGCAAATCAAGAATTGCCCGCAATGCCACCACGGGTGATGCCTTGATCCCGATATTCATTACAGTATCCCTGTGCTTCTCCATGGCCTTGTGGGAAATAGCAGAGAACAGCTTTCCCGAGTGAAAGTCTTCACACAAATCACCACAATGACGAAGAAACCATGGCAATGGGTCTTCCTCATGCAACCAATACTCGTAATTCCTTACCAGAATCGCCTGCATCAGCTCTGCCATGGGGTGATAATCAAAGTCCTCCGCTCCCTTATCGACAAAAGCAAGCAGCGAAATTGCAAGCTTTTTCATGGGATGCTGCCCCTGAACAATATGCATTATGATAGGACTTTCCCCGTCATCAAACTCGAGGAATTGGCCGAAATAATGATTGAGTGCAGACTGATAGCGGTACAGATCGTCCACCGAAAAAAGGCTTACCATCTTTGCCACCCAGGCCACCTGGGATTCTATAATTTGCGAGAGGAGTTTACTATTCTTTTCAGACTGCTCCATGGCTGCAATAAATAACCCGCCAAACAGAGCAAACGCCTCCGGTCCTTTTTCGTGACGCACATAGTAATTACTATTTTTCAGAACAAAACTACGTAGCTGAGGGATTAAAATATTCCAGTTTCGGTAGGGATGACAGATTTCGTAGAGAAGACTTTCAAGGGTATTATGAAGCCCCTTATAGCGAGTGACCACATCAAGAAGAAGCTGAAGTTCGGGATCGAGAACCACCTCTTCCGCAGTTTCCAGAAGGTTTGCTGTAAGTGCATCGGACTCTATATTTGTTGCTTTCTTTTTCATTATTTTCCATCCATCAAAGAAGTATTATCAACTGCCTTCCAGTATCAAGCATTTCCTCCACAAGTTCAAGCATCTTCTCCATGGGACAGAACAAAAACGCCTCGAAGGATTTTCTCCATCGAGGCGTAAAAAACAAACTACCTAGTAGTCTTTGATCTAAGAGCTTGTCTGAGGATAGACATTTCGTTTAAAGTCGAAGAATTTTCTAAAAATAAGCGCAGCCATATATTTGATATTGCGAGAATTATTTTTTGAAAATTCTGAAGAGTTTGGGCGAAATGGCATTCTCAGAGAGCCTTATTGGCCTCCATATGCATGATAAGATCCAACATTCTGTTGGAATAGCCCCATTCATTGTCATACCAGCTTAATATTTTAACAGTGGTACCAATAACTTTCGTGGATTGGCCATCAACAATTGAAGAGTGAGCATTACCTTGAAAATCAACGGAGACCAGAGGCAGGTCGGTGTAGCCAAGATAACGGTTTGCCGCATCCTTTAATGCCTGATTAACTTCGGGAACCGTCGTTGCCTGCTCCACTTCCATAACGGCGTCAACAAGCGACACGTTAGGCGTTGGCACCCGCACGGCAAGACCATCAAATTTTCCTTTCAATTCTGGAATCACAAGTGCAACCGCTGCTGCAGCACCTGTACTGGTAGGAATCATAGACATTGCAGCCGCTCGTGCCCGACGCAGATCAGAATGAGGAAAATCAAGCAACCGCTGATCACCAGTATAGGCATGAACCGTAGTCATCAAGCCATGTTTAATACCAAAATTATCAAGAATTACCTTGGCAAAGGGAGCCAGACAGTTGGTGGTACACGATGCATTGGAAACGATATGATGAATAGTCGCATCATACTCATCCTCGTTTACCCCCATTACAAATGTCTTGATGTCTCCTTTGGCAGGAGCTGAAATCACAACCTTCTGCGCCCCTGAATTAATATGTTTCTGGGTACTGTCAGCATCCCGGAAAAGCCCTGTGCACTCTGCAACATATTCAACACCAGCCTCACCCCATGGGATATCGGAGGGATCACGGTGATCGGTCACCGGAATATGCTTTCCATCAACGGTGATTCCTGTCTCATCACTGGTAACATCAGGTCCATAAATTCCCATCACCGAATCATACTTCAGTAAATGGGCAAGAGTTGCATTGTCAGTCAGATCATTAATCGCTGCCACTTCAATATCTGCAAACGCCGGATCCTGTATAAGAGCGCGAAAGATACTTCTTCCAATACGGCCAAAACCGTTAATTCCTATCTTGATTGTCATATGCTACCTCCGTATAAATTAAGAAAGCTATTTGCTTCAATTCGTTGTCAGTATCAGTTCATTTAATTATAACATTTTCAGGGAACATTCCATAATTGGCAAAACCACAGCCCAGTAGCAAGTTACATTCATTTAATCAAAAGTGAGACTTTATGAACAGCAGAATACTAAATTAGTGTTCAATTTTATTTCTTTTAGCCTTCTTATATAACTCCAAATACTTCTTGCTGACCGTGTCCCAGGTAAATTGTTTATGAATTAATTCCACCGCCTGTCGCTGCATCCTGCGGATTGCAGCCGGATCAGTTGCATAGAGTTCCAAGGCCCGTTCGATGGCCTCACTCAAAGTAAGAATGCTCTGGCGACTATAGGCAAAACCGGTCTCACCATCCACAACCTTCACCAAACCACCCACCGAATGAACAATCGGCAGATTCCCAAAAAGCTGGGCCATAAAGTCGGTGAGTCCACAGGGTTCATATTGCGATGGAATCACAAAAAAGTCACCAGCTGCGTACACCTTGTTGGCAAGAATCGTATCATAACCGCGCAGAATACAGACCCGTCCAAGATTGGCCTTTTCCTCAGCCAGCTCAATAAGAAGTTCCTCATCGTGACGACTGCCGGTTCCAAGAAGCAGAAACTGAAAATCGGTCTTTTCAGCAAGCAGTTTTTCAAGGGCTTCTGTCAGCACTCCGACACCCTTCTGGGCGCTAAGACGTCCAATAAAGGTGACAAGCGGCAGATCAGGCTCAACACTAAGATAACCGGACTGACGCACTCCCGGAATTATTTCATTATAGTAAAGGGATTCTAACAGGGACGCCTTACACTGCAGTTTGCCATCCAGCGACTCCGTACCAAGAGGATCAAAACTGGCGGCAATATGCGTTCGCAG
The DNA here is from genome assembly GCA_964621915.1 of uncultured Desulfocapsa sp. GTDB lineage: Bacteria > Desulfobacterota > Desulfobulbia > Desulfobulbales > Desulfocapsaceae > Desulfocapsa. Next base: position 9,561 of record CAZUPS010000016.1, on the reverse strand, counting down.
ATGATCTTTTGCAGAAAAGGCTTCAGGATCAATGCCATTGGTCACCCCTTCCAGCATAATATTTCTTTCGAGCAAGGTATGTCCCAGCCAGCCGGTCAAATGATCATCAATGGTTTCCCGCAGCTCCCGGGCATAGTTTTCACTTACCGTGTTCATCAACGCATAGGGCGCACCTGCCAGAAAAGGATCAAAGCAATCATCCAGTCTGCAACGGCGCACAAATGAAAGAGGAAGGCCAGTACTTGCCTGGGCAAAGGCAAGATCTGCAACCTCCTGATGATACCCCTGCCCCGCATTATGCACGGTCACCACACATCCAGTGTCGCGAAAATAGTGGCGCAGACCGGATTGTTCCGAAATCATTGCCGGAAGAACTGCAGTATGGCCATCGTGGCAATGAATAACATCGGGATGCGCATCAAGAAGTACCATCAGATCAACAGCACCTCTCTGAAGGAGGATATTCATGGCAAAATAATCGATATGCCCCTCTCCCGTTTTCTGCCAGGAGAAGCTCTCCTCTTCCTCGGCCGTGTAGGTATACACATTTTGCTTTTCACGAAACCGCTCGGCATCAAGCAGATACAAATTCACCCTGTCTATTTTTGCAACCCATACCTTTAGCTCTTCCCGACGTTCCTCCTCCGGATAGTTCAGATCAACCTCAAACTGAAGTTCCTTTTCAGGATAGAGAGGATCGGCAAGAAGTTGAAAACCCAGCGCCTCTGGTTCTATAAAGCCATAACAGGGCAGAACGACATGAACAGAGCGCCCTGTCCAGCGGGCCAGGGTTACAGATAATTGCGACACAACATCTTTTACACCGCCGGCACCTGCCAGATTGCCATATTCCCGACTCAGCATCCAGATTTCACGGATGGGTGTTTGCTTACTTGCCATTGTTCTACTCCGTTGGAAAAGCGATACTCATATGTCGCAGCAAATGATCGACAAGCGTAAGGCGCACCATGGCCTCACACACAGGGATAATACGGGGAATTGCCGAGATATCATGGCGGCCACCCACTTGAATAGCCACCGCTTCATTGGCAAGATTCACACTCTGTTGCTCTTTGGAAATAGAAGGAATGGGTTTAACAGCCACACGAATAACGATTTCATTGCCACTCGATATTCCAGCCAGGATTCCTCCTGCATTATTTCCATCAAATCCTTCGGGGGTTATTGCATCATTGTTTTCGGAGCCAAGCATATCCGCCACTTTAAATCCGGCACCAATTTCCACCCCTTTTACCGCACCGATGGACATCAAACCATGGGCAAGCTCAGCTTCAAGCTTATCAAAAACAGGCTCCCCAAGACCAGCTGGACAATCGGCAACAATCTCTACAATTCCGCCTAAAGTGTCTCCCTGCTTTCGAACCTCGTCAACGCGCGCTTCCATCTTTTCAGCAGCAGCCGCATCGGGACAGAAAAATCGGTTATCACTAATGACTTCTAAATTTTTTTCGGTGATTTTTACGCCACCCAAAGCCACAGTATAGGCAAGCACGTTAATTCCGGTCTGTTCCAATACCTGTTTGGCAACAGCCCCTGCCGCCACTCGCGCAGCAGTTTCTCTTGCAGATGCCCGACCGCCACCACGATGATCCCGAATACCATATTTGGCAAGATAACTGATATCCCCATGCCCGGGACGAAAAATATCGCGCAGACTATCATAGGATTTTGAATGAGCATCTTTATTATAGATTGTAAGGGATATGGGAGTACCGGTGGTTCGCGGAAGATCTTCTCCCTGAGGGATAAAAATCCCGGATAAGATCTCCAGCTTATCAGGTTCCTTACGAGGACTGGAAGCCCCTCCCTGCCCCGGCCGCCGTCTGTCCATTTCCGCCTGCAAAACCTCAGGATCAAGAATAATCCCAGGGGGACAGCCGTCAATAACAGCTCCTACGCCTGTTCCGTGTGACTCGCCCCAGGTGGTTACCCGAAAGGCCTTACCAAAAGTATTTCCTGCCATCTCTATTATTCCTTCTCTGTTGCAGTGCAGATTCGCTCAATTTCCAAAACAGCTTCATCAACTGTCATCCTGCCACTATCAATAATGGAGTCTGCTGTTTCCTGATATAAGGGGTTCCGTTCCGCAAGAACAGCCTCAATTTCCTGACAAACATCCTTCCCTGTTAAACTTGGCCGTTGCCCTGCAGAATACTGATCCCCTGCAATACGCATGCAGAGAATCGAAGGATCTGCCTGCAGCCAGATAACTGTGCCGGTCTTTTTTAGCTCCAGCCACAACTCACGATGCAGAATTGCCCCGCCGCCAGTGGCCACAACGCATGACTTCTGACCCAGCAGTTGCTGTAATGCCTGTTGTTCATAGTCTCTGAATGCTGGCCACCCTTCACGGGCAACTATCTCTGCCACCGAACATCCACACCTGTCGGTGATTAAAATATCGGTATCAAGAAACTCATAGCCAAGCTTTTGCGCCAGCTTTACACCGATACTGGACTTCCCAACCGCACGACCACCGATGAGATAGACACTCTCTTTCATAATAATTACTTCCCGTCGATTAAATATAGTATGCGTTAAGATAAATCTGTGTCAAGATAAGATCAAGTATGAAAAAGAAATGACAGAAGATCATACTCTAATTTCCTCAAAACTCTGGACCTCAAATATGCCCTTAAAGACTGTACTCCCTGATCAAATGGCAAGAAAGGACATTTTAGTCACCTGGTTATTCGGCAGCCCTCTCCTGATGCTTGTCACAGCAGTTCTTTCAATGCTGATTTGGAATTACACCACTCAGGCACCCCAGACAATGGCGGAACAACCCATTCACTATTTATCCGGCATGGCATTCCAGGTCCCGATTGGCTGGTTTCTATCATTTCTTGCACCATTTGGATGGGTTAATATCGTCTTTTTGGGCTTGAGCATCTTCACCAAACGCTGTCTCCTGTTGTCCGGTTCTGCTGTTGCAACCATCCTGATCGGAATATTCTGGCCAATGACCTACGTCACAATGGTTGGTCTGTAATATCCAATTTCCGCCCCCTACTGCCAATGAATTACACACTCAGACCAATCAGAACTGAAGATGATGAACAGATTTGCAGGATTATCAAAAGCGTCGGAGCAGAATTTGGTGCAATAGGAGAGGGCTTTGGACCATCTGATCCGGAAGTACGCTGCATGAGCCGGCACTATACGCCAGCGGCCAACAAGCTGTATTTAGTTGCAAGCATCAACAATACATTGATTGGCGGTGGCGGCCTTTCATCCTTCCATGGAAGCAAAAAAGTCTGTGAACTCAAAAAGGTGTTTATTCTGCCTGACGGTCGCGGCCTGGGAATTGGAAAAAAACTGACGCTACAATGTCTTGAATATGCAAGATCTCAGGGGTACGCCCAATGCTACCTGGATACACTTTTCAGTATGAACGCTGCGATAAAACTTTATGAGAGCCTTGGTTTTAGGCATCTGGAAACTTCACTTGAGGAAACTATTCACGGTGCTTGTGATGTTTGGATGATTAAGGATCTGTAACAGCAGCGGGCTGATTTTTTTCACCTTGAACAGGTCGCCTCACCTCACTCGACAAAGGACCTTTTATGCTTCATACATACGGTCCAAGGGGTTTTGGATGGCGTCTATATCCTTGCGCATAACATGGGTGTAAATTTCTGTAGTTTTTACATCTGCATGCCCAAGAAGATCCTGTAGAACCCTGATATTGACACCATTCTCAAGCATATGGGTGGCAAAGGAATGCCGTAAGGTGTGAACCGTTGCATGTTTGTCGATACCGGCTTTTTTTACGGCGGTCTTCACCGCCTTTTGTAGCCCTGAAGCAAGTACATGGTGACGTCGCTCTTTGCCCGTGCGTGGGTCAACTGAACGTTTTTTACTTGGAAACACATATTGCCATGGGGGTTCCCAGGCGGTTTTTGTATATTTTCGCCCTAGGGCACCGGGCATATGTACTTCACCAAATCCTTCATTCAAGTCAGCACGATGTAGGGCCTTTACCCTTTCGATATGACAATGAAGATCATCTCGAACCTGTCGAGGCAGATAGGTTATCCGATCCTTACCGCCTTTTCCACCCCGTATAAACATTTTCGCCTGACCAAAATCAACATCTTTAATACGAAGCCGGACACACTCCATAAGGCGAATTCCAGAACCATAAATAGTCTGCGCCATCAAAAGATGGGTACCTTTCATTTGTGCAAATAGCGATTTTACTTCTTCAACGGTCAAAACCGTCGGAGGACGTACACTTCGTTTTGCACGAATAGGGGCAAGGGAATCTTTACCCAATGGGGTTAGCAGCACATCACGGTAAAGAAAAACCAGTGCGTTTAAGGCTTGCTTTTGTGTGGACACAGCCACTTTTTGATTGGTTGCCAGATGTGACAAAAACCTTTCAACTTCCCTTGGACCCATTTCTTTAGGGTGCCTTTTCTTATCGTAAAAGACAATAAAACGTAAAACCCACTGACAGTAGGTCTTTTCCGTGGAGAGTGCGTAATGATAGTACCTTAACGTCTCCCGAACCTGGTCAAGTAGCTTAAGGTCTTGATTTGGTATGAATTTCCCATTGCTTTCCATTGTGACTCTGATAATATGACATTTTATGGAAAAAATGAAGGGTAAATGCAATAAGTGCAAAACCCCTAGCTTATTTTTCCATATTTATCGTTTTGATATTGGATTGTGTGGAAAATACCCTCAGATATTAAGGGATATTGTGGACATTTTCCACTTATTAAAACTGTTATGCTTCCAATGCTAATCTGTTAATTGAGAATATTAAAAAAACTAGGAAAATAATAAGATGAAGAAAATGGTTTCGTTTGTATTGATAGTTGGATTAGTTGTAATTGGAATCTTCTTTATTAACTCGGTAAACCTTTCTGATTTAGTAAATGATCACTGGCCTCCTATTTCAACCTTAGATCAAAGATATCACTCTATAGAAGAATCTGTCTCAATAATTACTAAACAAGGTTTCATTACGGACGTACTAGTGTCCATTTCCGAATCTGATTTGAAAAAACAGGCTTTACCATTAATTGAAAATAACAGAAAGAAAATAGAAAACATTAAAATAAACGGAATCTCAAATATAAAACTAAATGACGTAATGATTTCATTTTTACCACAAGGAATAACAGCATTTTTAGATGTTCAATTTAAGATAGATAATCTTGATCTAACCATAGGTGTGACCGCATCAGGAGATGTAGCTATAGTTCCAAAAGAAAATGGAGTGGTACTTAAACCAGCACTAACAAATTTAGAAATCAAACCTGTGTCTCGGATTAAAGGCCGTTGGCTCTTAATCAAAAACCCAAAAGATAAACTTTTGTCTCAACTGACAACAATTCTCGAAAGTTTATTGGTAAATATAAATGGTGTCGCATTCAAAAATGGTTTTCACATTCCTTTTGATTTATCTATTACAGAGAATTTTTCACCAAAGAAAATCAAAACAAATAAAAAAATAAATATTACTGGGGACGATATTCCATTAAAAATATCTCTGCCTTCATTAGCTGTATATGTTAATGAATCCTCCTTAAATATTCTAGGTTCTACTGCAAACCAGCCTAATGTAAACAGTGCTGTAGCTACTAGTACACAAGTTACAGAAGAACTTCTTCTGTCGGGCTTTCAAAAACTTACCACCGCAGTGAACACATCATTATTTAAGTCATTTGGAGATGAGTTTTCACTCAAGAAAACAACATCAACAGTTGTTGTTCGAAAAGGCATGCTCTCAAGTATTATTAACAAATCCTTAAATAGCCTAAATATAGGGCTATCTATGAAGGATTTCCTTACGATCCCAAAGCTTGGTGCCCCCGACAACTCAAATAAGTTTTCTCAAGATATTGCAGTACATGACAAGCAGACTCTACCATCGTGCAAAGGACTATATAGGGACTTCCATGGTGAAGCATGTGATAACCCCTGTAGTTATGCTCATATAATTTGTGAAAAGCCATGTAACCTACCTGATTGTAACAAGAGTTATTCATTGCCAAGTTGTGATTATGGTTGCAAATGGAGTAAGCCAAAACGCTGTGCAAAAGAAGCTGCATGCAAAGTTGAAAGAGAAACAAAACGTGCTGCATATGACGTAAAAAAAGCGGCATGTAAGGTAAAAAGGGAAGCAAAAAGAGCAGCATGTGACGCTAAGATTGCCGCATGTAAGGTGGACAGAGAAACAAGACGCGAAAACTGCAAAAGGAAAAATACTGAATGTAAAACAAAACGTGAAATTGATCGATTAGCGCATCAAGCAGAGAATGAATTGCGTGTAGCGAAATGTAAAGGCAAAAAAGCAGCGCTAAAGTTAGTTGATGGTTTAGTAAAGCTCGGTGAATTGGAAGGAGAATATTGGGTAAACAACAGTCGTTTGCATTCTGTTATAAGTAGTATAAATGTCACAGATAAACTTAGTGGACTTACTATTAAATCGAGCATTAATTCTTCGTTGGATGCTAGATTACGCATATGGGTTAACTCTGAAGGTTTGGGACATATTGCCTGCCTTTTTAGCTTCAGGAAAACTCTCAAAACGCATGCTGTTTATCAGAACAAAAACCTAGTGCTTAAAGGCATTTTCTCTCACAAATATAATGAAAATGGAAATTTAGTAATAATTGGAAAAACTCTACCGTTATCATTGAGTGTTAAACTTTCGCCTTCTCCTTATTCTCAACTTATAAAAGATCCTGGTTTTTTAATTAATTGTACACTTCTCAATATGGTAATACCAACGGTTGCCGGAGCACAACTATTAAAAGAAGGGAGTTTAGGAGATGAATTCAGCACACTCTTTGGGCGTGCAAAAATAGATATTGAAGAGCAAGAGTTTCCATTTGTTATTCAACCGATAACTATTGGTAATAATGATGAGAGTTTTAAACTTGTACCAAAATGGGGCGACAAGCTAATAAAATTTGATTTTGAGAGCAAAAAATAGCATAACAAATCACTTCAGCGGAAAAAATGAGGTTCGGGGTTTGGGTTATTTTGCGTCACGCAATAAAAGTAGTGGTGAGTTAAAGCTCTTTGCCACGTATTCATTTTTCCGCTGAGTTCGAACGTTATCTAAAAAAATGAAATCTGACGCTAATAGAAAATATTCATTAATTTTTTCAGGGTTGCTTATCGGCTTCAAATACCTTGGACTAATGATTGAAGGTAAAATACCTTATACTGAGATCACGATATCGCCAGAGACCAACGTATCCACCATACTAATATTATTATCAATATTTTTCTTTTCTCATTTTATATATTATTGGTTTGCAGAGACGAAGAAAGAACGTAATTTCTTCGAATTTACAATTACAGTTGTAATATTTCTTATTGCGATAGTCCCAGAACTGTATAAATATTTGTATAATTATGGAATTGATTGGAAAGTAATTCTATCGTCTCTTGGTATTGTTGCACTTGGTTTTCTTTTAGCAGTTACCTTTGATTTTATCTTTGCTATTTTTTTCAGTATTAGAAGCAATCAAGAAATGATGAAACTTGGCCTTGGGAGAATCCCTTCGGCTTCCAAAGCTTTTGTTTTATCGCTTGTTTTTCTAATTCCAATAAATTTCGGCATAATCTTTTTATTGAAAAAATATTCAACATCATTTCCACATCTAATTCAAAATTACTGGCACCTTCTTTACATCCTACCAAGCTTTTCGCTTAATTTTAGTTATCTATTCAATATCACGAAATGTCTTGGCTCAAAGAGTATGCGAAAAAATGCCCTAAAGGATCTGCGGTGGTTTAGAAAAGCTATGGATCTTCACGAAATGCATTACCAATTTGCTGGTTTTGAACCACATAGAATTTACGAGAAGCCTCCGATCTGTGAATATGCTTGTATAGGCAATTTTGAAGAATTAAAAAAACTTCTAGAAGAAGGTACAAACCCAGACACCCAAGATAGCAGAGGTTGGACTGCGCTCATGTGGGCATCCGCTGAACGACATGATAACATAGTTAAATTGTTACTGGAACATGGGGCAGATCCCAATAAAGTAAATTATCTTGACAGGTCAGCCCTTGGATATGCTGCTAATTATGGCCTATTTCAAATATCAAAAGCCCTTATTGAAAAAGGTGCAATTCTTAATCCTAAGAATGAATTCACTAATTTTCCACCTCTTACCGCTGCAGCAAGTAAAGGACATCTCGAAGTTGTAAAATTATTAGTAGAAAATGGAGCTGATATCTTTCACAAGGGTAGAGGAGAGCAAACAGCACTGGATATTGCAATGGAAGAAAAATATGGTGAAATTGCTAAATACCTTCGCATTGAAATGATGGAAAGAAGCGAAAAAACAAATGATAAGACTGACTTTGTCAAAAACACCAATTGGCTCGAAGAATAGCAAAAGATAACAAAAAAATGCACCCGACTGGCTCACACGTCCGATTTTCGGATGTTTTTCTGGCATGACCTATCGCCCCACCATTCCGGTAAATCCATGGCCAGCCGGTGATTTAGGACGTTATGTATAGATAGGATAAAAAATATAGCCCGATCGTAACAAACACACTTGGAAAAGATTGAAAAAAACACTCAAAAGGGGAAGCAGGACACGTGCTCAGATAGTATTGGAAGTTTCATGTAAACATTAGATTAGGTTACCCAGCAATTTTTAATAGGAGATCAATGATGCCTTTCCACCGTTTAATCGTAATTCTCACTCTGCTGTGCACAGCATCAACTGCAACATCAGCTACTTTACCGAAATATAAAGCATTCCAGATCGACGATACGAAAGACCAAGTAACGTCATACATTCAGGGTGATCTCGAATTTAAATGTACGCCAAAGATGATGATATCAAACCAGGCGGTTCAATCGTGTAAAGTGCCATTCGGTGCGATGCTTAACGGCTCTAAACGTCATCTTCAATTTCTCTTCGTTAATAATTCACTTAAATATATTCATATCCTCCGGGGCAATTGGGATAAATACTTTTATTACCACTCAAATGATTATGTTAATATGTCAAAAAATATCCAAGAGTGGGATCCACTCAACCAAAAATATGGTTCATGCCGCGCAAAAGTTCTCAACAATGACGACTGCATTAACAGCGCAAATACATATGCCTTCAATTTCCACTTTAAGCGTTATAAACGGCCTCCAAGAGCTGGCCGTTTTCCAACCCATACATTTAAATATGACCTTGAACTTTCGGATAATATAACACTTTTAAGAGAGCTGATGAGGACTTACAACAAACAACTCAAAACCCATCAACAAGACGAGAAGACAAAGAAAATCAAGGATACTTTCTGAATTTCAAAGAAAATAATTAGCGGATAAAGCACTTGGTAAAGATAGAAAAAAACCAAAGATCGACAGTAGGCAGCCCCCTTTTTTAATTTCCACTCCAACCGGGAGCTAAGGACTGAGTTCATGTATCGGTGTGTAATCTAGGTAGCTGCACATACAAACACAAACTGCTAATGTACTAATATTATAGTCAATGACAACATAACGAATAAGGATAGATTGTGAGAGCACAGCGATCCACAATCTTATCCATG
>CAZUPS010000015.1:0-79472 GCA_964621915.1 uncultured Desulfocapsa sp. | reverse complement strand
TACAGGATCCTAACTGAATAGTTACATTTCTCTTTTTCATTTTTAAGGAATTTTAACAGTGCAACTTTCAATCTCTGATATGATTATGCATGCCGGGCCCATGGGTCAAATGGTTATGCTAACACTCCTACTCTTCTCCCTTGCATCGTGGTCAATTATTTTTATGAAGACACGGATGTTCAAAAAAGCCATTCGGGAAACCGATGATTTTCTAGAGGCATTCTGGTCGTCTAAAACATTGAACGATGCCAATGATGCTGCAGAAGCTCACCCCTTAAGCCCGGAAGCTGCAGTTTTCCAGGCAGGGTTTTCCGAGCTCCAGAAAATCAACAAGATCAGGAGCCGGGAGGAAAGCAGTACCGAAAACGAGCCACTTGAAATGCAGCTTGCCACCATGGATAATCTTAAACGCTCCGTCCGTAAAGCTGAATCCCAGGAGATGTCAGATCTCGGTAAATCGCTCTCATTCCTCGCAACAACCGGTTCTGCCACCCCTTTTATTGGATTATTTGGTACTGTCTGGGGAATCATGTCATCGTTTCATGATATTGGAATGCGTGGATCAGCTTCCCTTGCGGTTGTCGCTCCTGGTATTTCTGAAGCGCTTGTGGCCACTGCTGCAGGTCTTGCTGTTGCGATACCTGCAGTTATTGCCTATAACTTTTTTGCAAATCAACTTGGCGAAATTGAAAATGAAATGCAAAACTTCTCAACCGATTTCCTCAATTTGGTCGAAAGAGACCTCCTTAGTCGTGTATAGGAGTTACCATGAGCTTTAATACTGGAAAAAGAGGAGGGTTGGTATCTGAAATCAACGTCACACCTCTAGTTGATGTGATGCTGGTTTTACTCATTATTTTTATGGTTACAGCTCCAATGATGACCCAGGGGCTGGAGGTAGATCTTCCCGAAACCACCGCAAAATCACTACGACAAAAGGAAGAACCTGTTATCATCACACTTGATAGAGATGGTAAAATAATGATTGGCAAAATTGAAGTCAGCCAGACTATGTTTCGAAAGCAACTGGAAAAACAGCATGGCAAAGATACTGACCAGCCAATTTTCCTGAAAGCTGATAAAAATGTAGCCTATGGTGCTGTGGTAATTCTAATGGCTGATATTAAAGCTGCCGGCTTTGACAAACTTGGTATGATCACTGAGCCAAAAGAAGAGATACGCTGACGGTGTTCAGAGAATATAAAATCACTCCTGCAGCAACGAGCTGGAAAATCCCTTTTAACCTTGCGGTTATCAGTCACGCTCTGATCCTGGCTGCAGCTGTCATATTGCCTGGATACATTAACAAAAAACCTTTGATCACTGAATTTCTAACGGTTGATCTGGTAAATATTGCAGCCCCTTTGCCGCCTTCAGTTCCTGAGACCGTCCAACCTCCCCCTCAAGCACCGCCACAACAGAAAGTAAATATCCAAAAGCTCAAACCGGTAGAGGCAAGAAAAGTTGCTCCTATTGCCCCTGTTGTACCTGAGGTAATTCCTGAAACGCCAGCAGCCCCGGTAAAAGCAATTTCCATTAAGCCATTAAAGCGGAAGGTTAAGAAAAAAGTCCCTGTGAATAATCGTTCTAATGAACGAGAACGCAAAAGACAGCAACAAGTTCAAGAAAATCTGCGTCAGCAACTCCTGTATGACGCAAGGCGTCAAAAGGCTCTTGCAGATGCTGAAGCAACTGCAGCCAATGATGCCGTAAAAGCTCTTAAGCAAATGCTTCAGGCCGATTCTGCTGCAACTTCAGCCAAAACCGCATCACAGACATCAAGGACACGCCCTGGAGGTGGGTCGAGTAGTGTTATTACAAGCCAGTATCAGGCATCTATAGAAAACAGACTCAGTCAGTTTTGGGCATTACCCGATATTAAAACATGGCATTCTGATCTTTCTGCCGTAGTTGTAATTCACATAAGCAAAACTGGTCAAATCACCAGTCATAGCTTTGAAAAACGTTCTGGCGATAGAGTTTTTGACCAGTTTGTATCCAGAACTATTCAGGAAGCAAATCCCCTGCCGCCAATCCCTGGCGCCATGAAAGTTTCACAATATGCCATTGGCCTTAACTTCACTCCAGGTCAAATCCAATAATCGTTCTTTCTCTTAGAGACGAAAAATGGTTGACTGCATTTCTTAAACATTTATAATCTAAATATAAATTATATTTTGGTCACTTCAACGATCAAATCGAAAGCATTAGTCTGTGATTATTACTAACTCACAGTGCAATGATCACAAAAAAATATGTATTTTCTTAACGTAACAGTATCTCCTATGAAATCACGCTTTTTGATATGTTTTCTTTTTCTCCTGACTACTCTTCCAGGGAATCTAATTGCCCAGGAAATTGCCTATATTGATATAAGCTCTCCCGATGCCAGAAGAATCAATATTGCAGTACCCTGGTTTGTCAACAGTGCACAACCCTCACGTCTTCAGACACTTGGACGTGATCTTGCTGACACACTCAGTAAGTCCCTCTCTTTCCATGGAATTTTTTCCATAATCTCAGCAGAACAGTACGGGAAACGTCAGGACGCAAACTGGAAAACACTCGGTGCTGATTTTGTTGTACTTGGAAGCTATACCCTTTCCACCAATGGTGGCATTAAGATGGAGATAAGACTTCTTGATGTCGCTGGCGGTGATATGCTTATGGGGAAGCGATATGAAGGAAAGAGAAGTCACGAGCAGAATATACTTTTTCGATTCACTGATTCCGTTATCAAAGAAATGACCGGTGAGAATGGTATCGCTTCATCTCAGATCGCATTTATATCCGATAAAAGTGGCTTTAAGGAAGTTTACGTTACAGACATTCTCGGGAACAAAACAAGACAGATTACCCGTCATAAAAATCTTGCTGTCTCCCCCAGGTTTCTTCCAGGAGGCAGATACCTTACGTATACCTCATATCACTCAGGAAACCAGAATCTTTATATTACCGATCTGAAACAGAGCAGTACCACCCGTCCCCTGTCACGCCGGCGTGGAATGAACCTTGCTCCTGCCTGGTCACCGGATGGGAAACGAATGATCCTTACCTTAAGTAAGGATGGGAATCCTGACCTCTTTCTGCTTGATAGAAAAGGCAAAATAATCAAACAATTAACCCGGCGCTCTGGGATTAACGTTTCACCAACATGGTCACCGGATGGAAAACAAATCGCCTTTGTTTCAGATCGAAGTGGTCGGCCTCAAATCTATATTATGAACCTTAGAGATAATAAGGTACAACGAATTACTTTTAAAGGTCGTGAAAATGCTGAACCGAATTGGTCGCCAAAGGGAGATTTGATCGCATACTCAAGTCTGATTGATGGCGTATACCAAATCTTTACGATCTCTCCCCGGCCAAGCTCTGCACCACGACAGATTACAACTGACCCTGGACACCATGAATCCCCAAGCTGGTCACCCGATGGCAAACAGATACTTTTCTCACTCCGAAAAGGTCAGACACAAAAAGTATATTCTATTCTGAAAAACGGTTCCAGTATGAGACAATTATTTGATATGCCGGGGAATCAAACGTATCCTCAGTGGAGCATTAATTACAAATAACCGGAGTCGTTCATCGAGTAACTGATAATTGGAAAAATACTGAACGCACCCCGAAGGAAGTACTCTTGGGGTATAACTGGATAGTTACAACTAACTCATATTAATATTAGCTATAGAAGTAAAAAAATCCCATGAGAAAAAAATATATCATCTCCCTCCTTCTTATTGGCTTGATGCCATTGTTGACCCAGTGCGCTTCCGAGCAGGATGTTAAAAATCTAAACTATCACGTTCGCTCTATTAATAAAAAGCTCGATGATATGAAGGTCAATACCGTTGATCAGATGCAGCAACGACAAGCCATGTCCTCCGGGCAACTGGACCAATTACAGGTTGATATCCTGCAGTTAAAGAGCAAACTTGAAGAGAATGCTCATATGAACAGAATGCTTCAAGAACAGAATAAAGAGTTACAACTTGCCGTTCAGAACCTCGCTATTCAGCAGGAAGAGAAGCTTACCCTGAAAATGGCTGAGTTGGATTCCCGTTTAATCAGCCAGAAGCAATCGTTGACGACAATGCAACTAGCACGTGTCCAGGATGCTGAACGTCGTTCAAGAGCTGCAAAGAAATCAGCAGATGAAGCAATGCGCAGAGCTCAACAGGTGTCTATCCCTAAGCGTACCCAAGGAAGAAGTGGCGTTATTCATTTACAACCAACTTCTAGAAAAGTTCTGTTTTCACCCAGCAGTCCAGGAAAAACAACAGTTAAATCTGCTGCTTCTGGAACAGCAATGACAAGCTCAAGAAAAGCTTCACCCAAACCCGTTGCAAAGACTACCCAAGTTCAAAGCATTGATACATATGCCCAGGCGATGCAAAGCTACAGAGATGGTGACTACAAGAGAGCCTTTACACTCTTTGAAAAAAATGCATCGAAGAGAGGTTCTGCCAATGCGATAACAGCACGCTATATGATGGGAGAATGCCTTTTTAAACAGAATGAGTTTGACCAGGCAATTATCCAATATCAGCAGATTATATCTAGCTACCCTGGAAATCCTCAGGCTGCTAAAGCCCTTTTCAGACAGGGTGAGTCATTCGAGCAGCTTTCAGACACAGAAACAGCGCGAATCATCTATAGGAAGATCACAGCTTCCTATGGTTCTTCACCTGAAGCCGAACTGGCCAAACAAAGACTCTCTACGCTGTAACCCGGCTTATGGCTAAGATACGCCTCGATGAACTCCTTGTTCTGAAAGGATTGGCTACTGACTTACAACAGGCATGTCGTCTTATTGGAGCTGGTGAGGTAACGATAAAAGAGTGCTGTGCTGATAAAGCCGGAATTCTTTACAACGATACCTGCCTTCCCGTCTTAAAGGATCGCTGCCCTTTTGTGTCCCGTGGCGGATATAAATTACAAGGCGGTCTCGATTCCTTTGCAATTGATCCTAAAGGATATATCTGTGCTGATATCGGTGCCTCCAGCGGAGGTTTTACCGATTGTCTTCTGCAGCGTTTTGCTAAAAAAGTCTATGCGGTGGATGTTGCCTACGGAATGCTTGACTGGAAACTTCGTCAGGACGAACGGGTTATAGTAATAGAACGTTTTAATGCACGTAAATTGACAATAGAACAAATTCCTGAACCTTTGGATTTAGCAGTAATAGATGCAGCATTTATCTCTCTTACAAAGCTGATTCCACCTCTCATTCCCCTCTTCCCCCCTGGGCAACTCTCTATTATCTGCCTAATAAAACCTCAATTCGAATTACCGCGTAGGCTTATCCCAAAAGGTGGAGTTGTTATTAACGAAGAACATCACCAACAGGCTATTGATAAGATATATGACTTTATCAACTCTCTTGATCTCCGGGTCGCAAATATAACACCAAGCCCAATTCTAGGACCAAAGGGAAATCGAGAATTCCTTATATCTGTCAAAGATTGAAGAACCTTTGTTATTCTTTATCCCTCAATCGTTTAATAGTCTCCTTCATTTGCGTGATCTCCTGTTTATGGTCCTCGGCAAGTCCTGAATCCCCCATTGCAATTTTAAAACTATGCATGGCAAGTCTTAAACGGCCTTCATATAAATTATACTTTCCGAGATAAAAAGAGGAATTCCCCTTCTCCCCTTTTGCAGCCTTTAACTTACCCAGCTCAAAATAGACCTTTGAATAGGATGGCATTGCTCTCTGTACTTCCTTTAAATACCTTTCAGCTTTATCCGACCTGTTAAATTCAATCCAGACCCGAGCCATTTGAAAGGTAGCCCACATATCATGACGATTAGCATCATAGGCCTTTTGTATAAGAGCAAGAGCACGATCCTTATTTCCTGATTCCATTTCGACAATACCGAGATCAACAAGAAGGATGGATTTTTGTGGGTAGAAAGCTATTACCTCCTGAAGAAGTTTTTTACTGGACGCATAATTATGTTCCATCAAATCCAGTTGAGACAATCCATAATGAAGCATAATCCTGTCACTTTCAGTAAGTGTTGTGGAGACAAGAGAACTCATAAGCAGGTTTCTTAGTTTTTTGCCATCCTTCACCAGCGATAATATCCTGTATTTCATTCGAAGAAATGCAAAATCGTCGGTTTTAGTAAAAGATTGCAATTGCTTATCTTCATAAAATATCAAAGACTGAATATAGTCCAGACGTTCATCTGGATAGGGATGAGTCAGAAGATACTGTGGTATATTATTCCCCATGGTATAGCGATTAATACGCCGCATCGCTTGAAGCATTTCTTCCTGTCCTGCCGGATGACGCCCCATTTCTTTCATCCAGCCATAGGCAAGTATGTCTGCTTCTTCTTCATGTTTACGGCTAAAATGCAGATTTGCCGCTTGTCCGGCTGCCATTGAGCCCGTGAGCAGTGCATGGCTAATAGCACCGGCACCTAGTGCTAGACTTGCAAGGGCAAGCATCGTTGAGATAACTCCAATCTTCTGTCCCTGATCCATTCCCTTGGCAATATGACGCGCCACAACATGGCCAATTTCATGAGCCAGAACCGACACCAGTTCATCCTCATGATTCATTTTTTCGATAAGACCTGAATAGAAAAAAACCAGCCCAGATGGTGCTGCAAAGGCATTAAACTGAGAAGAAGCGATAATATTAAAATGGTAATCAAAATATTGGAAACCGGCGACCTCAATTACTTCACCGCCAAGATCATTGATATATTGTGAAATGTCAGGATCATCGAGTAACGGGAAGGCCAGCCTGATCTGGTAAAGTAACTGTTCTCCAAGTTCCCTTTCTTCCTGAACCGACAAAGCCATACTCTTGTTCACACAGGTTGCCTGCAGAAATACAGTAACCAAAAAGCAGATAAATATTCGTTGAATAACAGGTAATATTTTCATAATTTCCCAGCTAATCCTTTTAAGAAATAGAGGAACGCAGAAGCCGTTTCATCCCCTCTTCAGTGCTGATACGCGGGTGGTAATCCAGGTCCTGCTGTGCTTTTTGAATCGAAAAACAGTGCGATTTTGCCAGTTGTTCCGCAAGAAACCGGGTCATTTTTGGTTCTTTGTGTTTTGCAAAAAGCTGGTGTGCTTTTTCAAGTACTGCGCCTGCACCGTAGGCAAGACGAAATGGAACAATGGATTGTATTTTAGGAACATTCATCATTGAAAAAAGTTCATCGATCCATTGCCACAGGTTCACAGGAGTTCCCTGACTTATAAAATATGCCTGTCCAGATGCAGTTCCAATTGTCTCAAGATTATCTGCAGCTAACAAATGGGCCTCGGCAACATTTTCCACGTAACTGATATCAACACGATTATGACAATCACCGACTTTTTTCAATTGTTTCTTTCGTCCTCGTTCAAGCAGTCGTGGTATCAGGTGTGGATCTCCAGGACCCCAAACCAGGTGAGGTCGCAACGCACAGGTGTGTAAGGAACTCTCTTCACCATTACTTTCAAGAACCATTTTTTCTGCCATGATCTTACTTTTGGCGTAATGACAAAGCGGCTTTTCGGCATAGGGCAGTCTTTCGTCGCCATTTACTATATCATCACCACTGAAAACCACTGAAGGAGTTGAGGTGTACACAAGACGGGGAACAGAGTTAGCCTTGCATGCATTGATCACATTTTTGGAACCCAGGACGTTAATTGTATAATAATCATTCCATGGCCCCCAGATGCCTGCTAAAGCTGCAACATGAAAGACAGTATCAACCCCCTGAAAACTCTTCCGCAGAAAAGAAGCATCACAGATATCTCCTTTACAGCATATTGCACCGAGTGCATCAAGATCCGGGTAGACATTGCGGCCAAGCACTAGCGTTTCGATATTTCTGGCTAGCAGCTGTTTTACAATATAGCTCCCGACAAAACCACCGCCTCCGGTAACAAGGGCTTTTTTCATAAAAGACTCTCGAGTTCAACAGCAGCCCATATACTGAGTTTTTCTCTGAAAATCTTTGCATTGTGGCGAATATCCACAGGAAAAGCTGGATAAACAAGATAATGGGGTATCTCTTCAGTCAATGGTTCGGCCTGTCCAAGCCTACGGACCTCTGCAATCAACTGAGTATCACTCATGGCAGAGTCCTTTTCTGGCTCCACAATAATCACTGGGATGGTCTGATTATTTTTATCTGTAACGCCTACAAGTGCAGATCGAAACACATTGGGATGCAAATTATAAATTGCCTCACAGGGGATGGTAAAATAAGTCCGCTCTTTTTGTTTTGATTGCACAACTACTCGATGAGCTCTTCTGCCGCAAAACCAGAGTCTTCCACTTTTGTCAAGATATCCGACATCTCCCATTCGATGCCAGAAGGTCTCTCCATCGGAAATCTTGGCTAGGCCGTTTTCCTTTTCATTATTTTCATAGGCTTTGGTAACCACGTCACCACAAACTATTATCTCACCAATCTCACCTACGGCTAGAAATTCATCACGATTTAGAGAGGAGATAGTCGTATCTGTTATTGGCAAAATTGCTATTTCAATACCGGGTAGTGGCAGGCCAACACATGTCCCCTTCCCCTTTACAGTTTCAGACCATGTACTTTCGGTAATTTCTCTACCTTCGATGGAAACGATTGGTAAACTTTCAGTTGCACCATAGGGCGTATAAATTAAGGCATCGGGACCGAGAACTTCCTGCATTTTCGCAATCAAATCTCCTGACACAGGAGCTCCTGCCATAAGCACTTTGTGTAATGTCTTAAGCCTGTTGTCACGGATGTTGCAATACTTTGATATTACAGTCCAGATAGCTGGTGAACCAAACGAATAGGTAACTTTGTATTTTTCTATGGAATGCACAAAAGTTTCTGGATTAACCTGTGCTGGCCTGGTTGGATCCATATCGGGAATAACGGCTGTTGCGCCAAGTGCAGTTGAGAAAAGTGCAAAGAGTGGAAACGCAGGCTGGTCGACCTGACCAGGACCAATACCATAATAGTCTCGTATCAAACGTAACTGTGCCTGAAAAATAGAATGTTCATAGCGAACACCTTTCGGCGGCCCCGTTGAACCGGTTGTGAAAATAATTGCAGCCAGGTCATCTTTTTTTGCTTTATAGGAAGGATATTTACCATAGTCTGCCCCAGATTCCGCGACTATATCACGACCAAACAAACCGAAAGAGTGACCACAACACACTGAATGTGTAACTGTTTTAAATGGTTTTCTAAAAAAGAGCTTAAACAGATGCGCCTTAGGGATACCTATAAATCCAACAGGACAAACACCCTCAATACAACGAAGAAGGTTTTTGTATCCCATCCCGGGATCAACAAGGATGACAGGAGCACCAATTTTAAAAAGAGCAAAGGTAAGGCAGATAAAATCAGCCGATGGTTTTACCATCAGCATAACCCGCGCTCCTGATTTAAATCCTTTCTGAATTAAGAGATGGGCGTAGGAATCAGACCTTCCATCAAGTTCTGTAAAAGAAAATTCCTTTTTACTGGCAGCTTCAATCAACGCCGTTTTCCCACCAAGCAGCCTGGCACTTTCAGTCAGCGTTTTGGCGATATTACAACTCACTCCGCACTCCCAAAAAAGGAATCGGCAAGAGGAGCTATCTCATCAAAGGAATCTTCGAGGATATAATGACCACTGTCTTTATAATAATGACACTCTGCCTCTGGAAAACGAAGACACCATTCATCGTAAAAATGTTTATTGAAACAGAAATCCTTCCCTCCCCAGCAAATCAACATGGGAATTTTTGATTCCTGAAACTTCTCAAGTCCTTTTTCAACTCTCAACAAGCTTTGATAGGACGGATGTGTTTCTGTAAGCGGGATATCCTGAACAAAGGCAGCAACTGCGACCCGATTATGCCAGGAGTTATAGGGGGCAAGAAAAGCGTTCGCCGTATCCTTTCCCATCTTTTTCTGCACTGCCATCCATACTGCAGGTCCTGCAAATCCGTTTAATCCACGAACCAGAGGAACACCGATTACAGGCCAGCGACAAACACTGATGCGCAATGGAATCCGTTTCGACCTGAATGCAGCAGTGTTGAGTACCATAACACGCTGCAGAGCAGATGATCTTTTTACAGCTACTCCCATACCGATTGCACCGCCCCAGTCGTGAACCACAAGAGAGAAAGACTTCACCCCGATATGGGACAGCAGTGCATCAAGATTGTTAATATGATTCTGAAGACAATAATCATAGTCCTGAGGTTTATCGGAGAGTCCACAACCGATATGGTCTATTGCAATTACACGATGTTTCTTTGCAAGAAGCGTTATAAGCCTGCGATAATAATAGGACCAGGTAGGATTGCCATGGACCATTACAATGATATCGCCTTGGCCTTCATCAATATAATGCATTTGATGTCCACCTACGGGAAAAAAATGCGATTGAAAGGGGTAATCTGGGTACACGGTATCCTTTTATAAATTAAAATTTTGAGAGTTGCTAAAACTTAGGCGTACATGGTGTTTGTGTCAACTCTATTTCCTTGCCCAGCTAAAGATTTGCTGTATAGTATCATAATCCTTTAATTCTCACTATTCTGCTTCCGGTTTTTGTATGATTCTTGATATCTCTAAACTCAATCTCAGCTTTTACGTTGACACAGGCAAAAAACAGGCTGAAGCCAAACAGGTCTTGTTTGATGTTTCCCTCTCTTTAGAAAGTGGAGAAACATTGGCACTGGTTGGTGAATCCGGTTCCGGAAAATCGGTTACTGCTCTTTCAATTCTCCGTCTTCTTGAAGACTCATCCCATATAGCCACCAGCGGTACCATTCAGTTTGAAGGACAGGATATAGCAAGCCTCAACAAAAAAGAACTTCGAGCTGTGCGCGGCAACAGAATTGCCATGATTTTCCAGGAACCCATGACCTCTCTGAACCCAGTCTACTCCATTGGCAATCAACTGATGGAACCTCTGATTCTTCATCAACAACTTAATAAAAAAGACGCCCACCGTGAAGCTATCAGACTTCTTCAACGAACGGGTATTGAACAGGCAGAAACTCGGATGCAGGTCTATCCCCACCAGTTGTCCGGTGGTCAAAGACAAAGGGTAATGATTGCCATGGCACTTGCTTGCAAGCCAGCATTACTTATTGCGGATGAGCCAACCACTGCACTGGACGTCACTATTCAGGCCCAGATTCTCTCGCTGATAAAGGATTTACAGCAGGAATTCGGCATGGCTCTACTGATTATTACCCATGATCTTGGCATGGTGCGTAGTATTGCAGACAAGGTCTGCATTATGAAAGATGGTAGGATTGTTGAACATGGAACAACTGATTCTCTTTTCAATGGCCCAAAACAGGACTATACAAAGCATCTGATGAATTCCGTACCTGATGAGCATCGCCAACCGAAAGACACCAATGATCTTTTAATTGAGCTTTCTGATCTTAACTGCAGCTTTTTGCTTAAAAGTGGCTGGAAAGGATTCTTCAAGAAGAACAAACAGGAAAATATCATTCAGGCGGTTGATAACGTAAATCTCAGCATAAAACGTGGCACAACTTACGGGCTTGTCGGCGAATCCGGATCCGGAAAATCAACTCTGGCCTTTGCCATTCTAAAACTCACCAAAAGCTCTGGGAAAATTATCTTTAATGGGAAGAATATACAACCGCTGAGTAACAGGAACATGCGAGTTTTACGCAGAAATATGCAGATAGTCTTCCAGGATCCCTTTTCATCTCTTTCACCCCGGCTTACAATCGGTCAGATAATTTCAGAGGGAATGAAGGTTCATGGAATTGGAAAAAACCGATCAGAACAGAATGAAAAAGTTGCCCAGACGCTTGTTGAAGTAGGGCTCAGTGCAGATATGATCCATCGCTTCCCCCATGAATTCTCAGGGGGACAACGACAACGTATAGCCATTGCCCGCTCAATTGTTCTAAAACCGGATTTCCTCGTACTCGATGAACCCACTTCTGCTCTTGATATGACTATCCAGAAACAGATTATCGATCTCTTAAAAAAACTCCAGGATCGTTACGGGATAACCTATCTCTTTATTTCCCATGACCTTCGTGTAGTCAGAGCAATGGCTGATCATATCGCTGTGATGCAGAACGGAAAAATTGTGGAATCCGGAAGAGCAGATAAGGTTTTTGAAGCTCCGAAACATGATTATACAAAACGCTTATTCACAGCGGCTCTTGGAATCGATTAGGACCTTTCTAAAGCGCCTGTAACATCTTTACTAATTCTTCAAGCTCTGGAAGAAGCTCCGTGGCAACATTCAAATTACCTTCACGACAATCTGCTTCCATGGTCGATGTTACCTCTTGAATCCCTTCAAAGCCGAGACTGGCTGCCGCCCCTTTAATGGAATGAGCACTTGCTCTCCCCATCGCGGCATCTCCTTTACTTATTCCCTGCTTAAGATTGGCAAGATCCGACACCGATGATTCTTTGAAAATTACAATTAATTCCTGTAAAAGTTCTTCATCGTCTGCGGCCTGCTCCAAGGCAAAATTCTTATTCCATTTCAAATCACTCATATTACGCTCCTTCAGCTAGCCTACGACTTTCTATAGTTTTTTCACGATTTACCACGTATCAACTTACAAAAATGTTATCACAAAGGGTTTATGATTTGCAAATGATATAATGAGATGGCAATTTATCTGAGATTGCAGACAGTGGTATTGCCCCCTCTCGAATAATTTGGCATTTTTTTTCAGCTTCACTGCAGTGAACAATAGTTGATCCAAGACCTCCTGCTGCAACGCCTCCATCAAGGACACATGCAATTTTATCGCCAAGCAACACCTTCACCTCGGTTGCAGAAATAAGTGGTATTTCACCGCTTATATTTGCACTGGTCGCTGTAATAGCGCCTCCCCAGCGGGTACAAAGCTCCATGGCCACAGGGTTTGAGGAGATGCGAACAGCAATCGTTTCCCCTCCCCCAGTCAGAACCCTGGATAATGTATTTTTAGCTGGAAAAATAAGTGTCAAAGGGCCTGGCCAGAAAGAATCAATTAGGCTTTCATACGTTCTTGAAGAAGATGAGGTTAAAAGCTGGAGCTCCACCAAATCGGGAACGATAAGTGAAATTGGCTTTTGGTCAGCTCTTTTTTTCAGGGCGTACAAAGAAGCGAGTGCCTGGTCATTTTTTGGATCAACAGCCAGGCCATAGAATGTTTCGGTGGGGTATGCCACAATCCCACCCTGCCGCAGGGATTGAATGGCATATTTAAAATCACTTTCACCAGGGTACACAGGCAGTAACAAACGATTACAGACCGAGTCTTTTGGCTTTTTCCTCGACTTCCTTAGCCATGGTTATTTTATATTCGGCTACCTTACGACTCAACTCCTTATCACTCAAGGCAAGAATTCTGGAAGCAAGAACTGCGGCATTTTTGGCACCTGGTTTTCCGATTCCCATGGTCGCAACGGGTATACCAGGAGGCATTTGAACAGTTGCAAGCAGTGCATCCATTCCTTGTAAAGGGGATGCGTCAAGTGGAACACCGATTACCGGCAAATCGGTATGTGCTGCAAGAACTCCTGCTAAATGAGCAGCCATCCCAGCCCCTGCAATAATGATTTTCAAACCACGCTTTTGAGCAGTTGAAGCAAAGGTTGCTGCGCGCTCAGGAGTACGATGAGCTGAGGCTATTGTCATCTCCCAAGGAATATCCATGGATGTCAAGAAATCAGCCGCTGCCTTCATAACAGGAAGATCTGAGTCACTTCCCATTACAATACCAACAACTGGTCTGGCATCGAGCTCCTGACGTTTTGTTAGGGCTTTAGCTCCAATATCATTTCTAAAAAAAGAGCCCGTCCACTCAATCATTGCTGTGGCTTTATAGGCTGAGGCAATGGCCTTTTCCAAATCCTTTCCTACTGCAGTAACCCCTAAAACTCTACCACCGGATGTTGCTACCCGACCATTTCGAATTTTGGTGCCAGCATGAAAAACAACAACACCAGGTACATCGGATGCTTTTTTAAGTCCACGAATGGCCTTGCCAGTCTCATACTTGCCTGGATATCCACCTGAAGCAATAACCACACAAACAGTCGGCCGCGGATCAATCTTCATTTCCACTTGATCAAGACGCTCATCGATTACCGCTTCAAAGATATCAACCACATCACTTTTTAAGCGCATCAATAATGGCTGAGCTTCCGGATCACCAAAACGGCAGTTGAATTCAAGAACCTGAACATCATCTCCGTTAATCATGAGGCCAGCATAAAGCATACCTTTGTAAGGCCTGCCTTCCTTTGCCATACCTTCGATGGTTGGCAACATAACGTTAGACATCACATAGTCTGCAATTTTCTCTGTTACGACAGGGGCTGGAGAGTAGGCTCCCATTCCACCGGTATTTGGTCCCTTATCTCCTTCATACACGGCCTTATGATCCTGAGATGTTGGGAGGGGAAGAATGGTTTTCCCATCGGTAAAGGCTATAAATGATGCCTCTTCGCCGACAAGACATTGTTCAACGATAAGTTTATTGCCTGCATCGCCAAATGCCTTATCCTTCATTATTAAATCAACTGCGTCCTTTGCCTCATTTATGGTCGCAGCAACAATTACACCTTTTCCGGCAGCGAGACCATCGGCCTTAACCACAAGAGGAGCACCGCATTTATCGATATATTTTTTGGCTTTTTTGGGATCTTTAAATACTTTAAATTTGGCAGTGGGGATCTTATACTTTTTCAGAAATTCCTTAGTATATACTTTGCTGCCCTCAAGGATGGCTGCTTCCCG
Organism: uncultured Desulfocapsa sp.; assembly: GCA_964621915.1. GTDB lineage: Bacteria > Desulfobacterota > Desulfobulbia > Desulfobulbales > Desulfocapsaceae > Desulfocapsa. The sequence continues at coordinate 64,723 of CAZUPS010000015.1, read as the reverse complement.
GGTCGGACCAAAAATACGTAAGCCCTCTTTTTCAAATGCATCAACTACTCCAACAGTTAAGGACATTTCAGGTCCAATAACTGTCAGATCAATTTTTTCCTGCTTTGCAAAGGCAACAAGAGCATCTACATCTGTGACACTTATATCAACACACTCTGCCATTCTTCTAATTCCAGCATTTCCTGGAGCACAATAAATTTTATTTACTCTGGAACTCTGATGAATTTTCCACACCAGTGCATGTTCACGGCCTCCAGATCCAACAACAAGAACTTTCATTTTTTCTCCTGACAAGAATGGGCAGCTATTCCTAATAGTAAGGAAGAACTATTTTATTTCAGTTACTCTTAACTAAAATATGGATAATTAAATATTTCCACTATTTTAGCAAATAGTAACAAACAAAAAAAGTGCAAAATTAAAAGGCAAAAGATTGACAATTCTGACGAGATGAATACAATGAATGAACAACCATTCATTGTACATTTCTTATTTATTTTTTATACGCTTACAATTTGATTTGAATATAACACATCCGGACCAATGAAAGCAGCAAATAAACACTCTAAAATTATTCACGCAGCCACAAAGGTTTTTGCAAAAAAAGGCTTTTTTAATGCCAGAATATCTGACATTGCCAAAGAAGCAAAAGTTGCAGACGGCACTATTTATCTTTATTTTAATAACAAGTTTGACATTCTGATTTCTGTGTTCGAGGAAGAGATCGGTTCTTTGATCACACAGGTTAAAAAACTTCTTGCTGCAGAAGATGATCCAAGAAAGATGCTCGAAGTCTTCGCCAAAAAGCATCTTACAGTTATGAAGAAAAACAAAAATCTGGCTGAAGTTATCCAGATAGAACTGCGACAAAGCGCCAAGCTTATCAAAGATTATCGTAACAACAAGTTCAGTGAATATGTGAATATTATATCTTCAATTATTAAACTTGGCCAGGAACAGAAAATTTATAGAGCTTCGATTCGGCCAGGGATTGCCAAACGCGCTTTTTTCGGAGCACTTGATGAGATCTCACGTATCTGGACCGTTGGTGTGGCAACAGAGTATACTGTTGAGGAAACCACACAACAGGTACTTGAAATCTTTCTCTGTGGAATCCTTGAACCGGAAGCCTCTCTGCATTAACACTTTTTACTGTAAGCCATATCATTGAATTTCCAAAAAGGGGAAAGCTAGTCACCCCTAATTGGTGTCTATCCAAAAAAAACCTTACCGTTCTGAATCAGACCTGAGAGAAAAACATTTTCTTACTAGGTACTAGTTGAATACCGAAGGACGAATTGATATCACTTCAAACTCTCGTGTCCCGCCTGGTGTTCTCGTAAGAACATCATCGCCAACTTCCTTACCTAGTATGCTTTTCCCAAGTGGGGAAAACACTGAGATTGAGCCCTTCTTCACATCTGCTTCTTCAGAACCAAGTAGCTGGTATGATACTTCTTCATCGGTATCCATATCAAGAAGGTCAACAATGGTACCAAAAACTGCCCTGTTACAAGCAACCTTCATACAATCTATAACTTCAGCCCTGCCTAATTTATCCTTCAGGTCCATTATACGACCTTCAATCATTCCTTGACGCTCTTTAGCAGCGTGATACTCAGCATTTTCTTTCAAATCACCATGTTCTCTTGCGATCTCAATGGCCTTAACAACAACATGCCTCTCAACTCTTTCAAGATTACTTAATTCGGCTTTTAATGTTGCATAACCAGTTTTTGACATCGGAACGCGAACAACCATTACTTCTCTCCAAAAAAATTAGTTTCTTCTACAGAAATAGTTCATACAGAAGAATATAGAATACATTCACAATTAACTACCAACGATAGATCAAAGAACAAAAGAAGTTTATCTCCTGAACATCTGCCCCTTGTGTAAGCTCGAACCTGCTATTTAATAGAAAATGGCGACTCATTTCAACAAAAATCTGTGCTCTTGCCTCATGATTATCATATCCTCCGATTTCATATCCCAATGAGTATTCAAGTGTATAATAGCTGGGGGCACCTCTTCCAAGCACATCTTCATCTAATTGATGCTCAAAAGAAAGGGTAAATAAATGCTGCCAATATTCTTTTGGGCTCCAATACGGATAATCTGATGGGGAAAAACCAGATGGTAAGCTATCATCTTTATCAAAATTGGAATCATTATTATGGGAATACTCATAGCCATAGCGTAACTTCAGTAATGTCGGTTCCGGAAGAATGCTGTATGAACTCCAGAGTTCATATCTGTTTTGATGGTTCCCATCAGAATAATCTGTAAAAAGATACTCAGCTCCTCCAAAAAGGCGTGGCAACAAGTCAAGCGTGACCCCTGCTTCATATTCTGCTGCCCTGACACCTTTTTTTAACGCTTCCACCGTATCGTCAACAACATCCTGGGACAAACCAAGGTATCCTTTAATGCTGTCTCCAATCCTGCCATTTACTTTAAAATTATAAAGGAAAGTGTTTCCAAAATTATTTCCCGGGCTTTCAACCCCCAAACCAAACACAAAATCTAAATCGTAAATAGGGCTCCAGTTTAAACTGGCTTCCAGATGATTCCGCCAAAGATCCTGATCAAATTCGATAGACTCGCTATATATTCGAGACACGTCAAAGAAGAGTTCATGATCAAAAGATGGCATAAACCATGCCTGCACGCCACCTCCCCTCTGTTTTATATCGTAATGACCCTCTCGGCCATCTTTTTTATTCTGGAAGAACAAGGGCTCTAATCGTGGGAGTCGTTTTAGATTATTCCTGTTGCTTGCCTCATCAAGATCGGGATAGCCTGGACTCTGCTCTTTCATTGTCTGATATAAAACTGCCTCTTTACCCAGGAACCCAAGTCGGCTGTATATACCAGCAAGATCGTATAGATTTTCAGGAGACTTATTATGAAGGAGTATCTTTTGATATTGCTTCATCGCCTGGTAATAATTACCATCTACCATCGCTTTCCGAACGATAAGTTCTTGGGTTACTATCTGCTGCCAGCGAAATTTTGCGTAAAGTTTGGCTGCTATCTCAACCTCATCATTGTGTAAAAATGCATTCACAAATTCTGGAGTCAAGATTGTTGCGAGCAACTTCGGTTCACGTGGAGTTGTAAAAGTTACAATATTAAATAATGTTTTTTCAGTTAATGGTGGTGTGATTTCTATGTTTCTATCACTAAGTTGTTGATAAAAGGTTTTGTCAACTGGCGGTTGTAAAAGCGTTTCATAAAGCAGTAAAGAATCCTCCCGACGTTTATCAGCCCAGAATGCTCTTGCGAGCAATAACTGCTGCCCCACGGGTAAAGATTGAATTTCAGGAACTACTTTACGTACGCTAAGGCTTGTTTCCTCACCCTTAACAGATTTCCACGAGGGGGCGAGTTCCTCTATAAGATCAATAAATTGCGCAGTTTGAAATTGAAGTTCTAAAAAACTCTGCTTGAATCCATATTCATTCGGATATTCACTTGAAAGAATCATATATTTTTCAAGTGAAGAAAATTCATCTCCCACGGCGTCAAACAACTGTGCCTGCAGGACTCTGGCTCTAAGTGAATCCGGGACATCTACAAGATATTTTTGACAAAAAGCAAGAGCAGCTTGATAGGCTCCAAATTCTTTAAAAGTGTATGCTGTTTCCAGAAGTGTAAGACTTGGTTTACCGACAAAACCATCAAGTAACACATTAATATCGAGTTGCCTTGATTCTATCTCTATAAGTTGAGTAAGTGCTCTGAGATTCAGGTCATTTGGATTTTTCAAAGTCAGAGAATCCATGATTTCCAGTGAACGTTCATAGTTCCCTTCAAAATAATATAGATTCGCCAAGAGTTCCCAGAGTACACGACATTGATCTTTAACAGCAGGACAAGGGGAAGTCTTTCCTAAAAGATAATCAAGTAGAATTTCACGTGAAACTTTTACCTGTCCAGATCTTTTTAAAATATTACTCTTCAGGAAAAAAAGGTCTCTGTAGCCTGATTCCGGGGGGGACACTAGACCTTTAGAATGAGCAACTAAACATTCATACCATTTCCATGCATTATCCCAATCTTTATTTTGTAAACTTGTTTCAATCAATTGATAAAGCGTTTTTTGAGGAGCGTTGTCATGTATCAATCGCAGTCGCAAGACTTGCTCTGCTTCAAAGAAGTGTTTCTCGCCTTGAATTATCTCAAATAAGCCATCGTTAACCTCTCTCTTTTCATCGATGGTTAACTCCAGACGACTCTGTAAATCACGATAAACATCCCCGGCTAGTGAGAACAAATTATTTTCAATAAGTGCTTTTCCATATAACAAACATCCTTTTATAAAAACGGGAGTGTTGTTGGAAGGTGTTGGCAACATAGCATAAAAATCCCTTAACTCATCAACATGACCAATTTTCCCAGTCAGATCCATAGCTCTAAATAATACAGTGTAATCAGACGGAGTGTCAGAGAGATATTTTTTATAATACCCTAATGCTAAGGCGTCACGACCCTGTTTGTCAGCAATAGTTGCACGCATCAGGAAGTATTCTTTCCCTGTCTGTTTCTCTGGCCCTAATAAGTCAAGGGCCCTAATTGCAGCAAGAAAGTTTTCATTTTTGGTATACAATCTGGCGAGTTTAAAGAGAGTATCTGCATCATCCTGCCGGTGTATATGGATAATCTCAAGCACTTCCAGTAATTCTTTTTCTTTTCCAAGCGATTCTAGCTGCTCTGCAATTGAATAATATACGGCCAGCCGGTCTGGAATGACCTTTGCCAAATCTCGCCATAGTGTCCATGCCCCCTCGTTTTCAACAATCACCAGAAGATCATTTGCAAGGATTGACTGAATTCGTTTAATTTCATCAATGACTTTCGTATCGTCAGGGGTTCGTTTTCGATACTCTTCAAAATAGTAGAGCGCCTTATCGGGCCGCCCCTGCTCATACAAATAAAGTCGTCCTGTCTGTAAAAAAAGTAATGGCGTCTCCTCGCCATGGGCTATCCTTACGAGAAGGTGACGTAATGCCTTGTGATCAAGATTATTTTCAAGATAATAGAGGGAAAGGTTTTTATGAAAGGGAAGATAGAAAGGATGATATTTGAGATATGCACGCCAGCTGGAAACGAGCAATTCCTGATTACCAGCATTCTCAAATAAAGGGATACTTTCCAATAAATCACGCTCGTTACCGCCAAATTCAGTGATTAACGTTGTGTAATAATTAAGAGCCTTATCGTTATTACCAAGTTTTTTACTGTGGCGGGCAAGCTGACGAATTATTTTTGCTTCATGAGGAACGATCAGGTACAGCTGTTCCAACAAAGGATAAGCCATATCAGGGCGATCAAGGTTTTGTAATGCTGTAATCTGCCCCTTTAATGCCTCTATTGCCCAAGGCCCACTTGGAGACATGGTGTAGACCTGTCCCAGGTATTGGGCAGCCCTTTCAAAATGCTTTTGTACAAGGGCAATCCTCCCTCCATAAATCAAGTACTCAAGGGAGGCGGGATCAGTCTCGAGAAGTTTTTGAATACCCTGGCCAGCAGCCTCCCACTCCCCTAGTTCCATTAGAAGTAGTACGTACTCACGAAGTGCTTCTTCGATATTTGGTTTTTGGATCAGAAGGTCACGATACAATGATGCTGCATTGCTCTTTTCTCCCTTGGCAGATGCTCCCCTGGCCTTATTCCATTGGATCATCCAGCTTGGCTGGCTAGCTGCCCCCTGCATAGTAACTGAATGATTTGTTGTGTTTTCTGAGGAAAGTGACAACTCATCAGCTATAAGGTTTGAGGGGTACAAAAGAGAAAGGCAAAGGAAAAGAAATGGATAGACAGCTGCAGACAAAGTACTGTTGCTGCTCATTCGTTCATACATTATTACAACACTAGGAGCTTGTCCGAGAGTAGGCATTTTGTTCAAAATCGAAGAATTTTCTAAAAATAAGTGCAGCCATATGTATGATATTGCGAGCATTATTTTTCGACAATTCTGAAGAGTTTGGGAAAAATGGCATTCTCGGGCAACCTCCTAGGAGTGCTGTTACTATCCATAATGTAAGAAAGCAAAACAGTTAATACTGATAGAATTTCACTATTTTCCCTACAATATGCTCTTGCATTTCTTGGGTTAATTCAGGATAAATTGGCAGTGCAATTGTAGTCCTTGCAGCCTGTTCAGCATGTGGCAAAGACGGCTTATCAATCATCCCCTGAAGGCATTCCTGTTCATGCAGGCAGAGCGGATAATAAATTTCACATCCTATATCACATGAATGCAACCACTTGATAAGATCATCCCTCTTTTCAACTCGCAGAACATATTGATTATAGATATGGAAATTGTGGTCAACGGAAGATTCTTCTTCAGTTGCAAACTTCTCATAGACTGCAACCGGAGTCTCAATTTTTTTATCACTCACAAGAGAGGTTTTGGAAAATAAAGAATTATAAAGAGCAGCATTTTTTCTTCTGGCAGCATGCCACTTTTCGAGATGTTTTAACTTTATTCGGAGGACTGTTGCCTGAATTGGATCAAGACGAAAATTCCCACCTATTTTTGCATGGTAGTATTTAGGACTTGCTCCATGATTTCGTAGCATTTTCAGCAATTCATCAAATTCTTTATCATTGCTGGTAACCATTCCACCATCACCAATTCCACCTAGATTTTTACTTGGAAAAAAGGAAAAACATCCAGCACTTCCCATGGATCCACTTTTCCTCCACCCTCCTCTTCCATCAGGATATTCTGCCCCTATAGCCTGAGCCGCATCCTCGATCACAGGAAGTCCGTATTGATCGGCCAGTTTTAAAATAGAATTCATATCGGCACATTGTCCGTACAGATGTACAGGAATAATCGCTTTAATTGTCTTCTCGGTATCAGCCTTTAATACCTCGGCCATGGAGAGTGGATCAATATTAAAGGAGACCGGATCAATATCTGCAAAAACGGGTCGTGCACCACAGCGTAAGATCACGCCCATGGTAGCAAAAAAGGAGTAGGAGGTGGTAAGAACAAGGTCCCCTGGACCTATATTAAGTGCCATCAAAGCTACGAGAAGTGCATCGGTTCCGCTGGATACCCCCGTAGCAGATACGGAATCACAATAATCAGCAATTTCCTCCTCTAAAGCAACTACTTCCGGTCCCTGAATATAGGTTGTGGAATCTATAACCTTTGTTACAGCGGCAACAATCTCCTCTCGCAGTGGCTGCAATTGACTGCCAAGATCTAACAATGGGATTTTCATACCTTTTGCACCATTCGTTTTCCATCAAAAAAATCTACGATATCAGGCATTTCAATCTCAAGATATTTTTTCATTTTCTTCAACAAGTTAACTTCAATCTGTCGAACCCGCTCTCTTGAAATACCAAAGCGATCGGCAATCGTTTGTAGAGTAAGTGGTTCGTCGGTGAGCAATCGCTCTTCGAGTATCATTCGTTCTTTGTCGTTTAACTTTTCTTTTAGAATGGTCAGGAGGTCGGTGAGACTCGCCTTCATCTCTTCCCCGGCTACAACATCTTCAATTTCTGGACCATTCGACGGAATAAAACTTTTTTGCTCGTCATCGGAATCAGATCGAACAGGACTTTCAAGGGAAACATCCCAGCTGTCCATTCGCTGACTCATTTCGATAACTTCACTTTCCTTGACCTTTAATCTTTCAGCCAGAAGCTTTACTTCAGGTTTGAACCCCTGTGCCTCAAGTAATTTCTTTTCTTTATTCAATGAAAAGAACAATTTCCTTTGCGCCTGGGTCGTGCCAATCTTCACCAGTCGCCAATTATCCATTATAAATTTCAGGATATAGGCGCGAATCCAATAGGCGGCATAATAAGAGAATTTCACCCCTCGATAAGGGTCAAACTTCTTGGTTGCCTGAACAAGCCCAACATTGCCTTCCTGGATCAGGTCCATAAAATTTTGCATCCAGTATTTCTGGAAATCCATGGCAACCTTCACAACAAGTCGAAGATTAGCTGAAACTAATCGGTAGGCCGCATCCTGATCACCACCTTCACGAAAACGAATTGCAAGTTCATCCGTTTCCTCCCTTGAAAGCAATTCGTACTGACTTATCTCCTGGAGATATCTATGGAGTGCAGGATTGCTAACGGTTGGGAGATTCGCATCGTCTGATAAGGCAACCAGTGGATGTTCCTGTGGCCCGGTGTTCTTTTGTTTTTTGGGCTCTTTATTTTTTGTACTTTTTTTCTTTGAGGTCATATCCTCTATCTCATATCACCTGCTGCGCAGATGTCGGTAAACAGTTACAACAAAAAAAGAATTATCTTCACGTAATCTTTTATTATTACTACTGATACAGGAAAAGGCAATCATTATATAATGCCTCTGAAAGGATCATTTTTGATCTTTCCTTTATTTCACAATGTGTTACTTCAATTTCGAAGGTATGACGTTTTTCCACTCTTATGGTATCATAGGTCTGACTGTGATCAAAATTCTATTTTATTGTATGCTGTTTTATGCTAAAAGCATGGTCTCCATACATATCTGTTATATTCCAAATGAACTCATCGTCAGGACTCTTTAGACACTATGAAAAATATACGAAACTTTTCTATCATCGCCCATATCGATCACGGTAAATCCACACTTGCTGACCGTATGATTCAATTTTGTGAGCAGGTTACCGACAGGGATTTCCAAGATCAATTACTTGATAATATGGATATTGAAAGAGAGCGAGGCATTACTATAAAAAGTCAGACAATTTGCCTTCCCTACACTGCCAAAGATGGCAAAGAGTACGTGCTAAATCTGGTTGACACTCCTGGACATGTGGATTTCAGCTATGAAGTGTCACGTGCCCTCAGCTCATGTGAAGGGGCATTACTTCTTGTAGATGCAGCTCAGGGAGTTGAGGCCCAGACACTGGCAAACCTCTATCTTGCAATGGAGAATGATCTTGAAATCATCCCGGTGGTCAATAAAATCGATCTCCCCTCCGCCGAACCTGAAAAAGTAGCTCTCCAGATAGAAGATGATCTTGGACTTGATGGTGACCTTATTCAAAACTGTTCTGCAAAAACAGGCATTGGTGTTCCGGATATTTTAGAAGCCATTGTTAAACATATCCCAGCCCCTGATGGTGATCCTAAAAGTCCTCTGCAGGCTTTAATTTTTGACGCAAATTACGACCCATTTCGCGGAACAATCATTTCTATAAAAGTTGTTAACGGTACCATTAAAAGCGGCGACATTATTAAATTCATGTCAAACAATTCAGAATACCGGGTTGATGAAGTTGGGCTCTTTCGCGTCAAAAGAGAAGCTGTTAAATCATTGAGTGCCGGATCTGTTGGATATATTTTGGCCGGAGTAAAAACGGTAAGTGATACGCGTCCTGGTGACACTATTACCCTGATGGACAATCCATGCACTGAAGCACTTAAAGGTTTCAAGGAAGTGCAACAGGTTGTCTTCTCATCTATCTATCCTATCTCAACCGATGAATATGAGGATCTGGCAACGGCACTTGAAAAGTTACAGCTCAATGATGCCGCCCTGACTTACCAGAAAGACACCTCCGTTGCTCTCGGTTTTGGCTTTCGCTGTGGTTTCCTAGGCCTGTTACATCTCGAAGTTATTCAGGAGAGGCTTGAACGTGAATTTGATATTTCACTTATTCTGACAGTTCCATCGGTTAAGTATAATTTTTACCTTAAAAACAATTCGGTTCTTGAAGTTGACAACCCGGCCTACTTTCCTGACCCAATGTCCATTGACAGAGTTGAAGAGCCCTACATCAAGGCTACCATACTTATTCCAGAAAAATATATGGGAACACTTATGACTCTCTGTATGGAACGTCGTGGTGAAAACACTAACTACCACTATCCAATGCCGGGAAGAATAGAGTTTACCGTCGAGCTCCCTCTGGCCGAAGTTATTTATGACTTTTACGACAAGCTCAAATCTATTACTCAGGGCTACGGATCATTTGATTACGAGCTATACGACTACCGTAAGAGTGATCTTGTCAAACTTGATATTCTTGTTAATGGTGAAATTGTTGATGCACTCTCTCAGCTTGCTCATCGCGATAACGCCAGAGCTCGTGGACTGAGAGCCTGTGAACGGCTTAAGGAGGAGATCCCTAGACAGATGTTTAAAATTGCTATTCAGGCAGCTATTGGTGGAACTATAGTGGCACGAACCAATATTTCAGCCCTTCGTAAGGATGTAACCGCTAAATGCTATGGTGGTGACATCAGCCGTAAAAGAAAGCTCCTGGAAAAACAGAAGGCCGGTAAAAAGCGTATGAAAACCGTTGGAAATGTTGAAATCCCGCAAAAAGCCTTCCTTGCAGTTTTAAAATCCGACCAATAAGTAACTTTTCAGTTACAGTTCAGTGTTTTACCAATTAGCAGGTATTTGCTAAATAACTACACAAATAAAAAAACAAAAAAAAAGGGGTTAATGATCATATCTGATCACTACCCCCCATATACTTCATTATATGTTCAGCTTTCTATTTTTTTTAACGGACATTGACTTCCATTTAAAACATCCACTCCTTTCTGAGCCATAATACTCAACAACTCTTCCTTCGTGAACTTAGAATCTTTCTGCTTAGACACATACACCAGACAATCTCGACAGATATTAAATGAATACTTGTCAACCTCTTCAATAATTTCCCAACAAAGTTTCGATGAACTTTCTTTTGCAGGACATTTTTGGGATTCATCACATTTCATGATTTCCCAGCATGGCCAGTCAGAGCGAAGTGACATAAGAAAGTCTCCTTACATAAATCGTTAGACATCTTCCCCCCGCAGAGGAGCAACGGGTTGTAAGTACGTTTATAGGTATAATTACCTACTACAAAAAGTGAATCTAGCCTATTTTAGCAAAAGATGCAAGAGCTCTCTCTAACTCATCCTTACCCATCCCACTTTTAGTAGAAAAAACAATACGTTGACCACTGCTTATAGTGTGTCCTGCATCAAGTGCCGCAGCATTCTTAAGCCTCTGGTTTCCAGAAAGCTTATCAGCCTTTGTGTAGACAGGTAGGTAGTTAATATTGTGTTGTTTTAACCACGATATCAACTGTGTATCCTGAACTTTAGCTCCGTGGCGTATATCCATAATAACAACAACACAACAAAGTGTTCGCCGCTTCTCCAGATACCTGCTGATCAGCTCTTGCCACTTATCCTGCATTCCACGTGATACTTTTGCAAAGCCATACCCTGGAAGATCGACTAGATACGCCTCTTCTGCAAGCTGAAAAAAATTCAACCCTTGAGTTTTACCAGGACGTCCACTTACCTTAACAAGATCTTTACGACCAACGAGAGTGTTTATAAGAGAAGACTTACCAACGTTTGATCTCCCGGCAAAAGCTATTTCCGGGAGGGTTTCATCGGGAAGCTGTTTTAAACTGTGAACACTTAGCAGAAATTTTATATCTACAAATTTCATATGACTTTACTGAGGTGGTACTCAATAACTCCTTCGGCCCCGGCGTTAGTGAGTACTGGTATAAGTTCTCGAACAGCTTCGGTTGCAACTACTGTTTCCACTGAAAACCAGTCCGTATTATAAAGGGTTGCAACGGTTGGCGCATTAAGACTTGGCAGTAGTTCAATAATGGCGTTCAGCTTTTCTTCGGGAACATTCATTTTCAGGCCAACTATTCTTTCAGCCCTCAATGACCCTTGAAGCATCAATGCAATATTTTGAATTTTCTTTCTTTTCCATGGATCATCCCACGCTTCTTTATTGGCGATAAACTGGGTGTTGGATTCCATTAGTTCATGGATAATACGTAATCCATGAGCCCTTATGGTAGACTCAGTCTCAGTCACTTCAACAATCGCATCAACAAGACCGGAGACAACTTTTGCCTCAGTTGCTCCCCATGAAAATTCGATTTCAACATTAATATTTTTTTCTTTAAAAAAACGCTTACTAACATTTACAAGTTCAGTTGAAATTTTCTTTCCTTCAAGATCTTCAATACAGGTAATATCAGAATCTCCTTTCACCGCAACTATCCATCGCGTAGGTTTTCTACTTACCTTTGAATATACCAGTTCGCTTACGAGTATGGCATCAGATTGGTTCTCAAGCGTCCAGTCCTTACCGGTTATTCCAGCATCAAGCATTCCTGACTCAACATACCGGGACATCTCCTGAGGTCGACAAATCGAACACTCCAACTCGTCATCATCAATTTCGGGAAAATAATTCCTTGATTTTGGTTTAATCAACCACCCTGCTTTTTCAAACAGTTCAATTGTGGCCTTCTCCAAGCTTCCTTTGGGCAGACCAAGTTTTACCTTATTCATCATGTTCTCCACTTTCTAGTGACTCTGTTCTAAACAAATTCTTATTTTTTCCCATAAACAACTGAAGGGTCAAAGACCTTTTCTCCAATTGTTACCAGATCGCCACCCGTTACTCTTCGAAAAAAGCACGAGCAATACCCTTTATGACAGGCAGCGCCACCCAACTGTTCAACCTTAAAAACAACTGTATCCTGATCGCAATCAACTAAAATTTCACGAATAAGCTGAACATGACCGGAGGTCTCACCCTTAAGCCACAATTTTTTCCTTGATCTGCTCCAAAAGTGCGCTTTACCACTTTCCAAAGTTTTCCCCCAGGATTCCCGGTTGATATAAGCAAGCATCAACACATCTCCACTCTCCGCATCCTGCACAATAGCTGGCACTAAACCATCAATATCTTTGGAAAAATCGAGTTCTATCATAATAATTTTCCCTGGCTACCCTTCTTTACCAGAAGAGACTCTTCGCGTTTTCGTTCTTTCTCAATAAAACAGATCATACATGACGTCCTTGTCTGACAATAATCATTAGGATGACGGCATTCCGCATTCTCAGAATCCATGTATTCTTTATATTTTTCACATACTAATTCCACATCTTACTCCAATAACAACAGCTAAAAAACAATACTGACCCATAATCTATATTCTAAACTAAATAAAACCAGCGCAATGTATGACTCTATCGAGAATTTGTCAAGAAACAGCTTTCCAGTGAATATAGAAATATTTCTCAAATAAAGGATCCTCCAGGTAAATTCGCGGCTAAAAATCTACAACTTACGCTCGTCGATACTATTCCCTACAAAACATTGCCAAAGAGAATTTGATCGTTTAGATTAGCATTTTTAAGTTCATACTAATCGTTACAACATAATATTAATTTATTCTATCCAGATATAGAGGAGCAAAAGATATCCAGATGAAACAAGTACAGAAAAATGATACCGTTACCGTCTCACTTATTGGAACATTAGATAATGAAACTGTTTTTGAAACCATTGAAAAATCAGATCCACTTATTTTACAACTTGGAACCGAAGGAGTTCCCAAGCCAATTCAGAAAATACTGATTGGAATGCAAGTTGATGAAATGCGAAAAGTGCACCTCGAACCCGAAGAGGGCGAATTTGGAATTCGTCGCAGTGACCTCCTTCAAGAGGTGACTAAAAAAGGCTTCTCCCAAAGTATAGAGCCAAAAGTTGGCCTAGTGCTTTCCATGAACGTCGACAGTGGTGGTGTCACACATCAGGTTCCTGCAACTATCGTTGAATTAAAGGAAGACAGCATTATAATTGATTACAACCATCCCCTTGCAGGGCATCCTTTAAATTACGAAATCACTGTGCTCCAAATTAATGGAGAGTAAAAACCAGACTGCTTATTAACACTTTAAAAGTGCTCCTACTCTCATTTGCTTCAGTCTCTAATCTTCTTAAGACAGCGAATGAGAGTGTCATTTCATTTTTATCAAATCTCCAAACACTTTCTTTCACTATTTTTTTTAAAATTCCCTGTACATTCGCTCGACTCAACGTATAGAATAAATTTACAATGAAGTACTGAATGTTTTACAAAAACTGTTGGGGAATTGTATCCCCCAACAGCTTCCCCACTTTTTCTGGTAGGAGCCGGCTATGCAAATTGAAGATGATGAGATACTCCAAGGTTTTATAGAAGAATCACTAGAACATCTCGCTGATATCGAAAACGATCTTCTTGCTATCGAAGAAAATGGTGCTGATATAGACGAAGACCTCGTTAATAAGGTTTTTCGTGCTGCTCACTCAATTAAGGGTGGAGCAGGCTTTATGGGCCTGACCATAATACAAGATCTTTCCCATGTTATGGAAAATGTTCTTGGACTGATTCGAAGCAGCAAACTTGTCCCCTCTCCTGCAATCATTAATGTGCTCCTGCAGGCATCTGACAAACTCAATACTATGATTGAGGATGTCAGTAATTCTAATGAATATGACATTGAGGAACACCTTGTACCACTCAATGCAATTTATGATGGTGACTTTGAACAAACCCCAACTGATGAACCAGTTGAGACGGCTGAAGCTACGCCAGAAGAGATCCCAGACGAACAAGAAACGATTCCTGAACCGGAAATAGCAGAACAGGTTTCAGTTCCAGACCTGGAACCAGAACCTGAACCTGAGCCAGTAGTCGTTGCAGCACCTCCACCGCAGCCTGTTGTTAAACCAAAGCCAGCACCTGTAAAGAAATCTGCGCCACCTAAAAAGTCTGCTTCCAAGGTAATAGTTGATAGTAGTATTAGAGTTCATGTCAGTCTTCTTGATTCACTTATGACACTTGCAGGAGAACTTGTTCTCAGCAGAAACCAGCTCCTGCAAACCATTTCATCGGGTGATCCACAAAGTGCTGAGAGTGTCGGACAACGTATTGACCTGATAACCTCTGAATTACAAGAGGCCATCATGCTCACACGTATGCAGCCCATTGGTAACGTCTTTGGCAAGTTTCCACGAGTGGTCCGAGACCTTTCAAGCAAGCTGAAAAAAAATATCGACCTTACTATTGTTGGTAAGGACGTTGAACTTGATAAAACGATTATCGAGTCCATTAATGATCCACTGACTCACCTTATCCGAAATTCAGTTGACCACGGCGTAGAACTTCCTGAAGATCGCGTCAAAGTCGGGAAAACCGCCAATGGACTAGTAATTCTCAAAGCTTACCATGCTGCTGGTCAGGTAGTTATTGAGATCAGTGATGATGGCAAGGGGCTTGATGGTGAGGTTTTAGCGGAAGTTGCAATTGATAAGGGCTTAATTACCCCGGAACAGGCACAGTTGATGTCTGATAAGGAAAAAGTAAACCTTATCCTGCTTCCAGGGTTTTCAACTGCCAAGGAAGTGACTGACGTTTCCGGACGTGGCGTTGGAATGGATGTTGTTAAAACCAATCTTGATCAACTTGGTGGTCAGGTTGATATCGTTTCTGAAGTAGGCCAGGGAACAACAATATTTATTAAATTGCCACTAACTCTTGCTATTATTCCTTGCCAAATCATTATGACTGGTGGTGAACGCTATGCCATCCCCCAGGTGAACCTCGAGGAGTTGCTTCGCATACCTGCAACCCAGGTAAAAGATCGTATTGAACGAGTCGGAAATGCAGAAGTTGTTCGACTTCGTGGTAATCTTCTACCACTCATCCGGCTTTCAGATGTTCTAGATATTAACAGAACATATTTTGACAAGGACGAACATTCATTCAAATCCGATCGAAGAGAACGGATTTCTGATCGTAGAGGCAAGGAATCATCTCTTGACCCGGATCAAGATGCAGCCCTTCGTGCCAAAGAAAATTCAGAAGCAGAAGGAGAACGCACACGTCTTGATAGGCGCTATACAGCATCGAGCGCACTCAATATTGTTGTTGTTTCTAATGGCTCAATGAAATATGGCCTTATTGTTGACAAGCTTCAAGACTCCGAAGAAATTGTTATCAAGCCTCTTGGAAAGCATCTCCAGACCTGCAAAGGATATGCAGGCGCCACAATCATGGGTGATGGCCGTATAGCACTTATTCTTGACGTTGCAAATCTTGCCATTATGGCAGATCTTACCTCGATGGATGGCTCCGACAGGGCAAGTGAAGTAGCCAAAGCAGCCATAGATCTTGTTAAACTACAAAAGGATAAGCAGGCCCTTCTCACCTTTAGATGTTCAGAACTTGAACAGTTCGCTGTACCTCTTAACCAGGTAGAGAGAATTGAAAAAATCAAACGTTCAGACATTGAAGAACTCGGTGGAAAACGTGTTATGCAGTATAGGGGAGGAAGTCTGTCTCTCATCTCTGTGGACGATGTAGCCATGGTTCAACCCATTGCCGATACCGACGACTTGCTTGTTATTGTATTTAATATTTCCAACCAGCTTGTAGGCCTCCTTGCAATCGGCCCCATAGATGCTATAGAAATATCTGTCTCCATAGATGATGTCACCCTAAAACAACCCGGTGTTATGGGATCAACGATTATCGAAGGACAGACTACAATGCTCATCGATATCTTTGAAATTGTTGGCGCACTCTTTCCGGAATGGTTTGAGGAACATGAAGTTTATGAAGCAGTAGAGGAAGGGGCTGTACCAACCATCCTTATTGCAGAGGATTCTAATTTTTTCAGGAATCAGGTCAAAAGCTATATGACCGAATCAGGTTACGAGGTTATAGAAGGAGAAGATGGGGCAATTGCCTGGGAATTGTTACAGGAGCACGCCGCCGATATCAGCATAGTTGTAACAGATATTGAAATGCCCAATATGAATGGCTTTGAACTTACAGAAACAATCAGAAAAGATGGCCGCTTTCCAAACATTCCGATCATTGCCCTCACCACCCTAGCAGGTGAAGAGGATGTCGCTAAAGGGAAGGCAGTTGGAGTTGATGAATATCACATAAAGCTTGATAAAGAAAAACTTATGGCATCTGTTCATCATTATATAAAACAACTCCATTGAGAATTTGGAGTGTTCAGAATCCCATTTGCCTAATTAAACTTTAATTCGCTCAGATTTTTTTTTATCAGGAGATATACTAAATGGCTAACGCAACTGAAGCTGTTAATAAGAACCTCGTAGAACTGGCAACTTTTCTTGTCGGTGATGCTCTCTGTGGGATGGATATCCTTAAGATTCAGGAGATTAATAAACTCATAGATATGACCTCAGTTCCACAGGCTCCCGATTATGTACTGGGTATTCTTAATCTGCGCGGTCAAATTATTACAAGTATTGACCTCAGTAAAAAACTTGGACTTGGTGTAACCAATCTTACCGAGGACCCTCGCAACATAATCGTTAACTCCAGAGGTGAACATATTGGCCTGCTGGTTAAAAAAATCAGCGATGTCGTACAGGCTGATACGGATATGTTTGAGCCACCACCATCGAATATGGGCGGTATCCAGGGTGATTTTTTTACTGGCGTATATAAAACAGATACCAAATTAATTGGCATTCTTGATGTTGAAAAAGTGTTGCGAATCGAAGAGAGAAAATAATGCTGATTGGTAAGAAGCTCCGTGTTCTTGTTGTTGATGATACTATCGTTTACCGAAAGGCTGTATCTGATATTCTTTCAGAAATACCAGGTGTTGAGGTTGTAGGTGTTGCTCATAATGGCAAGATCGCCATGTCCAAAATTGCGACCTTAAAACCTGATTTGCTTACTCTGGACATTGAAATGCCCGTAATGAACGGCATTGAAGTCCTTACCGAACTCCAGTCCGACTTCCCAAAGATTGGCGCAATTATGGTCTCTACCCTTACCTCGGATGGTGGAGAGATGACCATGAAGGCTCTTGAACTTGGTGCTTTCGATTTTATATTGAAGCCAACAGCAAAAAGTCCTGCTGACAGCAAAAAACATTTAAAAAATGCGTTGTCACCGATTATTCGAGAATTCAAACGATCACGAACAGCGTCCTCGTTGTTGCGCAATAAGGGAAAGTTTTCACAATCAACCCGTCCTGTTGTCCGAAAACCACTTAAGCCTCTTTTTTCAAAACGTACCCCTTTAACAACATCAAAAGTTCCGACAACTGGACATATTTCCAGCCCTTCAAAAAGGAAAAGTAAATCAGAAATTGTAACTATTGGGATTTCAACTGGAGGACCTAACGCATTAACTCAAATGCTCCCGATGCTCCCTGGAGATCTTGGGGTCCCTATTGTTGTTGTTCAACATATGCCCCCCGTTTTCACCAAATCCCTTGCAACCAGTCTCAATGCCAAATGTGCCCTTGAGGTAAAAGAAGCTGAAGACCGTGAGGATCTTAAAAATAATACTGTTTACATTGCTCCGGGTGGTAAGCAAATGAAACTTATTGCAAGTGCAGACGGATCAAACAGGAAGATCAAGATAACCAATGATCCTCCGGAAAACTCTTGCAAACCATCCGCCGATTATCTTTTCAGATCAGTTGGTGATTATTATGTGGGAAGAACAACAGCTGTGATTATGACAGGTATGGGTTCAGATGGAACTAAAGGGCTGCAGATATTAAACAAAAAAGGTGCAACCATTATTGCACAAAACGAAGAAACCTGCGTTGTTTTTGGTATGCCCAAAAAACCTATCGAATCAGGAATTGCAGATGTAATTGCACCCTTGAATAAAATTGCAGATGAAATTATAAAAAGCGTTCGCTAAGAAATAATTTTAATTAAACAGGTTCCCCAAAATATAAAATGCTAAAGATCACGCCTGCAGAGCTTAAATCCATAGCTCAATATATCCATGATATTTCAGGTATATATCTGGATCAGAGCAAGTCGTATCTTTTCGAAACCAGACTCTCATCCATTGCGGAGGAACTTGGCTGTTCCTCTTATCTGGCACTCTATGACAAGGCCAGACGTGATCCTGGAAAAATAATTGAACGTCAGATTATAGATGCTATATCTACAAATGAAACCCTTTTCTTTCGAGACAACGGACCCTTTGAACTGTTAAAGCATAAAATCCTACCTGAAATTATTGATTTGCGTACTCCTAGTTCTCCGCGCTTAAAAACTAATATTAAAATCTGGAGTGCCGCCTCTTCTACGGGTCAAGAGCTTTATTCAGTAGCTATGACTATTAAAGATTTAATTGGCACCCAAATGGATAATTTCAATTTCAAACTCCTAGGGACGGATATTTCGGACAATGTTGTTAAACAGGCTAGTTATGGGAAATATAATAAGTTTGAAATTGAACGTGGTCTCCCCCGCCCTACACTTCAAAAGCATTTCACCCTTTTTGGAGACAGCTGGAAAGTAAAAGATGAATTACGGGCCATGGTTAATTTTCGCAAATTAAACCTGATGCTACCCTTTACCGGACTTGGGAAGTTTGACATCATTCTTTGTCGTAATGTCGCTATCTATTTTACCCTCGCTGATCGAAAAAAACTTTTCAATAAATTAGCAGACAGCCTGACTGACGATGGATTTCTGATAATTGGATCAACTGAATCGCTTACTGGTATATGCCCCCGTTTTGTGCCGAAAAGACATTTAAAAGCTATTTTTTACCAGAAAAAAACTTGAGGTACTTTAATGAATAATCTAACTATACTTGTTGTAGACGATGACCCTGTAATCAGAAGACTTCTGGAACAGCGCCTGCTTAAGGAAAATTACGAGGTTCTCCTTGCAGAAGATGGGTATGTCGGAAACGACCTTCTATCAGGGAATCATGTTGATGTTGTACTGACTGATTTAATGATGCCTGGAGACATTGGTGGAATAGAAGTTCTTGAATTTGCTAAAGGTCTCGAAAGAAACATCGAAGTGATTCTCATCACAGCACATTCTTCCGTAGATACAGCCGTTGAAGCCATGAAAAAAGGCGCTTCTGATTATCTCGAGAAACCTATTAACTTCACAGAGCTTTTCCTGAGGCTTGAAAAAATTGCCACCATGCGTAGTCTTCTTCGTAGTGCAGAAGACCTGCGACAAGCGATGGATGTTACAGAAAGTACAGCTGCTGAAACTATTCAAAACCTTGAGGTAATGACCAGTACCCTGCAGATCAAAGTTGATTCAGTTGAGACAATCTTGTCAAACGAATCATTAGCATCGGAGGACAAGGTTTCTGACGCTCTCGATATTCTCCAGGAAATCAGTTAACCCCATTACTCTAAGAGCAACCTGTATTCATTAAGATATTCTCTGGTTGCTACTGTTTCTCCATCAGCATCATCCCAGCCTGTCGTGAATACCCCTTTACATTGGTCAGATTAGTATCGTCAAGCAAAGTATCCTCAAGGTTAGCATCTGTTAAATCGGCATTACTCAAGTTTGCCATATATAAATCAGCCTCCGACAAATCGGCTCCACTCAAATTAGCTCCGCTCAGATTACTGCCTTTCAAATTGGCTCCCTCAAAATCGACTCCCTGGAGATTGGCATCGCTTAAATCAGCACCTTCAAGATCTGCTGTATCAAGATTTTTACCACTCAAATCAGCTCCTGCTAAATTACAGCCATAACAACCATTAGTATCAAGGAGTAATGCAATATTTTTTAACACTTCAGTAGCAGGTTCCTCTGATGAAAAGACATTCATCATACTTTCTATAATTCCGGTATCATCCTGAGGCAACGATTCTTCAGCAACAACTGCTACATCTTCTACTTTCGCTTCAGATGCTGTTTCAACGGATTGCGGTTTTTTATCCTGAAGTGCCTCTGCGGCAACTACATCTTCAGCGGTTACCTCTTCAGTCACAGTATCCTCAACGGGTGATAGAAGTGTTTCACTCTCTTGATCGATAGCTTCAGTTGAAACAATTTCCTCTTTCACCAGAACTTCTGAAACAAGCACCTCTTCACTATTACTTGTCATTTCTTTTGGTTCATCGATCACTTCAGAAGGTGGTGGAACCTCTTCAACAATCTGTTCCTCTATAACTTCTTCTTCTATTTGAACAGCCTGAATGGCAGGAGCAGCTTTTGCATCTGGCGCAGGATCGCTCTGCTTTGGTAATGATTCGTCGGTATACGCCAAAGTTACATTCTCTTCAACAACATCTACTTCAACAGGTTCTGCTGGAGCGACTGCCGTTGTTTCAACAGGAACCGGTGGCGGGGTCTCCTCAAAATCTCTCCTGTTGGAAATGGTCATCTCTTCGCTTTCCTGAGGAGCTTTAGGTTTTACCGTATCTTCAACGTAAACTGTTTCCTTCACATCGCTTATCCCTTCATCGCTGTAGGGTGTTGTAACAAGCATTTCCCCATCCATTTGAGCACCGCGCATATATGCACCGACCATGGATGTTCCTGTTAAATCAGCTCCTCGAAGATCAATATTCGACAAATCAGCACCATTGAATATCGTCTCACGGAGATCCGCATTTCGAAGATTGGCACCGGAAAGGTTCGTAAGCGACATTTTAGCCCGTGAAAGATTGGCTCCTTCAAGGTTAGCTTTGGTAAGATCTAAACGGTTGAGCACAGCACCACTTAGATCACACTGAGGACAATTCTTGGTTTCAATTAGGAGTTTTTTATTTGCCTGGACAGTCGTTGATGAAGAAAGTTCTGCAGCAAAAGACGGACCTGATACATTCACAAACAAAAAGAGGCTTAGATAAACTGAGGGTTTTAGACCTAACATGAAAACTCCTAATAGATTCTGTTAATAATGTAATAAAAAAAATTCTACTGAATACATACTCGATTTTTTTAAAAAGACCAAGAATCTGCTTTCTGTTTACACAATTCGAATTTGTTCCTTATTAGTTAGTGGCTGTCCCTAAATTAGACATATTTATCTAAATCGAGGTGTGAACAAAATTTCATGATAGCATATCGCTGATATTTTGAGGATAAAACCCCCAAGGCCGAAGAGTTAAAGAAAAAGGGTCATTTACAGACAGGCAATAATTATATCCTGATCACATTGATTTCATTCTCTTCAACTGTCCTAACAAATAATGGTTTTACCAAACAGCTTTTAATTACCAGGGAAAACAGAGTCCTGATAAAAATTGAAGTCAGGACATTTCATGCTTGAACTTCATATCAAATAAACCTTGACACCCCTGAGAAAGCCTGTATTTTAAGCGACAATATGTGTTGCATAAATGTTGCGCCACACAATTGAACTTTTTTGTTTTAATCATAAATACGAGCAGTTACTAATATAATCTATTTTTTGGCCGCTTTCAGTCGCTGAATGAGGCCTCATTTATAATTACCGGTTTTCACACTGCTAAACTACCGGCTCATTTGATCACTTTGATGTGTTTCAAGTACTTGGAGGAGTAGAATGGACATTAAGAAATTGGAAAAGGAAACAAATGAGGGTGTTGAAACATTGCCCTCGGATGAACGTCGTAATTTCCTCAAAATGGGACTTGCGGTCACCGGTGTTTTTTTAGGCGGTACCGTACTTTCTCTTACTTCGGTCTCACCGGCCAAAGGTGGAAATAGTGATTCTGTAATACCCGTGGAAGGGCAATATCCCTACCCAAAACATTACGGAATGGTTATGCGGCAAAACAACTGTATTGACTGCGAAAAATGCCTCGATGCATGTCGCGAAACCAACCACGTCCCGAAGGGTCATGGCGCATGGCGAACTGACATCCAGGAACGTCTCACCACGGTAGACGGCGTTGAAAAACGTGAATTCAGACCAATTCTCTGTAACCATTGTAATCGTCCCCCCTGTGTCCGTGTTTGCCCAACCAAGGCAACGTTTAAAGATCCAGAAACCGGTATTGTTGTAATGGATTACAAAAAATGTATCGGTTGTAAAACATGCATGGCTGCGTGTCCATATAATGCCAGATATTTCAGCCACGATAAATACGCCATCGATAAATGTAACTTCTGTCTCGATACCAGACTTGCAGAAGGCCATACCAAAACAGCCTGTGCTGAGGCATGCCCCGCAGATGTAAGAGTTTTTGGTGATATCAAAGACACCAGCAGTGAGATCTATCAAGTACTGCATGAACCAGACAAAAAAATCTGGGTTATACGCCCCGAATGCGGCGCCTTACCTAATGTTTTTTACGTTAACGCATAGGCAAACCGCGGTATTTGCATTTCTTTATCATATTTGGATTTGCAGCTGAAAGACTCGACACATATAGCGTATACCACTTAGATTCCAGGAGATTTCTAAAAAATGAATACAAAAAAATTTACCACAGTTGGCGCAACTTTACTTGCCAGTACTCTTTTACTTGCCGGTAACGCATCAGCTACAGACGATTACGATGTAAAAGCTTTTGGCCCTAAGAGTCCAATTGTCTGGAACACACCAACTAAGGTTGTTTTTGATCATCGCACACATACCGATGAAGTTGGACTTGAATGCAGTTCATGCCATGGCGAAATTTTTGCTATGCAACGTGGGGTTGCACCAAGAACCGGTAAACTGACGATGGCCTCTCTTGCCGATGGGCAATTTTGTGGTGCTTGTCACGATGGCGATACAGCTTTTGCCTCGGACACCAATTGTAGCGCTTGTCATATTGTTCCAGAAGATCCAATTGTTTGGACTAAACCTGTTAAAGCAGTTGTTTTTTACCACAACGTTCACACCGACGAATATGGTCTGGAATGCGACGCCTGCCACAGCGACGCCTTTTCCATGAAATCAGGTGCAGCAGAAAACTCTCCAAACTTCACAATGAAGGCACTTTACGATGGTCAATACTGTGGTAAATGCCACGATGGAGATACTGCTTTTGCATCAAATACTCTCTGCAACTCCTGTCACATTGGGGCAAAGGGATACGACCGGCTGATGGGCGTTGATCCGCATGCTACTGACCAAGGCGATTCTAACGGTGGTCATTAATTGAGGCAGAGAATTATAGATTCCTTCTTTAAGTGACAAACATTAAAACAATATTTGAAATACTCAGGCAGTAGCCTGATTCAATATGAGTGCAGGAGATTAAAATGGCGAACAATTCAATAACAGATATATTTGCCCAGACACAGGATACCAGTCTGGCAACTCCCGGAATAAACCGGGCAACGATTTTTTTCCTGATCGTTATCGTACTTGGCCTCGGTATAGGTGTTTCTTCCTTTATCCTGGGTCATGAAAACGTTTACAACTATACCCGTGATGTTCCATGGGGACTGTTAATATCAACCTATGCTTTCTGGGCAATCACCTCCACTGGCCTTTGTATCTATGCAGCTATCTCCCACCTTTTCGGTGGAACCCGCATGGCCATAGTGAGTAACCGCATGGTATGGATGTCAATCATCTGTATCCTTGGTGCTTTTGCCACCATTGGTGTTGAAATTGCCAGCCCTCACAGAATGATTATTTATAATATTCTTTCCCCTAACCCAACTTCTAATATCTGGTGGATGGGTACTCTTTACGGTATGGCTGTTGGTTGTATGATCATAGAATTTTTTGGAATCGTTACAGGCCTTGCTCGTATTGCAGTAATTCTTGGTACCGTTGGAGCCGTTGCAGAAGTTCTTGCCAACAGTTGTCTTGGTGGAGTATTTGCGACCCTTCCTGCCAGACCATATTGGTACGGTGGACAGCTTCCTATCTATTTTCTCACCGCTGCTTTCCTTTCAGGAGCTGCTGCCACTGTTTTTTTCAACCACCTTGCCTACAAGATCCGTGGACAGGAAATGAGTGAAGCCGTCAAAGACGGTGTGAAGAGCGCTGGAAAAGCTATGGCACTTGTCCTTGTCCTCTACTCTGTTGCAACATTCTGGCGCCTTATTATGTATTTTGTTGGTGGCGCTGAGCTTGGCCGCATTGCTGCTGATGCATTGATTACAGGTCCTCTTTCTATTAACTTCTGGGTTTTTGAAGTATCTATTGGGCTTCTTATTCCTCTTATGCTTATTATACTTTCCCGTCTTCAGAATATTGGTATGATGTCCATGGCAGGATTTCTTATTCTTATAGGACAATTTATAGCTCGGTATGACCTTGTTGCTGCCGGACTTCTTGTTCCAGGTACTCTTGGCTGGGACAATGTCCCCACCTATTTTGACTACATTCCTTCCTTTGGCGAAATGGCTGTGGTTGCAGGTAGCGTAGGTGTTGTCGCTTTTGGATTCTTGATGGGCGAAAGAATTTTTGGTAAAGTTTTCGACCAGAAGGACCATCACTGATTCACGTTCTCAACTGAAAAAAAGGCTGCTCATTCTATGAGTAGCCTTTTTTCCTGTCTTATTTTTATTTACTAATTCCCCTATTACAGCTTTCAATTTTTAGATTTCTTCCCTCCACTATAACTGATTGCTATGCCTGACAACAATAATGTTACTAATCCACAGAGGAGTATAGATACGCTTGACACGCCCTCTGATCCTCATACATCCAGTGGTGGAAATGAACTTTTTCAGGCTATTCAAGATCCTGTTTTTATTGTCTCCCCTACCGGGAGAATACTTGACGCGAATAATGCAGCCCTTAGCGCTGCCGATAAAAAACAATCAGAAATCATAGGAAAAGGAATCTGTGAAATTATACATGGAGGAAGCCTCCCGCATCTGAAATGTCCTCTGGAGAAATTTCTTTTAACCTGCTCTCCAAGCGTAGAAGAAACGACTCTCCCTGGTCTTAAAGGTGAATATTTACTTACCATTTCACCGATAAAAGACCCAGACGATATCGTTAGAAAAATCCTTCTCGTTGCCAGAGAACTAACAAGTGATGAGATGAGAAAGGCCGATTCTCTTCGTACCGCTCAAATGGCAGCTATTGGTGAACTTGCTGCCGGAGTTGCCCACGAGGTTAACAACCCAATTACAGGTATTATTAATTTTGCCCAATTGTTACTCGATGACAGTGAAAAAAACTCTCTTCAGGCAGAGTTACTGGACAGAATTGTCAACGAAGGGGAACGTATTGCCCTGATAATTAAAAACCTTCTATCCTTCGCCCGGGAAAGCGAAAACAATAACGAACCAGTTGACATGATACAGGTTATTAAAGACAGCCTGTCTCTAGTGGCTCATCAACTCAAGAAAGATGGTATTAAAATCGAAACACAGTTTTCTTCAAAATCTTGCCTTATCAAAGGAAATTTCACCCAATTACAACAAGTAATTCTGAATCTGCTCAGTAACGCTCGTTTTGCACTCAATGACCGTTACCCTAATTCCTCACCCGAGAAAATTTTAGAAATAAGTTGTTACCCTTTTATAAAGAAAGAAGGAGATACGGTAACCCAAATTTCAATCAAAGATTGCGGAACCGGTATTCCCCAGGGTTTTCTCAACCGCCTTTTTGATCCTTTTTTCACGACAAAACCGTCTGGGAAAGGTACCGGGCTAGGTCTCAGCATTAGTTATGGTATTATTAAAAATCATGGTGGTGTTATAAAAGTTGATTCGATACTACATCAATACACAAAAATGATTATTGAGCTTCCAACCTCCGGTATTTGACATGGACGATCAAACATATCAGGAAAAAGATGCAAGGATTCTAATAGTTGACGACGAAGCCAGCATTCGTCTCACCTTCGAAATGTTTCTGGCCCGAGAGGGATATGGCCCTATCACCACTGCCGCAACATTTGCAGAAGCACTCGATGAAATTCATGCCAACACCTTTGATCTGATAATCAGTGATATTGTACTTGAAGGTGAAAGAGGGACAGATCTCCTCTGTAAAATTAGAGAAGCGGGTATTGAGTGCCCAGTGGTTATGGTTACGGGATTTCCAAATCTTGATTCCGCCGCCGAAGCAGTACGATACGGTGCCTTTGATTATATTTCCAAACCAGTAAATAAAGAAACACTCTTAAAATTTGTCCGTCAGGCATTGAAACATTGGAAGCTTGAAAACGAAAAGAAAAATCTACTCCAGGAAAACGAAAAATTTAAGCGTTACCTTGAAGCAATCTTTGGTTCTGTACGAGATGCAATAATTACCATCGACAATAGGATGAATATTGTACAGCTGAATGAAACTGCAAAGCGGTGGCTGCTTGTCAGTCAGTCAAGTGAAGATTCCAATGGTAGTTATAATAAAAAACTTGATACCTATCAAAACGAAATGGGAAAGGCATGCCTTCAGGATGCAAAACAGGTCCTTGGCAGTAGAAATGAAGTACGAGAACATCAGGTTGAATGTAGAAAAATAGATGGAAATATCCGAATTATTAGTTTAAATGCAGCCCCTCTTGAAGATGGCCAGGATGAATTTAATGGTGTGGTCATTGTTGCTCGAGATATCACCATGCCAGAACCTGAGACGGGAACAAATTCCAGAAACAAATTTCACGGCTATGTTGGTTCCAGCCAAGCGATGCAGGAAGTCTACAATTTAATAGAAAATGTTGGAAAGGTTGACACTGCCGTCCTTGTTACTGGAGAATCTGGAACTGGAAAAGAACTTGCTGCAGAGGCTCTGCATGCAGAGAGTACCAGGCGTGAAATGCCATTAGTTAAAGTTGACTGCGCTGCAATGCCCGAAGAATTATTGGAGAGTGAACTCTTTGGTCATATAAAAGGAGCATTTACCGGTGCTGAAAGAAATCGCGAAGGAAGACTACTGCAGGCCCATAATGGAACATTGTTTCTTGATGAGATTGGCGATATTTCACCTCGAATGCAATTACGATTACTGAGATTTCTTCAAGAAAAAACATTCACGCCTGTTGGGCAAGACAACCCTGTCCAGGTAAACGTTCGAATTATTGCTGCCACAAACGTCAATTTCACAGAAAAAGTCAAAGATGGTAGTTTTCGTGAAGATTTATACTATCGCTTAAAAGTAGTTGAAATAATACTCCCCCCACTCCGTGATCGAAAAGGTGGTATACCGATCCTGGTTCATCACTTCCTGTCACTCTTTAGAAAAAAGCTAAAGCGCAATATTCATGGGATCTCTGACCAGGCAATGGATGCCCTCGCGAAATATTCATGGCCCGGTAATGTAAGAGAACTCAGACATATTATAGAAAGGGCATGTATTTTATGTGATGGGTCGACAATTTCCCTGAAACACTTTCCTGAAGAAATACAGAAACCCTTAGTATCAAAGCAACACCATACACAACCACACCCTGACCAGGGAAGTACCACTACTGCAATCCTTCCCCCTTATATTAGTGAGCGTGACGAAATTATTGATATTCTAAAGAGGGCCAGGGGAAACAAATCCAAGGCAGCACGTATGCTAAACATAGACCGTTCCACTCTTTATCGAAAGATGCAACGCATTGGCATAGCCAGTGATATTGCAAAGACATCGTCGTAACCTCCGCCCCAGACACAACCGTTGCGATTATGTAGCAACAAACAGACATAGCGACACTACCGCAACACTTCACCAGAAAACGCATCACACTCGCAACACATTCCCTTTTCCTCACGACCGGTAAAAGAACACCTTTGCACCAGTACTTTCCTGTGCCAATTGCTACCAGGTGGCACTCTCCCGCCGAACCCCAACTTACCAGCCAAGAAAACCTTAACTCTGGCACGCCTCGTGCATGAACAAATACACAAGATGAAACAAACCTATCACACACTACAGCCGGAGAAACACATGAATAACACAACAACAAATACAAAAGCAAAAAGCGTTGCTCAGGAAAATGTAAGCCTCGAACTCAACAAAGTTGGTGTTCATGTTGTAACTGTCTCTTCGGCACTTTTGGGATGCTGGGCTGTAATATGTCTTGCTTCAGGGATGATAAGCAGTGGAGGACCTGCTGGTCTTGCTTCCAACTTCGTTTCTGCCTTTATTGGATAAGCATTAGTTAATTAACAACTATAGCCTCAGGAGCTCAAAATGAAACCTTCTCAGTCCATCGAAACCGCCACAACTCAAGCAAAAGTAAACGCCATCACTGAAATCTCCAAAGTCAGTGTTGCCTTTATTACCATAACAGCTGGAGCTATTGGATGCTGGGCAACTGTTAGTTTATTTGCCGGTACCATCAGCAGCGGCGGACCTCTTGGTCTGATTCAGAACTTCATTACGACAATCACAGGTTAGCCCACTTCAAATCAGAACTTCTGATACTATACAAGGAATTAAGCTCATGGAAGAAAAAGCAATTACTAAAGAAATCAATAAGGCAAAGACCACTGTTCATGAAATCGAGCATACTGACAGTGAACTTTACAAGGTTGGTATGTATTCAACGGCAGCATTCGCAGCAGCTGTTGGTATCTGGGGGCTCGTTTGTCTCTCCAGCGCTATCCTTGAAAATGGCGCTCCAGTTGAAATGATTAAGAATCTCTACCATGCTATTACTGGTGCTTAATAAAAACATAGCCTTACCTTTTACCACTTGGAAAAACGATGAAAACCGATCGGGCAATACATAAAAGTCAGGCAGAAACACAAACGGATTCAACTTTTGAGATCTCAAAAGTTGCTGTTACAGCCGTGAGTATTACTGCCGGTTTTATAGGTTTATGGGCTGTCGCTTGTATGGTCTCAGGGATCTTCAATAGTGGCGGTCCTGTTGCTCTAGTACAAAGTTTTTTTGGAGCAGCATCTCGCACTATGTAAAGGTTACTCAAAAATATTGTAATATCTTTGTTGTTTTACTGTTTTTTAAGCCAGGGAGATCATATCTCCTTGGCTTTTTTTGACTTATACATACAGATGCTTATATAGTTTAGCCAACAGCAATCTGTAATAGCCCCCTTTCAGAAGAAAAAAAAGATTGCACCTTACATTTTAGTCAAGGAATATAATGGCAATACTAATCCGCAA
Source organism: uncultured Desulfocapsa sp. (assembly GCA_964621915.1). Classification (GTDB taxonomy): domain Bacteria; phylum Desulfobacterota; class Desulfobulbia; order Desulfobulbales; family Desulfocapsaceae; genus Desulfocapsa. The sequence goes on along the minus strand of CAZUPS010000015.1, from coordinate 35,192 downwards.
TCTATTCATTTTCTTTCTTTTTACTGTAATACTCGGTGGGGGTTACGGCTTATGGAAACTGGAACACCAGTTACGCACAGTAACCTACAGTGAGTTTCGATATTGTCTTGTAAATCACGACCTTCAATCCACAACATTCACTGGAAACAAACTTATCGCGACCCACAAGAGTGGGGACAGCTATGAAACTACAGTGCCCAATCCGGAAAAACTCATTTCAGAATTACAAGATAGAAATATTCAAATTATCTTCAAAAAAGATCGCTCAGAACAAACTTTTCAAGCAATTGCACTAGTCTACATCATCCTACTGCTTCTTACCGTTATTATTTCCTTAAGCAGAAAGAAAAAACTTGAGGAGGAAGAAAGCAAATTTGCATCGGATAAATTAATTCTACCTGACGATAGGCAAAAACCTGTCACCTTTGATGATGTCGCAGGAATCCCTGAAGCACTTGAAGAACTCGAGGAAGTTGTCAACTTTCTGAAAGACCCAGGGCAGTACAGTCAAATTGGTGCTGTAAGTCCCAAAGGAGTGTTGCTTCAAGGCCCCCCTGGAACCGGAAAAACTCTTCTTTCCAGGGCCATTGCAGGAGAAGCCAAAGTTCCATTTTACAGTTTTAGCGGATCTGATTTTGTTGAAATGTTTGTTGGAGTTGGTGCTTCCAGAGTAAGGGATATTTTTAAAGAAGCTAAAGCTAACGCTCCGTGTATAATTTTTATAGATGAAATAGACGCAGTTGGCGGCAGCCGTGCAGGAGGTGCCACTGCCAGCGGACAGGATGAGAGAAGCCAGACACTCAATGCATTGCTTGTTGAGATGGATGGCTTTAGCACGACTGATACCATTATAGTCCTTGCAGCAACAAACAGACCAGACATTCTCGACCCTGCCCTCAGACGCCCAGGACGCTTTGACCGACAGGTTAATATCCTCCCCCCTGACATCAAAGGTCGAAAACGAATCCTTGAAGTACACAGTGCAAAGGTCGCCCTTGCCTCTGAAATTGATCTTGGTAAAATTGCTCATATGGTTCCCGGATTTACGGGTGCCGAACTTGCAAATCTCGTCAACGAGGCAGCATTAATGGCTGCACGAGAAAAGAAAACATCCGTTGGCCCTCAACATTTCGAACAGGCCAGAGACCGTATCCTTATGGGTGTGGAACGTAAGGGAAGGATAATGTCAGATGAGGATCGCAAAATTCTTGCCTTTCACGAAGCCGGCCATGCAATTGTTGCCAAAACACTACCAGATGCCGATCCCATCCATAAAATAACCATCATCCCTCGAGGACAGGCACTTGGTCAGACACAACAATTGTCAGTAAACGATCGTAGCAGTTATAACTTTAACTACCTCAGAAGTAGAATTGTTATTTTAATGGGCGGTAGAGCAGCTGAGGAGATTGCCTTTGGCCAGCGTACAACCGGTGCTCAGGGCGACATTGTCCAGGCGACTGAAATTGCCACTAATATGATTTGCAAATGGGGAATGAGCGACGTGATCGGTCCCCAGGCAATGGTTATAGATAGTGGCGGTTTTCTTGGCGGCGCTTCCCATCGTCTGGAAATGAGTGATAAGACCTCGGAATCCGTTGATAATGAAATAAAAAACCTCCTTGACTCCTGCCATGAGGAGGCGGTTGTTATACTCAAACAGCAGTATTACATCCTCAAACAACTCGCGGCCATCCTTCTGGATGTGGAGACTCTTGATGATGAGGAATTTGATATTATTATGTCCTGTCAGTTTAAAGAAAAAATTGCTGCCGGAATAAAAGAGACTCACCAGTGTGAAACCTGTCCTGCTGCCGATAGATGTACCCACTCTAAACAAAAAAAAGATTAGGAATGAAGTAATGCGGTCCTTAAAAAAAATGAGCTACCTTGTTTTCCTTGGTGTAGCAATCCTCCTTGGGTTGGTAATAACCCTGAGCTTCAGGCAATACCAGCTTTCAGCACGATATAATTCCATTATCGATCAAAGTGAGAAAATGGTATTCCAACTTCTGACAATCCGGGAACAAATAACCACATCTCTTATTAAGCAGGACTGGAAAGGAATTGCAACAACGGCCAACCAACTCAAAAATCTCAACTCCTCTATTGCAAGACTACAGGAAAACCATCTGATCCCTAGTGAATTCCGACTTGGAATGGCTCGACAGGTTGATGTCTCTGGAATTGCAATTGCTGCAAAAGAAATTCTTAACAGCACAGACAAAATTCAACAAAGCCTGATCCTGCAGGATAAAATGAGGACACTCACAGATTACCTCCTCCAATTTGATAGAATTATTGGAAGTCAAATGCGAGCGAAAGTTGTGGGATTCCAGACCGTAATGATTGGAGCACTCGGCATAATTATCTGTCTGATCAGCTTCTCCCTTATCCTTCTCTATAAGAAAGCACTCGTCCCTCTCCTAGATCTTGGGACCCAAAGTAAGGAGACTGATATAATAGACAGAGGGTTCCAATACCCCCAAAAAACCTGTACGGAAATATCTGTTTTTGTGAATTCTGTTAACTCTTTAATAGAGCAGATGTCCCAAAATCCGACATTTCAACACGACAACCAGACACTAAGCGATGAAATTGGAATTATCATAAATGAAAGCAATAACTTATCAAATGGTATCATTAATTATGCCCAACTTTTAAAAGACACCTATAGAGAAGCCGAAATTGGAAATGAAGAAATTAAAATACTGCAAAACATTATCGATAATGCTGAAAGAATAGCTCTATTGAACAAAGAAATTTGAAATTTAGTTTTGTGTATTTGTGCAATGTTTGGAATAACATATCCTAACATATGCTCTTTTTCAATTTCCTTATAGTATCAATATCGCAACTCTTTTTAGATTTTGGTTTTAATTTTTTTTAATTCTGTGCACTATTTTAGGATTTCATTGATATCTTTTTCACATCTACTTTACCCTTGACAGTGAATAATTATAGCAGTATGCATTCCCTCCAATATGTCCCAAACACTACTTAGTAGGAGCATACCATGTGGTATTATTAGCAATGATTCCCATGTATTATTTTATTTAATAATGTAGTTAAAAGTTTTACTACCCCCTTCATTTCACGTTGAGCCATATCTACCGGAGCACAAAGATGATAAAAAGTCCCTTGTTACTAACCAGCTTTATAACCTTATCCGCCTCTCTTCTGCTTGCAGGGAACGGTCTTGCCAGTGACGAATACGATGTCAAAGCCTATGGCCCGAAGACCGAAATTGTTTGGAACACACCGATCAAAGCAACATTTGAACATAAAGTTCACACCATGGACGCAGGAATTGAATGTTCCAGTTGTCACGACGACATTTTTTCAATGCAGCGTGGAGTTGCCGTAAAGACAAAACGTTTCACTATGAAAGCCATGGCTGAAGGAGAATTCTGCGGATCCTGTCATGATGGTGACACAGCATTTGCCACAGACACCAACTGTATGGCCTGCCACGGTGCTTCTGAAGAGCCAATCATATGGGAAATCCCAACAAAGGCTGCGTTTAGCCACACTCAACACGTTGAAGAATTTGAGCTTGAATGTGCCAGCTGCCACAGTGGAATATTTGCAATGAAAAAAGGAGCAGCGAATGCCAATAAAGACTTTACCATGGCTGCCTTTAAAGACGGTAAATATTGCGGATCCTGCCATAATGGAGACGATGCATTTGATTCTTCAACCCAATGTGAATCCTGTCATTTCCCTCCAACTGAAAAAATTGTCTTTACTCAGCCAGTAAAATCCGTTGTATTTGACCACAATATTCATGTTGGTAAAGCTGAACTGTCCTGTGAATCCTGCCATAAAGAAGTTTTCACAATGAAAAGAGGAACAGTTGAAGGTGAAGCCCTTATCTTCTCAGATGATCCTGCCGAAAAACGAAAGTACCTTGTAAACCTTCATAATAAATTTTGCGGAACATGCCATGATTCTTCTCAGGCCTTTGGGTATCTGACCAGATGTACTGTCTGCCATATTGGTGTTAAAGGATTCGATACCATGAACGGTGATGCTAAGAGCAGCGATGCCCATGGAAAAAGTGGTCACTGATACCTGAACAGAAAGGTATCAAGTAATCAGAAGCAGCCCAACAACTGCATACATAGAATTATTATTTATAGTTATATACATTTAGAGGAGAAAAAATGACTGGAAGGATGGTTAATATTTCAAAAAAATGGGGATTTCACGGCGTTGAAGCCTTGAAAAAAGCTAGCCCCGCTTACAAATTGACAATGGGGATGTTTGCACTTCTTGCTTTGGCTGGTGCAGCTGTTGGCCTTCATGGAATGATTACCGGTTATCATCATGTATATGGTGTGACCAGAGAAATTTCATGGGGACTGCTTATCTCCGCTTATATATTCTGTGTTGTAACGTCAACCGGACTTTGTATTGTGTCATCCATTGGTCATGTTTTTGGTGGTGAAGCATTTATGCCCATCGCAAAACGTGCTGTTTTTATGTCCATCATGTTTATGTTTGGTGGTTTTTGTATCATTTTCTTTGATATTGAAAACCCTTTTCGGATGGCAATCTGGAACGTTATCTCGCCAAACTTTGTTTCCAATATGTGGTGGATGGGTACACTCTACGGAATGTATCTGGTCTTCATGGTTATCGAGTATTACTTCCTGCTTGATCAGAACCATACCCTTTCCCGTTTGATGGGATTTTTTGGTCTCGTTGTCGGAATTGCAGCTCATAGTAACCTTGGAGCTGTCTTTGGAATGCTTCACGGACGGCCATTCTGGTATGGACCTTACCTTCCTATTTACTTTATTTTTTCTGCTGCTATGTCAGGTGGTTGTGCCATTCTCTTTTTCACAACACTTGGATGGAGAATTAACCCTGAGATTATGAATCAGCGGATGGAACGTTCCATCAAGGCTGTTACTCAGGTCACTATTTTTCTTATCTCTGTTATTATTTTCTTCACCATCTGGAAAATCGTTACCGGCATGGTTTCAGAAGGAAAACAACTTGTAATCATGTCCTTTCTTACCGGAGATTATGCTATTAATTTCTGGGTTTTTGAAATCTTCCTTGGAATGATTCTGCCACTTTATCTGCTTATTCGTTCAAGGGGTAACAATTTCAATCTGATCCTCTGGGCAACTGGCCTTATGATGATTGGCATTTTCTTTATGCGCTATGATATCGTAATTCCTGGCCAGATGGAATCCGTATACCACTCACTTGGTGTTGAAGAAGCCAAAGACATGCTGACCTACACTCCTTCATTCCATGAGATCATGGCGTCACTCTTTGGTATAGGTTTTATTGGCCTTGCCTATTTTGCTGGTGAAAAAATGCTTAATGGTCATCAGCTCGAAAAACATGAAATTGTGCCAGAGGGCGGCTATATTTGTCCTGGTTGTGGTGCCATCCATTTCATGGAAGAAGGCGAGAGTGAAGAAGATGCTATGAAGCGTCATCACCGTATCTGGTAAGAAAATGATAGCGGTTCCTCTTTCTACCAGTCATTACTGTTGTAGAAAGAGAACCTCCTGTCACCCAACTGAATGAATATTTGAAAGGATAATTATCCCATGAACTTCCCTAAAATAAATTTTGATAGCTTGAAAAATGAGGGCACATCCTCTGTTAGCCCTCAGGAAAGACGAAAGTTTTTAAAACTTGGCCTTGCTGTTGCAGGTGTCTACGCTGGTGGAAAGGTTCTCTCTTTAACCTCAATCGTCGGTACAGCGCACGCTTCAGGTGGCGGAAATATCGTCGAAAAATTCCCATACAATCCACACTATAGTATGGTTATCCGTCAATCTCTTTGTATCGACTGCGAAAAATGTGTCGAATCGTGCAATAAGACTAATCATGTTCCAGACTATGGGTATAGAACCCGCATTCTGACCAAGAAATACACCGGAACCCTGGATAAACAGGTTGAATTTATTCCTGTCCTTTGTAATCATTGTAACGACGCCCCATGTGTCAGAGCGTGTCCTACAAAAGCAACCTACAAAGATCCCGTCACCGGTATCGTTCGCATGGAAAGCAAAAAATGTATCGGTTGTAAAACCTGCATGCTTGCATGCCCCTACGATGCACGTTACTTTAGTGCCGAAAGACACGCCGTTGATAAATGTGACTTCTGCTGGGACGAGCGACTCTCAAAAGGAGAAACCCAAACCGGATGTTCTTCTGCCTGCCCAACGGGAGCCAGAACTTTCGGAAACCTCACTGACCCTGACAACATTGTCTACAAGCTTGTTCACCAGCTTGAGGAACAGGTTTGGGTACTGCGCCCTGCAGACGATACCAAGCCAAATATTTTCTATATGAAGGGCAATATGCGCTCTGTGGACAATATTCTTAACGAACAAAAATTTAAATACTATGATCCTAATAAAGTATAATATAGTTATTTAAATCTAATTCACACAAGAACAGCTTTTCTGATCTCTTTCTGCAATCTTTGCAGAAAGAGATTTTTTTTATACTCCTCTTCTGTTTTGTATCCCCCCTCTAGCTCCAACATCTCCTGTTAATCCGGCATAACCTGTGCATATGATATTAAAAGCACAGATTTGTGGGATTCCGTGCTACACTATCGTTGTATTGTGTGGCGTATATGTGCCGTAAAAAGACACATGTGTTTCATTTATTCCTATGGCTTTACTTAAAACCCCAATTATTACTTAAAAAAAGGGCTCAAAAAATGAATTCTTCCAGAAGAAATGAGATCCTTCTTTCGATTAACCACCTTGCCGCTTCAGCAACCGGAGAAATTACCGGAGCAAACGAATTACTCGAAAACTGCTGCAGGATTATAATGCAGAACCATGAGTACTGCCTTATTTGGGCAGGTACACGTGATGAAGATGGTGCTGCTATTACCCCACTTGTTGCACTTACTTCTGCTAATATGCCAGATAAAGACTGTTTGAACCTGGTCGAACAGGTCATTACAGATATGAATGATAGTAACCCTGCAGCCAAAGCACTTACAACAGGATCCAAGGTAATTGTTCAGGATGTCCGTGCCACTGATCACTTCGAAGCCCTTCGGGAAATCTCTCTACAAACTGGATTTAGATCCTGTTCCTGCTGGCCCCTCAAATACAAAGGCCAAAGTTTTGGTATCATTAATATTCACTCCGAGAAAGTAGGCTGCTTCACCGAAACTGAAATCTCATTCCTAGAAACTGTAGTAGCAGATATCGCCCTTGCCCTTTGTTCCCAGGATATGACGAGGAAAATCCAGATTGAACGGGATTTTAATCGGGAAATGGTTGATACCATGCAGGCACTTCTTATCTCCGTTTCCCCCTGTGGAAAAATTTTATCCTTTAATCAAAAAGCTGAACAGATTACCGGCTACACTGAAGAGGAAGTGATAGATAAGTACTGGGTTGATGTCCTGATGACTGATGAAAATCGTAAAGCTGACCAGCAGCTTCTCAGTCATGTGTTAAAGGGTGAGAAGGATCAAATGAATTTTGAATCCTGTCTACTCACCAAAAAGCGACAAAAAAGATTTATCAACTGGCACGCCTCATTCAGGCAAAATCTTGAAAAAGGAAAGCTTGGCTTAGTCCTCTTTGGTATTGATATCACCGGGCAACTCCAGGTGGACCATGACCTCAAACAGGCAATTTCTCAGTGGGAAAATATCTTTTCTGCTATTCAGGACCCAGCTCTTATCGTATCTAAAGATTCACTTATTCTTGATGCCAACCCAGCAACCTTTGCAGCCGCCAGGAAAACACGACCTGAAGTTATCGGACACAAAATATGTGACATCCTTCATCTTGGCCGTGCCGAGGGTGCCCCCTGCCCTCTTGAGGATTATATCTACCAGGGAAAGAGCAGAATAATTGAAACTGAACTTCGAGGGCTCCATGGCAACTACCTGCTCACCATCAGCCCCCTCAACATGGGTACCGGTAGCAAAGAGGCCGCACTCCTTGTTGCCAGAGATCTGACAGAAGAAGAACTTATGAAAGCCGAAGCCATGCGCTCTGCTCAACTGGCATCCGTTGGCGAACTTGCAGCCGGGGTCGCTCATGAAATCAACAATCCAATTAATGGTATAATTAACTATGCACAGATAATTCTCGATGACCCCGAAGATCCGGAAAATACCGATCTTCTAACCCGTATAAAAAAAGAGGGTCAACGAATTGCCTCAATTGTTTCAAACCTGCTGGATTTTTCCAGACGTCGGGAAGAGTCTCCTGAAGAAGTTGCTATTCAGACGATTATGAACAAAAGCCTTGAACTGGTAAGCCATCGTTTTAAAGATGATATGATCCTTCTTGACAATCAGTTACCAGACAATCTTCCTTTACTTTACTGCAATTCTCAACAAATACAGCAGGTCCTGCTTAACATTCTTTCTAATGCAAGACATGCGTTGAATGAGCGCTACCCAAATCCAGATCCCAAGAAGAAACTAATTATCAAAGGTGAAACAATATCCCAATCAAAGGAAAATTTTGTTCGCATCACTATTACCGACTATGGAAGCGGTATTGAACAGGATCGGATTGAAAAAGTTTTTGATCCTTTCTATTCAAGTAAACCAAAAGGAGAAGGTACAGGGCTTGGACTGAGTATCAGCCATGGTCTCATTCAGGACAATAAAGGATATCTCAGAATTACCAGTGAATGCGGTGTTTCAACATCTCTTCTTGTCGATTTACCCATTTCAGAAATCTAAGGAGTTCTACCAATGACTAAACAATTCAAATCATCAATTCTGCTCTCCGTTGCCTTTTTTCTTGTCGCCTGTGTTTTGTTTTTCCTCGACCAGCAAATCAGCAGCAGCTGCCCTGATAAAAGTTATACTCCTTTTAATATCTGGTCCGTTGTTATCCTTTTCGTCCTCTATGGATTAACTTTTTATCTTTTCAACAAAGAGTCTCAAAGCTTTCAGGATAAAGAACGTATCTTGAAAGAAAAACTCAATTCCTGTACAGATTCTCTCGATGACGTCCAGTCAACACTAGAAGATGCTGTAGAAAAAAAGACCTTTGAGATGGCTGTAATTAATGGTTCCCTCAATCGTGAAATTGCTGAACGAATCCAGGCCGAGACTGATGGTGGCAAGCTCCGAAAACGCCTTCACGCCATCCTAAACTCCGCTGGTGACGGAATATTTGGGATCGACACCATGGGAAGAGTTACATTCGTTAATTATAAGGCAACGGAATTGCTTGGCTGGAGCGAAGAGGAACTCATCGGAAAATCGCATCACGACCTTGTTCACCATACCCATGGAAATGGTCACCATTTCCCCGTGGAAGAATGTCCTATTTATATGGCATATAAAGACGGCCAGATCCATTTTGAAACCAATGATATTTTCTGGACTAAATCTGGTGAGAGCTTTCTCGTCGAATACACCTCCACCCCTTTACTTGACAACTCTCAAATAACCGGGGCAGTCGTTGTATTCAAGGATATAACAAAAAAGAAAAGACTGGAACGCCAACTTCACCTTATTGTAAATTCCGCTGGAGAAGGCATTTTCGGACTAGACAATAATGGAAATGTCACATTTATGAACAAAGCCGCATCAATTATGCTTGGTTGGGAAATGGAAGAACTCATTGGCAAATCACATCATGAACTCGTTCATCACAGCCATGCAGACGGCAGTAAATATCAGGAATCGGAATGTCCTATTTTCACGTCCTGCAAGGACGGACAGGTTCATTTCAAATCCGACGATTTTTTCTGGACAAAAGATGGGAACAGTTTCCCTGTAGAGTACAATTCCACCCCTATTATTGAAGGAAAGGAACTTACAGGCGCAGTTGTTGTATTCAGAGATTTAAATACCTTTTCGAAATAGATGGAGTTTAAAGGAGAACAAATGGAAAATTTCCCAGCAGTTGAAAGACCTATCCTTGTGGTTGATGATGAGGAATCATTACGACATACCTTTAAAATATTTCTCAAACGGGAAGGCTACGGCCCGATCGTACTTGCCTCTAATTTTGAAGAAGCTGTAAGTGAGCTCACCACACAATCATTTGACCTGATTATCAGCGATATAGTCCTTGGAGGGAACTCCGGGATCGACCTTTTGAAAAGGATAAGGGAGTTAAATATCAACTGTCCTGTCATCATGGTAACAGGCTACCCCCATGTAGACACCGCCTCAGAAGCCTTACGATTTGGCGCCTTTGACTATATCCAAAAGCCAGTTGAAAAGGACCAGCTCCTTAAAACAGCACGACTCGCCTTGCAACAACATAAACTCCAGTCCGAAAAGCAAAAAGCAGAAGAAGAAAAAGATCAGTATCGTTCCTATCTCGACACATTATTCAGAAGTGTTTCCGATAGCATAGTGACCATTGATCAGGATATGAATATTATTAAGATGAATCAGGCAGCACGTTCTTTCTTTGGTACCATTAACCCGGCCATAACTGAAGGGGAAAATCTGTCCATTGTATGCAACGATAGAAAATTCTGCTTTTTTAAAGATGATACGGAAAAGGTATTACGATCCGGTATTGAAATCAAAGAACACCGTATTGAATTCACAACCGACGATATGATTCAAAAAGTTATTAGCCTCTGTGTCTCTCCCCTTGAAGATGGCCGAGGCAGTTTTCATGGTGTTGTGATTGTAATTCGGGACATGACAAGACTCACCGAAAACGCAACTGCAAAACAACGTATTTCTTTTCATCGTATGGTTGGAGCAAGTCCTGCTATGCAAACTGTTTATACCATGATTGAAAATGTTGGAAAAGTTGATTCAGCTGTTCTTATAACCGGGGAAAGTGGAACAGGCAAAGAACTCGCAACGGAAGCACTGCATCTTGAAAGCCATCGAAAAAACCGCCCCCTGGTGAAAGTGGACTGTACAGCTATTCCAGAAAACCTTCTTGAAAGTGAACTTTTCGGTCACAAAAAGGGGTCATTTACAGGAGCTGATCAGGACAGGATGGGAAGAATTTTGCAAGCCGACGGTGGTACCCTTTTTCTTGATGAAATTGGCGACGTCTCGTCAATAATGCAATTACGTCTCCTTCGTTTCCTTCAGGAAAAGACATTCTATCCCGTTGGTCGTGATACCTCAATCCAGGTTGATGTAAGAATAATTACAGCAACCAATGTAAACCTGAGAGAAAAAGTCCAGGCAGGCAAATTCAGAGAAGATCTCTATTTCAGATTGAGAGTCATAGATATCATACTTCCTCCCCTTCGAGAACGAACTGGAGACGTGCCACTGCTTGCAAATAATTTTATTCAATATTATTCCCAGCAAATGGGTAAACCGATATCCGGTATATCCGATCAAGCGATGACTCTTCTTTCTGACTATTCATGGCCTGGAAACATTAGAGAACTCGAACATGTCATAGAGCGTTCGTGCGTACTTTGTCACGGCTCTACCATATCAAGCGAACAACTCCCTGCAGAAATTCAGAACCAAACGACCTTTCAAGAATATTCCATGGATTCCCCACTACATATGGGTAGTGAACGCATCGTTCCTGATCAACCGCTCTTTTCAGATCCATTCCAGGGAAACAGTATTGAGAGTAGAATTATTGCGGCCCTCAAAAAAAGCGGTGGCAACAAAGCAAAAGCAGCCAGACTCCTCTCAATTGACAGATCCACCCTGTATCGTAAATTACGAGAACTAAATATTGACCTGAGTAATTTTAATCTTTAGTCCCTGTGCCACATTTGTGTAGCACCACAAGTGTGGCGCATGCCGCATTTGTGTGGTAACATCCTCTATAAGAACAAATTCCAGAAAAATAACTCTATCCCTCTGTTTATACGGAAATTATCGAATGAAAGCATATAAGAAAATACCTAATAAGTTTTTTTTAAGAGTTATCACAAAATTCAAAAAAATCTCCCGACACCATATAATATCATACATTTTCAGCAGGTTACAAATAAACATAAACACAGCCCCTCAATGGCATCGTATGTGCAATAACTCAAATTAAAGTGGATAAGTCATCATCTTTAAGGAGAACACATGCAGGCCACACCTTTTTCAATCGAAAGCTTCCCTACCACTCTTGATGAGTTTAAAAGGCTTTTCAAGAATGAAGAAAGAAGTCTCCAGTTTCTTTTTTCAAAAAGATGGCCTAACGGTTTTGAATGTCCTTACTGTAATTGGCAGAACAAAGACCTGCAGCCCACTAAATCGATAACTTGTAGTCATTGTGGCCACCCGACCTCCATAACAACAAACACCATAATGCACGGAACAAAAAAGCCTCTGTCACAATGGCTTATTTGCATCTTCTGGCTAACTTCCACAACCGGTGGAAACAGTGCTAAAGACCTGCAGCGTTTATTAAAACTTTCAAGCTACCAGACAGCATGGACATGGTTGCAAAAGCTTCGTATGGCAATGACTATTGCAGACAATAAGCAATGTCATGACACCGTAGAGCTCTCCTCCGACACCATAGTCCTTGGTGGAGAACCTAAAACGAACCCACTCGTATTATCTGCTGCCGAAATCATTCTCCCCTCAGGGATTACTGGAAGGATAAAAATGGCAACTATCCATTCACTCAACAGTGAATCCATTAACAGTTTTCTCGACAAGAATGTTACCACTGGATCATCCATTATCACCCCTGAAGAAACTCCATACCGAACCATTGATAAAAAACAGTTCATCGCTATCACAGATCCAGCTATTTACAAAACAAAACAGCTTATAAAAAGTTTTGAGATTTGGATAAATAAAATTCATCGAGGTGGAGTTGCTGCAAAACACCTGCAACTTTATCTGGACGAATTTTGTTTCCGGCGTAATGCTGAAATGCTTCCTGACAGAGAAGCAATATTTAATCTCCTCCTTTCGGGAGTAATGAGTAAGAAATCGCTTTCTTATAAAAGCATAATTTCGCAATCGACTACGGAGTAATATATGTCCCAGATCCAAACAGGTCTTCTTGTTCTTTTGCTTACACTCATTGGTGTTGTTGGCTATAACGTTTATCTCCATGAAACCACACCAAATGATATCTCCTATAGCAATTTCATAGAACTGCTCGAAGAGGGCAAAATTAAAGATATTCACCTTAAGGGTGGCTTTGTTACCGGTACTGACATTACTCTCCATGAATTCAGTTCATTTATTGTTGATATTCCCTCTGTTCTGCCTCTTCTTGAGGCCCAAGGGGTAACGATCACCGCTGAAAAAGATAGTGAGAGTTTTGGTGGTTTTATGGGATCAATGATTCCGGTGTTTTTGATTCTGGGTGGGTACCTTATTTTTTCAAGAATGCAAAAAGGCGACAAAGGTGGCTTTGGAAAAAACAAAGGTGGCTCTTTTCACCCTAAAAAGAATACAGGGGTAACCTTTGATGACGTTGCCGGAATCAGTGAAGCCAGAACTGAACTCGTTGAAATCGTAGAGTCCTTAAGAAACCCGGACAAATTCTCAAGTCTTGGTGGCTATATCCCTAAAGGTGTCCTTCTCCAGGGATCTCCAGGTACAGGAAAAACTCTTCTTGCTAAAGCGATTGCCGGTGAAGCATCTGTTCCTTTTTATTCAATTGGTGGTTCAGATTTTGTTGAAATGTTTGTAGGCGTCGGAGCTTCACGAGTACGAGAACTTTTCACTGAAGCCAAAAAGAATTCTCCATGCATTATATTTATCGATGAAATTGATGCCATTGGTGGAAAACGAAGTGGTGGCAATGCAAGTGGTTCTAATGACGAACGTGAGCAAACCCTGAATGCCCTACTGGTTGAAATGGACGGATTCGACTCAAACCAAACAGTTATTATTATTGCTGCTACCAATCGACCAGATATCCTTGACCCAGCTCTTCTTAGACCCGGAAGATTCGATCGCCAGGTAACTATTGCTCTTCCCGATGTAAAGGGACGTCGTAGAATTCTAGAAGTACATTCAAAGAAAATTACTATGTCTAAAGGCGTCAATCTCTCTGATATCGCGAGATCAATACCCGGCTTTAGTGGTGCTGAGATAGCCAACCTTGTCAACGAAGCCGCTTTAACGGCTGCCCGTAAAAACAAAAGTGGTGTTGAGCAATCCGATTTTGACGAAGCAAAAGATAAAATCAGCCTCGGCCTTGAACGAAAAAATGTCGTTATCAACGAGAAGGACCGAAGAGTTACCGCATATCACGAAGCTGGTCATGCTATTACTGCCAAGCTGCTGCCGGATACCGATCCCGTTCATAAAATATCTATTATTCCACGTGGTCAGGCCCTTGGCCTTACACAACAATTACCACTTGACGACAGATACACCTATTCCAAAGTTTATCTCATGAACAGAATAAAAATTCTTATGGGTGGACGAATTGCTGAAGAGCTTATTTTCGATCACCAGACAACGGGTGCAAGCAACGATATCATCGGAGCTACTGAAATTGCCAGTCGCCTGGTCTGTGAATTTGGCATGAGTCCTACAATTGGACCAATTGCCTACAGGCAGGAACAGGCTGGGTTCCTTGGCGATACCAGCACTATGAAACCCTACAGTGAAAAGACAGCAGAACGTATTGATAATGAAATAAAACGAGTCATTGAAGACTGCTATGTGGAAACAAAAGAACTCCTTACTCAAAACAACAAATTCCTCCACAAACTTGCAGAGGCACTACTTGTGAATGAAACCGTGGATGGTGAAGAATTTGAAATCGTCCATCAATGCTATATAAACGGAAAAAATATTGAAAAGAAATTAATGAATAAACGCGAGGAGGAACGAGCAAATTAATGAAATGAAACAGGATTTCCCTGAAGTCTCGATTTTTTTAAAGGAGGAAAGTAAATGCAAACACGAAAAAAAATCATGAGGACAGCATTTGCCCTTACGATTGGAACAATCCTAACAGCCCCGACGCTTTCATGGTCAATGGATGCATCAGACGCACCGGATACTATTACCATCGACACTATGAGCAAGATCTATGGAGCTGTTGAATTTGACCATGCAATGCATGTTGAATACGCAAGTTGCCAGGAGTGTCACCACCACACAACAGGTGAGATCGTAGCAGATCCGAATTGTGCACGTTGCCACCACAACCATGATGAAAACGACGTTGTCAGCTGCAGTGAGTGTCATGTTGCTGATCGTTTTAACGAAGAGTATCTCAAAACACTGGAAAATCCGATGTTATACCATATTGATAAACCCGGCCTCAAAGGAGCTTACCATTTGAATTGCGTCGGATGTCATCAAATCACATCGGGGCCAACAGGCTGTGTTGAATGTCACACAATGACAGAGGATGGAGAGAAGATGTTTAACACAGGTGCTTTTACTCCTGCAAAAGGAACATCGTCCTCTGGTCCGCAGCACTGATCAGAGTCTTCAGTGACCAGTTTAAGAGAGGAAAACAAATGAAAAAATTATTTAACCGTAGAAATTTTCTAAAAGGTGGGCTTGCAACAACTGCAGCCGCTGCGGTATTGAAGAATAAGGATAGCCAGGCATCTGGTAATTTCACAGGATATCCCGACGGAATGGGCGTATTGGTTGATCTTACCCGCTGTGTTGGTTGCAGATCATGCGAAGCAGCATGTAACAAGGAACAGGATCTCCCTGAACCAGAAAAACCATTTAACGACTTTTCAGTTTTTGATGAAATCCATCACGGCCAGAAACGACGTACAGATGAAACTGCCTATACCGTTGTTAATCGCTACGATGTACCAGAACTTGACCATCCCCTATTTAAGAAATTTCAATGTAATCATTGTAATGAACCTGCATGCCTCACTTCATGTTTTGTTAATGCCTACACCAAAACACCTGAAGGCGCTGTTATCTATAATTCGAAGGTTTGTGTTGGTTGTAGAACCTGTATGATCGCTTGTCCTTTCTACGTTCCAACATTCAAATATTCCAGTGCCTTTAAGCCAAAGATCATGAAATGTATCTTCTGTTACGATACTCGTTTGAAAAATGGCGAAGCACCCGCCTGCGTTGAAGCCTGTCCTCAGGAAGCTTTGACATTTGGAAGACGGACTGACTGTATCGATATGGGACGGCAGCGTATTCGCGAAACCCCAGGAAAATATGTTGACCATATTTATGGTGAACATGAGGTTGGCGGTACTGCCTGGATGTATCTCTCAAGTGTACCTTTTGACAAAGTTGGTCTAAATACACACGTTCCTAATGAACCTATCCTTAACTCTGTTAAAGACTTCCTTGCCATGGTTCCAATGGTTCTCACAATTTGGCCAGGACTCTTTGTTGGTTTCCATTTACTTGCAACACGGAAAGACAGGGTAATAGAAATGGAAAAAGAGAAAGAACTCGCTAAACAAAAAGAAAATGATGAGAAGGAGGAGCAGGTATGAGACTCTTTTCAAAAGAAAGACCTGAAATTCCAATCGTCGATCATCTCAAGGCAGATGGCACAGAATGGACAATTAAAGAAAAACTGTGGCTAGGCCTGTCTGTATCTGAATACAAAAAACAGTTTATGAGAAATCCACTAAACTGGCTGATGATTATTATCTGCAGCATTGGAGTTCCCCTGATCATTGGACGTTATCTTTTTGGGCTTGGTTGGGTAACACATGCATCCAACGACTATCCTTGGGGACTTTTCCTGGGTTTTGGTTTGTTTGGTATGGTTCCATTATCGGCATCAGGTTTTATGCTGGGTACCACCGTAGAACTTTTTGGCAGAAAAGATTTTCATTCCATTGAACGCCTTGCACTTTTGAATGGTCTGCTCGGTTACTTCTTTGCAGTTATCTTCCTTGAAGTGGACCTTGGTATGTGGTGGCGTCTCCCCTATCCAATGTTTGTCTCCCTTGGACCTGCTGCTGTTCTCTTTCTTGTTGCCTGGCATGTTGCCACCTATCTTTCGGTGCAAATAGCAGAAGTACTTCCTGCATTTTTTGAATGGTGCGGCTGGCTCAAAGGAAAACGTATAATCAGAAGATATGTCCTCGGTCTCACCGTCGCTGGTATCATTCTCTCCACCTTGCATCAAGGAGCTTTGGGTGCCTTGTTCTGTTATGCCCCGGCAAAAGTTCATCCACTATGGATATCAACCAATTTTCAATGGATTCACTTTTTCTGTTCATCTATTTTTGCAGGCCTCTCAATGGTTATCATCGCCTCAACTCTGATCAGCAACTTTATGAACTGGCGTTGTGATGATGAATTCAAAGACAATTTAGATTATGTTACAATAGGAATGGCAAAGGGCGCATCATACGCCATGATCACCTATTTAATTATCAAAATTGTTGCAGTAGCCCATGATCAAGAGTGGTCTTACCTCCTCACAGGTTGGGGATCTTACTACATGCTTGAGCTTGCAATTGGTGTTGTTCTTCCAATGTTTATGTTTGCAATCGGTATCAGAAATAACTGGCTGAAAATTATACGATTTGGCGCATTTATTGCGGCAATCGGTATCATCTGGAATCGTCTCAATACTTCGCTTATATGCTATAACTGGCAAATGTATCAAGAGATCCCACACTGGAAAGAAGTCTGGATTACAATAACCATTTATGCAATCTACTTTATGACCTATCGCTTCATCGTCTATCGTCTGCCCATCGTCTATGGATGGAAAGGTGATAAATAGAAGCTAAGAAGTCAAGGTAACAGTCAAGGTCCTCAAGACAACCTGAGGACCTTGATACTTCCACTAACAAACAACAGTGAGAATAAAACGATGAGAAACTTTCTCTCAAAATTATCATTGAAACGCATATTCTCTCTTTTTACTATCACCACCATAGGCTTGCTTTTTATTGTAATATTCTTTGCTGGTAAACAATATTTTCTCTTTCGACATTGTGAAAATCTTGTGGACTCCAGTCAGCACTTACTTTTTCAATTCACCGGAATCAAAGAACATATTAACGAAACGCTCTTAGGCAAAAATCCACTGAACACACCAACAATAAACAAAGAAATCCAAAGCCTTGACTCCCAGTTACAGCATATACTAGATGATATCCTGATTCCTGAAGAGTTCAAACTCAACTTTATCAGTCAGCTCGATCTTGTAAATATCACGGTGGCTTTAAGAAATTTACAAAATAGTACCAGTGAAACAAACACTGAACAATTAGCGACACTTTCCTCACAACTACGCAGCGTCAATTCAAAATTAACAGCTTTCCATCAGCTTATCAGCAGATATACCCAAACCCAACTTCTTGGTCTGCATAAGGCACTTGTTGGCCTGCTCTCCATTGTAATCGCTCTGGTAAGCATCATGCTTCTTACCATCAACCAATATATCATTTCTCCCATACTCCATTATTGCAAAACAAGTTCGTCCACAGAAACGAAGTCTGTTACATTATCGTCCCTACAGGAAACAATTGAAACTCTGGCGTCCCAGCCATCTGTAACAGTTTCAAAAGTCAATACTGGTAACAGTCGTGAACTGACACGCCTTTATAGATATAGTTCTATTGGTCATCTACTTGGCGGACTCAGTCATGAGCTTACGAATCTTTCCAACGGCGCTCTTAATTATACACAAGCCATTCTTGATTTGAGCGACGATACAAATTTAGATAAAGATACAAAACAGTTAATTGAAAAACTTTTCATTGAAGAAAAGAAGATGTCACAATTGCTTATAAATATGATTAGTTTTACAAGTGGTAGCGCACATGGCCAGGAAAAAGTTATCCCAGTCGATGACTTATTTGACAATATTAAGACCCTTGTTCAGGGCACATTCAAAAGTGAACAGATTGTCCTCAACATTCAACTGGATGACCCAGCATTTATGTTGCAAAACCATGTAAGTGACCTCCAACTTGTGATTTTATCAGCTTTACAAAATAGCAGGACAGCTCTTAATAACAGGTTTTCCAGCAGTACAGCTCAAACAGAAAAGAAAAGTATAGAAATCACCCTCGATGCCCCCTCTCAGAGTAATGATAGTATCAATATAGAAATTACAGATAATGGTTCAAGTCATTCGAAAACTCAGGATAGCAGCACATCATCCCAGCCATGGCATAACATGAGTTTCTGTAAATCTTTTCTTCAGACCTTTGGCGGGACCCTTAGTTTGAGCAGAGACAGCGAAAATACAAACCTTTGTATCATCAGCATCCCTTTGGTACAGGAGAAGTCATAATAACAGTACTATATCATTTATATGAATGTTTTTTTCTTTTCCACACCCACGGAGGAACTGGGGATTTATCTTGCCAAAGTCCGATTCTCTCTTGTCGTGCTTTTTTTTCATAACCGTACCATTGATTACAAATAGCCTCTTTACAATAGTAAATATGAACCCAGGCAAGACCTTCCTTCACTAACTCCTCATTGAGACACCGTTTGTCAGAAAGGGTAACAACCGCCACCATTCTGCCATAATCATCCCAGTCTTTTACCTCCAAAAAAACCAGCTCTCCGGCAACCATTTTTGAAGTAAATTTTGTTGCTGCTTTTGAATACGGCTGTCGATACTCAGGAGTATCAATTCCCCAGAGCCGTACTTTTAACCTTTTGTTATTATATTTAACGCTAATGGTATCCCCATCTATTATCCTCTCAACCACAGCAGAACCTCCCTGACCAGCCAAGGTAATAGAGGGAAAAAGAGAAGAAATTAAGAGGATAGAACTCGCTATCATCAACATCCAAGCGGAAAAGACTCGGTATTGATTCTGTTTATTTTTTATTATCATTTCAGGATGTTATTTTGTTAACAGATTCCCGCGAGACAAAGCAGCCTTTAGTGAGCAGCTCCACCAATCAGAGACAATACAAAGAGTTTAAAGCTAAATTTTAACACAACAATACACGGATAACGAAAAAAACGAATTTCATTCTTCCCTACCTCCCTAATTTCTTTATATAAAGACCAAAAAGCTTCTTGTCATTTTTTCCCAGGTTATGATAAGCTTAAAAATATTGATGAATTTTTATTTCATTAATCACTATTGTTACCCAAAATACTTTAAAGAGTGCTGGAATTATATGGTCCGCAAAGAAGCTACCCTTTCAGAATCTGAAGAAGAGACTAGGGATTTTCTGCTAAGTCTTTCTCTATTTGATAGTTTTGACGTTAATGAGCTCATGATACTTGCTCAGCATATGAGTTATATTCATCTCCAGCGCGGTGAATTTCTTTTTGTCGAAGGAGACAAGGGAGACTTTCTTGGATTCGTTGTACAAGGTGTCCTTGAAGTCTTAAAGAAATCAGCAACTGGTGAGAATGTTGTTATTGCACGTCTTGCTAAGGGAAGCTCAATTGGTGAAATGGCACTTATTGACAAATCACCACGATCTGCAACCGTCGTTTCAAGGCAACCAACAACCATGATAACACTTACAAGCAAAGGTTTTGATAATCTTACCGAAAAATCACCAATGACAGGTATAAAGGTAATCCAAAAAGTAGCAAGGCTTTTAAGTCTTAACATGCGTAGAACATCTAGTAAGCTCGCAGACTTATTAAACATTTACCCTATATGATTGTTTGTGTATTTTCAAAACTATTTGAATTTAACTGATATCCCCCACATCACACTATGTTAGCCTCTCCCACTATACTTTTTTCAGCAACAAGTCCTGAAAGCCATCCCTTTTGCCTCCAACTATTAAAGGAATCAGCAGCCACTGATATCTATACCTGTTCAAATTCTGAAGAAATCAGTAACACCCTCCAAACGCAGGAGATCCATATTATCTTTCTAGACAGCACATTATATCCAGAAAGTGAATATATGACCAATCTTGATGCAATTCAGACGGAATATCCAGAACTTCTAGTTATAGCCGCTATACCTGACGACAACCCGGCACTTGAGCAGGAGATTCTTAACCGCGATACATTTTTCTATATCAGTACTCCCTATCAGGATTCTGAAGTTCAACTAGCCCTTAAGCGTGCCCTTGCAAAGCTTAATATTCAGCCCTCTGCTCCTGTAACAACAGCAAAAAAACGTTTACCTCCGTTTTATGGAATCATAGGCGAAACCAGGGTTATGCAAAACCTGTTTAATCTGATAGCAAAAGTTGCAGAAGATGATATTGCAACTGTTCTTATTAGAGGTGATTCCGGCACAGGAAAGGAACTCGTTGCTAAGGCAATTCATAGCCACTCAACACGAAAAAGCCATAATTTTGTTCCAGTGAATTGTGCAGCCATCCCTGATGACCTGCTCGAAAGTGAACTCTTTGGCTACACCAAAGGCGCATTCACCGGTGCTGCCCAGAATAAAATCGGGCGAATAGAATATGCAGACGGAGGAACACTTTTCCTTGATGAAATTGGTGACATGAAGCCCACCCTCCAGGCAAAGCTTCTTCGGGTTCTACAGGAAAGAGAATTTGAACCTGTTGGTGCTCTCAAGGCTACACCTGTTGATACTCGTATAGTAGCAGCGACTCATTGCGATCTCGAACAACTGGTAGCAGATGGACAATTCAGGGAAGATCTTTACTATAGGCTATCGGTCATTCCCCTTAGTATTCCATCACTAAATGATAGGAAAGAAGATATTCCTATCCTCCTCGATGCTTTTTTAGAACTTCATGGAACTAAAAGAGGTCGGGAAAAATTCACTATCCCAATGAATGTCATGGTCGCATTGCTTTCCTATGACTGGAAAGGAAATGTACGTGAACTTGAAAATCTTGTTCAGCATATGTCCATCCTCTGTTCGGGTAAAGTGATTCAACTTGAAGACCTTCTGGAACGAATCCTTGTTGACTTTGATCCAGCTGATGTCGATTTAGATCATATTACTAACCTTCTTTCCAACAGCTCACTCTCTGACGAGTCATCAGAAGAAAACTCTCAGGAAAGCAGAGTTACCGTGCCAGTTGGTCTTGGATGGCACGACGGCCAAGTTGATTTCAAAGAGCTCATAAACGATTATGAATCTCAATTGATCATAAAAGCCATGAAAATGACTAAAGGCAATAAGAAGGAAGCTGCCAAACTTCTTAACTTAAAGCGAACAACACTTCTTGAAAAATTAAGAAAAAAAACCTACAGGGAATGTGGGAGGAAACATAAATAATACAATCTACTTCCCAAAACCTCATTCCTCCATTTTAATTTCATTATTTTTCAACAACTTTAGAATCATCAAAGTACACAACACTATCTGCTTCTATCCACAATCCAAACCCTTCGCATCGTAATAATTCAGAAATTCTTTGTGGATCTCACAGATATTTAACAGACAGCTAATTTAGATATAGAATAAGGCAGCCACCCCACCTTTATCCAAAGCAAAACAAAGGTTATATCTTCAACAGTTCTACTCCCGAATGAAAGAACTTCGTCAGTTTTAACGTTCTTTTTTAAGAAAACTATCATAACGGTCTCTGCCTTCTCTATTTAACCATTGGCATTTAATTGTATCTTTTATGGATTTTGTAATTATAACGTTACCGCCATCATAACAGCCGCCATAGGTTATATTTTCCCTGAATTCTATATGCTCAGCCGTTTGTGAAAGTAGAATGAGTTGCCCGCCACAATCCAGTGAGGGATAGGAAATCTGATAAGAATTTGCTGCTATTTTAACTTTTACATCAGATACTTTAAAGAGGTTTTGCCTGACTCTTCCGGACCAGTTTCCTATAATTTTTTTGGTCAATCCTTCTTCAATAAGATTTCTAACCAGAGACTTTCTTTTTCCAACATTCACCATGATGTTTTCATGCCACGTGTCATACCCATCATGTTGTAAATTTAAAGCATACCGTCCATTTAAAATTTCATCTAATTGAAAAGGGGTAGTACCCGATTTTCTACCATCTATAAAAACTGTAGCATTCGTCGGTGTAGTCGTAATTTTCAGGCTTCCATAGAGAGAAACAAGTTCTTGCTCCAACCGCTTCTTTCTACCCTCAATAATTTGAATTTCACTCCGCCAAGTATCATGGCCTTGTAATTTCAATTCCAGATGGTATCTGCCTTTTTGTATTTTCTTCCTACTCAATGGAGTTCTACCAAATTCCTTTCCATTAAGAAGGACTACTGCACCGGATGGAGTGGTGTTTACCTCAATGCTGCCATAGCTGTTAACAAGCTTCCCTTCAACTTTCTGTTCTTTACCAGATACGATATTTACATTTTTTTTCCACTTATCAAATCCTTCAAGTTTAAGTTCCAGCTTATGCTGCCCTTTTGGTATGTTCTTAAGCCTGTAGGGCGTTTGCCCTGCTTTTTTTCCATCAAGAAAAATCTTTGCCCCGGATGGGTTACTGCTGATATTCAAATTTCCGTAAACAGTTTTCAGGTCAGCGGAAAGCTCATTCTCCTGAACAGCCTGTAAGGTTATCTTCGTCGTCCAGGGAACACAATCTTTATGTTTAAGTTCTATCTTGTGGTTTCCTTTTTTCACTCCCTCCTGAATAATTGGAGTTTGTCCAATATTTTCACCATCTAGGTACACATCGGCACCCATCGGCATACTGAGAATAGCAAGACTGCCAACAACACTTGCCAGATCCACATTCAAAACAACGGGGGATTCAAGGCTGACTTCAACAACACTTTTCCAGCCTTCATAGCCAGAACTGTGCAGTTCAATGTCGAGTTTTCCCGTTAGTACCCGATCGGAATAGTATGGGGTTGTTCCCACTTCCCATTTGTCTATAAACACCCTGGCACTATTGGGAGTGCTGATTATCTGCAGGCTTCCGTAGACAGACGTCAAGACACCATGAACACTTGCTGGCTGCAAAGGAATTATTTCGACCTTCGCCTCCCAGGATTCATGACCTTTTTTTTGCAGGGTGATTTGTTGATCCCCCTTGGCCAGATGGATCAGGGTAACGGGGGTTGTTCCCATTTCCTGACCATTTCTCAAGACCGTTGCCCCTGAAGGTTCACTGGTTACTTTCACGTTACCAAAGGGCTCAAGTATCAGATTTACGTTTAAACTTACCGCTTTCCTCTGTTGGATGAAAACCTTCTTTTCAAATTCACCATATTGATCCTTGGTCAAACGAACAGTATGGGTGCCATCGCTGAGATTTTCAATTTGGACTGGTGTCAACCCGACCTCTCCATCATCCACATACACCGTAGCACCAGCAGGGTTACTGTTAATTGTCAAGACTGGCTGGCGCAACAACAATCCATTGGGAATGGCTATCAGAAAGAAAGTACCAACCAGCAGTAAACAACACAGTTATCAGTAAACAACTAATAATGAGGCTTGGCTTCTAGTTTAAAGACATAGAACTTTTTATTTAAATTTTGTTTTTTCGATAGGAAATGTAAATTAATTTACAAAACATTACTACAACAACGGCAGGGGAACAATAAAAGGCTTGAGGGGAGACCCTTTGGGAGATATTCTTTTCTAGTCAGTGGGCAAAGAATAGACACCATCTTTCACACTTTGTAATGTGTACGGCGTACGCTACCACCTCTGCCCCCCACTGTTCTTGCATGGCAATTGCTGTTACAAGGCTCTGGATTCATTGACAGTTCCACCAGATTTAATTTTACCAGCCAGGAAAGAAAAATGTAAGGAATACAACAGTTGTTAAATAAGGAATTTTTTACGTTCCTTCAAGGTACGGTGAGATTTCTGCCACAAAAAAAAAGGGTTTCAACCAAGACTGGTTGAAACCCTTTTTTTATATATCTGGCGGAGCGGACGGGACTCGAACCCGCGACCCCTGGCGTGACAGGCCAGTATTCTAACCAGCTGAACTACCGCTCCAGATTAGAAAAATTGTACAAAGATTAAGTGGTGGGCGGTACAGGGATCGAACCTGTGACCCTCGGCTTGTAAGGCCGATGCTCTCCCAGCTGAGCTAACCGCCCCCTCAATCATCGTGAACGTCTATTTACCAAGAAGGCCCTAAGCCGTCAAGCAAAAAAGATCAATGAGGACTATTATGTGAAGAGACTGTAAAGTCACCATAGACTGAAGAATGCGGCACATCCTTAAACAGTATCTCACCTTCTTTTAATACAAGCGATTTTTCCAATACTTGGTCAACATTGTCCAGACAATGTATCTCTAAACTCTTGCGAATATTGGCGGGAACGTCTGCAAGATTTCTTTCATTTTCTTTTGGAATTAATACGGTTTTTACATTCCCACGTTTGGCAGCAAGCAATTTCTCTGTAAGTCCGCCAATAGGAAGAACACGTCCGCGAAGGGTAATCTCACCGGTCATTGCAACTTCATGGTTTACAGGGAGCTTTAAGATGGCAGAAACAAGTGCTGTAGCCATGGTCACACCTGCTGATGGCCCATCCTTGGGGACAGCACCTTCAGGGACGTGAACGTGGATATCAAGCTTCTGATAAAAGTCAGGGGTCAGACCAAGCCTCATGGCTCGCGACCTTACATAACTCAAAGCTGCCTGAGCAGACTCCTGCATCACCTCACCTAGTTTTCCGGTTACCATCATTTTTCCGGTACCAGGCATTAGTGTGGCCTCTATCTGCAGGAGTTCACCTCCGACAGAGGTCCAGGCAAGCCCGGTCACAAGACCTACTTCATTTCGCTCCTCAGCAAGACCGAATCGAAATTTAGGAGTTCCGAGATATTTATTAACTCCCTTTGCAGTTACTTTATACTTCTTACTTTTTGCCTTCTTCTTTAAACGATCCCTGGCAATTTTTCTAAAGACAGAAGCAATCGTCCTCTCAAAATTCCTGACGCCGGCTTCTCTGGTATAGCGCCTGACGATTTCCAGGGATCCTCCAGTGGTCAACGTTATATCATCGGGCTTAAAGCCATTCAGTTTTAATTGTTTAGGAATCAGATACCCTTCAGCTATCTTCTGCTTTTCTTCTTCCGTATATCCATTCAAACGGATAATCTCCATCCTGTCCTGCAAAGGCAGGGGGACTCCTTCAAGATTGTTTGCCGTAGTAATAAAAAAGATCTCGGAAAGGTCGTAATCAAGATCAAGATAATGGTCATTAAACGCATTGTTTTGTTCAGGATCAAGCACTTCAAGAAGAGCAGAAGAAGGATCACCCCGAAAGTCTGTGCTCATCTTATCCACTTCATCAAGGCAGAAAACCGGATTAGCAACACCAACTTTTTGCATAGCCTGGATAATCTTCCCAGGCATTGCTCCCACATATGTTCTTCGATGACCTCTAATTTCAGCCTCATCGCGAACACCACCGAGGGAAATACGGGTAAATTTTCTTCCCATAGCACGAGCTATTGATTTAGTTATCGAAGTCTTCCCAACACCTGGAGGCCCCACAAGACAGATAATCGGCCCCTGAAGCTTTTTCACCTGCGACTGAACAGCAAGATATTCAAGAATTCTTTCCTTGGGCTTTTCAAGTCCATAATGATCTTCATCGAGAATTTTTTCCGCCCTGTCAATATCGAGCCGTGCACGCGTTTTCTTACTCCAGGGAAGAGTAAGAATACAATCAACATAATTCCTTACCACCGTAGTCTCAGCTGACATTGGAGGCATATTGCGCAGCTTTTTTAATTCCTTAACAGCCTTTTCTTTTACGATTTTAGGAAGTGCCTTTTTTTCAATAGCTTGTTCAAGCTCTCCTATATCATCAACCCCTTCTTCGTTTTGGCCAATTTCATTCTGAATTACTTTTACTTTTTCACCGAGGAAATAGTTCCTCTGGGTTTTCCCCATTCTTTTTTTGACTCTTGAATTAATATCCTTTTCAAGCTCAGCCAGCTCAATCTCACGATTGATATACATTAAAACCTTTTCAATACGTTGCTGAATAGAATCAATCTCAAGGATTGACTGTTTTTCATCGGATTTAATTGGCAAATGAGCACTGATAACATCGACAAGTTTGCCACTGGTCTCAATTTTTTTAACAGATTTTAACACTTCCCGAGGAATTTTTCGGTTCACTTCAGCAAACTGCTCAAACTGCTTTCTCAGTCGACGCGTAAAAACTTCAGTTTCCTGTTCTTCGGCATCGGTATCTTCACGAAAAAAGACCTCAGCCTGCATAAATTTTTCATGTGGAAGAAAAGAAACGATCTCCGCCCTTCTCTTGCCTTCAACCAATGCCTTGATCGTTCCATCCGGTAAACGAAGCAACTGCATTACAACTGCTAGAGTTCCCACTCTATAAATTTCATCTTCTGTGGGATCATTAACTGTTGAATCCTGTTGAGAGACGAGAAGAATCTCAGTCCGTTTCTCCATGGCATCTTCAAGGGCGTGGATAGATTTTGATCTTCCAACAACCAGAGGGGCTACCATATGTGGGAAAATCACAATGTCACGAAGTGACATAATTGGATATAAGCTAGTTTCCATTAGGGACATATCTCACAATTTATTAAGAAATTTCGCCAGCAACAACTGGCTTCTGCATTCTTACAACTGGGCTTGAATAGGATCAGGAACCGGTACTTTCCAGAGCACTCTCTTCGGATGGGTTGCTATACAATATTACTGGATAGTCTCCGTCATTGATAACCTGTTCACTAATAACACATTCCTGAACATTTTCTTTTGACGGCAACTCATACATGACATCAAGCATCGCCTCTTCCATGACAGAACGTAATCCACGAGCACCTGATTTGCGTTTTAGCGCTTTCTTTGCTATTGCAGTGAGCGAACCTTCCGTGAAGCGAAGTCGAACTTCCTCAAACTCAAAGAGACGCTTATACTGCTTCGTAAGAGCATTTTTAGGTTCTGTTAAGATGCGCACCAGATCTTCTTCTTCAAGTTCCTGCATGGTCGCAATAACGGGTAAACGACCAACAAGTTCGGGAATCAAGCCAAACTTCAACAGGTCTTCAGGCTGCACGGCTTCAAGAATTTCACCAATCTTCTGGGTCTCATCATTAGTAACTTTTGCACCGAAACCGATGGATTTTTTGCCCTTTCTTCTCTTAACAACGGAATCAAGTCCAACAAAAGCTCCACCACAGACAAAGAGTACGTTGGTGGTATCAATCTTCACCAGCTCCTGCTGCGGATGCTTACGGCCACCCTTTGGCGGGATGGATGCAACCGTCCCCTCAATGATCTTCAACAGAGCCTGCTGAACCCCTTCACCGGAGACATCACGGGTAAGAGACGCACTATCTGATTTCCTGGCAATCTTATCAATTTCATCAATATAAATAATGCCACGCTCTGCACGATCAATATCATAGTCAGCGGCCTGTAGAAGATTAACAAGGATATTCTCAACGTCATCTCCAACATAACCAGCTTCCGTAAGGGTCGTTGCATCAGCAATACAGAAAGGAACATTTAATATCCGGGCCAAAGTCTGGGCCACCAGAGTTTTTCCGCTTCCCGTTGGACCGATCAGAATAATATTAGATTTTTGCAGTTCTACAACATCATCAGAAACGGGTGCTTCGATACGTTTATAATGATTATGAACAGCAACTGAGAGAACTTTTTTTGCAAAATCCTGCCCGATAACATAGTCATCAAGATGACTTTTTATCTCCATAGGTTTAAGCGCTCCTTTCAGAGTATCTTCGCTATCAGAAACCTCAGCAGCTTCTTCATCTTTCACAATTTCATTGCACAAATCTATGCATTCATCACAGATAAAGACATCTGGTCCGGCAATAAGTTTTGCAACCTCTCCCTGATCTTTACCACAGAAAGAACAGTTGCAATTAGGTTCTTTATTTTCGATATCGTCCATACTATTCTTCCTCGGAAACATCCTTACGTTTATCAAGTACTTCGTCAATTATACCATATTTTTTCGCTTCTACAGGGCTCATAAAATTATCACGATCTGTGTCCTTCTGAAGCTTCTTAACAGTATGCCCTGTGTGTTTGGCCAGTATTTTGTTCAAATCATCACGCATACGCAGTATTTCCTGAGCATGAATATCGATCTCACTGGCCTGTCCCTGATATCCACCCATTGGCTGATGGATCATAATACGAGAATTTGGCAGGGCATATCGTTTTCCGGCAGTACCGGCAGCAAGAAGCAATGCTCCCATGGAAGCAGCCTGTCCCATGCACAGTGTTGCAATATCACATTTCACATATTGCATGGTATCATAAATAGCGAGTCCTGCGGTAACAGAACCACCCGGTGAATTAATGTAGAAAGTGATATCTTTTTCAGGATCTTCCGCTTCAAGAAAGAGGAGCTGGGCAACGATGGAACTTGTAACGTCATCCCCAACCGAGGTACCAAGAAAAATTATCCTCTCCCTCAGGAGTCTTGAATAAATATCAAAGGAACGCTCTCCTCGAGGGCTTTGTTCCACAACCATAGGTACAAGATTCATTTCACTCTCCTTCAAATAAAGACGACTGCAAAAGCCCTGAAGGGCAAATGCAGTCGAATAAGTTAAAACGTATAGTAAGCAGTTTTTTCTGCTGAATTATCAGGCAGCACTCTCTTCCTTACCATCACCAGCAGACTCTTTCTTATCAGCTGGTACTTCATCAACAAACTTCACATTGTCTCGCAAAAAAGTAAGTATCTTTTCGTTGAGAATTTCATTCATAAAGGGGAGAAGATCGTCTCGGCTCTGGAAGAATTCCTTAACCTTATCAACGGTCATATTGTACTGATCACCAATGCGCTTGAAAGCACGATCCATATCTTCGTCTTTCACTTTGATATCTTCAACTTCTGCAATCTTCTTCAGAATGAAATCACCGCGAACACGTTTTTCAGCAGTTTCCTGACTCTGTTCGGCAAGTTCATCACGATTAATACCTGCTGACTCAAGGTTCATCCCCTGTTGCTCGAGTGATTTTTCGGTATTCTTAATCATCTCTTCAACTTCAAAGCGAACCAAACGCTCAGGGACATCAAAAACATGGCCTTCAAGCAATTTGAGCATCACACGATCGGTAGCATCACCTTCTGCACGTTTATCTTTCTCCACCTGCAGTTTTGCACGAACATCGTCTTCAAGATCTGCAAAGCTTGTGAACTTCTCATCCACATCTTTTGCAAAGTCATCATTTAGCTCAGGAAGAACGCGCTCTTTTACTTCTTTAACATCAACCCGAAACTCAACCTTCTTTCCGGCCAAAACAGGATTCACATACTCTGCAGGAAAATCAACCTCATGGGTCGCTTTTTCACCCTGGTTCATACCAACAAGTTTTTCTTCGAATTCAGGACTTAATTTTCCTGCTCCGACATCAACAGAGTAATTTTCATTCTTCACTTCCTTCATAGCTTTACCGCCGCTAAATCCTTCGAAATCAACGACAATTACGTCGCCTTTTTCAACAGTGCGGTCAGTAACAGAACGAAGTGGTGCCATATCACGACGAAGTTCTCCAATCTCAACCTCTATAGCAGCATCACTTACTTCACTTGATACCTTCTCTACCTCAAGCCCTTTATATTCTCCAAGCTCAAATTCAGGCCTTATGTCTATGTTGGCAACATAAGTAAATGTTCCATCTTCGTTGAAAACAGGATCGCTAATATCAGGATGAACAACAGGATCGATTTTTTCTTTTTCAATGGCGTCAAAATAGCTTTCTTGAACCATTTTTTCACCTTCTTCAGCCTCTACCTGTCCCCGGTAATGTTTAATAATAACAGTACGTGGAACCTTACCACGGCGAAAACCTTTCATTTTGATTTCACGCTGCAGTTTGCCATAGGCCTTTTCAAGTTTTTTCTGTACCCCGTCTTTTGAAAGAGTAATGGTGATCTTTTTCGTAAGCGCGTTGACATCCTCTACAACTACATCCATTCTGTTCATCCTTTATAAAGTTTTAGCCCGACAATAAATTCTGCCAGAACACTTTTATATATCTTTTATTATATTAATCATAAGACAACATTCAGTTGAAATGGTGCGAGAGGGGGGACTCGAACCCCCATGCCAAAGGCGCTGGTTCCTAAGACCAGTGCGTCTACCAATTCCGCCACCCTCGCATTTTCATACTAAATGGTACAACAATCATCAAAGAAGAATTTGACAACCCTTTAGTAATTAATTCACATCATGCCTACAGTCAAGACCGATACTGCCTATTAAGAAAAAAAATCAGCTTTTCTTTGTACTTTTTTAAAAAAAAAGGATAATCAATTACACATCTGATCCTTGCCAAACACACTAACAGAGGCTATTATCTCTCCTTATTGGAAAAGAACCTTTTTCTATTTTTTTCCTTTTAAACCCTTTGTCAGCCAGTGATCTGCAATTTTTTGCATGAAAACGGGTAACGACAAAGACCTACATCTAACATTCATTTGAGGGAATAATGACGTACAAACAGCGTATTGCAGCCTGTGCCATGCTCATGTTTTTCTTTTCTACCTCTTCGGTATTTGCTGCTACCGAACCTGCTGGAACCGCCAAGGTTCGATTAGAGGTCGAAAACACCTGGAAACTCCCAAACAAACCACTTGATCTAGTATATTCACTCGATGGTCGTAAAGTGTTTATACTCACTGATCAGAATCAGGTGCTAGTCTATTCAGCTACTGGTGATGTCCTTGGAAAGATTAATGTAAAAAAAGGTGTCTCCGCAATTGATATCGCCCCTCGTGGTGAGAAGCTTTACCTTATTAATGAAAAAGACAACAGCTTTACGGATCTGCTGATCAATTTCGTAGTAAGTGTCGACACTATTGGTTCACCTTACCTCGGTAATGAAAATGCCCCTGTTACCATTGCCGTTTTTACGGATTTTGAATGACCCTATTGCAGCCAGATAGTGCTGCTACTCGAGCAGGTGCTCGAGCATAACCCCGATACTGTAAAGATTGTTTTAAAAAACATGCCTCTTAAAATGCATAAATTTGCAAACCCAGCAGCACGCGCAGCATTAGCTGCCGGAGAACAGGGTAAATTCTGGGAATTTCATGATGAGCTGTTTGCTCTTTCTCCAAAGTTGAATCCTGCTTCAATCACAGGAATTGCAAAAAAACTTGGATTGGATATGGCGAAATTCAGTGCAGACATGGCATCACCAGCTATTTCTCAAAAAATTGACAAAGATCTAAATGATGCAAAGGAACTTGGCGTCACAGGAACCCCCACCGTATTTGTTAATGGTGTGAAATTTAATCGTAAGCAGGAGCCAGAAGCGCTAGTACAACTCCAGCAAATGATAGATGAGGAACTTGCCAAAAAGGCCAATTAGAAACTGAAATGGCAGACAACCAGACAAGTAGAGACATCACTTTTCCCGATAATAATCAAGCGGGCATCCTGTACGGAGAGCTAAACAAGAATCTCCAGCTGGTTGAACAGAACATTGGCGTCACAATTCATGTCCGGGGAAATGGTGTTCATATCACCGGCCTCGGACATGAGGTTGACCTTGCCGCTGACCTACTAGAACAATTCTATGGGCTCTTAAATAAAGATTTTAAAATATATCCATCTGACTTTTCCTTTGGTATTCGCGTTCTTGAAGCTAGTCCAAAAGCAAACCTTGCTAAGATTTTTCTAGATAAAATCTATATTACTGCTCAAAACCGCATCATCTCTCCCAAGACGCAAAACCAAAAAAAATATATAGACTCCATTCGATATAACGACGTTGTATTCGGAATCGGCCCTGCTGGTACAGGAAAGACCTATCTTGCTGTAGCCATGGCTGTTTCTGCACTTAGCTCTGGCCAAGTTCGATCCATAATCCTCACCCGCCCAGCTGTTGAAGCCGGTGAGAAACTCGGTTTTTTACCAGGAGACCTTGCCCAGAAAGTAAATCCCTACCTTCGTCCTCTCTACGATGCCCTCAGTGATATGCTTGGTCCAGATAAAAGTGCCGATTATATTGAACAGGGGACTATTGAGATAGCACCTCTTGCCTTTATGCGTGGCAGAACATTAAATGACGCTTTTATTATTTTAGATGAGGCACAAAATACCACACGGGAGCAAATGAAGATGTTTCTTACCCGCATCGGTTTTGACTCTGCAGCTGTTATTACCGGGGATGTCACCCAAGTTGATCTTCCACGATCCGATCAGTCAGGACTGATACATGCAAAGAATATTCTCCGTGATATCGATGGCATCAAATTTTGCAATTTTTCTAAACAGGACGTCGTTCGCCATCCTCTGGTGCAAAAAATAATTGGCGCCTACGAATTACAATCAAACACTAAATAAAACACCTCCATGACCGCCCACTTCACTCAAAATTGTGACCCTGCAGTTTTCCGCATAAACATAAAAATGTTACAAAGACGTGCCGTATGGTTAATGCGAAAAAACCATGTCTCTGACCATGATCTTTCTATTACTTTAGTTGACGATGAGGAAATCGGCTGGCTCAACAATCACTACCGCGACAAAGATGGCCCCACAAATGTACTTTCTTTCCCCTTCTCTCATGAGAATAACAGCTTCGATATTTCCTCATCTATACTTGTCAAAGAACTTGGTGATATTATCATCTCGGTTGAAACAGCACAAAACGAGGCAAAGAAGCTTAAAGTATCATTGCATGACCGCCTGACCTGGCTCATCACCCATGGCCTGCTTCATCTTCTCGGCCATGACCATGAACGTTCAAAAGCTGAAGCTCTTGCAATGTGGGACCTTGAAAATAAACTTATTAACCAGTTACACAACTCCAGGAGTTACCAGATGACCCAATTAGCAATTAATGTCGATCATGTAGCAACCGTTCGTAATGCCCGGGGTATCACGGAACCGGACCCTGTTGCAGCTGCTGCTATCTGTGAACTTGCAGGAGCAGCAGGCATTGTTGTTCACCTCCGCGAAGACAGACGCCACGTTAATGACCGGGATGTTCGTCTACTAAGAGAAACAATTAAAACGCGAATGAACCTGGAGATGGGCGCAAATAAAGAAATTATTGGAATCGCCTTAAATCTCAAACCCGATATGGTCACTCTTGTTCCTGAAAAACGGCAGGAACTCACAACCGAGGGGGGCTTAGATGTTGCCGGTCAAAAGAAGAAACTTGCCAAAACTATCAAACAGATGGACAAAGCAGGAATACCGGTCTCACTCTTTATAGATCCAGAGGCAAAACAGGTTAAAGCTGCCCATGCAATTGGGGCAACCTTTGTTGAACTACATACCGGACGTTACTGTGATGCAACCAGTGAAACAGAGCGTGAGCAAGAATACCAGCTTATCGCATCTGCTGCTGAAGAAGCGTACCAGATGGGGTTACGGGTATATGCTGGCCATGGACTCGACTATCAAACCACCGCAAGAATTGCAGCACTTGACACCATCGAAGAGTTATCTATTGGACATGCAATTATTGCACGTGCTGTATTTGTAGGACTTGATCAAGCTGTACGGGAAATGAAAAAAATCGTTCGTGATGCCTCTATGATCTTTTAGATATCAGGACAAAAAAATTATATGTGAGCACAGATCGACTTCTTTAGATCGGCAATTTGCTTCTTTTTTCCAAGGACTACCAGAATATCATTTCCAATGAATAATGGTATCCGGTTTTGGATTAAAGAGCATATTGTCATCTCCCTGAATTACGGTATATCCAGCTTCGGCTATGTCCTGAAACTCTTTCGGATCGCTCTCAATAACAACAAAACGTTTTTCATTTTCGTCAAGAGTTGCACAAATAACTTTTCCAACACGACCCAAAACCGCAAACAATATGATTTACCAGGATTTTTTGGTACACTAACCTTAAAAAGATAATTCCGTAAACTATACACCTGAAAAAAGCTTTGGAAACAAGGTCTTTGACAATTGACAAACAATTCCGCTCTATGTTAAAAACAATCTCGTGCCCGGATGGCGGAACTGGTAGACGCAAGGGACTTAAAATCCCTCGCCCCTAGGGTGTGCGAGTTCGATTCTCGCTCCGGGCACCATTCTCAGTTCCAAATACTTCCATTTACACCTAACAAGCCCTTTAGCCACGCCGGTTAAAGGGCTTTTTGTTTTCCATTCCCTTCCACTATATTCCGTTGGCATCCACGAACAAAAGGGGTATTTCTACGGGTATCCTTAACGGGAACAACCATACCCTCTCTTCATACCCCTATTTGAGGTGAAAATGTCAAAGCTCTCAGCGATTCAAGTACGCAACGCTAAAACGAAGGAAAAGCCCTATAAACTGGTAGATGGGAAGGGTCTCAATCTCCATGTCGCCAAGACAGGAACAAAAACTTGGCGTTATAGATTTAAGATAGATGGGAAGGAATCTACCTTCAGTATTGGTGAATACCCAACAATCTCTCTTGAACAGGCAAGAAATAAAAGGATGGAAGCAAGAGAACTCGTAAAAGTTGGCATCAGAAGTGGTTCCCTTTGTTTGAACAGTATCTTCTGTTTTTAAGTGGATTCTC
>CAZUPS010000014.1:0-82583 GCA_964621915.1 uncultured Desulfocapsa sp. | reverse complement strand
AACAGTTCCACGACCAGAAATTGAGAAGACATCCTCAATTGGCATAAGGAATGGTTGATCAACATCACGCTCTGGCTCAGGGATATAAGAGTCAATAGCAGCCATTAGTTCGTTGATGCATTTTGCAGCATCTGGGTCACTAGGATTTTCGAGAGCCTTCAAAGCAGAACCTTGGATGATTGGAATATCATCACCTGGAAACTCATACTTATCGAGCAATTCACGAAGTTCCATCTCAACAAGTTCGATAAGCTCTTCGTCATCAACCATGTCGCATTTGTTCAGAAATACAACGATTGCAGGAACACCAACCTGGCGTGCGAGCAGGATATGCTCACGGGTCTGAGGCATGGCACCATCATCGGCACCAACAACAAGGATTGCACCGTCCATCTGTGCAGCACCTGTAATCATGTTCTTGATATAATCAGCATGACCAGGACAATCAACATGGGCGTAGTGACGATTCTCAGTCTCATACTCAACATGAGCAGTAGCGATGGTAATTCCACGCTCTTTTTCTTCAGGAGCCTTGTCGATATTACTAAAATCAGTAAATTCAGCAAATCCTTTGGTTGCCTGTACAGCCGTGATAGCAGCGGTCAGAGTGGTCTTACCATGGTCAATGTGACCCACAGTACCTACATTGACATGCGGTTTAGTCCTTTCAAATTTTTCCTTTGACATAGTCGTAGTCTCCTCTGGCCGTTAATTAGCAAAAAAATCATTAAATATGGAGCCCATAAACGGAGTTGAACCGTTGACCTCATCCTTACCAAGGATGCGCTCTACCAACTGAGCTATATGGGCCTAAAAAAAACAATAAAAAAACAGATATTGTATGGAGCGGGAAACGAGACTCGAACTCGCAACCCTCAGCTTGGAAGGCTGATGCTCTACCAATTGAGCTATTCCCGCAATAATATCTGCTTTGTCTGTATAAGTACAAGGTGGTGGAGGGGGGAGGATTCGAACCTCCGAAGTCTCTGACGACAGATTTACAGTCTGTTCCCTTTGGCCACTCGGGAACCCCTCCACAATTTTTAGTGAACTGTGATTGTTTTTATGAAAAAAGACAATCTTTAGAACACCCAACCGACGAACTTCAAATGCCGGTAATTAACTCGACCTTACTACCTAAACAGTATAATTATAATTTGATATAAACCAAATACCTAGTGTAACTGGAGCTGGCGATGGGACTTGAACCCGCAACATCCTGATTACAAATCAGGTGCTCTGCCAATTGAGCTACGCCAGCGTACAAGGTGAAAGAATATACCCAAAAGGTTTTTTAATTACAATATTTATTTTGGTTGATACAGTAAAATATTTAACTTTCAGGTTGCTTAATACGCATTGGCCATCAGGCACCCAAAACAACGTACTGGAACTACGGTCTTTTAGACTGTTAACACTTAGCCAAATAGCATATTTAATAATCGAGTGTTTTATAAAATTCGTAAATTTATATTAAAATTAAGCAAAAAAAAAGGCTGTGCCAAAAGACACAGCCTTAATCAAACTTTGAAACCTAACGTTTATTCATCAAGAGGATTCTTTACAAAAGAACTATCCCTATATCGTTCAAAAGTCATAGCAGTTGTACGGTAAATTAAATGAGCAAACTTAGTATAAGGCATATACATAAACAGCATCATAACGGTTACAAGGTGTATAAAGTAGATTATGTAGCCAGGAGCTGCAAGTCCAGCCCAGCGAGCGACTTCAGCAAGAAGACCCGTAACACCTACAGCCATGATCTCCCAAATAAGAAACCAGTCGTAGAAAGTAGGAGTAATGTTATCTTCAGCTTCTGTTTTGGAGCGGTTCATCCAGAGAATTCCACAACCAACAATCATTGCAACAGCAGAGACGTTAGCGAGAATTTTCACAGGGTTCCACACAGACATCGGACCATGCAAACTTGGAATCCACAACCCAAGAACATCGTTGGCAATCGCTGACCATGCGGTAACGATAAAGAGTCCACCAAATGCATACATCAGAGGCTTGTGACCGGTTTCACGGTTACGATTGGTTCCACATTCTTTAAAACGTTTATGTTGTACAATTTCAATGATTGAAGGCCATACAAAATCTTTTGCCAACTGTACCATTGAAGGTTTAAAGTCCTGATTAACTCCTTCCCTTTCGCACATCTGGCTCCACAGATTGGTCACTCCCTTATAGGAAGCAACAACAGCAAGACCAAAAGCACCAAGCATAAAGAGATCAATAAAAGCAACATTCTTTCCAAGCCAGTGAAAATCCCAGTGACCAAAGAAACGTTGATATCCATGGGCTGAAAAATCTTCAGCGCCAGGAATAGTCATTCCACCTGAGATTGCCCAAAGGACAAATATGATTACCGCAGGGATGGCAATCAGCATAGGCAGACCTTTAGCACTGGACGCAAGTTTTGCGAGTCCGGTGGGCCAGCCAAGTGCAGTATATGCATGGGCACGAATAGCGCCAAGCACATCACCAGGTTTCGCACCACGAGGACAATACGCAGTACAATCACCACATTGGTGACAAAGAAAAACATTAGGATCAGCAATAAGCTTATCCTTTAATCCCCAACCTGCCCAGATCATTTCCTGGCGCGGAAAGGGGTTTTCCTCTGTAGAAAGTGGACAAACTACAGAACAGGTGGCACACTGGTAACACTTTTTCATTGTGTCACCGCCAGCTGTTTTCAAATATCTAATAAAATCTAAATCCGGTTGAACATCCATTGTTCTAATCCTCCAGTTCTCTTCCCAATTCGTATAACAATATTATTAAAAATATTAGTCTTCAATTAAATAGCCATGGTACTGGTGATCGTCCTTTTTTGCAAGCAGAGTCACACCAGTATCTGACTGAAAAACAGAATCAGAAGCCCTTGAATGGATTAGGACCCATTTCGACAATTTCCTCAACGAAATCATTAAAGATCTGAGGGATCTTATCGTAGTCAGTTATTGCAACAGATTCGGATTTTGCACGCTCAGGTTCAATTCCAAGGGTGGAAAGGGAATCACCAATATTTTCCATACGCTTTTGGGCAATTTCAGAACCCTTAACAAAGTGACACTGATAATCATCACCATATTTACAACCAAGAAGCATGGCACCGTCAAACCCAGCAGACATGGCATCACGAATCCAAGCCATATTCACGGAGCCAAGACAGCGAACTGGAATAATCCTGATCATGTGATTAATCTTACTCTTTCGCATACCGGCCATATCAATGGCAGGATACGCATCGTTTTCACAGGCGAAAACGATGATACGCAGTTTGTCATCGTCATCCTCAGGAACTTCAATGGACTTGATCATGGAACCAATGAGGTCGATATTGTAATCCTTAAATCCGATAATACGTTCAGGACACGCGCCCATACAGGTACCACAGCGACGACAACGTGATGGATTAGGAAGTGGTGTTCCCTTCTCATCATCATCAAGAGCGCCAAATGGGCATTCTTCTGTACAGCGTTTACACTGAGTACATCTCTGCATGAAGAATTCAGGATAGGTCTTGTCACCTGAACGAGGATGAACCGAAACACCACGATCTGCAGACTCAATGGCCTGAATGGCTTTAAGTGCTGCACCGGTTGCATCATCAATGGTCTCCTGCATATTCATGGCTTTTCTTACACCACCACAGGCATAAATACCGGTGCGGCGGGTCTCGTAAGGAAAACAGATAAAGTGGGAATCGGCATAGCCATCAAAGAGATCCAGATCAAGAAATGCTGGTCCCTGACGGTAGGCCAGGTTAATGGTGTCTGCATCCCTGGTCGTTGGAACCATACCAGCTGCCAGAACAACCAAATCGACTTCAAGATCAAGATCCTCACCAAGCAGAGTATCTTTTGCATGCACGGTTCCACCCTCAACGCCGGTTACAGTGGCCTTGGTCATGAAAATTCCGTCATCCTGTTGGACACCTTTGTAGAACAACTCCATATTACCGGGAGTACGCATGTGTTGGTAGAGGATGTAAGCCTGAGCATCAGCATTGTTCTCCCGAACATACTTAGCCTGTTTTAATGCAACCATGGAGGTTACAGAGTTGGCATAAGGAAAATCCTCATCGTTCTCTTCAGCACCTGGGCTCATAACAAAGGCAACCCGGTTCAGTCCATCAAGTTTCCCTTCTTTGGCCATAACCTCAAACTGGGCATTGGTCACAACCTTATCATTGGTTCCGTGTCCAAGATGTTCATATTCTGAAACATCTGCTGGAATCCAACCAGTGGCTAGAACTACGGCACCGAAGGCGTCTGCAGCTTCATTTGCCTCACCATAAGCCTTGAGTCCAGCATTGGGATCTTCCATCTCACCTTTTTCAATCAGATCCTGCTCATCAACACCAACCTTGGCAGGAGCATCCCATTCCGATGTGGTCTCGGCAGGTTTCAGAGTAACTTGGAAATCACCTGGAGAACCACCGATACGGGCAACTTCTGTGGCTGTTTTGATGGTGATATTAGCATCAGCTTCCGCTTCTGCTATCATGGAGGCAATTGAATTGTCTTCAAGCTCAGCATAGGGGTAAGAGGTGGGGAACTGTTTTGCCCAACCATTAGCCTTTCCACCAAGGACAGCAGCTTTTTCAATGATGGTGACTTTTGAACCAGCTTTTGATGCTTCAACAGCAGCTGTAATACCTGCAATACCGCCACCCATGACAAGGATATCCTTATTCATGGACTCCATCTCAAAGGCTTCGGGCAATTCAGTTTTAGCTGAACGAGCACAGGCCATACGAATATAATCAGACCCAGTTTCCTGCAGCCATTCCTTATGTGATTCTTCCTGACCTTCCTCAGCAGTACCGGCAATCCAAATAACCTGTTCACGCAGATTACAGCGAACGGTTATGGTATCATCACCCATGTCGAACTCATTCTGCATAACACGAGGTGAACAGGCGCAGATATTAAAGGTATTTACACCTTCAGTCTTCTTCTCATTTTCAAGAAATGCACGACCTTCCGTTCCACAGAGACAGGCATGGGTTTTACATTCTTGAGACATCTCACCAGTAACAACACCAGACAATTCCTCAATATCGAGAGCTTCTCCAATGCCACAACCTGTACATATATAGGTACAAATTTTCTTATCCATTGATTATGACCTCCTGGAAACCTGAATTGCTTTCAGGGCAGCAGCGGTGGCTGACTGATTGCTTGTAACAACATCTGCAGCTCTGCATGCGCAGCCTGCAGACAATATGCTGGTCTCGGGGTTTGAATTAACAAAACCACTGGGATCCGTATCAAGTGTAACAGGAGCACCATCAGCAGCAAGAGTGGGCTGCATACCGGTGGCAAGAACTGCTAAGTCGACATTCTGCTTAATTTTCTCACCAGTCACTGCATTTTCAGCAACAACGGTAACAGAACCATCGGACTCTGGAATGATCTCGGCAACCTTGCCTTTGATAAAGGTGGAATGTTCATCCTTCATCAGTTTCTCGCGGAATTTTTCATATTTTCCAGGAGTACGAAGATCAATATAGAAGACGTAAATTTTAGCCTCAGGATAGCGTTCCCTGATATAAGTCATCTGCTTGAATGTGGCCATACAGCAGATGTATGAACAGAATTCCAAGTGATTTTCATCACGGGATCCTGCACACTGAACAAATGCAAAAGATTCTGGCTCTTTATTGTCGCCGGGACGAAGGATGGCACCATCGGTGGGTCCACCAGGTGCGGCCATACGCTCTATCATCATGTTGGTGACAATAGCATCTGACTCATTATACTTCAGGTTATCCATCTTGGTAGGATCATAAGGAGTCCAACCAGTCGCCCATATAATAGATGCAACATTGATGGTTTTGGTTTCAGTTCCCATATCAAGATCAACAGCATTGTACTTACAGGAAGCCTTAACAGCAGCAGCACCGTCATCTGAAAGAGCATCTTTATTGATTACAAAACGACGGGGAAAAGCCATCTCATGAGGAAGATATGCTGCTTTGGATTTATTCATTCCAAAGTTGAACTCGTTGTCAATCTCATCAGGGCAGGCATCTGCACAATCCCCACAGGCGGTACAGTTACTATTTACATAACGCGGTGCTGTTTCAAGGGTTACCTCGTAATTACCGGCACTCCCTTCAACCTTTGCAACGGTCGTCATGGTGTAAGTACGGATACGACGATTGTCCTTCACACGTTTAAAGTTAATTTCCAGCCCACAGCTTGGGGGACAAAGCTTTGGAAAATACTGGTTCAGCTGTGCTACACGGCCGCCAAAATAAGCATTTTTTTCGACCAGAAACACATCGTTACCGACTTCAGCGGCTTCAAGGGCTGCAGTGAGCCCGCTGATACCACCGCCTACGACCAAAATTGCACCGGTAGTGCCTTGCTCGTCAGTCATACCAACCTCCATTAGTACTCTTAATATTTACCTTTGAAAACACACACTTCCTGCCAAGAGGAAAACACCAGGCATTCAGGGAGCTTCAATTTCAACACAACCAAATTCAAGAATCAAAGGCTCTTTTTTTATCACATTGTAACTCATCAGAATAGAGGAAGAATATCTCTTTCCTTTGCTCCAATCAACCACAAGCACTACATAGTAAAAATCTCCAGAGATCAAAAAGACCTCTGGAGATTTTTATTCATACGTATGTCCAACTACCGTGGATTAGATCCAGGGGTCGGTCTCTACGATGTTGATACACTCAACTTTCTCACAAAGCCACTCTTGTGTCTCTGGGTTGAAGGTAGAGTTAACGAAACACTTCCA
Source organism: uncultured Desulfocapsa sp. (assembly GCA_964621915.1). Classification (GTDB taxonomy): domain Bacteria; phylum Desulfobacterota; class Desulfobulbia; order Desulfobulbales; family Desulfocapsaceae; genus Desulfocapsa. Next base: position 75,809 of record CAZUPS010000014.1, on the reverse strand, counting down.
GTTTTCGTCATCAACGGTTGGAAAGTCAGATCTGTAGTAGAATCCTGGGTAGCGGGATTCTTCACGGAACTGGATGTGACGAATATGCATCTCGACACACCAGATACGATGGTAGTTCTCCCAAGCGCGCATGAGCTCATGCAGATCGCCGGCAGCCATCTTCTCTGCATCTTCACGGAGGAGCTGGAGAAGATCCATGCATATTCCGAGGAGTTTACCAGAGGTCATGTAGTATGTCGCAACACCACCACCATACTCATCGGTGGCTTTCATGAGACGCATCATGATACCTGCAGGCTTGCAGAAGTTAGGGTTAACGTTAGAGCTTGTAGAAGCACCAACATGTTCGTTGTACAGTCTAACTGGAGCATAGATCTCGTCAGCAAGTTCCTGAGCGGTCTGCTTCAGTTCTGGAGCAAAATCAGCATTGTCACGACAGAATTTAACCATCTGCTTAGCAACGATACGTCCTTCAGCATGAGCACCAGAGGAGAACTTATGACCAGAGGCACCGACACCATCACCAGCGGTGAAGAGTCCGTCAACTGTGGTCATACGATTGTATCCCCATTTGTACTTATGAGCACGAGTACCATCAACACTAGGAACCCAGTCCTCTTCAGGACCTGAACACCAGATACCACAACAACCGGAGTGAGAACCAAGAAGGTAAGGTTCGGTTGGCATGATCTCAGAACCTACTTTCTCAGGCTCAATGTTAGCACCAGCCCAGAGGCCAGCCTGTCCAACAGACATGTCAAGGAAATCTTCCCAAGCTTCAGACTCAAGGTGTTTCCAGAATTTCTTCACAGCTTTTGGATCCATTCCTGCATCTTCACGCTCTTTAATGAATGCGTTCAAAGCAACATCGGTAGCCATGTAAATTGGTCCGCGGCCTTCTTTCAGCTCATTAATCATGAGATGGTTACGAAGACAGGTAGGTGTAACAGCAGAAGCACCATAAGGCATGAACTTCTCGAGCTCATCTTTTACAGCATCACTATTTGCATAGAACTCACCAAGACCGTTAGATACCTTAGCTTTGAAAAGAAGGAACCACGCACCAACAGGTCCGTAACCATCTTTAAAACGAGCAGGGGTGAAACGATTTTCCATCATGGTCATGGTAGCACCAACCTGACCACACATGGTGTAGGTGGAACCAGCATTCCATACTGGGTACCATGCACGACCTTTACCTTCACCGGTAGACCGGGGACGGAAGATGTTTACAGCACCACCACAAGCTACGAGAGCAGTCTTGCAACGGAAAACGTGAACAGTGTTATCACGGGTAGAGAAACCAACAGCGCCAGCAATCTGGTTAGCTTTGTTCTTGTCAAGAAGCATTTTCACGATAAAAATACGCTCAAGACAGTTCTCTTCACCAAGTGCGGCTTTAGCAGGCTCAGCAACGATGCACTTATAAGACTCACCGTTGATCATGATCTGCCATTTACCGGTACGTACAGGAGTTCCACCTTCACGCAGGCTTGCAGCAGGCTTGGAACCGTCAAGGTTCTCGCCATCAGCATCTTTCTTCCAAACAGGGAGTCCCCATTCTTCGAAAAGCTTAACAGATTCATCAACGTGACGACCACAGTCATAAATAAGATCTTCACGAACAACGCCCATAAGATCGTTACGTACCATCTTCACGTAACTCTCAATTGGGTTCTCACCAATGTAGGTGTTAATAGCAGAAAGGCCCTGTGCAACAGCACCGGAACGTTCCATGGAAGCTTTATCAACGAGGGTGATTTTCAGATCATCACTAGCCCACTTTTTGATTTCAAAAGCAGTACCGCAAGCAGCCATACCACCACCAACGATGAGAACATCAACATCATGCTCTACGATCGCTGGATCGACGACGGCATTCAGCTCGCCCATAGGTTTATTTGGTAACGCCATATTTAAATCTCCTTATTTAGATTCAAAAGGTTTTAAAATAATTCAATTAATTCTTCTCAAGTAAAAATGAGGGGAGAATTATTTAGGGGTCGGCAGATCGGCTTCAAGAAGCAGACATTCGTCATCCAAGCTAGCACCTTTCTCACCAGGGTAAGCGTTAGCAGCACCCTCAGCAGTAGTACGAACAGGAAATTTGAAACGTTTCATGTTGCCGTTACGGAACTTAACGGTCCACATGATGGAATCTGCACTACGCATTGGATGAACCTGGCCACCCATGGGTACGAAGTCATCGTATCCACGAACAAAGATGGCGCCCTGTGGACAAATCTTAACACAAGAGTAACATTCCCAGCATGCATCAGGTTCCTGATTATATGCTTTCATTTCCTCTTTGTTAAGAACCATCAGGTCGTTAGGACAGATGTACATACAAGCTGTCTTGTCGCCACCTTTACATCCATCACACTTCTCAGGATCTACATAACTTGGCATTAAACTACCTCCTCAGTTAATTTACTTTTGCGACCCGGAACTGACCGGGCCAACTATACCTCTAAAAAAAAGAACATCAAAAAAAGTCTGGCTTTTCAATAATGCTCCACCAACACAAATTATTTAGGATTTCAATGAGTTGGGTATACCTAGCAGAGACATCCCACTAAATGAACAGCCACTCATTTTTCACCAGTTTGAATTTATATATTGTTGCCCGAAAATTGTCAAGAAAATTCAACCGCTACCAGCCAAGCTACGAGGTGTAATCTTTACGAGGAAAAACCTCACGTGGTTTAGCACCATCGGGAGGTCCAACCACGCCTTCTTTTTCCATCATTTCAATCATCCTGGCTGCCCGATTATAACCAACCCGTAACCTGCGCTGTACCATGGATATTGATGCCTGCCCGGACTCACAAACGATATTCACTGCCTCATCATAACGCTCGTCATACTCTTCATCCCCCGTAACTCCGTTCCCATTTTCCTCTTCCTCAACGGCAGCCGTAACGGATTCATCGTAACTCGCATTCCCCTGATCTTTAAGAAAGGTGATTATTGCCTCCGTCTCTGCTTCAGAGATATAGGCGCCATGCACTCGCTGCAGCCCCGATGCGCCATTGGCAAGATAGAGCATATCACCTGCCCCCAGCAGATGCTCAGCCCCTGATGTATCAAGAATGGTTCTGGAATCAATTTTGGATGAGACCTTAAACGAAATTCGCGTTGGAAAATTTGCCTTGATTAGCCCCGTCAATACATCAACGGATGGTCGTTGGGTTGCAAGAATCAGATGCATACCTGCAGCTCGTGCCATTTGGGCCAGTCTTGCAATGGAGGACTCGACATCCTTAGATGCGACCATCATTAGATCTGCCAGCTCATCAATAATAATTACGATATATGGAAGTTTTTCCTCGGAAGTTTCATTGTAGGAATCAAAACTTTTCACTTTCGCAACTTCAAGAAGCTTATAACGCCTCTCCATCTCACGCACGGCCCACATCAATGCCCTGGAAGCAAGTTTTGGCTCCACCACTACAGGATGCAGAAGATGCGGAATCCCTTCGTAACCCGACAGTTCAATGCGCTTAGGATCGACCATCAGAAGCCGTACTTCTTCAGGAGTTGCATTGTAAAGAATCGAGGCAATAATAGTATTAATAGCCACACTCTTTCCAGATCCAGTGGAACCGGCAATCAAAAGATGAGGCATCTTAGCAAGATTTACTATTGAAGGGGCACCCACAACATCAAGCCCTAGAACTATGGCCAGCTTATCCTTAGCGTTGCGATACTCCTCGGATGCCAGCAAATCACGAATATAAACAACTGAACGATTAGGATTGGGTATCTCTATGCCAAGGGCTGCCTTTCCAGGAACCGAACCAACCACGCGTACCGATTGAGCCTTAAGGCCAAGTGCAAGATCATCTGAAAGTCCAGCAATTTTGTTGATTTTAACCCCTGCTGCAGGGGAATATTCATAGGTCGTAACCACGGGTCCAGGAGATATCCCCACGACCTTGCCAGAGACACCAAAATTCTTTAATTTCTGCTCAAGCTGTTTCGATACCTGATAGTAAACTTCCTTATCAACCTCTTCATGCTGAGAAATATTCTTCTCAAGTAGACTAATGGGAGGAAGCTTCCAGTCCCCACGAGCAACAGGACGCGCGGAAAAGTCATCATCTTCTGTTGGCTCAGGAGTTCTGGCAAGTTCTTTCACCACAGGCATTCCAAGAACTGGTCCTGCTGCTTCCCTTTTTTCTTCTGCCTTAGCACGCACAACTGGTTCTGTTTTTGTGTTGCTCTTTTTAACAGTCCTTGCCGTTACTTGCTTCTTCGCCTCTTTTCGCAGAGCTCTTTTTTCGTTCCCAGAGACAAACAGACTTCTAAGACCTCGCCCGGTTTTCTTTGTCAGATTCCAGAGAAGCACCCCGAGTTGATAGGGAGAAAATTGAGTAGAAAGCATTATTGAAACAAGAAATACCAGCAACAGGAAAAGAACCGTCCCCGGTCCCCCGACCAGTGATTGCATAATGGTGAAAATTGTCTTTCCAACCACTCCACCAGCATCAACGGATGCCCACTCTTTAAGAGAAAGAGCTGAAAAGAGGGCGCAGGCAGAGAGCACAGCCCCGGTGAGTCCGGCAGTGATCTGGGGCAAACGCTCAAACGACATCCTGGGACTGAAAAACAGAAAAGACAAAAGCAGTAGCAGAGTCGCAAGGAGATACGCCCCCCATCCGGTCACCCCTGTAAGAACCTGAGCAACAAGAGTTCCGATTTCTCCTCCCCAACCTCCTTCGGTCGCAAAATATGGTGAGAGAAGACTTAAAAAAAGAAACAGAGATAAAAAAATACCGAAAACAGCAGCGGCCTCCTGCTTCAATCCAGGCCTGGTTTTTTCGATGACTTTTGCCATGATAGTATTGTTATAGAGCTAAAGATTAAATTATTATTCAGCGAGTACCTGAGAATTGGCAAAACACTTAACTGTAACTGATCAGCAGGTAAGCGTAGACTCCGCGTGCTTCATATTCGTTCATCCGGAGTCTCAGTCCTCGCCTACCTCGATTTTCGAAGCATACGATTAGAATAAGAAAAAGAAGCAGGAATAAGATCGCAATCAGGTTATTTTCTAATAAAAAAACAGGGAAATAGTCTACAAAGTTTTAATCAGCTTTGTAGAAAATTGCAAGTAAGGGCAGGGAAAGGAAGACGTGCTGCAGGATGTTCGAAAAAAAAAGGAGCAATTATTTCTTTGGAAGTCCCTCCTTAACAGCATCAAGCACTCCATTAACAAAGGATGGTGATTCTCCGCCACAAAATCGTTTGGCGATCTCAACAGCTTCGTTAATTGCAACTTCAACGGGAACATCTTTGCAGTGGATCATCTCAAAAACAGCTATTCGCAAAACATTCCTGTCAGTGACATCAATACGTTCCAGACGCCAGTTATTGGCATGTTTGGTGATAACAGAGTCGACTGCTTCTCGCTCTCCATACACCCCTTCAAGGAGCTCTACGGCATAGGGACGCGCCTTTTTCTGCACGTCATACAGTAAACAGAAATCGACGAACCGTTGCGCCAGATCCTGGTCAAGTCCTTCCTCAAATCCTTTAAAGTCATCCTGAAAAAGGAATTGCAAAACCGCTTCACGTGATTTTCTACGTACGCCCATGAAATTATATTAAATATCAGAAGTTAATTAGTACTAAAACAGCAATCCACTACAAATGAAATCTTCCACAGAATACTGCTCCGAAACAGGAATACATTGAGGTATTACACTCTCCCCTCAATATATTCCATCACTCAAAAAACCTGTTATTGAAACTTAGTGATCAGGTCAGCCATTTCAATGGCAGCAACAGCAACCTCGGAGCCCTTATTACCAGCCTTGGTCCCAGATCGTTCAATTGCCTGCTCAATGGTCTCGGTGGTCAAAACACCGAAGATAACAGGCACCTCAGTCTCGAGTCCAACCTGAGCTGAGCCCTTAGACACTTCATTCACCACGACATCGAAATGCGGAGTCGCACCGCGAATGACAACGCCAAGACAGATAACAGCATCATATTTCTGGGATTTTGCCATTTTCTTGGCAATAAGAGGAATCTCAAATGCACCAGGAACCCTGACAACATCGATATCATCATCGGCCGCACCGGATCTCAGCAGACTGTCCAATGCACCCTCAAGAAGTTTTTCACAAATAAATGAATTAAACCGGGCAACAATAATCCCGAATTTTTTTCCATCCGCCTTTAAATTACCTTCAATATAATTTGCCATATCTATCGCTGTCCTTTCATTCTTGCTAGTATATTTCTTTTTGGATTAGCCTTCGTCCACTTCAATCAGATGTCCCATTCGATCACGTTTACACTGAAGATAGCTCTTATTTTCATCACTAACTGCCATCTCAATTGGGAAACGATCAACAACCTCTATACCATAGCCTTCAAGGCCAATGATTTTCTTTGGGTTGTTAGTGAGCAGACTCATTTTACGAACTCCGAGATCGCGCAATATCTGGGCGCCGATTCCATAATCACGAAGATCAGCCTTAAATCCGAGCTTGTGATTCGCCTCAACGGTATCCATACCTTCATCCTGCAGGGTGTAGGCTTTCAACTTATTCACGAGACCAATACCACGTCCTTCCTGACGCATATATAACACAATGCCAACGCCTTCCTGATCTATCATTCGCATGGCGGCGTGAAGCTGATCCCCACAATCACAACGCGCAGAACCAAAGACATCACCGGTCAAACACTCGGAATGAACCCTGACCAGAACTTTTTTTGCCGAGTCAATCTCACCCTTTACAAATGCCAGATGTTCAAAGTTATCCACATCATTTTTATAGACAACCGCTGTAAACTCACCAGCATGTTCAGTTGGAATTCTTGCCTCTGCTGCACGATGCACCAGGATATCCTCACGAAGACGATAGGCCACAAGGTCAGCGATGGTACAGATCTTCAAATCGTGCTCTTTAGCAACTATTTCAAGATCTGGCATTCGTGCCATGGTTCCGTCTTCCTTCATAATCTCACAGATAACTCCGGCTGGAGTAAGCCCTGCAAGACGAGAGAGATCAACGGATCCTTCAGTCTGACCAAGACGAACAAGAACCCCACCCTCACGAGCACGAAGTGGGAAAATATGGCCGGGGCTGATAAGGTCACTTGGCTTTGCATCCGGAGCAACCGCCGCCTCAATGGTGCGCGCTCTATCTGCTGCTGAGATACCAGTGGTCACACCTGTCGTAGCTTCAATACTGACAGTAAATCCGGTCCCGTAGGGTGATTTATTATCAGAAACCATCATCGGCAGCTCGAGGTTATCAATCAGCTCAGGACTTAAAGTCAAACAAATCAGCCCTCTGCCGTTGGTGGCCATAAAATTAATGGCCTCAGGTGTAACAGCTGAAGCTGCCATATAGAGATCACCCTCGTTTTCACGATCTTCATCATCGACCAGAATAACCATCTTGCCAGCTTTAATATCTTCTATGACTTCATCAATTGAACTTACTGCCATAACAATCAACCTATTTAATTAGTTTGATGGCGTCGTAAAAACTCTCCATATCCTTCGTTGCTGCTCATATTCTATCATTACGACGTACCTCAGTACGCCGAAATGATAGAATATGTTTGCGCCTCGGATATGAAGTTTTTTACTTAACCATCTGGATTTTTATCTTTTAGCGCTGCAGGAACCCCCTCAAACACTAAAAGAAACCGTTCTCTGCAAGAAATGCCGGATTAATACCACTTCCGGCAACAGAATCAGTGTTTCCTGACTCTCTTGGAAGAAGCATCTTCTCGACATACTTTCCTATGATATCCACTTCAATATTCACCTCACTCCCCCGGGTAAGCGCCCCAAGGGTTGTTACCTGAAGAGTATGAGGGATTATGGAAACATCAAAGGTTTCCATGGTACAACTATTTACCGTAAGACTCACGCCATTAATGGTAATGGAGCCCTTCTCGATCACATAACGGCTAAATTCCTTTGGAAAACCAAAGGAGAACAGAGTAAAATCACCCTTTGGCTGACGCTCTCGAACCGTTGCCACACAATCAACATGACCAGAAACAATATGGCCACCAAGACGATCAGTCAGCTGAAGAGCCCGCTCCATATTCACAGTCCCGCCAACACTGATACGACCAAGAATAGTACGTGAGAGGCTCTCGGGAGAAACATCAACACTGAATTTCCGCCCTTCTATATTGTAGGCTGTCAGACAAACCCCGTTCACCGCAATAGATTCCCCCTCTTCAGGATCGGTAAGATCAAAATCCGCCTGAAGATCAAAAACCACCCCGCCCCCCGCATTACGCTTGGCAAGCAGCTTTCCGGTACCCTCTATTATCCCTGTAAACATTGGTGTTTGAGTATTCTCTTTATGCCTAAGCTTCTGCGTCCAGCTCTTTTGCTCTGGTTGTAAATTTTTCAGCAATACTATTGTGCTTAAACCTTGCATGAATAGAAGCAATGGTACGATAGGTGTCGGCGGTTTTTGCCTTATCCTTCTGGGCCATATATATATCTGCGATGGTTTCCAAAGTGGCCACGGTACCCTGTGGATTGTTATTCATACTATGGACTTCAAGCATATCGTAACAGATGTCAAGTGCCTTGGCATTGTCATTCAATCCACGATGAACGACAACCAGCTGCATGGAAAGAGCCAGCAAACTCATGGGATCCTCAAAACGATCACAGATATCCCAGGCACGTTGATAATGCTCCTTTGCCTTTTCAAATTCGCCCTTTCTCAAACACACATTACCAAGTTGATTGGAAGCGTTGGCAATTCCGTCCTGATGTTTTTTCTCTTCATAGGCAAGCAGAACATTATGAAAAGCTACTGCAGCCTGCGTAAGATCATCTTCTTTTAAAAATTCTATCCCATCATCGTATTCTGCCTGAATAGGATTAGAAGAACGTTTTTTTTCTTCTTTTTTGCCAACTTTCTTTATATCGCCCAAGGGCTGAATATTACTTATCATCTTTTTTATCTCCTTCACTTATCTGCTTCAAGGCAACCTGTACCAGTTCAGCAACAGTATATTCCACTGGTTTCTTATCTTCCCATATAATCAGTTTTTCCTGATCATCACTGAGTTCCATAAGCTGCATACTCACCTCTTTTGCCCTGATGCGACCAAGCAGCTGCACCACAATGCCTCGCATCTCGGGGTTAGGATGATTCAAAAAATGAAACAAGTTGAAAAAAGGTGTTTCACGAATCAAATCCGGTCGTTTAGCAGCAATTTTTGACAGGGCCCACATCACTTGGACCTGTGTGGATTCATCACCCATATAATTTAGCAGATGCCTGGTAAAAGCACCAAAGATATCGGGCCGTCCGGCAATTACTTCGCCGAGCGTTTCAATCATTCCCCAGGGAGCCGCAGCCGAATCGGAACACACCTCAAAAAGACGATGAATCAACTCGGACACCTGGCCCGGCATTTTGGTTGCAACACGCGAACAAACCTGCCCTATAATCCATGCCGTCTCCCAGCGTCGCGCCTCGTCAACGTCATACAACAAACGCTGTAAAAGACGAAGGGTTTTTCTGTTATCAAAGCAGAGGGTGACCAGGAGATCAATATCTCCTCTATCACGTGCCTCTTGAACCCCTTTCTTGGTGGCCTTCAGCTTTACCCGCTTGGGATCAAGCTGAGGTTCAGGAGTAGGGATTGCCTCAACGGCGTCGGCCAGTATCGGTTCTGTAGCCTCAAGTGCCAGAGCATCCTGTTTCTCTTTAACTCGCGCAGCAATCTCTGCAATTTCAGTATGAAGACGTACAAAATAGAGGACCCCGCGAACGGGTCGCCCATCAATATTTCGTGTATTAACCACCTGATGAGTGGTCTCGTCATAATCTTCTACCCGGCCAGTCAGATAATCATCCTCAGGCATCAGATCCCAGGCAAAATCCCAATTATCATTACAGGCAAAGACCAGCGTCTCAACCATTGCTGATCCGACATTATGCCCGGTTGGATCACAGGTATAAACCGCGCCGCACTCGCACTGACCGACCTGAAACTCCTGCATTTTTCGTTCAATAGCATCGGTTGCCCGACCAACTTTCTGGCCACAGAAGGGGCACCAGGGAGCTGTTGTGATTTTTGGATTTTTCATAACTCTATGCTAATTTTTCTTCCAGACCTGCGATGAATTTTGGGTCAACAGAGTAGCCAAGTTCCGTAGCTTTTGCCACATGCTTCTTTGCATTTGCATAGTCACCACTGAAAAAGAGCGCCACTGCAAGATTGTTCTGAGCAAGTGGTGAATCAGGTTCTATCTCAGTTGCTTTTGTAGCAGCCTTTAACGCTCGCCCATCCTCACCCTTCATGGTAAGCACAGAGGTAAGATTCATCCAGACAGTGGCAAGCTTAGGATCATACTGAATCGCCTTTTCATAGGACTCAATGGATTTATCTAATTCATTACGATGCTGCCAGATAAGACCAAGATTAGCATGAGCCTGCGCTGAGGTGTCTGGCTGTACTTGAATAGCAAGTTCATTCAACTCCTGAGCTTTTTCAAGATTCCCCTGACCAAAATAAATGGCCCCAAGATTGATCATGGGCTGATTGGCCTGCTCATCGATCACAATACATTTTTCAAGCGATTCAATGGCCTCATCGATTCTGCCAGCCTTCATGTAAACCAGGCCAAGATGATGCAAAGTAACAACATTATCCGGATTTTGTTTACATTTTTTTTCCATTTCTGCGATAACTGTTGGCAGATCTTCGGTTAAATCTTCCATAGTATTTTCTTCTGACATGAGGCTCCTCTAATTCAGTATGTTTTAAAGTATTACATTTTAAGGTAAAATGCTCACGCGTACTACCGCCTAAACATAACACTTGTTTATTTTCTGCAAAGCTGAAGCGATTACACTATAGACACCATCTGCCGACATGCAAGAAGAAAATATGTGGTAAAGAAACAACTCTGCGGTTATCTGTTAAAGCGCTCTTCACAGGAAAGAGTCAGTTCATTCTGCTGCTCTGTCAAAATTCCTTTTGCCTTGACCACATCCTTTGCAATCTGTGCAGAGAGTTCTTTAATTCCTGAAAACTTCTTTTCACTACGGAGGAATCTCAACAGGTTCACTTTAATGGGCTTCCCATAGATATCCTGATCAAAATCAAAGATATGAGTTTCCGCGACAAGACGCTCTTCCCCGAAGGTGGGATTCACCCCTATGTTGAGAACTCCGCCATAACACTTCCCATCACAGATGGCCTGGCACACATACACGCCCATCTTAGGAATAAGATCTTCTTTTTCCATATTCAGATTTGCCGTGGGAAAGCCAATCTCTTTCCCGCCACGCTGCTGGCCTAACTGAACTTCGCCTCTTATTTGGTAATACCTGCCAAGCAAGGTCCTGGCATCGGCCATCCTACCATCGGCAACAAGCTCCCGCACCTTTGTTGAACTCACTAGAAATTCCTGTTCATAGTGTGCATCCACCACCGTCACCGAAAAACCTTTGGCCGCCCCCTGCTCCCGCAGAAAATCAATATTGCCGACACGCCCCTTACCAAAAGCATAGTCGTAACCGACCACAAGTTGCTTTACTCCAATGGTTTTCAAGAGGATATCATCGACGAAATGATGGGCCGTAATACCTGCAAACTTCATTGAAAATGGAATAATAACCAAAACATCAATCCCTGCATGTTCAATAAGCTCTATCTTTTGCTCGCATGTGGATATAAGCTTAATGCCTTCCGGCCGCAAAACCTGTAGCGGATGCGGATCAAAGGTCACCGCAACACTGGTCCCGTTGCAACGATACGCCCGCTGAACAACCTCACCAAAAAGCAGTTGATGACCCAAATGAACCCCATCAAAATTACCAATGGTCACACAGGCATTGGGGATAGCTTCCGGAACCTGACTCAAATCTCTGTATATCTTCATATCACTATTTTATATTCTTCAATTATTAAAGTTCTTTTTTTTTGGGGTCACCACGAAGAAAGTCTTGACAAATTCCCTCAGGACAAGCATATTTACCACCGTTGCCGAAGTGGCGGAATTGGTAGACGCGCTAGGTTCAGGGTCTAGTGGGCGCATGCTCGTGGAAGTTCGAGTCTTCTCTTCGGCACCATTAATTAAAACAAGGAGTTATGGCTTAATTGCTGTAACTCCTTTTTTTATTGTCATTCACTGGTGTTGTTCAACGCCCTGTTCAGCAATTTCTTTCTTACACGACTACTTTACACTATTCAAATTGCCGCCAGTTGTGCTCACCAAGCAACTGTGGTCTTTAGAATGCATTTTGTGTATGAAGTCAATTCTTCATTCTCTAATGGCCTAAGAGTTTTTTGAAATCAGTGTCATCACCATTTTTTGTACAGACTTCTCTGCGAGGAAGGAATCTGGTCAAGTAAAAATAGACATACTCTTTTTTAATGCACTCAAGGAATAATGCGTGCCACGCCATTCAATGCCATCATTAGCAATAGTTTTCACCATACCTGTCAGGATAATATAAATATTGATATAGGGTGTCAGTAAAGAGAATGGAACCGTCTGAAGAGTGGTCCCGGTGACTTTTGCACCATAGACTGCAGATATCAGCCTGAGGCAGACACACAAAACACAGATCCCCCTGGTTACTCCCGTACTGAGAAATACCAGCCACAATGGCAGGATCGTTAAAACAAAGATCGTCAATACGCCAATCATGGCATAGGCTATGTTAAAATTATAGAGGGCAAAAATATTTTTCATCAAACCTTGAATCATCTTAGCCGTCGAATCGTACCAATGAACCTGTAGAAAATCATACGCTGTCAGACACTCCTGCTTAAACGCATTCTGTTTGATCACTTTGCCAAGTATTATATCATCGATTGGATGCATTCGAATGGAGGCATGGCCGCCTATTGCCACATAGACTGTTTTTTTGACCAGATTAAACGCTCCCACGCCCATAAATCGTTTACTTTGGGGATCACTCACCTTCCAGGGCCTGAACAGAAAAAGCAATCCTCCTCCTGCATCCACCATCATGGCGTTTAATAAGAACCCTTTTGCGATATTTTTAAAAATCAGAGAGAGGTGGTCAAGTTTTTCACTCAACACAAGGGAAACAGCGCGTGACAGAGTCGTTTTGGCAAACAAAATATCCGCATCGGTGAAGAGCAGATAGTCCCCTCGGGCCTTTTTTGCTCCCTGATACAGTGCATTATTTTTTCCGAGCCAGCCATCAGGTAAATCTGTAATTGTAAGAATTTTGAGTTCCGGATAGTCCTTCTGCAGACTGAGCAGGACATCACCGGTTTTATCGGTGGAACGATCGTTTACAACAATGATTTCAATGGGGGTATACTCAAGATTAAACAATGAACGAAGAGCCGGTTCGAGTGTCTTTTCTTCATTGCAGGCAGGCACAATTATGGAAACCATGGGGGAAGTGCTACGACGCAGACCAACATCAGCAAGCTGTCTCAGCCGTTTTACACCAAGGACAATATCAACAAAAGCGTACAGGTTGCATAGGAATACAAGTACTGCCAATATGCTGATCACATCACTTATCGGTACCATCGCCGCCATCACCTTTATCAACCAGAACAGCTTTTCTCGACAGGACACTCAGGGAAGATGGGATAATACGTAGTGGGACTATTTATTCCAGTATGGATATTGGGCAAGGATCGTTCGGGTTTTCTTTTCCTGCATGATTGTTTTTCTTTTCCCTACGATACCTAAGAAAACCCCGGACCCTGCGCTCCAAATAGCTGCGTCACTCTCAAGTTTTCCAAGCCACAGAAAAGAGAGGGTCAAAATGACAATAGCAATCCCTAAAACAAACATTGCCCGACCGGAATAAAGTTCCGAGCTTTTCACAGAAAAACTCATGGCCCAGCCATTATTCTCTATTGCTTTCTGGCCACCGGAGTTCAATAGCTCCCCTGCTGGCATATATCTCATTTCAGTGCCACAATTATCACACAGATAGAATGTTGCACCTTTTACAGAACGCTCTTTTCCCGATTCCCCACAGGTTATACAAACCGGAACTGGTATATCACTTTTTGGCATTTTTATTGGTTTCTACTAAAATAATTCATTATCAAGTATTAAAGAGGACAGGGAAATCACACCGATGATTTCTCCACCTTTCTCCACCGGAGCTCTTCGAATCCCCGCATGAAAAAGCAAACGGGCAACATAGCGAATATCCATATCCGAGGGCACGGTGATAACAGGTTTTGTCATAATTTCATAAATATTTACTTCACCGGGAGAACGTCCGGCAACCAGAACCCCTTTTATAAAATCCTGAATAACCACGATTCCCCAGGCATCATCAGCGTCTCGTTTCTCGACAAGAAGACATCTGCACTGCTCAGCCCGCATTTTTGCTGCAGCTTCTTGAGCAGTCGCCATGCCATCGATAAATACCAATTTCTTCTCAAGCACATCTGCTGCCCGTATTACTGCTTTTTTATCAGACACTTTTATTGCCTCCAGTAAGAAAAACACATTAAATTGTTATCAGATAAAACTACTAAAAATAGCTTCCCTGCACTTCTTTTTTAAATCGTTCCATCTGACTTTCCAGGCCAACGACATGTTCCACGGGAAGGACAAAGGCGATTCCCGTTCCAGGCTCATGAAATTTTCCAGATTCCTTTATCGCTTCAAGAATTCCTTCTACACAATGCTCTTCCACAAGAAACATAATAATATCCGTTTGAGCTTCAAGCGACAGCCCAAAAAAACTTTTTGCCTCACGAATACCAGTGCCTCGCGCAGGAATAATTGTAGCCCCTGTTGCCCCCGCCGCTTTTGCCGCATCAACAATTGTATCTGTGATACCTGGCTTTACCGAGGACAAGATCAGTTTAAAGCGCATTATATGTCTCCATTATTGTTTTTACTACGTTTTGTTTTCCAATCCATAATCTGAGCGTATCCCATCACTGCAATAATCGGAAAAAGGCTTGCAAAAGCGATAAGACCAAAACCATCAAGTGCCGGATTCCGCCCGGGTACTGTGGCTGCCAGCCCCAGCCCAAGTGCTGCAACGAGCGGTACAGTCACTGTGGAAGTTGTAACACCACCCGAGTCATACGCCAGTGCGACAATACTTTTAGGGGCAAAGATGGTTTGTATAATAACGATGATATAGCCCACAAGGATATACAGATAGAGCGGGGTGCCACTCACTATTCGAAATGTGCCCAGACTTATCCCAAATGCAACACCAAATGCCACAGTAATTCGCAGCCCCCAGGTAGAGATTGTTCCGGCTGATACTTCATTTGCCTTATAGGCGACAGCAATAAGAGAGGGTTCTGCAATCGTTGTGGCAAAACCGATCATGGCCGCAAACAGATACACCCAGCCGTAAGCCGTCCAGTCAACAGTGGTAATAATTTCATTAGTACCATAAATAAAGGCAGGATCAGACAGTTGAGCTGCCATTATTTTCCCCAATGGAAACAAGGCTTTTTCCAACCCGGCAAGAAAGAGAGCAAGACCAAGAACAACATAGACACCACCAATAATGAGACGGCGCAGATGGGGGATCTTCTGGCGCAGGACAAAGAGCTGAAACCCGGTTATAAGAAGTATAATGGGAATCACATCCCTGCAGGTAGCAAGAAATATTCCGCTGAAGTCTTTTAAAAATTCCACAGAGTCTGCCAACCTTTATTTGAAAATAAGAAGTCCATATCCCATCACAAATATCATGGGAAGAAGAGAAGCAAAGGCAATCAGTCCAAATCCATCGGTTAAAGGACTTCGTCCTCGAATTGTTGAAGCAAGCCCCACTCCTAAAGCGGCTACAAGCGGCACCGTGATGGTTGAAGTCGTTACCCCCCCCGCATCATACGCAATACCTATAATCTCTTTTGGGGCAATCACGGTCATCAGCATAACAAGAACATACCCGCCAATAATAAGATAATGAATGGGCCATCCCCGAAGGATCCGCATGACTCCAATCAAAATGGCAAGGCCCACGGAAAAAGCAACGGACATACGAAGTCCAAATGCATATTGTTTAAGAGATTCGGGACTTGGGTCAATAAGCCCTCCCCGCCCGGCAATATCGGCAGCTTTTGCTGCTACGGCAATAAGAGCAGGCTCTGCGACGGTGGTTGAAAAACCAAGGGAAAAGGCAAACAGAAGAAGCCAGAACAGGCTTCCTTTTCTGGCAAGTGCCTGGGCCATGGCCTCGCCTATGGGAAACAGGCCCATCTCCAGTCCCTCGATAAAAAGACTGAGTCCCAGCACAATCAAAAGAGTCCCAAAGAGAACTTCCCCCAACTGCGGCAGAGGTTGTCGTATCACCACAATCTGAAAAAAAGCGATAACCAGGACGATGGGCAGCAGATCAGTTGCTGAATTCTTTAATTTTTGGAGAATAGCTTTTATAATCATAGACGTTGCCAGGGACGGTCCAACCTTCCCTTTGCTGGGTCAGGCACATATCATCATTCAACAGGTAAGGAGGAAACCATCAGTCTGATTTCAACACTCTTTTTTTCATAATCACTTATCGTCAGTGTCCCATGTATCTTCTTAACTGCAGCCTGTACTGCATCGCTCAAGAATTCGCCACAATCTTTCAAGGATTCTCTGGGAGAAAAACGAAACGCTATAATCGTATTTTGATCTTCCTGTTCTGTTACTATGGTGAGGATTTGGCCACTTTCCATGCATTCCAAACACGTGGAGTACACTCTGTAAAAGATATGCTGAAGCAACGATGGGTCATTATACACTGCAGAAAGCATTTCTTGAAGCTCAAAAATAACCCCAATCTGTTTCAACCGTGAAAAGCGCTCCAAAAAAGTATACTCCTCTTCAATCAAATCATTGACCACAAAAGAAGACTTCGGGAAATCCGGTCTATGAGCCAGTCCACTGAGATGGTGCATCATATTCGCTGACAGCACTACTCTTCGCTCAATAGCTGCAATTGATTTTTGCAGCCGTTCAACCATTTTGGTGTCTTCACTCATTGCCCCCATTTCGAGGATATCCCCCATCAGGCCATTAGACTCCCGTATAATGCCAAGATGATTTTTCATATCATGAGCAAAACCTGCCATCAGCTGGCCAAAGGACTCAATCTGTTCCTGCCGAATACTGTTTTCCATATTTGCATCCATAAGAGACCTATGCCTTGCTGCGTTTTTCGTCAGCCATTTTCATTTTATCTACAAGTTCTACCAGGTCAACGGGTTTCATAATATAGTCAAAAGCACCTTTGTCCCTTGCCTCCACTCCCGATCCGGCAGAGCCATGACCGGTAAGCATAATGACCTCGATAGTTGGATCATGCTCCTTTATTTTTGCCAAAACATCCAGGCCACTCATATCGGGCATTTTCAAATCAAGAATAACTATTCCGGGATTCATCTTTACAAGACTCACCAAGCCCTCGGTTCCGCTATGCACATCAATTGCAGCAACTCCCCGAAGCTTCAATCGTTGACACAGGGTGGAAGCAAATTCAATTTCATCATCAATTATCAACACTTTTGAGTCTATCATCTAGTCACCCTGAATTTTGGAGTTGAAACGCTCTGATTCACTATGTTTTACCGGCAGAGCAATTCTAAAAATAGTTCCCTTGCCAGGCTTTGATTTCACTTTAATGCTGCCACCAAGCTTTTTCACCAGGCCGTAGGTAATCGACAGGCCAAGACCTGTTCCCTTGCCAGTCTCTTTTGTTGTGAAAAATGGCTCAAAGATATGTGCTAAAACATCTTTAGGCATACCGGGACCATCATCCACAATAGTTACCTGGAGTGTCTCTTCATTTATCTGCTTACTCGACAGGAGGATGGTGCCACCATTTCCAATGGCATCAATTGCATTATTAATAATATTAAGAAAAACCTGTTGCAATGGACCACGGGTACTCCATATTTTCCGTACGTCATTACACAGATTAAACTCGATCTTTATCTGATTATAGGTGGCCTCTTTTGCCAGAAACTCTACAACTTCACGGAGTATTTCATTAACATCGATCTCCTCTGTAACCACATCGGTCTGACGGGCAAAACCAAGAAGACGATGGGTAATGGTTTTACAGCGCTCCACACTGCCCTGAATACCGCCAACGGCTTCTTCCATAATATCTTTATTGGAAAAATCTTCTGAAAATTCCATAAGATCCTGTACCAGCCCTGCTTTTTGATTAATAATGGCCAGCGGGTTATTAATCTCATGGGCAACTCCTGCAGCAAACCTGCCGATGGATGCAAGTTTATTACTATGTTCGGCCTCACTGTATAGTTGCTGCCGTGCCTTATCGGATTCACGAATATGAGTGGTAAGTGCATGGCTGATTTCCACAATTACAAACACAGCCACAATAGTGCAGGTAAGAAAAATAGTTATCAATCTGATCTTAAAGAGCATCCATGAATTAGCATATAAATACTGCTCCTTCACAAGCACCAGTTTCCACGGTGTATCCAGTAGGTCAGCAACGGCATGATTGATCCGTTGCCCCTCAAATTTTCTCTGAAAAACAACAATGCCTGGAGAGTCAACAAGTATCTTATCATTGTCTGACACATGAAGGCTGGAATCAGGATCCACCGGTGTATACTTATCATGTAAGACACACCCTCCTCCAAGCACGCCATACTTCTCAGGCTTTGTCTGGGCAACTTGCATGGCGTCGACCAGAAACAGATCATCTGCATACCCGGAATTTATGGTATCAATAAACTCCTGCAGGGTGCTTGCATTGATGGTAGCCCGCAGCACACACTTTGCCTGCCCTTCAGTTGTATTTCGACTCACGGCAATAACAAAATGCGGAATATCTCGAAATCCTGAGAAAACGTGACTAATGGAGACCCCACGTTGCAAAACTTCCTGGTACCAGAGCTGATTAGTGTAATTATGACTTCTTAGCTCATAGGGCCCTGCATAGGCCTTCTGCTTAGCATTGGAATCAATTACCTGAATATCAACAAAGCCCGGATATTCCTTTTGTAAGCGAACCAAAATGTCTTCCAGATCTTCCGAATTTAATAGCTTTTTGTAGCAATCACTGCTGCCTATAAATTTTACTACGGATTTCAGCTCTCCAACAAAGGCCTCTATGGTACTCTGGGCCTCCTCCAGGTTCAGCACTAACTGATCCAGCTCCTCATCTTTAAGAAGTTGGTGATACTGGCTATGCGAAAGTACTGAAATAATTATTAATGGAACGAGAACAAGCACGGTCAGAAGGACACAGAGCCCCCTTGTAAACCTCCTGTACCCTATATCACGAACTTTCGGACTCTCAATATCATCCGAAGGAAAGGGCAAAATCTTAGTCAACCATCCCGATTGCCGACTCATGAAGCGACCTCCTTCGATGTTACTCCAGGCAATATACTGCCAGGCTTCAATCCATTATCCACAGCCAACTGCATCACATCCAGATAGGGCCCGATAACCGCATCAATAACCGCAATCTTTTTCCAGGCCAAGAACTGGTAATGTTCTTCTTCAATGCCACCACAGACAACAACGGCAACTTTTTCTTTTAAGGCAAGATCACAAAGTATCTCAGCAGAGACATCGGCAAGCAGCAGAGACCTGGGTTCTTCCATCAACTGCTGATCATAATAGGTTGCAATAAGGACTTCAGAACTCAAATCAAATCGAGGGGCAACAAAATCGCCACGGATTGTAATCATCATTTTCATATTTTTTCAGTTCCCCTACGCCATTTCATATTTTTTGAGCTTTCGCCAGAGCGTCGTTCTTCCCCAACCAAGAATTTCTGCAGCTTTTGATCGGTTTCCACTGCTCTGCCGCAGAGCATCAAGTATCATTTCTTTTTCCATCTCAGCCCAGCCTCCAATAGCTGGTCTCACACTATGACTAACCGCTGGTGGAACAATTGCAGATTCTGCCACTGAAGAATTTGGTGGTACAGATGTGTTCGGAAGCTCTTCCGTTCGAAAGAGATAGAGAGGTAAATCGTTTATCTCCACCGCCGTCCCCTGACATATATTGGCCGAGTATTCTGCAATATTTCTGAGTTCACGAACATTTCCAGGATAGGAATATTGATTGAGAAAATCGATTGCCTCAAGGCTAAAATCCGTTACTTCCCTGCCAAGCTTAGCACTGAAGTCTCGTAAAAAATGATCCAACAGCAGGCGAATATCCCCATCACGTTCACGAAGAGGCGGTGTGTGCAGATGCAGCACATTCAGGCGGTAAAAAAGATCTTCCCTGAAACGTCCCTGCTGAACTTCTTCCCGAAGTAACCTGTGGGTTGCTGCAATAACACGAACATCAACTTTTACTTTTTTGCTCCCTCCCACGGGAAAGAATTCCTGGTCATCGAGTACGGAAAGAAGTTTTACCTGCAGTGGAAGGGATAAATCACCTATCTCAGTTAAAAATATTGTTCCTTTATGGGCAAGACGAAACATACCGACTGTTTCAGTAACAGCCCCTGTAAATGCCCCCTTTACATGACCAAAAAGTTCCGACTCAAGAAGAGCTTCGGGAAGAGCACCACAGTTGACCTTAATAAAAGGCTGACGAGCGCGTTGCGATGACTTATGTAATGCTTCAGCAATCAGATCTTTACCGGTTCCAGTCTCTCCGGTAATCAGAACTGAAGCATCGGTACGGGCAAGAACAGACATCAGTTCAAAAACTTTTTCTATCTGTGGACTGTGTCCGATGATTTCGGTTCGGATAGATTGTTCCTGATGACTGAGTTTTTCAACCTTTATCACCGAACTGTCTTCTAAAACAATAAGCACTCCAGAGGGTTGCCCCTTTCCGTCATGGAGACGAGTGAGTGTGAAATGAATGGGAATTTTCTTTCGGCGACGATTAATAATATTTCCATCTACGGAAATAGATTCACCGTTTTTCAATACTTTTTTACATATCTGCCCATTGGAACCAAGATTTGTGCGGAGGATAAACTCGCCAAATACTCCTTTAACCTCATCGGTTATATACCCGGTCATGGCTTCAAGAAAACGATTCATCCGCAAGATACAAAGATCGGTATCAAGAATGGCAACACCATGCGGGATACCATCTAATAACTCGCTCACTACGGATACATTCTGGAGTGCTGACTCTATATTCATTTTCTCACACGTGGTGTAGATATTTATTTTAAAATATTCTAACTCTGTTCCAATGTGAAACAATGGTACCGTTTTTTATAATTCAAGTATACCGTTTTCTCCCCCGAGGGACTGCCCGGTCACGGGGAGGAGTTCTGGTGACCGGGCAGGAGGAGAAGTTGTTTACCTCTAAAGCTTACCTCAAAAGAAACGACCGTTAACAAGGAAATGCGTTGCAATACTTGCAAAATACCCAAGGGATATAACCGGCATCCATTTCAGGTGGCCGCCAAAAGTGTACATTCCCCGGGACTGTCCCATAAGAGCAACACCTGCAGCTGAGCCGATAGAAAGCATACTACCACCAACCCCGGCTGTAAGCGTTACCAGTAACCACTGTCCCATGGACATATCCGGTTGCATGGAAAGAACTGCAAACATCACAGGTATATTATCAACAATAGCAGAAAGAAAACCAACCAGAATATTAGCAGATGTTGGTCCCCAACTGACATACATCAGCTCGGAAGCCATGCCCAGATAGCCGATAAAACCAAGACCACCGACACAGAGAATCACACCATAGAAGAACATCAATGTGTCCCACTCGGCTCTTGCTATATTTCTAAACACATCAAAGGCCACCGTATCACCAAGTCGTTCCTCTGCTTTTTCAGGATCATAGTCAGGATGATTTTTGCCATGTTTATGGGTTTTCTTCAAATAGAAGCCATAGAGTTTCAAATAGGCAAGTCCTGTCATCATTCCCATCATAGGTGGTAAATGAAGGAAATTATGAAAACTAACAGCGGTACAAATTGTCAGAAGAAACAGACCGATAACTACATACGCACCACGTTTTAGGTGAACATTGATTTCGCAGGAAGCAGGGTTGCTCTTTTGGACAGCAAAACTCATAATCACAGCGGGCACCACCCAGTTCACTACAGATGGAAGAAAGAGGTTGAAAAAGGTTCCAAAGCTTACGATTCCTTTCTGCCAGACCATTAACGTGGTAATATCACCAAATGGGCTAAAAGCACCACCGGCATTTGCGGCAACAACAATATTAATACAGGCAAGGCTGACAAATTTCACATCATCCTTGCCTATGGCCATGACCACAGCACACATAAGCAGGGCAGTTGTCAGGTTGTCGGCCACTGGCGAAATAAAAAAGGCAAGTACACCTGTAAGCCAGAAAATCTGGCGAAGGGAAAAGCCGGCACAGACCAGCCTGACTCGCAGGCTTTCAAAAACATTCCGTTCCTCCATGGCATTGATATAAGTCATGGCCACCAGAAGAAAGAGGAACAGTTCGGCATATTCAAGGATATTATGTCGTACTGCTATTTCGGCGGCATGGGTAAAGCCATGACTGGCATAGACCCATCCAATAATGCCCCATATGATACCTGCAGCCAGCAGAACTGGCTTTGACTTACGCATATGGGTATATTCTTCTGCCATAACAAAGCCATAGGCCACAACAAAAATAATTAGTGAGGCATAGCCAGCCCAGTTGCTTGTAAGATCCAGACGATTTCCTTCAGTCCCGCCCATGGCCATGGCCATTCCCGGCAATCCTAGCAGCACAAATAGTAGTAACAACAACCTGTAAGATGATTTCAACAAAACGCGCCCTCCCCCTTCATACATTTTAAATGAATACCGATCGACCTGAGTTGTGGTAACACCAAAGATCCACCATGTTTATTATCCTTGGCGCTGCACACCTTCTGAACTTGATATGCAGCATCAAGAATAACTTCTCAAAAAAAAGTGACATGCGGGTTGCCACACACACCCCGCATGTCACGTCAGAAAAGACTCTAGCACGACACCTTTCCTGATACAACCCCTCGAGAAACTGAAATCCAAACTGCCACACACAGTTTGCAAACCACTCTTGAGAGACCTCGATGTTACATTACTCTTGGAACATAGACTTCCATTCCCATAAGCGGCCAGATAACCGAAACAGCCAGCCAGGTTACCAACATAAGAATTACACTCGCCGGAAGCCCCCAGAGGAAGAATTCGGCAGTGGTAAACTGCTTGGAGTTATAGGCAATAGCATTTGGTGCAGCACCAACCAGCAACAGAAAAGGCATACCGGCAACAACAAGTGCGGAGAAAAGAATAACCTCACCACCAACACCAAGATAAGGAGCTATAACCAGGGCCACTGGCAAAGAGATCGCAATGGCAGCAACGTTCATAATAAAGTTGGTCATCATCATTACAAAGAAGGCCATGCCAAGGATAAAGACGATTGGAGGTGAGCTCTGAAAAAGAACCAACCAGTTAACGGCCATCCACTTAGCGGCTCCCGTTTCCCAGAGACAGAAACCAATAGACATGGCGCCTGCAAAGAGAAGAATAATATTCCATGGGATTTCTTCGAGATCATCAACATCAAGAATGTTAAAGAGGAAAAAGCCAATCGTGGAACAGAGCAAGATGCCAGTTTTATGAAGGCCTGCCAGGGCAGGGATGAAATTTTTGAGGGCAATAACAATAATGGTAATTGCAACGATGGAAGCTGTAATTACTTCCTTTCTGCTCCAGCTGCCAAGTTCTGTATACATTCTACTGGCTTTTTCTTTCAAACCAGGGATTCGTGCCCGTTCAGGTTTGAAGAAGAGCATAAAAAATCCCCACAGAGCAAAGACCATAATCCAGCCAATGGGAAACATATACCAGGTAAGCTCAAAGAAACTGATATCAATATCCATGATATCTTTATAAAAACCAAGAGCAACAGCACCACGTGCTGCACCAAGCAAGGTCACGATACTACCGGCACCCGCAACATAGGCCATTCCAATAAAAAGCCCCTTACCAAATTTGGTTGGTTCATCTTCGTCGGAATAGAGAGCATGAATTGCCATAAGCAGTGGAAACATGGTTGCAGCAACTGCGGTATGGGCCATAACGTGGGTAAGAGCTGCTGTCATAACAAAGCAACCCATATAAATCATACTGGTTTTTTCACCAACAATTGAAAGCATCTTGTAGGCTATGCGTTTGGTCAAGCCGGTTTTAGTAAAAACCATACCAATAACGATAGAACCAAAGATAAAAAGAACTGAAGGATCCATGAAATCCTTAAAGGCAACTTTTGGATCACGGATCATAAAAAGTGCCTGAAGGACACCAATTGTTAAACTTGTAACGCCAATGGGAACAACTTCAAAAACCCACCAGGTGGCAGCCAGCAGGAATACACCAATGGCACCTTTTGCCTGCTGATTGAGAACAAAATGTTCTCCCATAGGATCGATGGCATCAGGCCACGGGGGACAGTAGTAAACAAAACAAAACAGCCCTATGCCCAGAAACATGAACATAAGCCGTTTCACATTGAACGGTTCTTTGGCCTCAGGAAGGCTCATAGCTTGAGACTCTGCTGCAGTCATTAATATATCCTCTTTTTAAAATAAAATTTATACGGCGCAATAGGTTGTGCACATCGCATTAAAGATTTCCTCAAGACGCAGTATGCCGATAATTGCTCCATTTTCGGTTACCGGAACGTTGAAATCATTTCGATGTGACATCATGACCAGGGCTTTCAAAATATGGGTATCAGCTGGAAGTGAAAATTCTATCGCCTGCAGCAATGGTTTGATTGATTTTTGCTGATTTTTCCCACATTCTGCAAATGTTGATTCTTCGTAAAGAAAGGCGAGATTCGGATACTCTGCCTCTTTCCCTTCAAATTTCCCTACCTTGGTTGCATCCACTAGATGCGGCACCAGTCCATGCATAATGTCCAGCAACGAAAGCTTTCCCACCAGTTGATTCTTGTCATTAACAACCAATAGACCAGCGTAACGCAGACGGTCATCCTGCCCTGCCCGAAAAGACATAAACGCCTGTATTGCCTCCTGCAGCGTCTGATTTTCACTCAGATGCGGGTAGCGGTCCAAGGGGATTATGATATCCCTTATAACCGAAGTTTCTTTGTTCACAGTCTTCTCCTCCTTTCCAATATTTTTTCTGACGAACTTGTAGGTAACTCGTGGCCTCAAACAGTGGACGCACCCAACCTGTATGGATTGATTCAGCAAATCCACAGTGACATTTCAGGTAGTTAGGGGAAGAGTGCTTCTCTTACAGAGGCTTTTTTTTACCAGCTCTTACTTATTAAAATATTTTTCATTTCAGCTGCACTCTTTTGTTCGAGTGCCCGCATCCGTTCTCTTTTGGCAGCCCATATTTTTTCCATCAAGACATTGAGATCAACCGGTTTTTCAAGAAAATCACTGGCTCCGTGTTTCATGGCTTCAATACCACTCTTTACAGTAGCCTGTCCGGTGAGCATAATTACCTCGATATCAGGCCGTTCCGCCTTTAACTGTTTCAGCGTTTCAATACCATCAATTCCCGGCATTGCCAGATCAACAATAGCGACATCGAAACTCTGGTCACTCACTAGTTGCACGGCCTTTTCACCACTTACTACTGTCACAACCTTAAGTCCTCTGGTTTCAAGCCTCTGAGACATAAGATCAATAAACTCTTCCTCGTCATCTACAAGCAAAACCTTTGCTGCCAATAAACCATCCATACCGTTCTCCCTCTTGATTGGTTTAATAAAATACTATTTATATTTGAGCCATTTTTGCCGATGCAACTTTAGCATGGGCCTCATCGATTATTTGTGTAAGCTGTGAGATATCAACGGGCTTATGCAAATAGGCATACGCACCAAGATCCATACACGTTGTTCTGTCTTCCTCGGAACCATGGCCGGTAAGAATAATAATTTCGATATCAGGATTTGTTTCCTTGGTCCTGCGAAGAACATCCACACCACCAATCCCAGGCATTTTCAGATCAAGTACCATCACATCCGGAAGTTCGTTAATCAGGAGCTCAAGAGCCTGCTCACCGTCAAAAACTGGATAGGATCCATAATTACGGGTATTTAATCGCTCGGAAAGTGTCTGTACAAATTCCTGTTCATCATCAACCAGTAATACTTTTGGAGGAAGTGTGAACTCCTGGCTGCGATAGACAGACACATGATATTCTTTTCCGGCAAGAACCTTTACAGCATGAACACCGTCCACACCTTCGGCTATTTCAGTATGGGTGTTGGCAAGTTTTGGGAAATTCGAGACACTTTTATTTATAAGAAGGGTCACTTCGCCGCAAAAACATTTCACTTCTGTAGTATAGCCTTTTTCAACCAGTGCTAATTCAACCTGAGCACCAAGAGCCATATCTTCAACAGCCTGGCGGGATGTATCCTGCTCAAGAACTGCAGGTTTATGATAATTTTCAAGGATCAGCTTCACAGCCGACTCTGGAAGATTCTCACCCATGGGAACCACAATGTCATACAGAGAATGATCGGTCATCTCTTTTTCATACAGATAGTCCACCCACCCCGTTGCGCTGGTATCATTCTTTTTAATCACTTTTAGGGCACTTTTTTCATTAAGCCCTTCACCCATTGCCCGCTGAATCCGGTTGCTCATTTTATCAAACAGACCAACACGCAGCGCATGGGTCACCGCAGGAGGAACAAGGAGTGCGACATTCCCGGAATAGATCATTCCAGAGGTCTTTAAATGTTCAGCCATAACAATCTTGAGATATGCTGTTATTTTCTCTCGTTCAAGAGTAAATGTATTAAAGACAGAAGGTGGCCCGTAAAGTACCCGCTCCACCTTATCTTCACCCACACTATACTTTTGAGAGACTTCACTTATAATGTGACTATCCTGAATAACACGAAAATCAGTTGCTGCTGCAAGTTGCTCTCTGACCTTCTTTTCTTCAATGAAAATAGTATTAAACAATGCGATCGAGGACATTTTCGGCTCCCTTTATTTTTAATGGATTGTTTGGTGGAGTCGTGCTCCGTTTCAATTCATCCGTACCTTTTACAAAGCACAAAACGTGCCACATCCGAACAATACAAATTTATCATGTATTTCAAGATAGTTAACGGCAAAAAAAACAATTAGTGACGAACCGCATACCGCACCATTACGAAACACGGTGAAACGCGTACCGCCCAATACATTCCATATTGTTTCACCAAGGAACGGGCCCAATGAAACACATCCCGGAAGAACTGGAATAGATATTTGCCAAACATGAAAACAGTGACTATTTCTTGAATCATGTCATT
This sequence comes from uncultured Desulfocapsa sp., assembly GCA_964621915.1. Taxonomy (GTDB): domain Bacteria; phylum Desulfobacterota; class Desulfobulbia; order Desulfobulbales; family Desulfocapsaceae; genus Desulfocapsa. The sequence goes on along the minus strand of CAZUPS010000014.1, from coordinate 48,595 downwards.
ATTTCACAACTCAGATCCAGATGATCAGAAACAGTCCCCAGGGGTGAGTTCCGATCCGGAAGATAAAACAACAGTCTTCGCCACGGACGATGAGCAAGAAGCCCTCGCCTGCTCGCTGGTCCTTTCCTCCGTTGGAATAAGCCATCATTATTCCGAGACACAGTACGGTCTTGCCCTCAGCGTAGCTAATGGCAATGCTGCAGAAGCAGATCGTCAACTGAGGGCCTATTTACATGAAAACGAAAACTGGCCCAAAAAACCAGTCGCCACACATGACGATTTCACCCCACTACTGCAGCCACCAACACTGCTGCTTATTGGAAGCCTTGCTCTACTGTATACAATAACCGGACCCTGGTCCGAACATTCCATCTGGTTTTCCAATGGAGCAGGGGATGCCAATGCTATTTTAGACAATCACCAATATCACAGACTCCTCACAGCACTCACCCTTCATGCAGATCCAGTTCACCTTCTTGGAAACTGCCTGTTTGGAGGGTTTCTCTTTCACTTTTTCTGCAAACTAACTGGCAATGGACTAGGCCTGTTTTCCATGCTGCTTACAGCGACTCTTGCAAACTATATAAATGTTGCACTCCATGAAACGGACCACCTCTTTGTTGGGTTTTCCACCGCTGTTTTTGCAATTATTGGAATGCTTGCCATGATTAGTCGTGGACACCGAAGCGACAAACGATACCTGCAGATACTTCCTTTTATGGCAGGAGCAGCACTTCTTGCCATGATTGGCAGCTCTGGAGAAAGAACGGACCTTGGTGCACACTTCTTTGGACTGTGCTGCGGCCTGGCATTTGGCTGGGTCCTCAGTACTCATCAGGTTTTAAAAATTCGTTCCTCAACGCCGCTGCAAGCTACGCTTTTCATCCTTTCCCTTGCGGCGATAGTTATTGCCTGGAAGCGTGCGTTTATTTGATACACAGCCAATGAAAGACGAAAAAAATAATTAGTTGAAATAAAACATTGCACTCACCTAAAGAATCCTTACTTTAGTAGAGATTAATTCTCTACCAACTGAAAACCCACCTGAAATTAGGAGAACAATTCATGCCCAATCAGGACCAACAGCCACCATGGGGAAAAAAGAAAAAACCCCAGACACCTGAAGAAATGGTGGCCCAGCTCATCAAAAAACTTCAGGATTACTTTTCCGGTTCCCCAAAGAAAGCTCCCGGAGAAGGACCCCCCACAAAGAGTGCCCCGCCGTCCCCATTTGCTTCAATTGGGAAACTGCTTGCCATTGTTTTAATAGTAATGGTACTTCAAGGGGTCTATTCATCTTTTTACAAAATCAACCCTGCTGAAGTAGGTGTGGTTTTGCGCCTTGGTAAGTACATTCGAACCGATCAATCGGGACTGCATTTCAAAATTCCATACATTGACACCCTGCATAAGGTAGATGTGGAAGAAATCCGTAAGGAAGAATTTGGCTTTCGCAGCCGAACCCCCGGACAAAAAACAAGTTTTGAACGCCGCGGCTATGACATGGAGTCACTGATGTTGACTGCAGACAAAAATGTTATCAATGTCGCCTGGATTGTTCAATACAGGGTTAGTGAACCACAGGCATATCTCTTCCATATTAAAAATGTTCGTCAGGCTGTACGTGATATTTCGGAAAGTGTGACGCGAAGAATTGTCGGTAATATGGATTTTGACTACGTTCTTTCTAATCGTGATCTGCTTGCAGCAGACGTAAAACGTGAACTCCAAAAGGAACTGCAGGGCCTTCAAGCCGGTATCAGTATCGGTACTGTACAGTTCCAGGACATCAATCCCCCGGATCAGGTCAAACCCGCCTTCAACGAAGTAAACGAAGCTGACCAGGATATGAAGCGACTCGTCAACGAAGCCGAAGAAATCTATAACCAGAAAATCCCCCGTGCCCGTGGTAACGCTCTGCAAATTGTTGAAGAGGCCCATGGATACGCGGTTGCTAGAATCAACGACTCCAAAGGTGAATCACAGCGTTTTCTCTCTATTTTAACTGAATACAAAAACGCCCCGGAGGTTACAAAAAAACGAATGTATCTCGAGACCATGCAGGAAGTCCTTCCCACCGTGGAATCAGTTTACGTTATGGATGGTAATCAGCAGACCCCACTTCCCCTTTTAAATCTCAGCAGGGGAGGCAGCTCAGCTGTTTCTATCCCGCCAGCTAAACAGTGAGGAACCAGTTATGAAACAGATAGTTCAATTTTTTCTTATCGGCCTGGTACTGCTTAGCATAACCGTGGTCTATGATGGATTTTTTATTGTTGAAGAAGGCCAGCAGGCGATGATTACCCAGTTTGGTGCCCCGGTTGGGGAGCCCAAAACAGATGCTGGGTTTCACCTCAAACTGCCCTTTGTACAGGATGTGAATTATTTTGACAAAAAGGTTCAGATCTGGGATGGCGATCCCAACCAGATTCCGACCAATGACAAAACATACGTCTACCTTGATGTTACCGCAAGATGGCGAATCACCAACGCATTACAATATATGCAGGCGGTAAAAACAGAAGCACGGGCCCAGTCACTGCTTGATGATATTATTGATGGTACGGTTCGTGATATGGTAAACAAAAACGACCTTATCGAAATCATTCGCAGCTCAGACTGGACACTCGACGCAATGACTGATAAAAAAGACGTCCAGGGCGCACCCGAAGTTGGTCGAGATGGCATCAGCGACCAGATCCTTGAAGCTGCGGCCAAGGTAACACCCCAATACGGCATTGAACTGCTTGATGTAATGTTTAAGCGTGTAAACTATATCGAATCGGTTCGACTCAAGGTGTATGATCGAATGATCTCTGAACGAAAGCGGATTGCAGCCGAGAAGCGCTCAACCGGTGAAGGAAAGAAAGCCGAAATTCTGGGTAAAGTGGAACGGGAACTCAAAGTTATCCTGTCTCAAGCCAACAGAGAATCATCGGAAATCATGGGTAAGGCTGACGGTACTGCCACCAAAATCTATGGTGACATCTACAATCAGGATCCTGAATTCTTTTCTTTCTATAAAACACTACAGAGTTACTCAACTGTTATCGGGAAAAATACTTCCCTGATACTCTCAGCCGACTCTGACCTTTTTCACTATTTACAAAAAGTAGACCGTAAGTAGAGAACATCAGCAAAACCCACAGGAGGTTATTTAAAAATAACCTCCTGTGAGCCTGATTTCATAAAGGTTGGCCGCTGCTCTTTTGCATAGGCAATCCTGCCCTTCTTCTCAAGTTTTCCCTCAAACTCTGCAAGCTTCTTCTCATCATCCAGCTCCTCCACACCCAGCTGCTCAAAACGGCAATTACAATGATTCAACTGTCCGCCACACCAGGGACAGACCTCCACCGGACAGCCGAGAGTATGAAGAGAACTTGTTTTCACCCCGCAGGATGGGCAGACCTCCTCATCCATTCGTTCAAGGGAACGATATTCCCGGCATCCTTCCATGGAACTATTTACCTTTTTAAACCCTTTAGCATCCGGGTAATCAAAAAAGGAAAGAACATGCTTATCAAGCAGGCCATCCTTCCACTCACCAAGAAACAGCCCTCCTTCATCATTGGTCAGATAGAGATAATAATGATCCGTGGTGCCAAGAAGCAATAAAAAGACCTGCTCCTTTTCTTCCACCACTGAAATTTTCACAAGGGCTTCCTCAAGTGCATCGGGAAGGGTAGTGTAAAAATCTTTTATCACACCAAGTGCAAACGTATCTTCCTTATACTTTTCCAGTAAATCAAAAGCAGTTTTATGATCTTCAACCGGTACGGCATAGGGAACAAGTAATTCGATTTCATCCAGCAACTTTTTTAAACCATCCTTTACTTCCTGTGTGTCAAGCATCAGTTAATCTCCGTCCGACCAGATAAAACCCGTTGCTGCCAGAGGGCTGTTTCCGCTGCTATATCATCTGCCATACTAATAGCCGTAACCACTGCAACTCGTTGTGCTCCAACTTTAAGCAACTCATCAAGATGAGTAAGCTTTATTCCACCCATTACAGTAAAGGGCAGATTGCAATGGCGAGAAAAATTAGCTATTCCATTCGCTCCAAGAAAATGGTGCAGCCCTTCTTTGGTCCCTGTTTCAAAAAGGGGGCCAATATTATAGTAGGAAACTGCGGTTTCTCCTCGGCTCACTTCTTCTCCTAATTCCTGTGTCTGCTCCTCGGTGTTACAGGAGAAACCAATCAAAATATCAGGTGCCAGTTTTCGTATTTCAGCAGGCGGGAGATCCTTCTGCCCGACATGCATACCATCCACGTCAGCTAGAAGAGCAATATCAAGCCTGTCATTAAAAAAAAACAGAACGCCAGCCTCACGGGTCTTCTCTCTGAAATAGCGCGCCTTTGCAAGAAGCTCACGATCGGAGCTCTCTTTATCACGCAGCTGTACAATTTTCGCACCACCTGCAATCACCTGATCAAGCCATTCCCTGTCACTACGCCCGGCCGCTAACTTCTCACAACTAACCGGATACACACCAACCTCACCCATAAATTGAGCAAGTCGTTTTTCATACAACTCGCGGTTAACAACTCCCTGTATTGACTGAACCATAGATATATTTTCCCTTCTCCCGGAACATCCGTCCGGAAGAGACATTATGAACATTAGCCCAAAACTTGCTTTTATAACAAACATCTGTTACATTAGTGTCTCAGGAATAAATTTTCCGTCATAATCTGACGGACTTCCGTACTGCCAAAAAAACTTCAGCACCCCAAAACACCTTAGTTTTCGAAGTTGATGTTTCTCTTTATTCCTGCACTCCAACCTAGCAGAAGCGGCATAGAGTCGCCGGTCTGTAACACGCTCTTATGAGCACAGAAATATAGGTACACGATGTCAGAAAAACATGCAACATTGACCATAGACGGGAAAAACTACGAATTCCCAATCATTCACGGAACCGAAGGCGATAAAGCCATCGACATCAGTAAATTGCGTGGCAAAACCGGATATATTACCCTTGATTCCGGATACATGAACACTGGATCCTGCAACTCCGAGATAACCTTTCTGGATGGAGAAAAAGGAATCCTTAACTATCGCGGATACGAAATTGAGACACTTGCTGAAAACTGCTCTTTTGTTGAAGTTGCCTATCTCCTTCTTATGGGCGAACTGCCAACCCAGACACAACTGAACGACTTCCGGGCACTCCTCTCCCGCTATGCCTTAATTCATGAGGATATGATTCACTTCTTTGATCATTTCCCTCCAAATGCTCCACCAATGGCCATCCTTTCAACCATGGTCAATACGCTCCAGAATTATTATCCTGAAATGAAGGATGACAGCAACGAGGAGCTTCCGGAAATTGCAGCAAGACTGCTCTCTAAGATCAGGACCATTGCTGCATTTTCGTATAAGAAATCAGTTGGTCATCCGCTCGTTTACCCCCGTTACGACCTTTCCTATTGCGGCAACTTCCTCAATATGATGTTTGACAAACCGGTTAGACCTTATGTTGTTCACCCCGAGGTTGTTTCCACTCTTAACAAACTGCTTATCCTTCATGCGGACCATGAACAGAATTGTTCAACCTCAACGGTACGTCTCGTCGGCAGTGCCGGAGTAAATCTCTATACCTCTATCTCTGCCGGTATCAGTGCCCTGTGGGGACCATTACACGGCGGGGCAAATCAGGCTGTTATTGAAATGCTTGAAGCAATACACCGTGACAATAATGACTTTGCCAAGTATATCAAAAAAGCCAAGGATCCCAATGATCCATTTCGACTTACCGGATTTGGCCACCGGGTCTATAAAACATTTGACCCACGAGCCACAATCATCAAACGTGCCTGTGCCCAGACCCTGAAAGCATTGAACGTTGACGATCCGCTCCTTGATATTGCCATGGAACTTGAAGATATTGCAAGAAGTGACGACTACTTTATCAGCCGTAACCTCTACCCGAATGTGGACTTCTACTCTGGTATTATCTACCGAGCCATGGGGATTCCAACTGATATGTTTACTGTAATGTTTGCAATGGGAAGGCTTCCCGGCTGGATCTCCCATTGGAGAGAGATGATGATGGATACCCAAAACCGACGCATTGGAAGGCCGCGCCAGATATACGACGGTCCGAAAAGACGAGATTTTATTCCACTTCATGAACGCGCTTAAACAGCTCTTGAAAAAACGATAAAAAAGCCTGTGCCGAATCTCGGTACAGGCTTTTTTTATTGTTAATAACTTACCTACCTACTCGATATTTCTTGCAATTCTAAACCCAAAATCCGAATCGGTATACTCTTCAGAGTAATAGCCCCGGGCAGCCGACCGACAGGAGTAGGCCTGATTAATCCATGAACCACCACGTACCCCTCTTTTCCGCCCTTCTTTCGGCCCGGCAGGATCAAGCTCAGGACTTTTAGTATAATAGTCCTTATCAAAATAGTCCTGTATCCACTCCGTCACATTGCCATGCATATCGTAGAATCCCCACGCATTAGGGGATAACTCTCCAACGGGATGAGTTTGTGAAGCAGAATTTCCTTCAAACCATGCATATTTCGCAAGTTCGACCGTGTCACTGTTATTGCCATAGCAGTAACTCGTTTCGTTCCCCGCCCGGGCGGCATATTCCCATTCTGCTTCTGTTGGTAAGCGATAGGCATGACTTTTTTCCAGTGCATTCAGTTTCTGAATAAAAAGCTGTACGTCCTTCCATGATACTTCATCCACGGGACGCGTTGGCGAAATAAAATTACTTGGATTCACATCCCCCATAACTGCCAGCCACTGCTCCTGGGTAACTTCATATCTGGCCAGATAAAAGGAACGTGAAAGAGTGACCAGGTGGCGGGGGTGTTCTTTTGAGCTTCCATCTTCAATATCCTGCGCCCCCATAAAAAAGCTCCCTGCAGGAACAGAAACAAACTCCATACCGATGGTGTTCACATACCCCTTGGCAGCTGCGCAATCGTTTGAGGCAGACAGAAGAGTGACACATGCAACTATGATAAAAAAAGAGTACATCATCCCTTTGCCAAGCTCTTGCCAATCTCAAAATTGACCACAAGCGGTACATCCAGAACAAGTGCCTCTTCCATGGCAGTCTTAACCACTTTCCTGGTCGCATCCAGCTCACTCTCAGGAAGTTCAAAAACAAGTTCATCATGTATCTGCAGAAGCAGACGGGCTGTCAGATTTTCCTGTTGCAAAGCGGGACCAACTTTTATCATAGCAAGTTTAATAATATCAGCGGCTGTTCCCTGAATGGGAGTATTGATTGCTGTTCTCTCTGCAAATTCTCTACGTGTCTTATTTTTAATATTTATCTCGGGAAGCATTCGTCTTCGATTCAACAGGGTGGTGACATATTCATCAATCCGTGCCTGCTCAACAACGCTCCCCATAAACTCTTTCACACCTCCATAGAGGTTAAAATACTTATCAATAAACCTAGCCGCATCCTTACGACTGATATTCAACTGGTTGGAAAGACCAAAACTGGACATTCCGTAGACAATGCCAAAGTTAATGGATTTGGCGACACGGCGCATTTCAGACGTAAGAAGAAGCGGAGAAACAGCAAAGAGCTCTGAAGCTGTACGGGCATGAACATCATCGCCATTTCGAAAAGCCTGCAACAGAGCTGCATCCTGCGAATAGTGCGCAAGAACCCGGAGATCAATCTGCGAATAATCTGCCGAAAGAAAAACAAGATTTTCACCTGGAATAAAAGCGTGACGAATACGATTTCCCTCTTCTGTACGAATGGGAATATTCTGCATATTAGGATTACTCGATGATAACCTTCCCGTTGCTGTCACAGTCTGATTAAATGAAGTATGAACCCTGCCAGATTCCGGATCAATCAACTTTTTCAACTTCTTCACATAGGTTGACTGCAGTTTTGCCACAATACGATACCGCATAATCTTAGCAGGAATTTCATGCTTGGAAGCCAGTTTCTCAAGCACTTTCATATCGGTGGAATACCCGGTCTTCGTTTTCCGGCCATGCGGTAATTCCAGTTCCTCAAAAAGAAGAACTCCAAGCTGTTTAGGAGATTGAATATTAAAACTGTATCCTGCAAGAGTATGAATCTCCTCCTGTAAACTATCCAGTTCTTTTTTAAATTCCTGTTCGAGGGTTTCAAGAACTGTTTTTGAAACAGTAATTCCAGCGAGCTCCATATCGGCAAGAATTGGGATAAGCGGGGTTTCCACATCAAGAAACAGCTCAGACTGATTCAGTTCCTTTAAGATCGGCTGATAGTCTTGCCAGAGCAGCAAAGCACCATACACATCTTCACAGCTGTATTCACAGGCCTGATCGATTGCCACGTAAGCAAAGCAGTTTTCCCGTTTCGGATCTTCCACAACCTGATCAAAAGCAGTTACAGCAACGCCACGTTCAAGGCAAAGTTCATCAAGTTTTAGCGAACGCCTTCCCGGTTCCGCAAGATAGGCGGCAATCATGGAATCGTACAAAGGGCCTTTCATGGTAAGATTGCAGGATTTTTTTAAAACCGAATAGTCGTACTTAATATTATGACCAAGCTTTGGCAACTCAGCTGATTCAAGTAATGGCCTAAGAGCTTCAAGGACAACGGACTGTTCAAGCTGTCCCTCTACCAGACTGCCAGCCTCCGTACAGTGCCCCACGGGGATATACCAGGCAGAATCAAGATCGGTACAGAGTGAGATCCCAACAAGCGTGGCACGAGCCACATCGAGTGAAGTGGTCTCGGTATCAATTACCAGCAACGGTGCCTTTTTAAGAGTGGTTACAAGAGATTGTAAATCCTCATTCGTCTGCACCAGTTGAAAACCTTGCGTAGGAACAGGTTTCGCCTTCTTTTCAATTGTAACCATGCTGCCAAAGCCAAGGCGGGTATACAGATCTGTTAACTTTTCTTCATCGGGCTCAAGAGGCAGATATCCGGATAGCTCGGCCGGAACATCAACATCATACTTCAAGCGAATCAGATCCCTTGAAAGAAAGGCCATCTCCTTGTTGTCACCAAGACGTTCCTTGAGCTTGGATTTTTTCATATCATCCAGAGCTTCATAGACACCTTCCAGGGTCTCATGCTGATTAATAAGCTTCTCAGCAGTCTTAGGCCCAACGCCTGGTACTCCTGGAACATTATCGGAGCTATCGCCCATAAGTGAATAGCAGTCAAGAAGCTGCTCAGGTTTCACATGGTATTTCTCTTTAACAGCAGAGATATCCATCACCTTATCCTTCATTGGATCCCACATTACAACCACGTCATCAACCAGCTGCAACAGATCCTTATCACCGGAAACAACTACTACCTTTTGCCCCTGAGCACTAAGAACTTTAGCAGCAGTAGCTATTATATCATCCGCCTCAACTCCCTGGGTCTCAAAACAGGGAATATTCATAGCACGCACCAACTCCTTGATATACGGAATCTGGACCGCAAGATCATCGGGCATTGGTGGACGGTTCGCCTTGTACTCCGGATACATCTCGTGACGAAAAACCTTTCCTCTCATATCAAAGGCAACTGCCAGATATTTTGGTTGTTTTTCTTTGAGAAGACGTTTTAGGATATTTAAAAAACCAAAAACGGCATGGGTAGGCATACCATCTTCGTTACTTAAGGGAGCTACAGCATGGTAGGCCCGGTAAATATAGGCACTGCCATCAATCAGATATACTTCGTCAGTCACAGAATTTCCTCAGGAGGGGGCAAAAAGGGGGGATACAATAAATGCAAAAGGCTGAACAATTTTTCTATATTCTTCAGCCTTTTGCCGTGTCTTAAATCGCCAGCATTTGTTCTAAAGATCTGGCAGCAAGTTTAGCAGTTTCAGGATCAACAGATATCTGGTTCTTTACCTTACCGGCGGCAAGATTATCAAGTAACCACAGTAGATTAACCGGCTGGTTGCAGTCCATGGTGGTACATTGGCAAGAGGTGGGAGCCAGGAGGTGGATTTCCTTATCCGGGTGATTACGTTTCAAACGATCAACCAGATTGATCTCCGTGGCAATAGCCCATTTACTGCCTGCAGGTGAATTATTCACAGCAGCAATAATGGTCTCGGTGGAGCCGTACTGGTCAGCAATACTCACAACATCACGGGGACATTCAGGATGGGCAATAATTTGAATGTCCGGTTCTTTCAGTTTCCACTGGCGAACATGATCGGGAAGAAAACGCATGTGCACCTCGCAATATCCATCCCAGAGAAGAATTTTTGCCCGTTGCAAATCACTCAGTGAATTGCCGCCAAGAATTTCTCCACGGCGCCAGAGCAGAACATCTTCATCCGGAACTCCAAGTGCTGCGGCAGAGTTGCGGCCAAGATGTTCATCGGGAAAGAAAAAGACTTTTTCACCCTTCTCAAGAGCCCACTTCAATACCTTTTCACCATTAGACGAGGTGCAGACGGAGCCGTCACGTTCACCAACAAAAGCTTTTATTGCAGCAGATGAGTTCACATAGGTAACGGGTACTATTTCCTTCTCATCAGCGATCACTCCAACGCTTAGCAACTCTTTATAGGCCTGGCTGACTGCTCCAACCGTTGCCATGTCTGCCATGGGACAACCCGCATGCAGATGGGGTAACAAAATTTTCTGGTTTTCATGGGCCAGAATATCAGCCGATTCGGCCATAAAATGGACACCACAGAAAATCAGAAACTCCTTGTCACTTATCGCCGCTGCATCTTTAGCAAGTTTCAGAGAGTCTCCTGTTAGATCTGCAAATTGAAACAGATCCTGCTGCTGATAGTGATGACAGAGTATTAGTAAATTATCAGCAAGCTCCTGCTTACGTTTACCAATTCGGTCAAGTATTTCATTTCGCTCAAGACTGTAATATTCAGCCCCGATATCCTGTTGCTGTAGAAGCATCAGCCAACTCCTTATAAATAGTATGTGACCATTTTAGATTGAATGTTAATGGGTATTTCACCTGAAACTCACAGGGATTATATTTTTACCATTGCGCCATTGATATGGCAAGCCCGGGTAAAAAAAAGAAAGGCCCCGCACTGAATGATCAGTACGGGGCCTGCAAAACAAAGTTTAAAGAGTTTAATTAATTATTCATTCGAACCCATGATGCCTGAGGTCCTTTATCACCTAAGCTTTCACCATACATAACCGAATCACCCTCTGTGAGCGAATCAATGGCAATATCCTTCAGGGCATTTTCATGAAAATAGATTTCCCGAGCATCCTGACTTACAATAAATCCATAGGATTCAAAGGGGGACACTTTACGAATCACACCATACTGAGCCCCATCTTCAACTGAGCCGTCGGCATTCTTCTGGGATTGTCGTTTCTTACGTTGAATCTCCTTCATTTGTAAAGTAAGTACGTCAAATGCTTCCACTAGCAGGGGCCCAACATTCTCCCCTTTTCTACTGACAACGACGGTATCGCTGGGAACAGATGCCACAAGTTTCAACTCATAGCCCCCCTCTTTATGATGTGCCGTTGCCTCGATGGAGACACGGAGATGGAGAACGAAATTTGCAAAGTGTTGAACCAGCTTTTCTTTTTCTTCATCAATCTTTTTCTGCCAGCCTTTTCGCAACTCAACATTCCGGGTTTCAACCTTTAGATCCATACGGTTCCTCCAATTAGTGCCTCACTCTGTAAAATCCACAGTACAACAGGAACAATGAGATCGACACAAACTCTATGATAGCCGAGTAACACTAGCCACCACCACCAAACGTATCCACAGACACGCTCCCTGGTACGATATAAATCCAGCCGTACAGGAGCATCCCTTAAAGTCCAATCAGGTATTCCCCGCCAGTCGATTTAATCGTACCTTCTCTTTTATTATATGTTTTCTAGTCAGATAATCAAGATAGGTTATGATTTTTTCAACAGAATAAAGAATATCATTTTTCTTTTCTGTGACCATTCTACCTGTTATATAGAGGTATACAGGTGTCAAATGATAACTCTTCAGAATAAGAAATAATATACGGCAGTCGCTATGACAACAGAACAAACCGGAGTAATTCTCCTCAATATGGGCGGCCCGGAAAAATTGGCTGATGTGCGTCCCTTTCTCTACAATCTCTTTTCCGACAGAGAAATTATTCGTCTTGGTCCATTTTTTATGCAAAAACCTCTGGCCTGGTTTATCTCTAAGAGACGAGCGCCAAAAAGTATGAAGACCTATGAAAAAATCGGAGGTGGTTCGCCACTTACCGCCATTACCCGTGACCAGGGAAAAGCCCTTGAGAAAGCACTCAGTGCCCATGGCAACTACACCGTTGTCAGTGCCATGCGTTACTGGCACCCTGACAGTGATACAGCGTTACAAGCACTGGCCAAAGCGGGAATCACTAAAATCATTGCTCTTGCCCTGTACCCTCACTACTCATGTGCAACCACCGGTTCTTCCATTCAGGAACTTAAACGCGCCATGGAACGCTCTCAAAACGATTTCACCCTCACCGTTATAGAATCATGGCCAACCCAGCCTGAATTTGTCCAGACGCTGGCTCAGAACATTCTCGACACCACGAAAACATTTGGATCCGAAAAGTCGCAGGTAGTCTACAGTGCTCATAGCCTGCCCGTTTCATTTATCAATGAGGGCGACCCTTACGTGAATCATATCAAGGCGACAATTAAAGCAGTTGAAAAGATAACAAATCTCCCAGGAGAACTCTGTTTTCAAAGTAAATCCGGGCCAGTTGAATGGCTGGCCCCCTCAACACCCGATATGCTTGAAACGCTCTCCCAAAAGGGATGTAAAAACATCACAATGGTCCCCATAAGTTTTATATCGGACCACGTGGAAACCCTCTACGAGATAGATATGCTCTACCGCGACCAGGCAAAAGAGCTGGGAATGATCCTGAAATCCACGGAATCACTAAACTGCAACCCAACCTTTATAGAAGGTTTAAAAAATCTTATTCTGAACAGTGAGCAATAAACAATTAAAAAAACATGGCGAGCCGGAGCCGATTATTTATTTGTCCCGGAGTGTGCTGGCCAGCCCTACGCGCTATAGTCTCCGCATATCCTTTTGGAATACTGCGGAAAACTGCTTTGGTACCAGTGAGCTGATTGACCTGGGATATGCCCCAGGCGATTTTCTCTACTATCCCAACAGTACCTGCTTCCATTTAAATACAGATTTTGTTTACCGTATTGAAAAACTCTGCGGACGTGATGTGGAATCTGAACTTGAGCACCTGTTATGGCCTTTTGTCGATCCTTCGGTACAACGAAAAATGGAACATTTCTTTTTTCGTAACAGCAGGACCGTCAGCTTTAAACGTGGTGTAAAACTCCTTTCGTTTGACGGGCAACCGGCCCATTCATTAGATAAAAGAAGACTTCATTTTCTCCGTTTTGGATCAACTGATCAGGGACGTATCTTTCAAATGCCGGCCCGCCTTGAGGCAAAACTGCTGAATCGATCACGCGATGAACTCGAACAATATTTTATTGAAGAAGAAGCTCGTCTCCAGGAGCATGAATTCAAATCCTACCTATACGCTGCCCTTAATCTGCAAAAGCATTTCAGTGAAGCCTATGCACGAAGCATCCCTCAGGCTCTGTCCCCTGAAAAAATAGACCAGGCTTTCCTCGATGAGCTCTGCCTGTTAAATGACAACCTGGATTTCTGGCAGGAACGAACGGATTACAAGCATCTGCCGGACTATTTAATTCGCTATATTATTCTCTTTTTTGATTCAAGTTTTCCACGTCAGAACCGTGGATTTGCACAGGCACAAGAATTTATGGATGGACATCGCAGCTTTTCATGGCCGGAAAAGAAGGATACGGTCAGTAATGATGATATTTCTGAAATCTTCGAAGAATCAGCAGAAACGCTGAGAGAAGCAGACCCAAAGGAACTCACAAGACTCTACCGGAAAAAAGCAAAATCCATGCATCCAGATACGGGCGGGGATCAGGGTAAATTCGTACGCCTGACTAAGGCATATGAACAGCTGCTACAGGAGAAAAAAAGAAAATAACCTCTTTTTAATTCATCTTTTCAGCATTCTGCCCGGATTGGAAACGTCTCATTCGTACGTTCATCAAAATCCCAATTGCCAGCAGAGTTGTCAATAAAGAGGAACCGCCATAACTCACAAGTGGCAGTGGAATACCAACCACCGGAAGAAACCCCAAAATCATCAAAAGATTGATTACGGCCTGCCAGAAAATCAGCATCACCACACCAAAAGAAAGAAAAACGCCAAAACGGTCCCTTGCTGTCATTGCGGCATACAAGCCCCAGAACAGCATGGAAAAGTAGACTCCCAGAAAAAACAAACTCCCTGCAAACCCCCACTCCTCGCCCCATACAGAGAATGCAAAGTCAGTATGACGCTCGGGAAGAAAATGGAGATGCCCCTGGGTTCCTTCCAGATACCCCTTGCCGCTAACCCCGCCACTCCCGACAGCGATTTTGGACTGAAGGATTTGATAGCCCTGCCCCATTGGATCTTTAGCAGGATTTAACAGTGTTTCAATTCTTCTTTTTTGATAATCCCTAAGCAGATAAAACCAGGCAAAAACAGCACAGCCACTCCCAAGTATTATCCCAAGGCCATAGGTCTGCCAACGTACCTTAGCAAAAACAGTCATGGAGACAAAGACGATACCAAGCATCAGGGCCGTACCGAGATCGGGTTGTTTCAAAATCAACAAAAAGGGTAAAAGGGTCAGCAGAACAGGAGTAACCATATCTCTAATTCCATAGCCCTCATTCTGTTCCTTGCGCGAATAGTAACTGGCAAGCGTCACAACCATCATCAGCTTGGCAAGCTCAGAAGGTTGCAGCTTAAAAAAACCTAGATTAATCCAGCGTTGAGCACCGCCTGCACTATTTCCTGCAAAAAGAACCAGGAGCAGCAGGATAATAATGATAATATAGAAAGGATAATTCCAGAAGTGAAGTTCCCGGTAATCAAAAAACAGAATAAAAAGGATACTCATCATCCCAAAAAGAAAGAGGTAACATTGTTTAATAAATGGTGGAATACCATATGGAGCAGGCGGATAGGAGGCACTGTAGAGATTCGTCAACGCCATACTTGCCACTCCAAGCAGCAACGCCAGGAGCACCCAGTCAAAATTTTTAAAATAACGCCTGTCTATACGAAACATTGCCATCCTCGACGGATTCTATCAGCCTTCTTATTCATTCTTTTTCTCTTCCTCTTCCGCATCTGCAAGACGCTGTAGATGCTCGGCGAAATATGTCTCCAGCAGCGCCCTTGCCACAGGCCCGGCATTCGATCCACCATGTAGCCCATGCTCAACAAGAACCGTTATGGCAATCTGAGGATCTTCAGCCGGGGCATAACAGGTAAACCAGGCGTGATCTCGATACTTATAGGGAATATCTTCTTCTTTTAGATGCTTATATTGTTTCAGGCGTACCACTTGAGCCGTACCGGTTTTCCCGCCAATGGTTATCCCTTTGATCCGTACTTTTCGAGCCGTGCCACGACTTCCCTGAATAACTTCTTCCATACCGTTTCGAATCAATGGTAGAAACTGTTTTTCATTCTTGAGTTCATCCACCACCACCGGTTCAAACTCCTTTAATATCTTTCCCTCCGGATCGGTTACTTTTTCTATAACCTGGGGAAGATATTGGATACCGCCATTTGCAATGGTTGCTGTCATCAAACAGATCTGTAGGGGAGTGACAAGGTTAAATCCCTGCCCAATAGCAACAGAGAGCGTTTCTCCATCCTGCCATTTTTGACCATGTCTTTTTTGCTTCCACGCCTTCGTCGGTGTCAACCCACTTTTTTCATGCTCCATATCAATACCGGATTTGTGACCAAGTCCGAATTTATTGGCATATTTTGCAAGATTATCAACCCCAACCCGTAAACCGACCTGATAGAAGTACACATCACAGGATTCTGAAATAGCACGTTTAAGATTCACCGCGCCATGCCCGCTATGTTTCCAACAATGATAGCGGCGTTTTCCAAATGTGTAATACCCGGGACAATAGAATACGGTATCGGGAGTAATAACGCCCGTGGCAAGACCTGCCATGGCAGTCATCATTTTATACGTTGACCCAGGTGGATACATCGCCTGAACCACTTTATTAATCAGAGGATGTTTTGAATTATCCAGCAAGGCATTCCAGTTCTTATGGGAGATTCCACCAACAAACTGGTTCAGTGGAAGCACAGGATTTGAAGCAAGCACCAGCATTCGCCCGGTTTTTACTTCCATGGCAACGACGGCCCCGGCCTTATCCCCAGCCTCCATAAGATCTTCGGCGACTTTCTGCAACTCAGCATCGAGGGTCAGTTGAATATCATTTCCGGGAAGCGGCTCAACATCTTTTAGTAGCTGCTGTTCAAATCCTCTAGCATCCACCTCCGATGAACTGCTGCCCTTCTCTCCACGCAGATCAGCTTCATGAAGTCGTTCAAGACCCATTTTGCCTATAAGATCACCACCGGCATAAATCGAGGTATCACGTGCAGCAAGTTCTTTCTTGGAAATTGCACCAAGATACCCTATCGCATGGGCTGCCAGGTTTTCATAATGGTAGACACGAGAAGGAACTGCCTCTATGCGAATTCCAGGGAACCTCTGATTATGGTTTTCGACATAGGCAAGTGTTTGCCAATCCACATCTTCAAGCAGGCGAACAGGAATATGGCGCGGCTTACCACTGGCATCACGCAATTTTTCCCAAAGTAACGAAATATCAATATCAAGAGCAGTTGCCAGCTTTTTCAGGAGCTGATCCACATCATTTGAATCCTCTCGAACAAGAACCACGTTAAAAGAGGGGCGGTTAGTTACCATTTGCCGCCCCTTTGAATCCAGAATATTGCCCCGAGGTGGTGCAATTTCACGCATTCGTACCCGGTTATTGTCGGCCCTGTTTCTGTATTCGTCTCCCTTATAAATTTGCAAAAACCAGAGTCGTGCAAAAATAAGAGTACCAAAGATAATAATAACGAGACCAGCAACCCCTAACCTGCGTTTAAGCAGATCAAGAGTTGCATCATCATGCTCCGTCAGTTCTTCAAGATTTTTATACCCAGACCACTTCATCTCATATTCACCTAAACCGGTTTCCACCAGTCCTTTTTAACTTTCTGGAGGCAAGACGTCGTGTTGTTAATTTTTCAAAAAGCCAATTGAAAAAGACAAAACAGGGAATGGACGCAACAAGAAGAATCAATGCTTCCTGTACCACCCGTGCCCAGGACCACGGCGGAAGAGTTCCTGGCTGAGTAAATGTAAAAAAGAGATAAAACAAGCATTGTATAATAAAATAACTGACCCCTACCAGGGGAATCTGAAAGACAGTCTCCTTTACAGAACTGTTCTGACTTAAGAATTTAACAATGGAAAAAACAAGCAGTACAAGAAGCAGGTATGTACCAAGATAGACCCCGGATGTTACATCCATCAACCACCCAAGAAGAAAGGCCAGAACTAAACCCGAAAGCCAGGTGAAGCGATAAGCAGAGAAAACGAGCAGAATAAAAATAAGATCCGGCCTACCGAGCCAGTGAGGGAATTGATAAAAAAAAGTAGTTTGAATTGCTATAAGAATAAAACCAAGCACAAGAAAACTCAAGGTAACCATTATCACTCTCCCTGAGAAGAAAGGGAGTGGCTCATTTCGTCAATAACCAGCTGTTCTTCTGACAGATTAATATGCAGAAATTCCAAACGAGCAAAATCAACGGCAGGTTTCACTTCAATCTCCAGAAACATTCCCCTTCGTTTGGAGTGTACCTTAGAAACAGTTCCCAAGGTAATCCCCGGTGGAAAAACGCCTCCAATTCCGGCAGTAACAATGATATCACCTTCAGCAACTTCGCCATTTTTTAACACATACTGCAGAATATACCCCTGCTCTCCTGCTCCTTTAAGAATACCTCGCACCCGGCTTTTCTGAACAATTGCATCAATGGCACTCGATGGAGCATTGGCCAGGAGTATTTTGCAATAATTATCAGAGACCTGAACAACCTGCCCCACAACACCAAGAGAATTTCTTGCCACCATTCCGGCAACAACCCCATCATTTTCTCCACGATCTACAATCAGGGTCTGAAACCAGAAAGAAGGATCTTTGCCTACAACCCGCGCCATAAGAGCAGGAAAAGTTTCCTGTTTCTTAAATTTCAGTTCGGTTTCCAGAAATCGGTTTCTTGAATAGGCTTCGCGGTATTTATCGAGAAGGCCGTGGTAGGTATCGAGTTCTTTGCGCAGTGAGTCATTCTCTTCCTGAAGATTCCAGAGAGTGATATACCTGTCTTTTAAGCGAACAGTATTTAGAGAAATTTTGGTAAAAGTACTCTGTAAAGGGCCAAGAATCTCAAGAGTCAGCTGATGGAAGACACCGAAACGGCTGCCTGTGGCGGAAGTGAGAAGAACCAGAAGCAGGCCTGTAAAAAGCAGGAGGAGTAAAAAGAGACGGGGCACCCTGGACCGGGATTTCTTCTTTCTATCGTTGGTTTTCTTTCTCACTAGCGACAAGTTCGTAAAAAGATATTATTTTAGGAGCTAAGCAAAAGGCCCAAGATCCAACACGCGCATATTGTCTATCATTCAAAATAAATAGAATGCTGCAATACAAGAAGAGCCTGCAGCAGCAAAAAATTAGAGCAGATATAAGCGAGGTACGAGACTCCGATAGGGCCATTTAGGGACAAATACTTACTATTCGATAGTAACTTCCCGAAGAATATCGAGATTATCAAGAGCCTGTCCGGAACCGAGCACAACGGATGAAAGTGGATCATCGGCCACAATAATCGGCATCCCTGTCTCTTCCTTCAGGCACATATCCAGATTCTTTAACAATGCACCGCCACCGGTGAGCACAATTCCCTGATCTACAATATCTGCTGAGAGTTCAGGAGGAGTCACCTCAAGGGCCACACGAACAGCCTCAATAATCACATCAATCTGCTCCTGAATGGCAGATTGAATTTCATCGGCTGAGATGGTCAATGTCTTGGGAACGCCAGAAACAAGATCACGGCCTTTGATGTCCATGGTCTCATAGGGCTCTTCTGGCATCACATTGCCAATGGTAGTTTTAATAAGCTCGGCTGTACGTTCACCAATTGCCAAGTTGTGCTTTCGTTTGATATATTGAAGGATAGCTTCATCCATCTTATCACCGGCGCCCCGAACAGACTTTGCATACACAATTCCTGCAAGCGAAATAACGGCTACTTCAGTGGTTCCTCCGCCAATATCAATAATCATATTAGCAGTGGGTTCGGTGATTGGAAGATTTGCACCAATTGCTGCGGCCATAGGTTCTTCAATAAGATATACCTCACGTGCCCCTGCAGATTCCGCTGATTCCTTTACAGCCCGTTTCTCCACTTGAGTAATTCCGGAAGGAACAGATATCATAATTCTGGGATGTACCAAGGTACGACGGTTGTGTACTTTGTTGATAAAATAACGAAGCATTGCTTCGGTCACTTCAAAATCAGCAATTACGCCATCCTTGATGGGACGAATCGCCTGAATGGTCCCGGGGGTCTTGCCAAGCATTAATTTTGCTTCCTGCCCAACGGCTAAAACCTTATGCCCTCGAGCATCCTGACGAACAGCAACGACTGAAGGTTCCCGCAAAACAATTCCCTTCCCCTTCACATAGAGCACGGTGTTCGCCGTCCCAAGATCAATTGCCAAATCATTTGAAAGCCAGCCAAACAAAAAATTAAATGGTGAGAACATGAATATCTTCCTTTATATCAAAGTACCCAATCAGCACTTTTCAAGTAATATTTTTAATCACATAACGGCTAAAACTGACGCCATAAACTGTGTTTTAGTAGACATAGAAACAACAACGGTAAAAACCAAAGATACTATCGACACATCAAGTTTTTACTCTAACAAAACTCTTACCTATTTTCAAGAAATATGGCGTTTTGATTTTGAAGAAACGATTTGAAAAAAGTTGACACCTTATAAAAAGATTGGTAAAGGGTTTGAACGTAAGCATGAAAGACGATTTTTTGTGGGGCTGTAGCTCAGCTGGGAGAGCGCATGACTGGCAGTCATGAGGTCTGGGGTTCGATCCCCCATAGCTCCACCAAAATATAAAAAAGCACTTAACTCTCATAGGGTTAAGTGCTTTTTTTTGTTTCGTATTACCCCACTCGACATAACGGGAACTGGCATTGCACGAAAACCGGGACCACAATCGGTCTGCCTTATGTTACCTTTTATCTTTTAGTTTTATTCTCTTTGAACTTAAATCAGCCTTTCAGAAATCCATCCCTGAGCTTCTAACTAATATTAAACTCGGTGGACCTACAGCTATCAAACGCCAGATATTCAGATCGATAAAAACATTTCTTGAGAACACATCTCTAATGGAATACTAGTTAAAAAACAGCTCTCCATGGATTATCTCTCAGGTGCTATTATTGTGTGACTCTTCAATCACAGCACGCATGGCAACTGTATGCTCAGGACGTGTGCCACAGCACCCACCGACTACAGTGGCGCCTGCCGCCAGCCAATTTCTCACATGCACAGCATAACTGTCGGGGTCCAAATCAGATCGTAACGAGAGAAGCCCGTCTGTGTCCTTTTCACCATCAAGTGTCCAATCATTCGGAATGGCAGTAAATGTATTGGCATATCCACCTATCCATGGCACTCCGGATCGAACCATTTGCGACATGGCATTGGTGATACTTTCAGGGGAACAGCAGTTTGCCAGACATCCATCGACAGGCAGACCTTTTAATGCAGCCATGGCGTCATCTATGGATTCTCCGCTTCTCAAGCTTCCTGATCGATCTTCGTGTAACGTCCATGCGACCCATACCGGTTTCCCTGTACGACAAGCTGCTTTCACAGCAGCATGCCCCTCGGCAATGCTGGACATCGTCTCGCAAAGCAGCAGGTCAACATGGGGGGCAAGCAATTCGGCCTGCTCATGGTACAGGGCCTCTAGCTCTGAAGATAGGCCGACCAAATCAGGACGAAAACTGCCACCGAGTGGCGGTAGCGACCCGGCAATCATCACCTCACGTGAGGATTTTTCACGTGCTTTTACAGCTAACCTGCAGGCAGAGGTGTTCAGAGCAGCAAATTGTTCTTCGATTCCTTCTTTGATCAGATCACTGCGAATCAGTCCATAGGTATTGGTCGTTATCACATCAGCACCTGCGAGAATATAATCAAGATGAATCTGCTGTACGACTTCCGGAGCAGTAATCAGAGCTCCGGCTGACCAGATGGTTTGCGGAACTTCCACCCCCCTAAAATGCAATTCACGTCCAAAACCGCCGTCGAGTAAAAGCACTTTTGGGGGATACAAAACTTGCAATTGACACCTCTCTTACAGATATATTTATTTTGAAAAAAGTATGTTCAAACCTTCGACGTACAGTAAGAAGGTAAAAGTTTAAGGGGTAATAAAATAACAGCAGAAAATCATTGTGGCCATGTCCTTAATTGTCTTATACAAATGTCTTCTATACTCTATTCACGTATGTATTTAATTAAGTGCGACTTCAATCCCCTTCCTCAATGCGTCCAGGTCAAAAGGTTTTGCAATAGCTGCGCAAAATCCATGTTCACGGTAATTAGCCATTACTGGATCATTTGAATAGCCACTGGAAACGATAAGCTTAGCTTCTGGGTATAGCGCGAGGATCCTCCTGGCCGCCTCCTGACCACCCATTCCTCCAGGAATGGTTAAATCCATAATCACAAGATCAACAGGTATATTACTATCCCGCAACTCTTGAAACGTATTAATTGCCTCCTCTCCATTCATCACTAAAACTGCTTCATGACCGAGTATAGAGAGTTGCGCTTGGGCCACATTGCGTATCATTTCATCATCATCCATCACCATGACTCTTGCTACTTTCACTTCTAATTTCGACCTTTTCTCTGTATTGACAAGGACGTCAGTGGAAGTAACAGCGGGCAAATATATCGAAAAGGTTGTTCCCTCGCCTGGGATAGATTGTACAGCAATATGTCCATCATGCTTAAGAATGATGGAATGACATATTGCCAAACCTAAACCACTGCCCTCTTGTTTAGTAGAATAATAAGGGTCGAAAATTTTATCTTGGACCTCCAACGGTATGCCAAAGCCCGTATCCTGAATAGTAATACAAACAAAATCCCCATCAGGTATATTCAATACCTTTTTAGACGCGTTATATTCAACATTGCTACAACTAATTATTAGCTTTCCCCCTTCCGGCATAGAGTGCATGGAATTCAAGGTAATGTTTTGGATAACCTGGCTAAGTTGACCACTATCAGCATCGACAGGCCAGAGATCGTCAGAAAAATTGTATTCGCAGGAAACCTGAGAACCGTGAAGTACAAAACCAGCAGAATCCCTGACAAGCTCACTTAGAGACGTTATATTTTTAACAGGTTCGCCCCCCTTGGCAAAGGTCAATAACTGTTGGGTGAGTTTCGCTGCTCTTTTAGTTGCTTTTTTAGCATCAGAAAGAAGAGTGACGGTTTTCACATCCTTTTCAACACGGTGAGAGGCAATCTCAACATTTCCGAGAATTGCTGTAAGTATATTGTTGAAATCATGCGCGATACCACCGGCAAGAACACCAATGGATTCCAATTTCATAACTTTTTGTCTCTCTTCTTCAAGACTCTTGCTTTCGGAAATATCCAAATGAACCCCCGAGGCCCTGAGAGGACGACCTGTATCATCTTTCTCAACGACTTTGCCGCTGCCAAGTGTCCACTTGTACTCTTCCTTTTTGGTTCGTAGTCTAAATTCTACCTTCCAGGGTTTATCTTGTGACATGCACTGTTGAATTTTGTCTGTAACCATATCCCTGTCGTCAGGGTGTATCAAGTCAGACCACGTTTCAAAAGAGTGAGGAAATTCGTCTACGTCATAACCCAGCATGGTAAAATAAATTGGATTAAAATAGGTCTCATTGGTTTCCAAGTTCCAATCCCAAATACCAAGAGATGCACCTTCTGTTGCAAATTGAAGAAGTTCTTCATTCTTTTGAAGTGCTGTTTCAGCCTGCTCTTTTTGATGAAGTCCGTCTTGTATTCGGTCCTGCATCTCATTAATTGCTTTTACGATCTGACTTAATTCATCTGTCTTGCCAAAATCCTTTTCCTTTCTCTGCAAGGTTAAACGGTTTTGGAGTTTATCGATGTCCAGAGTGTCTGTAAATTTTGCAATTTGACTCAAGTGGCGGCTGAAGAGGTGATAAATTATCCATATAACTAAACCACAAAGCGTGATAATTTTAAGAAATTCAGATAATGCAATCAGAGGAATTCGTCGATAGAGGTTTTTTTTTGTTGGTTCAATCGATGCCAGCAGATAAAAAGTACCTAAAGAAATCTCTTTCCCATCATCAACAAAACGAATAGGAATAACTCTTGAAACCAAGCCATCAAGTGATACTGGTTTCTCTCCCGCAATTATTTTGTTTCTGTTATAAACATCAGAAAATTCCAAATACATAATATTAGGATGCTGAACAAGGCTTTGAAGTTGAATCTGAATACTTTCGCTATTGAGAACCCAGGCGTTATTGGTAAGTGTCTCAACTTGAGTTTGTTCTATTTGATCTAAATTATCATTTAATCTCTTTATTTCTTGCTTTTGTATTGAATAGAACTCAAAGGGTGCAAAAAAGAACCCCAGGCAGATGGCACAGATAAAAATATAACCAACTGTCTGGCGAAGTAGTCGGTTTGATTTTTTGGGATAATTTGTCATGTAATTTTGTTATTACAAATAGCTATTCGTCTTACAGGGCAATGGTATGCTCCTCTCAAGAATATCAAAGCCGATACGCTAG
Organism: uncultured Desulfocapsa sp.; assembly: GCA_964621915.1. Taxonomy (GTDB): domain Bacteria; phylum Desulfobacterota; class Desulfobulbia; order Desulfobulbales; family Desulfocapsaceae; genus Desulfocapsa. The sequence goes on along the minus strand of CAZUPS010000014.1, from coordinate 24,789 downwards.
AAAAGCCTTCTTTCTTCAGGAGGTGGGCATAAATGCTATACAGCGACATAGCTTTTCCTTCCTTTAGATGATTAGAAATCAATAATACGTTTAAAATATGTTATCAAAGCGTAATAATTTAGTCCAAAATTTTTTTCCTGTGTGAGAGCTTCAATGTTCTCAGAGTGAGTACCTTCAATAAAACCTACCGCTGGACTTTAGTGGTCATCAGAATTATCAGTGGGCTCAGTTTTTTTTAGAAATTATTTTCCCCCTTGTGATACAATAAAAACACATCATCCTAAGGAGGTAAATATGCGCTTATTATTCCTGTTTTTACTCTTTTTCCCAACACTGGCAACAGCAGCTGATCCGATGCATTTTGTGTATTATGACAGCTATCGTCCTCGCTCATGGGAGGACAACGGCAAAATGCGTGGCATATTAGTAGATGTTATAGATGAAGCAATTGGAAAACGATTAGGTATCCCTGTTACCCATGCTGGCTATCCATGGAAACGTGCCCAACTTATGGTTAGGGAGGGAGAGGCAGATGCATTTGTTACTATGCCTACTCAGGAACGTCGAATCTACACTGTTATTGGAAAGGAACCTGTAATAGAATTTGCACTACGTATTGTAACTCGAAAAAATCATCAGAAAACTAAAGATATGGAGTCGATCACTTCTATTGAGCAACTAAGAGATTATAAAGTGGCTGATTATCTTGGTAACGGATGGGCAAAACGCAATTTGAAAGAAGTTAATGTCCAATGGTTACCGAAGAGTGACAAAATTTTTCCATTTTTGATTGATGGACGGGCCGATATTGTCGTGGCCTCAAACCGTACGATATATGAAATGAAACTACTGGGTTATGATTCTCAACTCAAGGTTCTTCCAAATAAGCTATCATCAGTATCCTTTCATATGTGTGTCGGAAAAGACTCTCCATACAAAAACAGATTAAATGATTTTGACCATATTATTAGAGAAATGCATAAAGACGGGACAATAGATCGTATTGAAGAATTTTACTACCGTGACTAAAATTATGGCGAATTAAATTACTGCAGCTGTACACTTCCGCAGCCCCCAGTTCCTGCCACTCGACAGAACACTACCAAACTGAGAGGAATCTGTTACCCGAGGACTATCGCAATAGCATTGCTCAATCCCGACAAATCAAATGGTTTAACAACAGCAGCTAAACCCATTTCAGGCCCGCTGTAAACGTTAGATAGAATACACTCGCTCACTAAGGGTTTACAAAGAAATACCATGGTCAATCTTGCATTTTGCCTTCGGGTCATCTTTGGATGTGGGTCAATCGAAGAGTCCTCAACGTAGCGCAAAATCATTCAACACGAGCCTTTTCCACGGCGCCCCGTACCGAGACGGGATAGGGATGACGGTCGCGCAGAAAGATGGGCATATTATTTCGGGCATTTCTGGCTGCTGACATCGTTGGATACACCCCATAGAAGACAAGCAGCACAGGAGGATCCGATGGTTTTTTCAGCATCACCAGCTTATCGGCAATTGCCTGATACTCTGGCTGGGATACAATTTGCTTAAGGTTACTCTCGGCCTGAACAGATTTTAAGGCCATAAGCTGTATACTAAAACTTGAACTTATTTCTCCTGTCTGCCATCTTTTCCCAGCGGTAAAAAATTTTCCCAGAACAGGATCGTTTAACAATCGGGAAGAAACAGCCGGAATTTGAGGAGAAAGAGATCGCTCCTCCGGTCTTTTTTTCTGGTGATCATTGGCAATACGGGTGCTGACAAGACGCTTACTTTTATCTGCGGAAATTTTACTTGTCGTTTTAAGTTCAGGCACCGTGGAGTCATCTGGAGTTTTTTCTACAATCTCAACCGGAGATATCTCCACCGGAGTATACGACACCGATTCTTGAGACTTACCTGTAACTTCAACCAACTCTATTTCCCGAAGCCGAACAACATCGGGTTCCGCTTCAGATGTTTCTACAATAATCGGCTGAACCACATCCTTGGCAACAACCGATTCTGATACGATCGCTGTAGGCTTTTCAGAAGATCCACTCTGAATGCTGGTATTCTTCCCGCTAAAGACGGGACTGCTGTTCGGTTGATCCAGCATAAATTCAGCACTCTTTTTTTCATCATCACCGGAAAACAAAACAATAAGTAACAGTACCACGCCTGCAGCGAGTCCTCCGGCAATATACCTGGGCTGCAATGGGAGTCGCGCCAGAAATCCTGGAGTAGAAGAGAGTAAATCAGCACCGGAGCCATCGTCCTTAACATGATCAAGAAGAACGAGAAATGAAGTATCTGCATTCGATGACTGCAGTGATTCTTCTGCATACATATTGATCAACCGCAAATTCCCTCTTCCCATGGAGGAAATTTTAGCAGAAGCCTCCTTTGTGAAAACTTCCTGCTGATCATTACCCCGAAATCCCTGCACACAAAAATTCAGATAATTCCATGTTTCATTATCATCAAGTGCCGAAAGAAAAAATTGCTTTTCAGAGATCTTTTCAAAATTACAGAGAGCAAGTTGTTCCAGGTTTGCCCCCAGGCTTTTCCTTCCAGCCAATAGTACTTGTAATCCGCCGCCTTCCGCGTTCACCTCATCTATAATCTTCCGGATCCTTTCAAGGGTAGCCAGATACATTGTCTCTGCTTCATCACAGATAAGAAGAAGTGATTCTCCTTTTGCCCGGAGCGTTGCAACAAGATTCAGAAATATTTTTTTTGCATCCGCCCGATTGGTATCAACAGGATAAGGAAGATCACACTCCTGGGCTGCAACTCGAACTACATCCTCAAAGGATTCTACAAGCTCAGGCAGAAAAAGAATCCGGTGCTGAGTTTCCCACTTTTCCTGAAGCATTTTGCAGAGCATGGTTTTTCCGCTGCCCTCGTCGCCTATCAAAGTGACAAGATGCTCTTTTTCATTAAAGGCAGTTTTAATATCACTGAGTATGGCTCCGCGCCCTCCCCCTACAAAAAAGTGTTCAGTATCACACTCTTCCCGGAACGGAGTCCCTTCATTTTTTTGCTCAATATGCATATGATTTTATCCCGTACTTCGTACCCACCGTTCTACCGAAAAAAATACTCTGAAAAGAAATAAACACAGTATATGATACACTAAACCTCCACAGGAGATCCTGACAAACCGTTCAATACCATTAGTTGATAGAAATGTATACAGAACAGCGCGACTGTTCAAGGAAATTATAGAATATGCTTACCCCATTATTCATCTGCGTTATTTTTTTGTTAGCAGGATTCATTCAGGGAATGACAGGATTTGGCTCTGCATTAGTCGCCATTCCATTGCTCAGCCTTGTAATCGACATCAAAAGTGCCGTTCCCCTCTGTATTTTAAACAGCCTGGTGATCACCACCTACCTTTCCTTGAAAATGCGGAAACATCTTGACACCAAAAAGATACTGCCTCTGTGCATCGCCGCTGTTCCTGGTATTATCCTGGGGTCAACACTTCTAAAAAACGTGAGCTCAACTATAATTCGAACAATTCTCGGTGTGCTGCTTATTGCTTATTCGCTGCACAGCCTGCTGAGCACCCCAAAACCCAGAACTCTACATCCTGTATGGGCCTACATTGCCGGTTTCTTATCCGGAGCAATTGGAGCAGCATTTAGTGCTGGCGGGCCGCCAACTATTATTTACACAACTCTGAACAACTGGAAAAAGGACACCATCAAGGCAACACTTAGCGGTTTCTTCCTTTTCAATTCATACCTTATAGCAGTGGTGCACGCTATTGGCGGTCTCACAACTATTGATGTTTTCACTAGTTTTATGATTTCAGCACCATTTGTCCTGCTCGGTACAGTACTGGGAACTATCAGTTATGGAAAAATCCCACGAGAACTTTATTTGAAAATCATATTTGCCTTTCTAACAGCAATGGGTATCATTATGATGATTACCTAAGCAAAAGGTTCCCTGATTTGACCTCTAAAAAGGTCTTGATCTACATTATTATCAAATAAGCATACTACTATAACAAAACACAGCCGCGGCAGATTTGAAAATACGTCGGCAACTCTACTCACACGAGGCCCCACATGAACGGAGCAGAACTTCTTGTTCAATGTCTTGAAAATGAAGGTGTTACAACAATATTTGGTATTCCTGGAGAAGAAAACCTTGCTTTTCTGGAAGCCCTGCGCAACTCATCCATTCGTCTGATCCTGACCCGCCATGAACAGGCCGCAGGATTTATGGCTGCAACCTACGGACGACTAACAGGAAAACCAGGAGTATGTCTTTCAACTCTTGGCCCCGGCGCCACTAACTTTGTGACAGCCGTCTCCTATTGTCTCCTGGGCGGTATGCCAGTGGTTTTTATAACGGGACAGAAACCGATAAAAAAAAGCAAACAGGGACGCTTTCAAATTCTGGATGTGGTCAGAATGATGGAACCACTGACAAAATTCACCAAACAGGTTGTCAATGCCGGTACAATTCCTGCCATGATCCGGGATATGTTCCGAATTGCAGTCAATGGCAAATCCGGCCCGGTACATATGGAACTGCCAGAAGATATTGCAGCAGAAGAAATAGAAGGGTTTCCCGTCCCCAAAACTGTTCTCCATTACCCGATCGCAAACCCTGAAGCCATTAAACGGGCTGCCGAAATCATCACAGATGCAAAATTTCCTCTTATTCTCTTTGGAGCAGCCGCAAACAGAGCTCATATCTGTCCCGTAGCTCTCGAGCTGATAAGGGACACCGGCCTATACTTTTTCACGACCCAAATGGGCAAAGGGGTGGTGGATGAACATTCCCCCCTGTGTCTTGGAACAGCAGCTCTGTCCGACCATGACTACCTCCATTGTGCCATAGACCGTGCGGATGTTATTATTAATGTTGGCTATGATGTTGTGGAAAAACCACCTTTTTTCATGAATCATGGAACAATGAAAGTTATTCATATCAATTTTGCTCCAGCGGACATCGATGAAGTCTACTTCCCGCAACACGAGGTATTAGGAGATATCGGCTACTCTCTTAGTGCGCTAAAGGATGCTCTGTCTGATATGCCTCAAAGAGATGATCACTACTTTGAGCGAATCCACACAGAAATCAACGCCCACGTCTTTCAGGATCAGGGACATGACCAGTTCCCCAACACTCCCCAGCATATTGTCAGTGATATCAGACAAACGGTGGCCAGCGACTCCATCGTTTCTCTGGATAATGGGATGTATAAAATCTGGTTTGCCCGTAACTTTAAAGCAAGCCATTCACACTCCCTGCTGCTCGACAATGCTTTAGCAACGATGGGTGCGGGTTTTCCGGCAGCAATTGGCGCAAAACTTGTCCACCCGGAAAAACAAGTTATTGCCGTGTGTGGAGATGGCGGGTTTATGATGAATTCCCAGGAACTCGAAACAGCAGTCCGCCTGGAACTACATATTATTATTATAATTCTTCGCGACAATGGCTATGGCATGATCAAATGGAAACAGCGGGGAATGAATTTTCAGGATTTCGGCCTTGATTTTGGTAACCCTAATTTTATACAATACGCAGAGAGCTATGGAGCAAAAGGATATCAAATCACAGAAAATGGAATGTTTACCCCTGTATTAAGTAAATGTCTTAATGCACCCGGCGTCCATCTTATTGAGCTTCCCGTGGATTATTCTGAGAATGAAAAAGTATTCCTGCAAGAGTTGCAGAACAAAACCTGCCTTCTCTAAAAAAAGAACGTAAAAGCAGCACTAATTTATCAACACCACTCTTTATGACCGGACTTTTATCCAACACTCGTTTTGTTGCTATTTTCATCTGGCTTCTGGCTGTTACGGCTTCGTTTGCCTGGAACAAAGTAGATGATATCCGAGAAAAGAATGAGATTGCCAATGGTACAGCCAGAGCTTTTTTTGAACAAATAATTGCTTCCAGACGCTGGAACCTGATGCATGGCGGGGTCTACGCCTACACAACTGAGAACAGCCCCCAAACCAGTACATTCCTAAAGGCAAACGATCAATACGAGATGATAAGGGGCATTCTCTGACACTTATCAACCCCTCGTATATGACAAGGCAGATTGCTGCCATCAGTCGTAAACAAGGTCACGTGACTTTTCATATTACCAGCCTCACCCCGTTGCGCCCTGAAAACAAGCCCTATCCATGGGAAATTCCATGGCTGGAATCCTTTGCCCTTGGAAGCGTTGAGCAGAGTGGTTTTTCCATGGAGAATGGCGAGAATATTTTCCACTATATGGCGCCACTGCCCTACGCTGCGAGCTGCAACCCGTGTCACCTAAAAAGTGACCAGCCACAGGGAAATATTCGGGGTGGTATCTCAGTTAGCCTCCCACTCCCCTTTCACAAATCCCCATGGCCGCTGCTATTTAGCCATATTCTTGTTGCCCTGACTGGACTTGCAGGTATCCTCTTTTTTGGTCAGCGCCTGGCCCAGAACAGAAAACGAATCCTTTCAACTAACCACCAGCTCGAACGTGAAATCGAGGAACGCAAACAGACAGAAAAAGAGCTGAGGGCTATCCAGGAAAATCTCGAAACTTTAGTCAATTGCCGTACATCTGAACTACAAAAAACGAATACAGTTCTTGATAGCAAGGTACAGGAACAACTCAGAATTGAAGCAGCTCTGGTTGCCATTAACGACGAATTTATACAAATTTTTGATAGTGCCCCAGATGGTATGCATGTAATAGACCGTGATTTCAATGTTATCCGGGCAAACAAAGCCTTTTGTCTGCTCACTGGGAAAAGGGTCGAAGATATCCAGGGGCATAAATGTTACGACGTTCTTTCCGGAAAACTCTGTCATACTAAACAGTGTCCACTTACCCAGATCAGTAATGGTGCCAAACGTGTTGAAATTGAGGCCACAAAAACCCGGAATGACGGCACGGACATCCCATGCATTGTCACCGCCACACCTTTCAGGGAGCCTGGAGGAAAATTCACCGGAATAATAGAAGTTACACGAGATATCAGTAATTGGAAAAAGGTGGAGAAATCTCTGTCAGCCACCGCAGAACATCTACGGGCAAGAAATATGGAGCTCGAAGACTTTGCCCATGTTATCTCCCACGATTTGCAAGAACCTCTAATGCTCATTCAGGCTTTCAGTGACAGGATTCGTACAAAATGTTCAACAGCACTGCCCGCGAAAGGAATCACCTACCTCGAACGTATTGAAAGTTCCACCAATCGTATGCAGAACCTTATTGATGGCTTGTTGCTTTATTCAAGAGTCAGCAGCAAAGCCATTCCCTTTGAAAAAGTCTCATTACAGGCAATCGTTGCGTCCGTTCTAGAAGACCTGTCCATCCGAATAGAAAAGAACAAAGCCCATATAAGTGTCGATCCTCAGTTGCCTGTTATAGAAGCCGATCCCTTACAGATGCGGCAACTCTTCCAAAATATCATTGGAAACAGTCTGAAATACATACATCCCGATCGCAGACCGGAAATCTCTATTCAATGTATTCAATTTCCTGATCAGTATGATAACCAGACCTATATCCGTTTCAGTGTTAAAGACAATGGTATAGGGTTTAAGTTTGAGCATCAGAAACTCATATTTGATATCTTCCAGCGACTCCATACCAGACAGCAATTCCAGGGTACGGGTATCGGCCTCTCAATATGCAAAAAAATTATTGAACGACACAATGGAACAATACTCGCGGAAGGCACTCCCGAAAAAGGAGCGATATTTACTATCACCCTGCCATTACAACAAAAACAACCTAGCGAAAGTAACGAGCAGAAGCATACTCTTATAAATGTCGTTATGAATCGCCGGTAAAAAGCCATCCGCCGTTAAAATTGGGTATTTTTACCTATTGACCGTTTCCTCATAGCCATGTATTTTTGAGTATTCGGTTGAGAAGTACTGAAGTCACAAAAAGGAATCACACACCTTCAAAACAGGTTCATACATGCTTACCCAGAAAGAACGTCGACAATTCACCCGTTTTCGTCCAAAGGATGGTACCATGGCGGTAAACCATCATGCTCTCGGTCCTGTCATCAACATTAGTATGGGCGGATTATCGTTTCGCTATATGGGTGAAGACAGCGCTAAAGCAGTTTCTGATATCCTTGGTATTTTTCTTGGTTCAGATGATGTTCTTATCGAAAAAATCCCTACAAAGATCATTTCCGACGAACTTATTTCCAGCGGTTCCGCCTTTATGAAGACCCCAACCAGACAGCGTTCTATCCAATTCACAGAACTGACACATTCACAGCGTGCAAGTCTCAAAGATTTTATTGGCAACAAAACAACGGGAGCCTATTAGACTTCCTCCCCCCCCAGTTTTATTTTTTTCTTCCCCCATTAAAACAGCTAATTGACAGGAAGTCTGCTTCTCGGTAGACTGAGCCATGTCGATTTTTCAACTTACCAGGGAACCTGTTTTTCCCGATCCAAAGCTTGCCGAGGATAATGGCCTTCTTGCTGTTGGAGGAGATCTTTCCATTAAACGATTGCTGGCTGCTTACTCCAAAGGTATATTCCCCTGGTACTCGCAGGGTGACCCCCCTCTCTGGTGGTTTACAGATCCCAGGCTGGTTATATTTCCAAGTGAGTTTAAAGTTTCCAAACGACTGGCAAGAACCCTGAGAAATAGCGGTTTTACGATAACATTTAATAAAGAATTTGAGACAGTAATTAATTCCTGTGCCAATATTAGAATAGCTGACGGTGAAGGTACCTGGATTAGTGATGACATGAAAGAGGCCTACTGCAATTTGCACCAGGCCGGATATGCTCTATCCGTTGAATGCTGGCTAGGTGACCAACTGGCCGGAGGACTCTATGGTATAAGCCTTGGCCAGGTCTTCTTCGGTGAATCCATGTTCACCAGAATAAGCAATGGTTCAAAAGCCGCATTGGTAGCATTGGTTAATTATTTAAAACAGCAGGACTTTGCAGTGATCGACTGCCAGATGACAACTCAGCATTTAGTCTCATTTGGTGGTCGTGAAATTGATGGTGATGAATTCAGACACCTGCTGCAACGTCATATCCCCCATACTTTTACAAACGAACGAAAATGACCCAGGAAAATACAACTGAACGATGTGATGGCTGTGGTAAGACAACTGATTTAACAGAAACCCATGGCAATGAATTTTGCAAAGATTGCCTGGGTCTGGTGACAGCTCTTCAAAAAAAGCCGGAAACGATTAAGCGAATCTGCAACCTTATAAAATCTGACCTGAGCCACAACGGCGACAACGATTCAGAGTGTCATATTTCCGAGCTTAAAGAACTTCCGGAAGTGCTCGATGCGGTACGGTTTCGAACCCGGGATCGGGAACTGAATACTTGGTATGTATCAGTCAGTGAACTGAAAGGCGATCCCGTGGAAATTTTTGCATCCACAGCATTTGACAGAGACGATCACCTCCAGTCCCGTATTTCCAATCTGACCACCATTACCAGACTGGTTTCTTTAATTCTGCGAAATGTTTTCCTTGATGAAGTTCTGACCCTTGAAAAAACAATTAAACAGCTGCGAAGAAGTTCGAGACAGAAAAATGACCTTCCCGACATGCTGACAAATGTTTTACGCAGTTACAGTAAAGACATTACCGATTAATTATGGCTTCGCAAAAACCTTACTTGGACGATGGCTTGCAAAAAACTTCATATTCGAGGCGCGAAGATTTTCTATTATTTCGGCGTACTAGAGTACGTCGTAATTATAGAAAATTTAAAGCAACGAAGAAGATGGAGAGTTTTTGCAAGTTCATCATTAATACTCAAAATCAAAATCGTACACCAGATTGGACTTATCAAAGTGACGCAGCACTTTTCGTAAGACATAGAGGGTGGGAACCTGAAACCGCAGCTCCCAGGCGGGGTTGGGGGTGGGAGTTTTTGATAGAAGTGTAATGTCCACAAGACGCATTTCCTCAGGTGCCACACCAAGCAGCATCATCAATCTATGCTGAGTTGCTGCCATAATGACCATTGACTGAACAGTTGTCACCCTACTCCTTCGCAACTTCCAGCGTAAATCGACAAGATCTTCCCGCTGAAATTCTGTTTTTTTCAGCTGAGGACATTCTTTATGGTGAATGGAGAGTCCCCTTTCACTCAAAAATGCATAAAGCCCCTTATCCGTTGGATTTGGTTTACAGCAGGCTGAAATTTTGATTGTTACCGGATCAAGAGTAGTGAGTTCCACCTTATTGAGCTGCCCCATCGGCTTTACCAAAGGGGATTTCCCTTGATATAACTTTTCTTTGATCTGCTGAATCAGACTGGAAAGGCTTAAGCGCCCCTCCCCGACATGAATATAAAGCTCATCAAGATGTTTCAGTCCGAAACAAACGAGCAGCTGCTCTAATTCCTTTTTTTGAAGAAGATCAAAGGGTAGTCCATACCTGAGCATTTCCTGAGTGATGATCGATTCGCCAATTATTTTTGATAACTTCTGCCTGCGAACCCGAAATGTTTTTGAAAGCTCAGCTCGTGCCCTGGGAGTTTGACAAAGAGCCAGCGTGGCAGGCTGAAACTGGAGTGGATGTTCGGCTCTGAGAATACGAATAACATCGCCATCACGTAATTTATAATCGTTGCTAACTTTTCTGCTACCGATCATTGCTCCAGTACAACTATGACCAATGTCTGTATGAACCCTGAATGCAAAATCAAGTACGGTGGACTGGGCCGGCAGACAGAAAAGATCTCCTCCAGGAGTATATGTGTAGATCTCCTTCTTACCGCTGGCTGCAATCACTTCCCGGTAAGAACCAACCTCACCGGACCCAATCACATCAAATAACTCTTGGATCCCTCTGATAAAACGTCTCTGGGTATTATTTTTAGAGCTCCAATCTTTAAATAATCCACGCTGAGCTCTGCGCGCCATATTTTTCGTTCGAATTTTAAACAGATACTTCTGCCCTTTAATATTGATCCTGGCATGCAATCCCTGGTAGCCGGTGGGTTTAGGATTTGCAATAAAGTCGCGAATGGTTCGGGGGATTGGCGGAAAGGTCTGGTTCAAGATCCCTAAAACAGAGTAACAGGCCTGTGTATTCTCTGAAAGAATAAGTATCTCAAGAGGATTGTCTATTTCCTTTCTTAAGATACGATTTGATGGATCATAGTATGCCCACAGCCCCTTGGTCCGTATTGTTACTTCAGCATTCACCCACACTTCCCGGGTATTTTTTTTAAGAATATTGATAATTTCCATGGCAGCTGGAGACTGCTTTAACTGCCCTATCTGGCCGAGTAATTTTGATCCCTGTTTAGGGAACTTATAGGATAGTGCCAAGTTATACATTTCTCGTTTCAGACTGAACAGTCCAAAAACAGTGGCAAGCGGTGCATAGATATCGAGGGTTTCATCGGAGATTTTCTGGCGCTTTCGCTTTGGCATTGCCCCGAGAGTCCGTAGATTATGCAACCGGTCTGCAAGTTTAACGAGCATAACCTCAGGCCTAAGAGCCGCTCCTGAAAAAATCTTTCGATGAACCTTTTTGGAAAGGGTCTGTTTGTCGCTGGAATCCTGGGTTACTTTGGTACATCCTTCAACAATGGCCGCGACATATGATCCGAACTTTTCACCAACAAGTTGGGTTGTCACATAATCAACGTCCTCAACGGTATCGTGAAGAAGTGCAGCGGAGAGAATCTCGGGATCAGTAACATCCATTTCTTCTGCCAGAATCTTAGCAACAGAACATGGATGCATGATATAGGCTTCCCCTGACCTGCGCCACTGATCATCATGGGCCTCCGTTGCAAAATCCAGTGCATCCCAAAAAACATGGGCTTTGGGACCAGGATCAAGCAATTGCCTCATCTGGCTACGATACAATTCTAGGTCAAAGGGAATATACTGCATAAAAACCAGATAATTTCGCTCTTTTATAGAGATCCCACGGGAAATCCGAAAATACAATTGCTTTTGAAACAATCATGACTATCCTACTCAATACAAAGGATGATAATATATTAGGAGGCTCAAGTACTCTGAGAATCCATCTCCTTTGTTTAACTCTACCAAATTAAAAGCTTCTTGGAAAAACAAAAAAATCTAATGCAAAAAAAAAGAAATTTCAAACATAAGAAAAAATCGAAACAACCACTCCGCAGACAGCAGCAACAAGACAAAACTCCACGCGTAGACAGCTTGTACCAACAGGTTTTAACTCTTCTCTACAAAGAATCTGCTCCCATAGACAACAAAGAAATATTTAAACAACTGGACCTTCCGCTTTCAAGCCGAAAACCTCTTTTAAAACTCCTGACCCGTCTTTCAAGCGAAAAGATCCTTACCCAAGTAGATAAGCACATCTTTAAGACTGGCCCCCTAAATGGCCTGGCGGAAGGAACCATTGATCAAAACGCCAAGGGATTCGGATTTGTCAGTGGCCTTAGCTCCACGCTTGGTCCAGTAAAATATTCGCGAGATGCATTTATCTCCCCTAGCAATATGGGCAATGCGCATCATGGTGACAAGGTTCTTATACGTGTTTACAAAGTAAAAAAAGATGGTCGCCCTGAAGCGGAAGTACTCTCTGTAATGGGTCGTGGCCGTGACCAGATGGCCGGTTTTGTGGCAATCAAAGGTGCTTCTGTCTTAGTCTACCCTGAAGATACAAGATACCCGTTTACAATCTCCATCACCGATGACATCCCCGCAGACCTCCAACACGGGGATGCAGTAATCGTAAAACTTAACGGTAAAAGTGACGACAGCAATAACGAACAGGGAACCATTGTTGAGGTACTTGGGAATCCTGATTTGGTTGATGTCCAGATGAGGATGGTTATAGAGCAACATAACCTCCCTCACAGGTTCAGTGACCATACGGAAACAGAAGTTGCGGCCATAAGTGAGACCATCACTCCTTCCAAAAAACGGCTTGACCTGCGAGATATCCAGCATATCACCATTGATGGGGAAACAGCCAAAGACTTTGATGACGCTATCGCGGTAATAAAAACACGTAAGGGATTCAAACTTTACGTATCCATTGCCGATGTTTCTCACTATGTACAACCGGGATCTGCACTTGATAAAGACGCCTACGAACGCGGCACATCCATCTACTTTCCAGGACGCGTTATCCCCATGCTCCCCGAAAAATTATCGAACGGTTTATGCAGTCTCGTCCCCGACGAGGATAGGTATGCATTTACCGCAATTATGGATTTTGACAGACAGGGCCATCTCCTTGGGAAATCATTTGCTAAATCAATAATACGCAGCAAAAAACGCTTTACCTATACAGCCGTTCGCCAAATCCTAACAGACAATGACCTTGATGTCAGACGACAGCACAAAGAATTTCTCACCCCATTGAAATGGGCAGGAGAGCTTGCAACCGAGTTAATGCATTTACGTGAACAACGTGGATCAATCGGCTTTACAATTCCTGAGCCCTTTATGGAACTGGATAGTGAAGGGAAAATTGAATCAATCAGCCGCACCGAAAGAAACTTTGCCCATAAAATAATTGAAGAATTTATGCTTGCGGCAAATGAAGCAGTAGCAGAAACGTTTACCGATCATCACCTTGACGGGCTGTACCGGATCCATGAACGGCCATCTCCTGAAAAAATTCAGGAATTTGTTGAATTTGGACGCTCTCTTGGAATTGACCTTCCCCCTCTTCGTCAAGATCCTGACTGGTTTGGACAGGTTCTCGCGCTAGTCAAGGGAAGCCCTAAAGAGTACGTAATCAATAATCTCCTGCTGCGCACCATGCAACAGGCAAAGTATGACAACAAAAACATTGGCCACTTTGGTCTAGCGGCAACGGACTATAGCCACTTCACCTCTCCAATTCGTCGCTATCCTGACCTTACGGTGCACCGGACATTACAAACCTTTCTCCATCGAAATGCCAAAACAAAAATCAAACAGAAAGAAACCGGTACAGCGACAAAAGAGATGGGGGTCTTTCTCTCAGCCCGCGAACGCATAGCAGTAAAAGCCGAACGGGAAATGAACGACAGACTTAAAGTACGGTTTATGCATAACAAAATTGGAGAAGAGTTCCAGGCCGTTATTTCAGGAGTAACCGCTTCGGCCATTTTCGTTGAGCTTACTGAATCATTTATCAGTGGTGGTATTTCACTTACGTCGCTAAAAGACGACTACTATATCTTTGACGGCAAGCATCATCGTCTCACCGGAAAACATAGTGGCAGGTCTTTTCAAATTGGTGATCTTTTACAAGTTGCTCTACTCGATGTGGATCTACGACGAAATCGGATTTATTTTGGCCCTCTTCCTGAAAAATAAGAACTGCCACAGGATTTCCAGCCGGTATTGCCACTTGACTTGAGTTGATATTTCGCATAAAAAGTTGAAAGACTACATGAAATTAATCGCTTAAATCTCTGCAGAACTTTATCAACAGCTTTTCTGGAGGATATTTAATATGGAAGCAAACTGGTTCACGGACCTTATCGCAAATCCCTTTGCCAAAGGGCTTGCTATTGGCCTTTTTTTCTGTCTTGTTATTTACGTTCGTGGTTTTCTGAGACGTCGTGAAATTACTGCAGAAGTTATACGATTGCGCACCCATCTGCACACAAAACTCGAAATTGATTCTAAGGAAAATGAACGGCGCAAGCAGGAAATTGAAATCCTGAAACAGGAACGAGATAATCTCCGCATTACAGTCCAGTCTCTCAATCAGAAACCTGGACGAAAGGAAATCCGTCAATATTACATTTATCAGACAACTCTCGATATGATGTTTGAAAAAGCACCTGGTTTTGCTCCTGCATGGCAGATCACTCTCAAGGAAGCTGAAAGTCTTTTTGAAAAATCGGAAAGAGGTGTGGTTCCCTTACTTAAACGTTTAATGCCAACCAATCCTGATAAACAAATCGAAGAGTATGAAAAACTCAGTAGAGTTTCTCTGGAGAGTGGGGTCGCTAGGTAGTACCTGTCCATAAACGATAACACCTCGGCAATTATTCTGTAATGGCGGCCATGAAATACAGAGATGTATTTTATGGCCGCTTTTCTTTTCTCTGCTTTCAGATCAAATATGTTAGAAAACAATACTCTTTTAGAAAATATCGCAATCGTTCTGGTGGCCCCAAAATATCCGGAAAATATTGGCTCAGCGGCACGCGCGGCCTGGAATATGGGAATTTCCCAAGTAATAGTCGTAGCTGATGAGTATCCAGATCACGGACGAATGATAAAACTTGCGACTCACCATGCAGCACATCTTATTGACTGTATGGGATTTCATGAAAACCTGGAAGATGCTCTAAAGCCTTTTGCACAGATTGTTGGAACCACCGCCCGCAAGGGGAGACACAGAATCCCCGGTAACAGTCCCAGGGAGATTGTCCAGACCATCCTCCCCCTGTTGCCGAAAAACAAGATTGCCTTTCTTTTTGGCGCAGAAGACCGTGGACTGACCAACGAAGACCTGAAATATTGTCAATTCCGTTCGGTCATTCCAACCTCCGGTTTCTCTTCTCTCAATCTTGCCCAGGCCGTGGCCATACACTGTTATGAAATCTTTCACGCCGTGATCCATGAACAAAAAGAGATATCCCCAAAACCCAAGATAGCCACGTCATATGAAGTTGAGAACATGTATACACACATGGAAAACAGCCTGGATGGGATTGATTTTTTAAAGGAAAAAAGCCATGACTACTATATGCGTAGTATCAGACAATTCTTTGGTCGAATGGAACTCAAGTCAAAAGAGACAAAGTTAATTCAGTCCATTTGTTATCAGTTTCTGTCACATAAAAAATAAAGAAACAATAGAAAACTCTGTTATACAATGACTCTCCTACAGACCTCGTTTGCCTATCCAGTACGCTCTTACAGAAGCAAAGGAAGCCTTTGATCTTAGCTAAAAGTCAATTTCCTGACATTTTTTATTTCAGCTCCAAACGGAGTATGTTAAAGTATAATCTTTTATAGTCAGAAAACAGATCCAGCACGTTACAATCGGATCGCTACTCTTCTGGTTATTTACGGCATAATCAACCTTACATTTAATATGTTACCCTGAGAGTTCTTCCATGCTAGCAGCCAAACTTCAAACTGAAATCCAGAACAAAGTAAATAAAAAGATCGCCCCGTTATTTACCAAATACAATATGGATTTCAGCGGTCTCGAGTCCAGTATGAAATGGAAGCCCATTGTTCTGATAATAGGCAACTACTCTTCTGGAAAATCCACCTTAATCAATGAAATCATAGGTACCGATACGCAGCGAACAGGACAGGCTCCAACCGATGATGCCTTTACCGTCATCACTTCTGAAGGAAGTGGCCGACCGGAAGAAGTTCCTGGGTCCACGCTTATCAATGACGACAACCTGCCATTTGTAAAATTTAAAAAATATGGTGAGAAACTTATCTCTCACCTCTGCCTGAAAAATATCGATGCCCCAGCCTTTAAAGATATGGCCATTATTGATAGCCCTGGGATGCTCGACGCCACCACAGAAAAAGATCGTGGCTACGACTACATGGAAGTACTCGGCGAATTTGCAAAAATGGCAGACCTTATTGTTCTTATGTTTGATCCCCATAAAGCGGGAACGATAAAAGAGACCTACTCTGCAATAAGAAATACTCTTCCTGAAAAATCCGGTGAAGACAGAATTATCTTTGTTATGAGTCGGATCGACGAATGTGACAATATTAGTGATCTTGTCCGGTCCTACGGTACACTGTGCTGGAATATGTCCCAGATGACGGGCCGTAAAGATATCCCCCATATTTATCTCACCTATTCTCCGGATTTGACAAACTCTGTAAAGGCCGATGATTTATGGCCGCAGGAGCGAACGGACCTGAAGGAAAAAATATTCGCTGCTCCAAACCTTCGCTTGAATCATATACTTGAAGATATTGACCGGCAGGTAAATGAACTTCAAATAGTCTGCGAAGCCATGGCTGAGTTCACCCAAAGAGGGCGAAAACTCTTCAGAAAAATAGGTCAGATTACAGCCGGACTTGCCCTTGGTCTATTTTGTTTCGGTGATGTCCTGACAAACAGCCTTATTTCCCTTCCGCAACAAACTCTTATTTCTTCTCTGCGCGGAGAAGGGTTTTCTGCCACAAACCTGATTATACCTCTTATTTTTCTCTGCGGCACCCTGGCTCTTGGAATGTTTGCCTTTACTAATTTCGGATTTAAAGGGCTTCTCAAAAAAACACTCTCGGACAGCAGCACTCTGGTTGCCGACCTTAAGAATGAGTACCGCAGAAATCTCTGGAATAAAATGGCATCGAAAGTGAATCTTCTTGTGGAAAACAGCAGGGCGAAAGATATTTGGCAGGCTCATTCCGGTAACCTGAACAAAATACATCGATTTCTCGAGGGTGACCTGAAAAAATATTATGAGAAATTACGATCCTGATGGAACCTCTTTATAATTGACAAAGCCACCGCACGGTAACGGTTAGTAGTGCGGTGTGGTAACCACCAAAAACGACGATAAAGGTAACGGGTATCCCCTTATTGTAATCAACCTCCCTCCTTTTTTTTCACAACGATAAAGCTGCAACGTATCTTATCTACTAGTATCACTCCTTTTTTTGCAATCAATCAACACCTGATAAGTATTACTGGAATTTGGCATTGTTTTCGCATGCACTTTCATAGACATTATACATTACAAATACTTTCTCTCTATGGTGATACTATGCTACCCGCTGTCAACTCTGCTCTCTCTGGACTCCAGGCATTTGGCACAAAAATGAACTCCAATGCGAACAATATCGCCAATGCTTCATCGGAAGGGTACAAGAAATCACGTGTCAGCATGGCTAGTCAGGCACCACAGGGAGTAAAGGCATCGGTAGAAACAATCGATAGCCCTGGATCAATGATGCTTGAAGAAACAAGCAATGGAAGTGAGTTGGTGGAACTGTCAAACGTTGATTTAAGTGAGGAACTCCCTGATTCACAGCTTAACGCCCGCTTTTATCAGGCCAATCTCAAGACCCTGGAGACCGTTGATGATATGACTGAGAGTCTCTTAAATATCAAAGCATAACGTAACTATTCAGCAGCACCCCAATTTCGGGATTCTAGCTGAATACTTACAACATAATAGATAATACTTTTCTTCCCCTGGTCTGTTCTGCAGACCTACTTCTCCTCCACCCGCTGTAGCGGACAATCGCTGCAGCGGGGTTTTTTCTTTTTGCAGAACTCTTTCGCCACAGCAACAATCAGAGCGTGAAATTCATTAAAAAGAACCGTATCTTCAGGAAGATTATCCATAAACTCCTGCTGGAGACTGAAGTAATCGGTATCTTCTTCAACCAACTGGTGACGAGAAAAAACCCGATGTGTGTAGGTATCAATTACAAAAACAGGCTTTTTAGCTGCATAGAGTAGAATGGCATCGGCTGTTTCTGGCCCCACACCTTTTACTTTCAATAAATTATCACGGCTCTCTTCCAAACTGTCTTCAAAGAAAAATTCAAGCACACCTTCATATTTTTCTTCTATCATCTGAAACAGATTTTTCAGCCTTCGAGCCTTTATATTATAATAGCCGGAAGGTCGAATATATTCGGCAAGCTGATTCTGCTCTATCGTTAGCAGTGCCGAAAAAGAAAGCTGGTCGTTTTCTTTTAGATTAACAAGAGCCTTTTCCACATTTTTCCAATTTGTATTCTGGGTCAAAACAGCCCCCACCATCATCTCAAGTGGCGTATCACCAGGCCACCATCCTTGGGAACCATAATGGGCATACAACCTTTCATACACTCTTAAAAAGAGATTACTGTTCTCCTGAATCATCTACTCAATCAATCCCCAAGGCAGATGCCTATCTCTCTTGCCGTGAAAACTTTATCGTTATTCAAGTCTACTTTTTTACGAGATCTCACCGCGTCCGCTAATGGAACGGCCCTCATGTTTGGAGAAATCAAAGCAACCATATGACCAAATTTCTCTTCCTCAACAAGGCGTACTGCCGCAGCACCAAAGCGCATGGCCAGCAGACGATCAAAAGTCGTTGGTGAACCACCACGCTGCAAATGCCCAAGAACAAGAGAACGTGTATCTTTTTTAGTGCGTTTCCGTATCTCAGCAGCCACCCATTCCCCCACACCTCCAAGAAGTAGCTCGCTGCGCCCTACTTCCCCAGTCCCCTTGCTGATAACACTGCCACCCGCAACAACGGCACCTTCTGCAACCACTATAATTGCATAATCTTTTTCATGGAGCGCATTATCCATTATTTTCTCACAGACTTTCCCCATATCAAAGGGAATCTCAGGAATGAGTATCACATCCGCCCCTCCTGAAATCCCCGAATAGAGAGCAATCCATCCGGAATCCCTCCCCATAACCTCTACAACCATAACCCGATCATGGGATTTTGCCGTTGAATGAAGTTTATCCAATGCCTCGGTAGCCGTTGATACTGCAGTATCAAAACCAAAGGTCCGATCGGTTGCCTCCAGATCATTGTCAATTGTTTTGGGAACACCAATCACAGGCATTCCTTTTTCAGCAAACTTCCTGGCAATTTCAAGACTGCCATCTCCTCCAACAGCAATATGACAGTGAAACCCCATCCGTTTAAAATTGTGGAGTATTTTATCAGATACATCTATAACTGTTATCTCTCCGGCAAGATTTTCAACCGGCATGGCAAAGGGATCACCTTTATTGGTTGAACCAATAATTGTCCCTCCCGTTGAGTAAATATCCTCCACATCATCAACAGACAATCGAACAAGCTCATCCATATCAAGCAGTCCCTTATACCCGCTTTTACTCCCATACACCTCCCATCCCTTTTTATAGCAGGCATGAACAACTGCATAGATAACAGCATTCAACCCAGGTGCGTCACCACCACCAGTGGAAATAACAATTTTTTTCATAAAAAAACCTTTTCCCTTCACTTTTTCGTTAGAATATGAAATATTATAGTTGAAATAAAAGATACTTACTCAATATTTTACAATAAACTTATTTCAATAATCATTCTCTCAAAGAGAGTCACACCCTTTCTAAGAATGATTTTCACAGAACAAGGATTGACTTCTCAAGGTGAGTTATTATTGTATAATATCATCTTCACAGATGATGAAAAGAACAATCTAACACAGTGTATCGAATTACATTATTTTTAATTGGCAAATGAAACAAAGGTTTTTTCCTTTGCTATCTTTTTATTTTTACAGGAGGTTTTCATGTCTGATTTCACAGTAACAGACGAGGCAGTTGTAAAACTCAAGGAATACTTAGAACAGAACAATATCAGTTCTGCTCTCCGTATCGCCTTAATGCAAGGCGGCTGAGCTGGCCCTTCATTGGGATTGGCTCTGGATGAGCCAAAAGACAACGATAAAGTTTACGACCAAGATGATCTTAAATTTTTGGTTGAAGAAGGTTTAATGACTACCTGCGGTACCATCACGGTTGAGTTTATTGATGCTGGTCCGCGTTCGGGTTTTGGAATCACTTCCACCAACTCCATTGGTGGTAGTGGTGGCGGTTGTAGCTCCGGATCCTGCGGATCAGGCGGTTGCGGCTGAACAAACCATGCTTTACCAAGTGGTGAATCCTGTTCCAGGGTTCACCACTTTTTTTTACCGTTTTTTCCAGCTCCACCTCTATGCAATTTTCTTGCCAAATACTTGACACACCACTCCTCAATCCTTAAGTTTTCCTACAAAGACAAATACTATCAGATTTAGCCATCTGATTTTACGATATTTTTTGTGTGCTTTGGCCACAAATAAAATAAAGGGGAAAAACAATGCAATTCGACAAATTTACCATAAAGTCACAGGAAGCGATACAGACCGCCCAACAGCTTGCCCAAGATAATAACAACCAGGAGATCAAAACCTCACACCTGGTAAAAGCCATCCTTGAGCAACCTGAAGGCGTGGTTGTTCCAGTACTGCAGAAAATTGGAACCGATCCGTCAAAGGTTCTTATGGAAACCGGAAAGCTCATAGCTGACATCCCCCAGGTAAGTGGTGGTGGCGCTGGACAGGCCTACTTATCTACTGCCTTGCGAAAGATCGTTGACACCTCTTTCAACACTGCCAGCCAGATGCAGGATGACTTTGTCAGCCAGGAGCACCTTTTTCTAACCATTATCAAGGATAGAAAATCGGCGACCTCCAAAATGCTCAAGCGACTTGGTATCGACGAGAAAAACTTTCTTAATGCCCTCACCACCATTCGTGGAAACCAGAGGGTAACAGATCAATATCCCGAAGAAAAGTACCAGGCTCTTGAAAAATATACCCGCAACCTGACAGATGTTGCACGACAGGGAAAGCTTGATCCGGTTATCGGAAGAGACGAGGAAATCAGAAGAATCATCCAAGTCCTATCCAGACGAACCAAAAACAATCCCATCCTGATCGGTGAACCCGGTGTCGGCAAAACTGCCATTGCGGAAGGTCTAGCACTCCGTATTGTTAATGGCGACATTCCAGCCACCCTCGACGGCAAACAGGTATTGTCACTGGACCTCGGATCCCTGATCGCAGGAGCCAAATACAGAGGAGAATTTGAAGACAGACTCAAAGCCGTACTGAAAGAAGTTGAAAGCCGAGCCGGAGAAATCATTCTCTTTATTGATGAAATCCATACTCTTGTTGGAGCGGGAGCTGCAGAAGGTTCCATGGATGCCTCAAATATGCTCAAACCTGCTCTGGCACGTGGAGAGCTACACTGCGTCGGAGCCACCACCATAGATGAATTCCGTAAGTATATCGAAAAGGATGCCGCCCTTGAGCGAAGATTCCAACCGGTTCTGGTTGAAGAGCCCAGCGAAGAAGACACCATCGCCATCCTGCGCGGCATCAAAGAGAAATACGAACTGCACCACGGAGTTCGTATCCAGGACGCAGCCACGGTTGCAGCGGTTATGCTTTCAAGCAGATATATCAGTGACAGGTT
Source organism: uncultured Desulfocapsa sp. (assembly GCA_964621915.1). Classification (GTDB taxonomy): domain Bacteria; phylum Desulfobacterota; class Desulfobulbia; order Desulfobulbales; family Desulfocapsaceae; genus Desulfocapsa. Next base: position 2,875 of record CAZUPS010000014.1, on the reverse strand, counting down.
TCTCCCGGATAAAGCCATCGACCTGATGGATGAAGCAGCTGCCAAACTTCGCATCGAAATAGACTCCATGCCAGCCGAAATCGACAACCTGGAACGTACCAAAATCAAACTTGAAATCGAAAAAGAGGCCCTCAAGCGCGAAAAAGACAAGGCTTCCAAAGAGCGACTCGAAGAACTAAACAAAAAGCTTGGTGAACTGAATGACGAATTAACATCCCTTAAGGGCCAATGGACCATTGAACGAGATATGATCCAGGCAATCCGTCAAGCCAAGGCCGATATTGACGAGGCCAAAATAGAGGAACAAAAAGCAGAACGATCCGGAGACCTGAGCAAAGCTGCTGAAATTCGTTACGGACAAATTGTTGAGTTGCAAAGCAAACTGGACAGCGCCAAGGCCAAGCTTCACGAAGTCCAGGAAACTCAGCATATGCTCAAAGAAGAAGTAAGCAGTGAAGACATAGCAGAGGTTGTTGCCAAGTGGACAGGTATCCCGGTTGACAGACTCCTTGAAGGTGAAAAAGACAAGCTGGTCCACGCAGAAGGAGAACTAAGCAAACGGGTTATTGGCCAGGAAGAGGCCATCACGTCCGTATCAAATGCAGTGCGAAGGGCAAGAGCTGGCCTCCAGGATCCAGACAGACCACTTGGATCATTTATCTTTCTTGGACCAACCGGAGTCGGCAAGACAGAACTGGCCAGAAGTCTAGCAGATTTCCTCTTTGATTCCGACCAGGCCATGGTCCGAATCGATATGTCTGAGTTTATGGAAAAACATTCCGTTGCAAGACTTATTGGAGCGCCTCCCGGCTACGTTGGATATGACGAAGGCGGCTACCTGACAGAGGCAGTACGCAGACGCCCCTATGCTGTTATCCTCCTTGATGAAATCGAAAAAGCTCACCCAGATGTTTTCAACGTACTGCTCCAGGTTCTTGATGATGGCCGTATGACAGATGGCAAAGGAAGAACAGTTGATTTTAGAAATACCATTATGATTATGACATCCAATCTCGGCAGTGACCTGATAATTAAAATGGCCGAAAATCAGGAGAGTGAGGCAACAATCGCAAATCAAATCGAGGAAATCCTTCACCAGCAGTTCAAACCAGAATTTTTAAACAGGGTGGACGAAACAATTATTTTCCACAGTCTCTCCAAAGAGAATATGTCAGGTATCATTGACATCCAGCTGGAACGGCTCAAGAAACGCTTGATGGACCGAAAAATTACGCTCGAAATTAGCAACAATGCCAAAGACTATCTGGTTACCAGTGGATACAACCCACTCTTCGGAGCAAGACCTCTTAAAAGGGCAATTCAAAAACACCTTGAAAATCCACTAGCCATGGAAATCCTAGAAGGAAGGTTTCTGGAAGGCTGTACAGTTAAAGTGGACCTGGAAGATGATACACTCTCCTTCAACTCAAACTAAACAACTAACAATTAACAACTAAAAGGGGGAAAGCACGATTGACTTTGCTTTCCCCCTTTCTTTTTTATTCAGGATATGTTTGCATAGCCACGATATAAATGACCACCAAAACTACTCAACCAGCACTTGGAGCATATAATGGCCAGCGACGTTAACGATATAACCATACAGTACGAAGAAGACGGACAGGTACTTGTCCAGCAACTGGATAAAGAGATTCTGACAAAAGGAGCATGGGCCACCATTATCTTCCGCTACCAGAACTGGAGTAAGGCAAAAAGTGAATTTGCCAAAGAGATGTTCACCATCAGACGATACCAGAAACGCAATGGCGAGTATCTCCCCAAATCAAAATTCAATATTTCAAGCGCTGAGCAGGCAAAAAAAATAATGGCAGCTCTCGAAAAGTGGGTTAACGAATAAAACAGGGATAAACGCATGTACTTTCCGGTGGCAGACATTGAGCTTTCTCCCTTTATTCCACCCGTAGTTGCATGCGTTATTTCTTTCTTCACTTCAATGGCAGGAGTATCAGGGGCTTTCCTCCTTCTTCCATTTCAGGTTTCAGTTCTCGGATTTACTACCCCCGCAGTCAGCAGTACCAACCATCTCTTCAATATCGTAGCCATTCCCGGAGGAGTATACCGCTTTATAAAAGAAGGCCGAATGCTTTGGCCCCTTACCTGGCTTGTAGTTATCGGCACACTGCCAGGTGTTCTTGGAGGGGTTCTTATCCGAATCATTTATCTGCCATCTCCTGAAGGTTTCAAAATCTTTGTAGGGCTCGTCCTCTTATATATAGGTGTAAAACTTAGCATTGACCTTATTCAACGAAAAAACTCCGATAAAAAAGCTGGCACCATATCGGAATTCAAAATAACGAATGCAAAAGTAACCATCCACTCACTGCAGTACACCTTTAACGAAAAAACGTACGCTATAAACACCCTGGCTGTCATTGTACTCAGTCTTATTGTTGGTTTAATAGGGGGAATATATGGAATTGGTGGCGGAGCAATCATTGCACCATTCTTTGTTACCATCTTCAAACTGCCAATTCACACGGTAGCAGGAGCCAGCCTTATGGGGACATTTATCACCTCTTTTGTCGGAGTCCTCTTTTTTCAGCTCCTTGCGCTGTCTTCTTTTATCCCTAATCAACAGATCGCACCGGACTATAAACTAGGTTTTCTTTTTGGCCTTGGGGGAATTATTGGAATTTACCTTGGCGCAAGAGCCCAAAAATACTTCCCGTCAAAAATTATTAAAACAATACTTACTGCCATTCTTCTCTTTACCGCAGCGAAATACATTTTATTCCCCTGAAAAAAACACCTATAATCAGCCCCCTCGCAGAAGAGTTTATTTCATATCAAAATAACCTCACAAAAAGCATTGACAGTGTCATCGTGATTGAGTAGTTTGCCGCGGTCGCTGAGT
>CAZUPS010000013.1:0-86803 GCA_964621915.1 uncultured Desulfocapsa sp. | reverse complement strand
CAAATAGCTGCTTAAGTTGTTTAATTATGACTCTACAAAATTGGGGTAGGATCACCATGTACGTTGAACTACTTGCTCAATTCCACCCAATTTCGGGGAGAAGTTATAAGTAAGAAAAAGTATATTTTTCTTCTTAGCTGCGCAGTAGTGCCCAGTTATCTCTTTCGAACTACTTAACTCTGTCATAACGCATTTGAGATATTTGCTCGGAAATCAGTCCCATCATAAAAATGATTAGGGAGCTTGAAAACAACAGTGCTGACATATTAGTAAAACGACCACCAATAAAAAATGTATAAAAATAGTAAAATAAGCCACTAGAAAACAGAAAAAAACTAATGGGAAGAAAGACTCGTAAAGGAGAGAACAGTGTGGCCACCTTGGATATAATCAAAAGAAATCTGGTACCATCGCTTAAAAGCTTAATTTTACTTTTTCCCTTACGAGCAAGAGTTTGAATGGGAACATATTTCAAGCTCCGACCGCTACGAAGATAGGCCATGGTAAGGGTAGATGGATAGGAAAAAGTGTTGGGTAGAAGATAGATATATTGCCTTGCCACATCCGTTTTCATCAGACGAAACCCAGATGTCAGATCCTTGATTTTAAACTTGGTGACATAGGAAGCAAATGAATTATAGAGTTTGTTCGCCAGATCTCGATGAAGCGATGTTTTCGACCCGGAACTTCTGGCCCCGACAACCATATCAAAACTATCTTTATGTTCGAGTAATTTTGCTATATCTTCAGGTTTATGCTGGCCATCACTATCCATCATAATAACCCAATCCCCTTTGGCACACCGCAGGCCAGTTTTAATAGCCGCTCCATTACCAATATTATAGGGATGTGGCCATACATTTGCTCCGGCATCCATCGCCGCCTGCATGGTGTTATCAGTTGACCCGTCATCAACAACCAGAACTTCGAAATCAGGATGAAGTTCTTTGATCTTGTGGACTGTCTTTGCAATAGCCAGCTCTTCGTTATAAGCAGGAAGAAGTACAGTGACACTCATTTTTGGACTAAGTTCTTTTATCATTTTAGTTTTATTTTAAAACCAATGCTGAATCATTTTTTCTCTCTATTACTCTGCAACAACCACATTAAAATTGCAAGGTATTGGCAATACAACTACCTGTCCCCTGAGCATGAAACAATCTATTCTCAGTCTATTGACGATAGACATTGAAGTTGCTACAGACCTGCCACTAGTTGCACCATGCGAAGTTTAATTTCCTCCCACGTCACCCCTAAAAGGGTTACTGGATCCGGTTCAATCTCTGCATCATCAAAACAAACAAGACTTTTCACAACCGTTAAATTATTAATTTGCCTATACTTTTCAACAAAAAAACCCAACATTGTATTCAAAGAAAAGTGATCCAATAAAGAAAGATATCGTAGAAGTCCTTTTTAGCTCCCCTGTTTGCAACGGCATTCAGTTTCATTGCTGCTATATCTTCAAGAGAATATAGTCTTACTTTTCCTCTTTTTGTATGGGCTTCAAAAGAGGATAATTATGACGAAGAAAATCGATCTTTATGCCCGTGCTTTTGTAATTAATAAACAGAGCGGCAGAATTTGTTCCTGTTGCACCATTTACAACATCAAATCCCGCTGCAACGCTTTCTAACAGAGTGCTGCTATCAAATGCCTGTAGTGTTAGAAAATCCAGATCGATTGAGATCCTATGTCCTAATTGCAAGGCTAGTGCTGTTCAACCAGCAAGAGTAAAATCATTCAAAGATTCATATACAGATAGTTTACAGAACAACTCAAAAGTATCCGTATTAATGGTTTTTAGCTGTAGCATCGAAATGATGTTTTATCTAAAGAAAAATAGGCACTTAAAAAAGAAATTGTTTTGGGGTCCAGACTCCGAATAAACACCACTTCATTCTTGATTTTATCATACCCGTAGATTGCTTTAAGCGTTTGCCAATCTTCCAGGCTCCCCCTGGAAACAACTTTTGCAATCACAAAGCGGGCGTGTTTATCCCAATCTATAGAATCAAACGCGACATCCCAGAAAAGAAACTCTAACGACTTGGCTCGTTCGGTAAGTTCATAATTGAATTCACTCCGGCAATGAATCAGACTGAATAAAGGAAATTAAGCCTTAGCAATCATCTCGCCAAGCTCATCGGCCATAGCCTGAATAGTTTTCTTCTTCTCTCCTTCAATCATCACACGAATAACAGGTTCTGTTCCAGAAGCACGAACCAGAATCCGGCCTGTTTTGCCAAGTTTCTTTTCCATCTGTTTCACAGCCTTCTGAAAATCTGTGAAATTTTCCAGGTCTATTTGTTTGGATGTTCTCACATTGTTAAGGACCTGCGGATAGGATTCCATCACCTTCGACAGTTCAGAGATTGGCTTATCTCGTTTCTGCATAATAGCAAGAAGCTGCAGCGCTGCAAGATTACCATCTCCGGTTGTTATATGATCGAGAAAAACCAAATGCCCGGATTGTTCACCACCAAAGGAATAGCCTTTTTTACGCATCTCTTCCACAACATAGCGGTCACCAACGTTGGTTCGCACCATTTTGCCGCCCATTTGTTTCATGGCAACTTCAAGGCCCATATTAGACATAACCGTTGAGACAAGAGTCTTCTTGCGGAGCTTTCTCTTTTTTATCAGATCCTTGGCACAAATCGCCATAATATGATCGCCATCCACCACCTTGCCTTTTTCATCACAAACGATGAGTCGATCGCCGTCACCATCAAGTGCCAGTCCGATATCTGCTCCGGTTTCTTTAACCTTTGCTGCCATCAGTTCCGGATGCAATGCCCCACATTTATGGTTGATATTTTTTCCGTCTGGATTCACCCCAAGTGTTGTTACTTTGGCACCAAGCTCTTCAAACACATGCGGAGCAACACCGTAGGTAGCACCATTGGCACAATCAAGAACAATGTGCATGCCATCAAGTTTTTGTTTTTTAGGAAAGATATTCTTTAGAAATACGATATATCTTCCCCTGGCATCATCTATACGTTTTGCACGACCAACTTCTTCAGCAACCGGTCTCAGTGCTGCCATCTTCTGCGAAAAAATCAGATCTTCTATATCAGCCTCAAGGGCATCGGGAAGTTTAAAGCCATCGTGTGAAAATATTTTAATACCATTATCCTGAAATGGATTATGAGAAGCCGAAATCACGACACCGGCATCGGCACGCATGGACGTTGTGATAAAGGCAATACCCGGTGTCGGTAAGGGACCAACGAGCAGGACATCCACTCCCATGGAGCAAATTCCGGCAGCAAGGGCATTCTCTATCATATACCCGGACTGCCTGGTATCTTTCCCAATCACAATGCGATGTCGACCGTTTCTATTTTTTACGATAAATGCAATAGCCCGTCCAACCTGCATGGCGATTTCAGTAGTCATGGGGTAGATATTGGCTACTCCACGGATACCATCTGTTCCAAATAATTTTCTCATTAAATTGTAATACCAGTTTTTATAATTTCAGCTAAAAAACCACTTTCATCATGAGCTTTTTCAACAAGTACAGGTTCAATTCTATCATCAATTTCTCTTCTCAATTTCCACAACAACGGTCGTGTTGAAAAATAATCTCCAGAAATCTTTTTCACTACGACAGCCACATCAACATCACTATCTTTACTTGCGGTCCCTTTTGCATACGAACCATAAAGAATTAGTTCCTCAACAGGGATATACCGTGTCAATAATCTCTTGTACCTTTCCAGCATACTTATAATTTCAGGTTCAACCATCGTTGTAACTCCTGAGCATTAGATAATATTTCAAGACAGCGATCCGAAGTAAGACTTTTCAGTAGCTGTTGTTTATCCGTTGGATATCGAGCCTCTATATTTAAAGGTTCCAAAAGATCTAAAAACTCTTTTTGCTCTTCTGAAAAACTTTGATAAATATTTGATTTTTTAGCTAACAGAGAAAGACTATGGGAGTACGGTACCGTTTACTTCCAAGCATAGCTTCAGCTGTCAGCATATCATATTCAGATAACTCGACCCAATATCTTACCTTGCTCTCCTTTGAGTTCTCTTCACTCACTCCCCACCTCTTCTGGCAGAACCTTCTCTTCAATCAAAGTAACAATCTGAGGTTCAATGCGAAGCACACGAATGGGATTTTTAGCAATTTTTTTATTCGGAATCACCTTCACATGCATTTGTCCGTCATTCTTCTCATCGACTGCTGTAATTGAAAACAACGAATGAAGATCAACCTTATCCCGAATCAAAGTCTTGGGAAGAGCAACTGTAATAGTTACCGTTGCCGGAGAAACTCTTTGCGGCACTCCCTTCTTTTCCACGACAACAGCCAAATTTGAAATTTTCTTTTGGACTGTTTCAACTGCAATATCAAGATCAGCTGTAATGGTGGTTGCACCAATCAAATCAACAATTACTGGATCCAGTTCCAAAGGAATTTGAATTTGAGTCGACTCCCGTAATCCGGCGATATCAATTGCCTTTGTGCGCAGCACATCAAATTGAGAAAGGACAGTTTCGGGGCCGGTGATGGAAATCGAATCGGGTTCCATTCGAATTTCTTTTAGTATAAAATCCGGAGCAAGCATGCCAACGGTCACAGGATTTACCGGAAACTGTTTCTGGATCATCTTATCGAGTGATAAGATAACGCTTTTGGGCTGAACCCGAAGGACCTTCACACCACGTGGCACATTGATTACATCATTGCTGTTTTCAAGAACCATGGTGCCAGGTGTCGCATCAACCAGATCAATCTGACGGGATATACCGCTATTGCCAATATCCATTATCAAACTGCGAGGTCCACTCACAGAAACCTCAATTTCCTTCTTAAACTGATTGGAAATAACAAGATCACGCGATAAATTAATGACTTCAACGGGTACCATAACGTTTTTATTTACAATGTCCTCTCCGCCGACAAAATACCAGAGCACAACGGCCAGTCCAAAAGAGATCGTACGAAGCACCCAGTCTTTAGGAGAAAGCTGCATCCAGTGACGAAAATGAAAAATACTCATGACCGCCCCCACCACTGTTTCCATCCACTATTAATAGTCTCTTTTGGAAGGAAAATAGTTCGCAGAGTATTGGTAAGAGTCATCTCATCATGCATGGCCGTAAGAGCCCCATGCTGTACAAGTGAGACCTCCTGGGTTTCTTCAGAGACAACTACCACCACAGCATCGGTTTCCTCAGACAGACCAATAGCCGCCCGATGACGTGTTCCAAAACGCTTGTTGATATAGGGATTTTGAGACAGGGGCATAATACATCCTGCCGTTTGCACTCGCCCCTTGTAGATAATCACACCGCCGTCATGAAGAGGGGAAACGGGCATAAAAATAGAAATCAACAGTTCTTTACTGAGATTCGCGTTCAATTTAAACCCGGACTCAACAAACTCACGCAAACCGGTATCTCTTTCAATAACAATCAAAGCCCCGATACGACGTTTTGATAAATAGAAGGAAGCGCGAATAATCTCATCAAGATCCTTTTCGGCCATATCAAGATTTCTCTGGAAAGGTGATTTACCCACCTGAGTCAGGGCCTTACGAATATCCTGCTGAAAAACGATAACAATAATAAGGAATAAAGAGCTGAGAAATGTCTGAAGTAGCCATTGCAATGTAACAAGATCAAGAATCGAGGCCATAAAATAGACAATACCCACCACGATCAATCCGAGTACCATCTGAACAGAACGGGTACCCCGGATAATAGCGATAAGCTGGTAGATAATAAAGGCTACAATCAGGATATCGAGGACATCCTGCCAGCGCAGAATATTTAGACTTTCAATCATTACTCTTCATCATAGTGAATAAAAGGGAATCTATCAGATACATTTTCTTTATACTACTTGAATATAACAACTTTTTCCAAAGAAAACGCATTCTCTTCCAAGAGATCTGAACTTTACTTATTTTTTACCACCAAATGCCAGTTCATCACGAACAACATTTACAATTTCAGAAGCATCCGGACTCTTCAAAACAACCAAATCAACTCCCACCTTCATGGCATTGTCACGTACTTCCTGTCGTTCATCTGCGGTAAACAAAAACAGCTTAACCCCCTGTCCATCTTCACTTTCTCGCACCAGACCACAAAGCTCAAGACCGGTAATATCGCCTAAAAGATAATCAACCACAGCCGCATCGGGCTGTTCCCGAAGAATAATATCACTCCCCTCACGTCCCGTGGAAGCTGTAATAATATTAAAACCAGCTTTCTGAAAAAGTCTGGTATAGAGCCTCCGGATAACAGGGTTATCATCCACAAGGACGATTTTCTTAGGTTGTTCCGGAAGAAAATCTTCCACCGCCACCGCTCCGACAAAAATGACCAGCAACTTATCTCTAAATTCCAGCGGAGTATCAGGTGTGGGGGCCAGGATATCCTTCCCATTACGCCGAATCCCCATAACCTGTCCATTTACAAACCCGGAAGCAGCCTCAACAACATGTCCGACAAGGCCCGATTCTTCCGTTACATCAATCCACTTTGAGTTAGATCCGGATAGCACGGCATCACTGGCATCAGGACCAGAATGGTAATGATAGGATTTTGCCATCACCTTCCCGGCCACTTTTCTTCCAGCAGATGCATATGGAGAAATAATTGAGTCGGCCCCGGCTCGAAGGATCTTGGACTCTGCCGAGGCGGATTCCGAACGTGCCACAATATGAAGAGTAGGATTTAATTCACGGGCAGTAAGAACGGCAAAAAGATTGTCTGGATCGGAATTCAGCAAAGCGAGTAGTGATCCGGCCGATTTTATCCCTGCTGCAATTAAAGTCTTCTCACTCGTTGCATCCCCTAATACATATAAATAGCCTTCTTCCTGTAACAGATCACACTGCTCTTTAGAATTCTCGAGCACAACAAAACCCTTTCCGGATTCTGCCAGATGGTCTGCTGCAGCTTTGCCCACCCTTCCATGTCCACAGATGATCGTATGGTCTTCAAGCTGATTGATCTTCTTCTCCATAACACGTTTCCCCCGTGCAGGGCTCGAAGCCCGTTCTAGCATTGATTCGATAATAGCATGCGCAGCAAAGGCAAGACTTCCGACTCCAAACAGCAGAAGGAACATTGTAAAGATCCGGCCCGCATCGGATAAAGCATGAATTTCACCATATCCAACCGTAGTTATCGTTATAACAGACATATACAAAGCTTCCAGCGGTGTATAATGCTCAATTACCACATATCCGACTGTTCCCACCAGCAGAAATGCTACGGTGAGACATAGGGATAAAATAATCTTGCGGCGACTATCCATGTTTTTTCTTTTTTATTTTTTTGTTTTAGATGTTAGGTATACTAACTTTATATCAGATTGTAGTACTGAATGTCTCAGATAGCCTTAAAACAGGGTAAACATCCTACTTTCTTAAATTCTATTGCAAAATCAACAGCAGATGCAAGAAAAAGTGTTCTTCTATCACATCTATTTTTATGTCTGATCATTACGGTACCATAGCCATCAACGGGAACACCTCCGACTCGCCCCCTAAAAAACAGGACAAACCTGCCCCAAAAGTACCACCGCCAAAAAAATCATTCTTTTTCCCTCTGGCTGCTTTTTTTCTTATTGCAGCCTATTTCCTGGCAGGAATCTATCTTGTCCCGTGGGCCATAAAAAAATATCTCCCTCGATATATCGAAAGCGAATCGGGCCTCGTCCTGTCCATTGAAGATGTCCAGCTGAATCCTCTCAACTTCCAGCTTACCCTGAAACAGATCACCCTGGATCTTCAGGAGCCTTCAGCGACACCTCCCCTGCTGACTATTCAATCGTTTCTTATTGATCTCGATTTCACTTCTCTTATTCGCAGTTCATATACCTGCGATAAGCTAACCATTGAGAGCCTGCAACTGAACCTTATCCGCTACAAGGATAAACATTATAATATTCCAGCTCTTTCCAATTTATCGAAAACCCAGGAGCAGGGCGATATTATAAATTTTGCAAAATTGCCGTTTCTCTTTTCATTAAATAATATAGATATCATAAAGAGCCGTATTCTTTTTGAAGACCAACTTACTCAAAAAAAGCATGTTATTGAAGACCTGCAACTTGCAATCCCTACGCTTTCAAACTTTGATTTCCAATCAAAAAATTATATCCTTCCTCATTTTTCTGCAACTATCAATGGCAGCCCCATTCAACTGAGTGGTGAGGCTATTCAGCTCCCGGATACCCAGGGATTTCAGACAAAACTTTCCTGTTCCATCAAATCCCTTAATCTGGTTTCTTATTTTTCATATCTCCCTTCATCGATTCCTCTGGTCATGTCCAAAGGATGGGCAGACGCCACTCTTGAAATTAGTTTTTTCCCAGACAAACAACAGGGTAATCGGCTCAACATTGATATCACAATGGATGCTGTTGACGTTGAACTCCATGGGATAGATAATGATTTCAAGCTTGTTGTTCCGGTTGTAAAACTGGATGCAATGGTCACTCCTGTTGAGAAACTCCTTCATATCAAGGACTTGATCACACGAAACATTCACCTTACAGGCACCCCGGACCACTTTCAGGCAGGCCTGCATAAACTCTTTCTCCCCGCACAGAAAAAAGACACAAGCCCTCCAACACTCATTATTGACAGATTTCTGACCGATCAAAGTCAACTTACGCTGTTACAATCTGTCGGCACGGACAAGACAAATCGCTCGGATTGGAATGATCTACAGCTTACTGTCAAAAATTTTAATTCGCGCAAGGCAACGGGTATTATCCATATCAGTGGTAACCATGCCAACAACATGGGAGATTTTTCATGGCAGGGTGTTTTTCTCGATGCCGGCAAAATCGAGGGAAAACTGCTGCTGAATAAATTCCCTGCCGCTGCTCTGTTTCAACAACTTCAGCCGGAATCAAAGGAAATTGTACTGGGCACGGCAACACTTTCAGGAGACCTCAACTTTCATTCTCAAAAAGACACTCAAGCTGCCTATACGCTCGACAGTGCTATTCTGCAGCTTCATGACCTGAAGATTCTCCATAATAAAAACACCTGGCTTGACGCGGGTTCCGTACGACTTACCCGCCTCAGTAAAACGGCAGAAAACTATAATTTAGGAAATATCTTTCTTAAAGATACTAAGCTCACCTTAAATAGTGACAAACTCCCCCCCCTATTCACCCATCTCTTCACAGCAAAAAAACATCCGCTTATAAAAGGGATTGATTTTGCCGGAAAACTCACTCTCAGTAATAACAGCAATCAAAAAGCGCCTCTGAAGATGACAGATATTCATTTTCAAACAAACAGGCTTGAGCAGGCATCCACAACTGAAAACTTTGCTTTTTCAGGACATTTGGCAACAGCGGGAATCGTCAAAGCCAAGGGTGTATTAAATATTGCCCCTTTGCAGGGTGAGGCAAATATAGCATTCTCAAATATTGATTCCAAAATATTCTCGCCATTTTTTACAGAATGGCCGCTTTTATCATACAGTAAATCGTCCATTCACGGAAAAGGCACCTACACTTTCCCTTCCTCTTCCTTCCAGGGCAATCTCAGACTCACCGACACTCTCCTCCAGACCAATCCAAAAACACCACTTATTACCTGGAAATCAGCAGAATTAAATAGTGTCAGCTGTCGTTTTACTCCTTTTTTGCTCCAGGCCGAATCTGTACAACTGGATACCCCACAATTTCAATGGCAGCGAAGTGAACATTCACCTTTTCAGGATTTCCAGAAAGGAATAGAAGTTCTCGCTCAGGATTCACCGGATACAAAAACAGTCTTCCCCATTGAGCTACAAAACTTCTCTCTCCACAATGGTTCCGTAACTCTTGTAGACCAACGCCTTTCTCCTGCATGGTCCACAAAAGTCCATGACCTTGATGGACATATTAAAAATTTCAATACCAGAGGAAATGGTCTTACAACCTTCAGTATGACGGGACAACTGGAGACATCCCCAATGACAGCCTCCGGTACTTTAGCTCTTTTTGATAACACACTGGAAGCACATGCCAAGTTGCAACTCTTAGAGTTTCCCCTGGGCGTATTTGCCAAACAATTAAAACCGATTCCTGTTGCCACAGAACGAGCAAGCTTTAACCTCAATCTGGACATGACGGAGACGCACTCTCTTTTCAGCAGTAAAAACACAATCGACATCAAAGACCTTCAAGCAACATCAACGCGCTCCGACACTGCTCTTGCCCTGGCTTTCTTAACCGATGCGGACAACTCATTTCCATTACATATAGAGATCAACAAGAGCAGCAATTCTCTTCTTAAAGAAAGCATAGCTAACTTCCAAACAACTGTAATCAAAGCATCCTATGCCCCGCTTTTGCTCGACCGCAGTTTCAAAGACCTCCAGGATCGTGATCTTGTTTCCTTTCAACTCGGCTCCAACCAGGTTGATACCAATGGTAAAATGCTGCTCAATCGATATGCCGAGCTTTTAACTGAACATCCGGGACTCAGCATTACCATCACAGGTCTTGCTGATACAAAAACAGATCGGGCTATATTGCAAAAAGTACAGGAAGAGATTGAACAACAACGGGTTGACACATTAAATAAAAAGGGGCTTGCCGCATATCAAAAGAAACAACAGGAAATACAGGCGGCACCTCCTGGCAAAACCATAAAAGAAGAGAGCATCCCGAAGAAAGACCTTGCCGGCTACAAACCTGTTCTTGCAAATTCCGTTCATATCAGCGATGAAGTGCTCCTCGAACTTGCTGCAGAACGCAGTCTGCTCGTGTATGATTTCTTTGTCCACAGCCTGAATATCGAACCCCGGCGCCTGAGTATCAAGGACAGAAAAAGATTCACAGTTGGTATGCCCGCAAATGGTGCCCGCCTCGACATCACAACATCTGCAAAAGCCGTTCAATAAATATGTTAAAGCCTCCATACACTTGTTACGACCAGCTTTATGTCTACAATTTTGATCGCATTGATCTGGGTAGTATTGATGATCCCGACCTTATTGGAACCTGGATTGAAGATGACACGGCAATCCTTTTCTTCCACAAAGAAAAAAAGAGTCTTGTCGAGGATATTTGTAAACGAAGTGGTGCTGAAATTATCTATGAAGCCAACCTGAACTATCAGGATTGGGAAGCTGGATTGGATATCACTACTTTCTCTGTCCCACCGCTCGTTGTTGCACCATTATGGGAAGTGGACCAGCTGAGTAAAAACACAGGAGAAGTTCACATTCAACTGGATCCAAGCGTAATATTTGGTTCCGGTTTTCACCCCACCACCAGATTGTGCCTGCAGACAATCAGCGATATGCTTTGTTCCACCCATAAGGAAATCAAAAGTATGGTGGATCTCGGTACAGGAACAGGATTGCTCTCTTTAGGGGCCGCAAAACTTGGGGTACAGAGCATACGAGCCTATGATAATAATCCCTTTGCCTGCTCCATAGCCGAAAAAAATGTGGGCCTAAATACCTGCGCATCCCAGATCAAAGTAATGGAAACGGATTTACGCGGCGCACTTCCTGATACCAATGTCGACCTGGTTGTAGCCAACCTCTATAAAGGACTTCTGCTTGGGTTTTTTGAGAATCCCGATTTTTGGAATGCACGTTACTATATTATTTCTGGATTTATCCCCTCTATGGAAGAAGAACTTCTTGCTGCACTTCCCATGCATCACCTCAAACTTCTCGAACGAAGAAAGAGTGAAACATGGCGGCTTTGGCTACTCGCCAATTCATCTCTATAATTTTATTTTTGAAAGTTACTTGAATGCAGAATTTTCTCGACAGTTATGGTTCGGCAATAACCCTGCTTGGCATTATCTCCACCACAACTTTTTTTCTCAGCCTGCTGATCATTCCCTGGATAATCAATAGACTTGATAAGGATTTCTTTCTCCATTTTCACGAGCATACAAAAAAGGAGGATGAACATCCATTGATGTTTATCCTCCTTCGTATCCTGCGCTATGCAACGGGATCTGTTCTTTTAATTGCAGGAATTCTGATGCTCTTTCTTCCCGGTCAGGGAATTCTCACCATGATTCTTGGTATGAGCCTGCTTGATTTTCCTGGTAAACAAACATTAATGGACCGATTACTCGGATATCATTCGCTACAAAAAGCACTCAACTGGGTCAGACACAGGGGCAACAAACCTGATTTTTCGTTCCCCTCCTAACAACAACCCGATTAGGGCAGATCCAATTCTTCAAGCAAACGCACCACATTCTTCACATCTGTCTCATCGGGATGCCCAACTGCTGCAGGAGCGTCGGCAAGCCATGGAGGCTGTGGATCTTTTTTACCAGCCATTTCCAACACTTTTTCTGGTACCTGACCGGGACAGGAAAAAGTTGCAACAACATGTCCCTTTGCAGCAAGAGCCTTTGCAGCATTCATCGCATTTCCAGCATGCGGAGATCCAGTAGCAGCGCCATGAGTAGCAAAAAGATACAGATCCTGTCCCTCTTCAATTTTTGCAAGAAAAGCCTGGGAATCCGGATCGGGTTGTCCGGCCTGTAACCAGAAGCCAACGGCTACAAAGCTGTAGCCTGAAGGGTCAGGAGCATCGGCGACAGCACAAATCTCTTTTTCTCCATCCAGATGATTGAAGACGGCATCGGCCAGCTTTTTGGTATTTCCACTTTTTGACGAATACACAACAAGACTTTTCATAAATATTCCTCCATTTTTTTTGACAAACTCTTTAAAACGCTTCTTCTATTACCATATTTAAATTAACTGTAAGAAACTGTAACAGGTTGCGCAAGCATATTGTGCAATTGTTTAAAACTTTTCTCTAAAGCAGAATACCGATGAACAGTCTCGATTCACTTCAAAAATCCTTACTAAGCTGGTTTAAAGCAAACCAGCGTGATCTGCCATGGCGCCATGGATATGAGCCATACCAGATATGGATCTCTGAAATTATGCTTCAACAAACCCAGATGGATCGGGTCACAGTTTTTTTCACTCGCTGGATGGATACCTTTCCAGATATTGCCACTCTTGCAGCTGCTTCTGAAGACCAGGTATTGAAATGCTGGGAGGGGCTCGGCTACTACTCTCGAGCACGAAATATCAGAAAAACTGCGCAGCTTCTTATCACAAAATACCAGGGTACAATTCCTGACAGGCGAAAAGAATTGCTGCAATTGCCGGGTATTGGTCCCTATACAGCAGGAGCCATTGCCTCAATCAGTTTTAACCGTGATGTTCCTGTGGTGGATGCCAATATCGAACGAATTTTTGCAAGACTCTTTAATATCGATCTTATCCCAGGCAGTCCTGAAGCAAAGAGAGTCCACTGGCAGAAGGCAGAAACCCTTCTGCCAGTGAGTCAGGCTAGAAATTTCAATCAAGGATTGATGGAGCTTGGCGCTCTTATTTGCCGGCCCAAGAAGCCGGATTGCCCGTCCTGTCCGCTTGCAGCACACTGCCTGGCGCTCAAATATGATCTTATCCCCAAGCGGCCAGTCCCAAAAAAAAGTACCAAAATCATTCCCATTGAAATGGCCACCGGCGTACTGATTCACAATGGGAAATTTTTTATTCAACAGCGCCTTGCAGATGATGTATGGGGATCACTATGGGAATTTCCGGGCGGACGAATAGAGAGAGACGAGACACCGGAACAGACTGTAGTCCGGGAATTTTTGGAAGAAACTGAATTCAGGATAGTAGTAGAGTCAAAAATCACAGCAACAATTCACCACTACACTCGCTACAAGGTGACCCTTCACTGTTTTCTGGTAAACCTTGAACAAGGCGACAGCGACCCGGTACTACATGCTGCACAGGATTTTCACTGGCTCCCTTTTGAGCAGATAGATCAGTATGCATTTCCAGCAGGACACCGAAAACTTATACAATTTATGAAAGAGCACAAACTGCCATAGCCAGGCAAAGCTCAGGTAAATGTAAAATGGAATTGTAGGAGCCCCGCCCCTGCGGGCGATTTCACTGATTTAGCAACACTTTACCCCCCTTCCTCTATGTAAGCGAACTCCGACCTTCTCTGTTTTTGTCTCCATTCCATGGAGCCACCCAAACGAGTAATATCATCCCCGGAATAGCCAGCACTGCACAAACAAAAAAGAAATTCGTATAGCCTATTCCACTCACATCACCCAGAAGAGAATAAAAGATCCCATCTTTTTCTTGAATTCCCTCAACCAATACTCCTGCTAATATTCCGGAAAAAGATTTGGGAATAGCGAATAAGGAACTCAACAAGGCAAGCTGAGTACCTGTAAACTTTTTATTTGTACTTTTGGCAATAAATGCCATTAAAGCAGCTGAACCAAGCCCTACACCCAGATATTCAAAAGCAACCACTCCACCCAAAACCCAAACATTTGCTCCCACTTCACTCAGTAATGCAAAACCAAAAATAGAAATCACCTGGACAATTCCAAAAATCCACAGAGCCTTGTTGATTCCCATGCGGTACATCAACAATCCTCCGACAAAGCCGCCAAGCAACATAGACCACAAGCCAACCACCTTGGCCACTGTACCTATAATTGTTTTTGAAAATCCCATATCGAGATAAAACGGAGTTATCAGGGCTGTTGCGACCGTATCTCCAAACTTGTAGAAGAAAATAAATAACAGAATCAACAACCCGGACTTAAAGCCATCCCTGAGAAAGAACTCTTTAAACGGCTCAACAACAGCTTCTCGTAAAGATTTAGGGGGAGCAACCCGGGTGTCAATCTCACCGATAACAAAGGTATGAATAATTCCCACCAGCATAAAGAGAGAGACCACAATAAAAACCATGGACCACGGCATATAATCAGCCAAAATCAATCCCAGGCCTCCGGGAATAAACCCGGCAACTCTATATGCATTTGCATAGAACGAATTTCCAAGCCCCAGTTCATTGTCGGCCAGTAATTCACGACGATACGCATCAAGCACAATATCCTGGGTGGCCGAAAAAAAACCGATCGCCAGGCCAACGTACAGAATTATCTGGATATCATCCTGCGGATTTAACAGCGAGAGCGTCATCATAAAGACTAACAGAGCAAGCTGACTCACCATCATCCAGCCACGTCGTCTCCCTAAAAATGGAGGAACATACCGGTCGAGAAAGGGTGCCCAAAGATATTTAAATGAGAAAGGAAGTAAAACCAGCCCAAAAAATCCAATTGTTTTCAGGTCAACACTCTCGCTTCGCAACCATGCCGGGATGAGTTGTGCCAAAAAATATAAAGGGAGACCAGCGGTAAAGCCGTTGAAGATGCAAATCAACATTCTTTTGTTCATTAACGCCTGCCACAGACTTGCTTTTTCTGCCGCAATATCCTGCTGACTGCCATCCATATGTTCGCTCATTCTTCTCTTTTCCCCGCAACCTATTTATGGTACTATTTGCTAAATAAATGCACTGAGCTCATTTAAAGCTCAAATACCAGATGGCTAGGAGCTTGTCTGAGAATAGGCATTTCGTTCAAAATCAAAGAATTTTCTAAAAATAAGCGCAGCCATATATTTAATATAGCGAGCATTGTTTTCTGACGATTCTGAAGAGTTTGTGCGAAAGGGCATTCTGGGGCAGCCTCCTAAGTAAAAACGTCATCAAACTAACCTTAGTTCTTGATTAATAGCAAACAGCTTTCCAGATTCAATTATTATGTCAGTCAAAATATATAACACCCTTACACGGAAGAAAGAAGCATTCCAGCCCCTCGAAACGGGCCATATTAAACTCTATGTCTGCGGAATCACTTCTTACGACTATTGTCATATCGGACATGCACGCTCGGCCCTGGCCTTTGATATGATCGTCCGCTATTTTCGTTATCTGGACTATAAAGTTACCTACATCCGTAACTTTACAGATATCGATGACAAGATCATTGCCCGTGCTGCCGAACAGAACACTTCAACGGAAGAACTAGCCAATCGTTTTATCGACGAATTTTATGTTGATATGGATAAACTCGGTGTGGACAGGCCCACAATGGAGCCTAAGGCCACCGAGCATATCCAGGAGATGGTCGATCTTATCAGCGAACTTATTGAAAAGGACATGGCCTACCCTGCCGCCGGTGATGTATACTACAAGGTTCACTCCTTTGAGGGATACGGTAAACTTTCCGGGCGTAACCTGGATGATATGCTGGCTGGCGCCCGTGTATCAGTCAATGAAAACAAAGCAAATCCAATGGATTTTGTGTTGTGGAAGGCATCAAAACCCGGTGAACCCAGCTGGGAAAGCCCATGGGGCCAGGGAAGACCCGGGTGGCATATTGAATGCTCTGCCATGAGTCGTAAATATCTTGGTTCCACCTTTGATATCCACGGTGGCGGTCAGGATCTGATTTTCCCTCATCATGAAAATGAGCTTGCTCAAAGTGAAGGGGCCAATAATAAGCCCTTTGTCAATATGTGGATTCATCATGGATTCGTCACCATTCGTGATGAAAAAATGTCAAAATCTCTTGGTAATTTCCTGACTATCAGAGATATCCTTGCTCATTACCACCCTGAAGTGCTCAGATTTTTTATCTTTTCCACCCAGTATCGCAATCCATTGGATTTCTCCGAGAATGCAATGCAGGATGCCATGGCAGGCCTTGACCGCCTTTATGAATGCATCGCTGCAGTTAATACTCTGGAAGATTCCTTTAGTAACACTGTTGATGGCATCGCAACGAATAAAGATATAAAGAAAATCGAGTCACTGGAAGAGCGTTTTCAGAAAGCCATGAACAACGACTTCAATACTGCTCAGGCCCAGGCAAGTCTTTTCGAAACAGCCAAAGTTATTAATAAAATAATGCGTCAGCTTCCTGAAACACCCGCAACAAGCGACTACAATCTGTTGAAAAATGGTGCGGCCAACATTATCAAGCTTGCAGCTATTATGGGAATAGTACAGGAAAATGCAACCGATTATCTTGCTGCAAAAAAAGCAGCCATGCTTGCAAAAACCGATATAAGTGAAGCTGAAATTCTTGCACTTATCAAAGAACGCAAACAGGCTCGAACCGACAAAGAGTGGGCTCGAAGCGACGAGATCCGCGACGAACTGCTCGGAAAGGGAATTGAACTCAAAGACGGGACGGAAGGAACCACCTGGAGCGTTAAACGAAACTGATATGACATCAATTACTCGTTCACCAGCCGTTGCCGGCAGATTTTATCCTGGAGATGAGGAATCTCTGCGCATAGCCATTCAGGATTTAACCGGAGACACTTCCACGGGTAAAAAGAAAAAGGTACTGGTGGCAGTTTCACCACATGCCGGATATGTCTACTCCGGGGGTGTCGCAGCTGAAACACTGGGTAATATAGAAATACCGGAAACAGTCATTCTTCTTGGCCCTAACCATACTGGTAAAGGAGCAGCAGTTGCGCTGTCCACAGCAACCTGGGACATGCCAATGGGAAGTGTTCCTGTGAATAGGGATTTTGCTCAAGACCTCCTTGAAGAGACTGATTTTATCGAAGAAGATGAACTGGCTCATAAGTATGAGCACTCACTGGAAGTACAACTCCCTTTCCTGCAGCAGGAACAGCAAAACCTCTCCATTGTTCCCATCGCAATTTCCCATATCTCTTATCAGTTGCTTGATGAAATTGGCCTTGCCCTGGCAGAGGTTATTAAACGACGAAATGAAAAAAACATTCTAATCGTTGCCTCCACCGACATGACACATTACGAGCCAAGAGAAGCTGCTGAAAAAAAGGACCATTACGTACTGAAGAAACTTACAGACATGGACCCCCGTCTGCTGTACCGTTCCGTCACAGGCCACCGTATCTCCATGTGCGGCATTATGCCTGTCACCGTTGCTTTAATTACTGCCTTGGAGTTAGGAGCTACAAAAACTGAGATTATCCGCTATACCGATTCCGGCGAAGTTACAGGCGATACAAAACAGGTTGTTGGCTACGCCGGAGTCCTCATTTCCTGATAGCTATTTTTTCTTGACAGAAGTGTGAAAACTGTCTAAATAAACGACCTCACCAAAGACACATCCTGGGGGATGGTCTAACGGCAAGACAGCGGACTCTGACTCCGCTTATCGGGGTTCGAATCCCTGTCCCCCAGCCATTCCTGGGATTTTAGTAAGTATTTCCAGGTAGTTCCAAAAGCACACTTCAGTACGAATTCACAAGTGTCACTCAGAGGTGTCACACAAATGAATTCTTACACTCCCTCCTATCTGTTCAAAAACCGTTTCGATATTTTCCACTTTCGTGCTAGAATTCCCAGACATATCAGGACGAAATACCAACTTCAAAAAGAAGTAGTACAAAAATCTCTTGGTACGGCCAATAGAAGTAAAGCATTAAAACATGCGAGAGAATGGTGGGTCAGGATGAAAGACACTGATTATCTGAATAAAATCAACAGTCAAATAGAAAATGACAATGACCTTCTTGAAGAAGGTCGGAAAGTACTTGCCGAACTAAATTCATTGTCAGACACCCCAGAATGCCTACCAAATGATATTACAGAATTTTTGTTTATCATTATCTCCCACTCAAGAAAAAGCCTTAAAATATGCGAATAAATATTTTTCCAATGTAACACCACACCCTTTAGAAGAAACGCTACAGAGTGTTAAAAGCCACACCTCCACACACATGAGATGGTAAAGGACACCAAGACTCAAAATGCTAAAATCGAAAACATACCCTTTTCAAAATATAGAAGATTATAGAGAGTTGCTTAGCATTAGTAGTGAACTCAAAAGTTATATGAGGCGGAGTTATGAGCAAAGCAGATTAAACTCTGACTATCCACTAAACTGCCTTGATGAATTAAGACATGGAATCAATGATCAAACGCATTCCTAAATCTCCTAAAATAAGTGATAGATAGTACCTTTTTCAGCTCTGTGACTCTCAGGCAAAAGAATCGGGGAAAAGACTATTAAACTTTAGCCTTAGCTATCACCAGCGCTATCCTTCTCAAATTGTTTAATCTATTGATCTGAATTATGCTATATCCTTGATATAGGTTTGGTAAATATATCAAATTGTGATTACAAATTAGGAGGAAAAAGTCAATATACATTACCAATACTAGGCTCAGTTTATGTACCTTGGCTTAAACGGACCCAATCAACTGGGAATAACCGTCAAACCCTTAAAAAAAGTTTAGTAATAAATGAATGCTGTTAAAATCCCATTCTTCCTCTGGTGGAACTCCACCCGGATGCACGTCTTCACACACCTGAAAGAAGAGTCCGCGGGGAAGACGGGATTAGGCGTCTACGCTGATGGCATGGTCGAGCATGACGGTCATGTAGGACAGTTGCTTGATAAACTTAAGGAACTGGGCCTTGAGGAGAACACGATCGTTATGTATTCCAGTGACAATGGTGCAGAAGTATTCGGTTGGCCCGACGGTGGGGCGACAAGGCACCGCGGTGAGAAGAACACGCAATGGGAAGGCGGCTACCGGGTTCCTACTGCTATTCGCTGGCCTGGGGTCATTAAACCCGGCACGATCATCAACGACATGGGAGCGCATGAAGATATGCTTCCGACTCTGTTGGCTGCCGCCGGTGACACCACCGTCAAGGAAGACCTCCTCAAGGGTAAGAAAGTCGGCGACAAGATTTTCAAGGTCCATTTGGACGGTTACAACTTGATGCCGTTCTTGAAAGGCGACGTCCCCGAAAGTCCACGTCACGAATTCATCTATTGGACCGACGGTGGCCAAGTAGCGGCACTGCGTTACAATGACTGGAAAATCACCTTCCTCCGCCAAAATGAGGTGGGTTTCAAAGTCTGGGAAGCTCCGTTCGAGGAACTGCGCTGGCCGATGCTCACCAACCTGCGTATGGATCCGTTTGAACGCGCTTACGATGAAACTATCGGGTACGTGCATTGGCAAACGGAGCGTCTTTTCTCGATCGCACCCGCATCTGCCTACATCGCGAAGTGGTTGCAGAGCTTCCGCGAGTTTCCGCCTCGTATGAAGCCAGCCACCTTCAGCCTCGAGCAAGTGATGGGAGCAGCGACCAGCGCCCACAGCAACTGAAACTGACGGCGCGCTTTGTGAAACGCTGAATGAACTCATCCAAGGGCGCACCTGTTTATACGGGTGCTGCCCTTGGATTCTCTTTCTGTTGTGGTCGAGGGGAGGTCGCGCCCAGCATGCTAGATCGCCGTTTCAGGCTGCTCATGCCATTAACGACAACACAATGAGTAGTAAATCGATTACCCAAAAGTCCAAAAGGAGCTAGACTATTATTAAGAACGTTATTCTGGTTTTATCCCTATTGATTAGTACGGTTTCGGTGGCTATCGCCGATCCACTTCCGTCTTGGAACAACACCGGCTCGAAAGAGGCCATCGTCTCATTCGTCGAAAGAGTGACAAAAGAGGGTTCGAAGGATTTCGTCGCCCCCGGCCAACGGATCGCCGTGTTTGATAACGACGGCACCCTGTGGGCGGAGCAACCGCTATACTTCCAGTTCCTCTATGCCTTCGATCGCGTGAAGGAATTGGCGCCGCAGCATCCCGAATGGAAGGAGAAGGAGCCCTATGCCTCGATTCTCAAAGGGGACATAAAGAAGGCTCTCGCCAGTGGGAAGAAGTCCTTGGTCCAGGTGCTGGCCACCACGCACGCCGGGATCACGACCGAGGAGTTTGACATGAGTGTTCGGAATTGGCTTGCTACGGCACGCCACCCTACGACAAAACGACCCTATAACGAAATGGCCTACCAGCCGATGCTGGAGGTGCTCGAATACCTGCGGAACAAAGATTTCAAGACGTTCATCGTTTCGGGTGGTGGAATCGACTTCATGCGGGTCTTTGCGGAGCAGGCCTACGGGATCCCGCCCGAACAGGTCATCGGATCAAGTATCAAGGCCAAGTATGAGGTCCGTGACGGGAAACCTGTTATCCTGAAAATTCCTGAGCTGGATTTCCTTGACGACAAGGCAGAAAAGCCGGTGGGCATTCATCGGCACATCGGCCGACGACCAATCATGGCGTTCGGAAACTCGGATGGTGATTTTGAGATGCTCGAGTGGACGACCTCCGGCAAAGGTGCGCGCTTCGGTCTCCTCGTCCATCACACCGATGCCGACCGGGAGTGGGCCTACGACCGGGAATCTCACATCGGACAACTGAACAGGGGATTGGACGAAGCGAAAAAGCGAGGCTGGGTCGTGGTGGATATGAAGGCGGACTGGATGTTTGTTTTCAAAACGAAGCCATAAGCTCCGTGACCAATACTGTCAGTGGCTGTATTTAACCCAAAAACAAAAGGAGAATAAGAAATGAAAAGAAGAGGATTTATCGTCACAATCGTATTTCTACTTATGGTTCTATGTGTATCTGTTCAGTCTCAGGCCGCTGAAAACCTGGTACAGAACGTAGTTGATGGATGTAAAACAGAACTGACTACCTATTGCAAGGATGTCACTCCGGGAGAGGGCCGCGGATTGGCTTGCCTCTATGCCCATGGAGATAAGTTGTCTGGCAAGTGTGAGTATGCCCTCTACGATGCGGCCGCCCAGTTGGAACGTTTCGTCGGGGTGCTTAGTTATGTTGCGAATGAATGTAAGGGGGATCTTGTTGAGTTGTGCGGCGACGTAGTCGCTGGCGAGAGTCGCCTGTTGGAGTGTCTAGAAAAAAATGACAGCAAAGTAAGCGACCGTTGTAAACAGGCTATTAAAGATGTCGAGATAACCACGGTAAAATAATAATTCAGACAAGTTGTAGGAGTGTTTCATTGCAACTCCTACAGCTTGTTACAGGTTGATTTTGTCATGAACAGAGGTAACTATTGAAACTATAAGTATAATTGGAAGTGGCTGGCTAGAATTTCCATTAGCTGAACATTTTGTTTTGAGGGGGCACCATGTTAAAGCATCTACAACCTCAAAAAGTTTGGGGTGACATCTTTAATTGTTGCGCTGATACCCATCCCACAAAAAGGGAATTTTATACTCATGCCGCGCAATCCCTAGGCAACCCAGTTCCAGAGTTTACAAATTCAGGGACTAAGTCGTTTAAAATAGTTAGTAATCAGAAAGTGAAGCAGATTTTAGATTACACGTTTTTGCACCCAGAGTTAATGAAGATTAAATTTGAAAAAAACACATAACAAGCAAAGCATTAAATCGAACAAATAGATAAGGACAGAGATATGAAAACAAGACTTACAATTGCGACAGTGGTGTTTCTCTTTAGTCTTGCAGCGGTAGCCCCGACCTTTGCAGGGATCTTTAGTGATGATATCAGCCCAGCCGAAGAACGAACGCAGATAGAGGACGAACGGAAGGACATTCTCAAAAAGATATTTGAGGAGCAACCGGGGCTGGAGCAACAGATAAAGGACGCGCCAGGTTATGCAACTTTCAGTGTTTTTAATATGAACCTATTGCTTGTGGCAACGGCACGGGGAACCGGTATCGTTGTTGATAATATTAAGCATGAAGAAATTTATATGGATGTCCTGTCCATCGGTGGTGGCATTGGTGCCGGGATAAAGGATCTCAATATGCTTATTATATTCAATGAACATAAGACACTGGAGCAATTTACCAATAGTGGTTGGCAGTTTGAGGCCAAGGCAGATGCGGCACTGAAATCGGGTGAAAAAGGTGCTGAAATTGGTGAAGCGGTCTCTGTTGCCGCCCCCACCGAGGATGGTGGCCTGAACACCTCTATGAGTGGTGGGCTTGGTGCTGTTACCGGGGTTAAGCCTCCCATGGAGATATTCGTTATTACAGATGCAGGAATTGCCGCCCAGGCCACTGTCTCTGGAGTGAAATTTTCCAGGGATGAAGAGTTGAATAAAAAGGAGTGAGAAAAAGTACCCTTCGGAGGCTCAAATGAACAAGTCTAAGGCACTATTGAACCGTTACCGTTCAGTGCTAAAGGTAAATTGGTACTCTCGCTGAATAATTACAACGTTACTTACAAAGGAGATTCCTTATCTATGAGTAGGCGTATAACTCTCTTGTCATTGTCTGTTTTGCTGACGTGCCTTTTTTGCGTCACGGTATCTGAGGTCCAGGCCGCAGAGTATGAAAGACTAATACTGCGTAATGTCAGGATAATAGATCCGGATGAGGAAACAGGAGATAAAATTATTGAGATTCTCGTTGAGGATAAAAACCTTATCCTGGTGACAGAAGATACTATTGCCCGGGAAGATACCGATCTGGTGGTTGACGCCAATAAAGGTGTGTTGATTGGTAGTTTGAAACTTGGTGCTCCTTCCAGCTTTATGATCTTTGCAGAAGATCCGCGTGATGATTTTAAGGTAATGCTCGACACCAATCGATATGCTGTTTTTGCTCTCCATAATGGTGATATCGTCAGAAATAATCTCAAGATTATGGATAAAACAGCCTCCGAGGAGAAGGCAAAAAAAAGTGGATGGCTCGCCTATGTTCCACCTTCCATGGCCGTACCTACAAATTATCAGGACAGCAGCAGGTGGAATCGCTGGGAAACTAAATATATCTCTGGCATTTTTACAGGTGCCCTGGCACTGGATAGAACGTCCTGGGTCTCGCAGAATGCAGGGAGTGAGAACTTGTATGGTAGTCTGGATGATGCTGAGGGTGGAGAGATCAGAGCACTTCGTTTTGGCATTTTGGGAACATTAAATTTTACCAATCCCTGGTTCTATAATTTTACTCTTGCAACCAATGCCTTTGACAAAGGCTTTGAGGAAGAAGATCTTGATAAGCTAGTCCTTTATGATTATCGGATTGATGTTCCCTCGTCGGAGAACACCACTGTCAGTATCGGAAAACAAAAAGAGCCTATATCCATGGACCGTCTTATGACCATGGTATTTGAGCCCATGCAGGAACGCAGTTCTGTTTCGGATGCCTTGCTCCCAGCGAGAAATGTGGGTATTGTCTGGAGCGGCAGAAATGCCGATACCTATATAACCTGGGCAGTAGGAGCATTTAATGACTGGCTGGACACAAGTCAGGATTTTGATAAAACTGCCAGTCAGCTTATTGGTCGCTTTTCCTGGGTGCCGCTCGTTAGCGAGGACGAAAGCAACCTGTTGCATCTTGGTGCTGGTTATCGCTATTCTAATGCCAAAGAGGGCTTTCACTTCTTTACTGAACCTGAGATGAATAAATTGCCTCTATTTGTGAATACGGGCCTCCATGAGGCAGACAGAACAGAGACCGTTAACCTTGAACTCTCTTGGCGCAGGGGGCCATTCTGGCTGGCTTCTGAGTACATGCAAAGCAATGTGAAAAGCGGAAACCTGGGCGACCCGTCTTTTGACGGTTACCATATCACTGCTTCATGGATTGTGACTGGTGAAATGCGTCCCTATAATAAGAAAAACGGGACCTTTGGCAATGCACCCGTTGCAAAAACCATGCATCAAGATGGTATCGGAGCCTGGGAAATCAGTGCACGTTACTCTGATTTGGATTTAACCGATGGCTTTATCGATGGAGGGGATATGCAGATTGCTTCACTTGGCGTTAACTGGTGGCTGACACCAGTTTTCTGTGTAAACATGAACTATCGCCATATTGAGAGTGAACAGGGTGGAATAAGTGGTACGACCGATGGTGTTGTAACCAGGATTCTACTCATGCTTGAGTAGAGCTACTCTTATCGGTTATTATTGTAATACAACCGCTTCATGTAACAGCATTACCATACTATTATTTCAGGAGATCAATAAAAATGAAAACCACCTCCCCTGCCGAAGAGCAGCCAGTTGCTGCAGCAATCCAGGAAGCGGCTGAAGTCGCAGATCAGGTCAGTGCCTACGGCTCCCTTAGCACTAACAGCCTGTACTTGATTATTATCGGTATAGTAGCGGTTTTTCTACTGCATAAGCTCACTTCTAAATTTTTATATCCTCACATCAAAAAACCGCGATTGATGCGAGTTTTTTTTGGAACCTTATATATTCTGATCCTGGTTGTTACCATGTTGCTGGTACTAGATAAAATTGGGATTGATACTAGTGTAATCAGTAAAGTTGCAATAATGACAGTGCTCGCTGGTGCCATTGTCATCTTCTTTCTAATTCCATTTTTACCAAGGCTTCCATTCAAAATAGGCCAGATGATTGAGGTCAACGGTGTACTTGGGACCGTGGAGAGTATCTCTTATGTTCATACCACTCTTCGATCCTTCGATGGGTCCATGATTTTTATTCCTAATCCTGTTCTTCTGGCATCGAAAATCATAAATTACCACGATCTTCCTGAGCGTCGTATCGCCTTAAGTCTGGTTGTTAATCTCGATGCGGATATTGAAGTAGTGCGGACTATTTTATTAAAAATAATGAATGAAGATGAGCGCGTAGTAGAAGAACCGGCAGCCCCTGTGGTCAGAGCCACGACAGCTTCTGCCAATGGCCTGGTGCTAACCGCCCTTTGCTGGATTAAAAATGATGACTTTTTAAATACTCAGAGTGATCTCTGGATACGGGTAGTAACTGTATTTAATAATGATGAGCGTGTTACCTTGTCCCGGCCAAAGCAGGATATTCATGTTATTGCTGAAAAATGATAAATACAAATCCCGCATAAAAGGACTTTTAATGGGCACCTTGTAAGAATTTTATGGCCCCCCCTAATTTAAGAGAATTTATATGGATGCATTTTACTGAGTTCTGCTGTCTCTTTATTTTGGAAACTCCTTACCACACGTAACACAACAACACATATCTGAATATTTCACAAATCAGCAGATAAGTTCTTGTTAGAATGTAGTAACACAATTAAAATAGAATATTTATCGATTTGAAAAATTCAAATAAGGAGCCAACATGCCCATCAAGATTCAAAGTCTCTTTTTCTGTATTTTTATGCTTATTCCAGTATTTGTGCAGGGCACAGAGGAAGATCCGGTTATCCAGATCATAGAAAAGGCTCTCGATGAATACAAAAATAATGATTTTAGCAATGCTGCGAGCAGTCTTGATTACGCCAGTCAGTTAATTCGTCAGAAAAAAGGTGAGGCATTAAGCAAAATGCTCCCGGAAGCTCTCGATGGATGGACAGCAACCGAGGGAAAATCTCAAGCGACAGCCGCTTCTCTCTTTGGTGGCGGTCTTACGGCTGAACGAACATATACAAAAGAAAAATCCATTGTAAAAATTTCCATTATCACAGACTCCCCCGTTCTTCAATCCATGATAATGATGTTCTCAAATCCTATTTTCGCGGCTTCTGTTGGACAGTTTGAACTGATTAATGGCTACAAGGGAATTGTAAATTACCAGAACAACGGTGGTGATATAAATATTGTGATCAATAATCGGTTTCTTATCACCTTGAAGGGAAAAAGCGTATCCCGTGATGACCTTATGGATTATGCTAAAACTGTTGACTTAAAGGGCATTGCTAATCTTCCTTAACAGTGTCACACAATTTTAAATTTTCACAGGGATGGCTTGATCGGTTATTTCTGCTGGAATTCCGTCCTTGTTGTTTCAATGGAATTGGCCTTCTTCACAACAACAAGGACGGCCCAAATTTGTTCAGGCACCGCAAGGTTACATGGTTTGAATTACCCGTATAGCAAATCTATTACGGCCAATTCAAACCACGCAACCTTGCAGCACCTGAACCAATTTGCATTTTATTATGTATTTTAAAAATGATTCGCTTTTACATTGAGAATTTTATTTGATCGTACTTTCAAAATAGTATTATGAGACAAATATTATGGATGACAAAGAGAAGAAAATTGCAGATGAAGTACTGCTGAAGGTATCCAAAGAAATTGCCATTAAATTCATTGAAGTGGGAAGACTAACCCCCGCTACCTTTGAGACAGGTTTTCCAAAGATCTTTGATACAATAAAAACAACCCTGGAAAAACAGTAATGGAACTTCTCCCCACACTCAATTACGCCCCGGAAGATATCCGTCATATCCATATTATGGGGATCTGCGGTACCGGAATGGCCGCCCTTGCCGGAATGCTGAAAAGTTCCGGTTTTGAAATCAGCGGTTCCGATAAATCCGTCTACCCTCCCATGTCTGTTTTTCTTGAAGAAATAGGCATTACAGCCCACAACGGTTACGGCGGACAGAATCTGGAGCAACGACCCGATCTTGTTATTGTGGGAAATGTCATCACCCGAATCAACCCGGAAGCACAGGCTCTTGTCGAGGCCCAAATTCCATACCTCTCTTTTCCTCAGGCACTTGCACACTTTTTCATTCAATCACGCAGTTCTCTTGTGGTCACCGGAACACACGGTAAGACAACTACTTCATCCATCCTTGCCTCATGCCTGCATCGGGCAGAACTTGATCCCACCTTTATGATTGGTGGTATTGTCCGTGAGTTTGGTGCAAACTTTCGCCTTGGTAAAGGAGAGCATTTTGTCTCCGAGGGAGATGAGTATGACACCGCATTTTTTGATAAGGAATCAAAGTTCCTTCACTATCGGCCAGATATTGCAATTATCACCTCTGTAGAGTTTGATCATGCTGATATTTTTGATGATCTTGATGCCATCAAACGCTCTTTTAAAAAATTTGTTTCGTTGCTTCCAGCCGATGGCTTGATCATCGCCCATCTTGATGATCCCAATGTGGTCGAAGTTGTGAAAGATGCTCCCTGTGAAGTACAGGGATATGGACAGAGCACAGATCTTGACTGGTCCCTCTATGATGTCCGTGCAGAAGGGGGGATGACCCACTTTAAAGTCAGGCTGCAAGGCAAAGATTGGGCTGATTTTTCCGTACAACTCCCCGGAACCCATAACTGTTTAAACAGTCTTGCCGTTGCTGCGGTGCTGCATCGTGTAGGTGTTGCTCCTGAAACCATCAACAAAGGCTTAATACAATTTGGCGGCATTAAACGACGCCAGGAAGTGCGTGGCAGAGTAAATAAAATAACTGTAATCGATGATTTTGCCCACCATCCCACAGCAGTCAAAGAGACATTAAAAGCCCTAAAAAATGCCTATAGCGGACAACGTTTAATTACTGTATTCGAACCACGTACCAACTCTTCACGACGTGCTATTTTCCAACAGGATTACGTGAGTTGCTTTGACTCCGCAGACCTTACATTTATCCGTGAACCAGTCCCCCTTGATAACGTTGCTACGGAAGACCTTTTCTCTGCTGGAAAACTTGCAGATGATTTGAAAACCAGAGGGATTCACGCTGAATCCTGCCCTGATACTGATACCATCCTGGACAAATTACTCCTCACCCTTGAAGCAAATGACGTGGTGGCCATTCTTTCCAATGGCGGCTTTGACAATATACACGCCAGACTGTTGAAAAGGCTGGAATCTATTTAACAGCAAGACCCTCTTTTCCTGACACATTTCCCTCTAACTTCTTGACCAATACAGCAATATACCGTATCATTGAGCGCTCATTCATTTCACTGCTCAAATCTTATTCGCACACCTGCGAAATACATAGATTCGACAAAGTTTTATTATATTTTTATAGAGAGGACCCACTATGAAACTCGCTGTTTTAAAAGAGATTGAAGAGGGCGAAAACAGGGTTGCTATTATTCCGGATTCAATCAAGCGACTAAGCAAACATGGCTTTGACATATTGATTGAGACAGGTGCAGGCCTGGCATCCGGACACAGCGACCAGGACTACACGGATAAGGGTGCCACCATCGTGGCCTCTGCTGCGGAACTTATCAGTCAGGGCGACTGTATTGTAAAAGTTCGGCCACCGACCATGGAAGAAGCGGAGACCTTAAAAGATGGGTCTTTCTATGTTTCCATTGTCCAGTCCACCCTTCGCCACGACATTGTCAAAAAATTCCAGGAAAAGAACATCACTGCCTTTGGCCTTGATATCATTCCACGAACATCGCTGGCTCAATCCATGGATGTTCTTTCCTCCATGAGTACCATCTCCGGCTATAAAGCAGTACTTCTGGCCGCAGACAATATCAACAAATTCTTTCCAATGCTGATGACCGCAGCCGGAACCGTTGCTCCTGCAAAAGTTCTTGTACTCGGTGCCGGTGTTGCAGGACTTATGGCCTGTGCCACTGCCAAGCGTCTTGGTGGTGTAGTTGAAGCCTTTGACGTTCGCCCTGAAGTGAAAGAACAGGTCAACTCGGTTGGTGCCAAATTTGTTGAAGTACCTATCAAAGAAGATGGCTCTGGTGGCGGCGGATATGCCAAAGAGATGTCCGATGAGTACAAAGAGAAACAGGCGGAACTCATCTCCAAGCATATTGCCAAATCGGATGTGGTTATTCCAACAGCCCTTATCCCCGGCAGAAAGGCTCCAATCCTAATTAGTGAAGAGCAGGTTAAATCCATGAAACCGGGTTCGGTTATTGTGGATCTTGCGGCTGAGATGGGTGGTAACTGCGCAGTCACCACTCCCGGTAAAAATACAGTTGTTCATGGTGTACAGATTATCGGTAATGACAATCTGCCATCCACCATGTCCTATCATGCCTCTCAGATGTTTTCCAAAAATGTTGAAAAATTCCTTTTCCATCTCTGTGATGAAAATGGTTTTAAGATGGATATGGAAGATGAGATTACCAGCGGTTCACTGGTCACCAAAGATGGCAATGTCATTCACGAACTGACCAAGTCACTCATGGCCGGTTAAGGAGAAAAAAATGGATACAGGAACAATCATCGTCGGTTTGACCATTTTTGTACTGGCCTGCTTTGCAGGGGCCGAGCTTATTTCAAAAGTGCCGCAAACCCTACACACACCACTTATGTCCGCATCAAATGCTATCTCTGGTGTTGCCATCCTGGGTGCATTACTCGCCACAGGACGCCCCGAAGGTATTAACGCAGAATCCATGCTTGGATTTTTTGCAGTTATCTTCGCCTCAGTAAACCTGGTGGGTGGATATATGGTAACGAATAGAATGCTTCAGATGTTCAAGAAAAAGAAGCGCAAGAAAAAAGAATAGTACAACCAGAGTAACTATTCAGCTGCCCCCCATCTTCGCCCATTTTGACCTTCTCACATAGCATTAGTATGCTTCGAATGTCAAAATGAACGAATATGAGGCACATCTGAACAGTTACAGTTCAGTGTTTTTTCAATTATCAGGTACTCGCTGAATAATTACCAACCAGAGAGCTAACTTATTATGTCTACTGTTAATATTATTGATTTTATATATTTGATATCAGCTGTGCTATTTATGCTCGGTATCAAAAATCTGAGTTCTCCAGCCACGGCTAAATTCGGAAACAAGCTGTCCATTGCTGGAATGTTAGTGGCAATTCTTGCCACACTGGCCTCTCCCGATATGTTCGGCTACACCATGATCATAATCGCCATTGCCATTGGCGCTGCCATTGGTGGCTACGCAGCTATTAAGGTTGAGATGACTTCAATGCCCGAGATGGTCGCACTGTTTAATGGTTGCGGTGGCGCAGCTTCAGCTCTTGTCGCCATGGCCGAATTTACTGGTCATACCGGTCCATTTGCAAGCTTCACCATGATCACCCTGCTCCTCTCCGTTATTATTGGTGGCCTCACCTTTACCGGATCAATTATTGCCTATACCAAGCTGCAGGGAATTATTTCAACACGACCCATTACCTATCCATTCCAACAGGTTGTTAATGCTGGAATTGTGCTGTTGACTATCTTTCTTGCCTACATGGTATTCCAGAATCCAGATAACATTTTTGCATTCTCTCTTATTATTGTTCTGGCTTTGTGTCTTGGTGTTCTTGCGGTTATCCCGATTGGCGGCGCAGATATGCCGGTTATCGTATCACTGCTTAACTCCTACTCAGGACTTGCAGTTTCCATGACTGGTTTTGCATTAAACAATAACGCACTTATTATTGTTGGTTCACTTGTTGGAGCCTCTGGACTCTTCCTCACCAAGATCATGTGTGACGCTATGAATCGCTCGCTTGCCAATGTTCTCTTTGGTGCATTTGGAGCGATTGATGATTCCGTCGCCGATGATGCCGAAGGTCCTGCTGGAAGCATGAAAGGTTTTGATGTTGAAGATGTGGCCATCGCCGTAGAAAATGCAGAATCTGTTATTATCGTTCCCGGTTACGGAATGGCTGCTGCACAGGCGCAGCATGTTACTCGCGAACTTGGTGACTATCTTATGGAAGAAGGTATTGAGGTTCGCTACGCAATCCATTCTGTTGCTGGTCGTATGCCTGGCCATATGAATGTTCTTCTTGCTGAAGCAGACGTTTCCTACGATCAGCTGTATGCCATGGAAGATATCAACGACGATTTCTCTACAACCGATGTTGTTCTTGTTATTGGCGCCAATGATGTTGTAAACCCTGCTGCCAAAACAAATCCAAGCAGCCCGATCTACGGTATGCCAGTACTGAATGTTGAGGAAGCACGAACCGTTGTTGTACTGAAACGTTCCATGAACGTTGGTTTTGCTGGAATTGAAAATGAGTTATTCTTTAAAGATAATACTATGATGCTCTTTGGTGATGCCAAGGATTCCATCCAAAAACTGCTTTCTGCAGTAAAAGAATAAGTTCTTCTGTCTTCAATAAAAAAAGGCGTCTTGAGATTTTCTCAAGACGCCTTTTTTGTATTATGAAATACGCAAACTAGAGAATTTCTTCAAGTTTCTCTCTCAGCCTCGCCACCAATACTGCATATTCAAAATCTTTATTTCCTAATTTCCCTTCAGTCTCGATACTTGCGGCAATCTCTGCAATCTCAGCAAGCCCGAGATTCAGCAATGCTCCCTTCAGGGTATGTCCCACCCTACCAATTGCCATCGGCTCACCGTCATCAAGGACACTTTCCAGATCATTCAGATGATTTCTAAGAACTTCAAGAAAGGTTGGCAGCATCAGAGCAACTTTTTCAACGGGTAGTTGGTATTGCACACGAACATATTTTCGCACCTGCTCGGCCAATGATTGTTGAGTCATATCCGACACTTCCTTTATAAGACTAGCCCTAACTTACTCAGTTGATCCTCAAGTATCGCTCTACTAACAGGTTTTGTCAGATATCCTTCACACTTCCCTTTCACCAGAGCCTCCATAATATTCTCCGAATCATCAAGGGCTGTGATCATTAACACTTTCACCCGCTCTTTTGTTCCTATCCCTCTATCTTCTTCCATCTTCCGAATTTCTTGCAGAACAGCCTGACCATCAAGTTTTGGCATCATAATATCGAGGCATACCAAATCAAAGTCTTGTTGATCAAGGTTCAGACTCTGTTCAAATTTCTCTATAGCTTCATGGCCATCACTGACCACGTGACATTCTCCATATGGCTCCAGAAATTTGGCAAGCAGTACCTGATTAACAGGTGCATCTTCTGCAATTAGAATTTTCATATTGTCCCGATTAAGTTTTAGAATTTATCCTGTTTCTATGCTATACGAATGCATGGAATATTTAAATAAAAAACAAGAATCTTTTTTTATGTTCTCAAAAATGTGACCTTTGATATGAATGGTCTCCAAAAACGTGTTTATGATCTAATACTCACAAGCGCCCTGTTCCCAGCGGATAGACCAATTATTATTGGAGTTTCAGGCGGTGCTGACTCGATCAGTCTTCTACATATTCTTTCAGCCCTCTTCCCCGCCACAAAACGTGTCGCAGTCTATATAGATCATGGTTTACGTCCAACGGAAACAGAAGCTGAAAAATATCTTGTCCAGCAACAGGCAAAAGTTTGCTCAGCCCACTTTAAAACTATCGTCGTAGACGTAACCGCTAAACAGCAGTCAAAACACTGCTCTCTTGAAGAAGCGGCCCGTGAGCTTCGGTATCAGGTACTTGAAAATGTGCGTTCTTCATACAATGCATCGTCTAT
This sequence comes from uncultured Desulfocapsa sp., assembly GCA_964621915.1. Taxonomy (GTDB): domain Bacteria; phylum Desulfobacterota; class Desulfobulbia; order Desulfobulbales; family Desulfocapsaceae; genus Desulfocapsa. The sequence goes on along the minus strand of CAZUPS010000013.1, from coordinate 54,069 downwards.
TGCTGTAGGACACACAGCTGATGACCAGGCAGAAGAAGTGCTGCTGCGCCTGATCCGCGGAAGCGGCAGTACCGGACTCAGCGGTATGGATTTGCAAAATGGATATATTATTCGCCCTCTGCTTCACGAGACCAAAAGCAGCCTGCTGGACTACATAAAAAAGCAGAAAATCCCCCACTGTGAGGACAGTTCCAATTTTGATCCGCGTTTTCTGCGTAACAGGATTCGTCTTGAGCTCCTGCCAAAACTTGAAGAAGACTATAACCAGTCAATACGCAAAACTCTTCTCCAGACAGCTGCAATTCTTAATGGTGAAGACCAGTTGCTACAAGATATCACAGAGCTTGCTTACAGGAAACATGTCCATAGGACCCAGGAATCGCTTTCTCTTTCCCTATCCACTTTCACGCAAGAGCCCGTTGCCATCCAAAGAAGAATCTTAGACAAAATCTGCTGGACGATGGCATCCAAACCATCTTACAAAAAAATAGAAAGCCTTCTTGCAGTAACAGTAGCAGTACCACACAAAGAGATTCATTTGAGTGGCGGATTACGAGCTATCCGGGAAGATAAAACCCTTAGGTTCCATCGCCCTTCCGAACAAAATGGCTATCGAGGCCCCGGGATTATTAAAAAGTCATTTGCTCCCATATCTATTAACGGTCCGGGTATTTACCCCGTAACTGAACTTAAACAGACACTTCTTGTTCGTAAACTCCCATTTTCTCCAAAGCTTCTTGATACTCCGAACACTCAGCTTATTGATGCCGATACCGTAGCATTTCCCCTGCTCTTACGTCAGGCTCAAGAAGGTGAATGGTTTCATCCATTCGGTGCTCCTGGAAAAAAGAAAGTCGCACGTTTTCTTTCAGATCATAAGGTACCTGGTTTAAAAAGAGATAACTATCCTCTTATCCTCTCTAAGGATAAGGTGGTAGCCATCGCAGGAATGCGTATTGACCACTTGTATCGTGTTACAGAAAATACAAAGCAGGTTTTCCTTTTGCAGTGGCAATTATCCTAATGTTTTTTCAAGAAAATCATTTCCCATCGCATGCTTTATTCCTCTAAATGAACAATCCTATCTAAACTATTGATTTGTTTCCCTCAGATGATAATGGTATTTACAGACAACTTTTTAATTATCATTTTGAGGCAAATCAAAAAATGCAAAACTCTCTCTGTAAACATACTGAACCAGAACAATCTCTTCAGCAAGACACTATTACAGATGAAGCGACCTCTCTTATCGCCTGTCCAATTTTCCAAAAAGAACTTGAAAGTGTGCTTAGTAAATTGAACCTGGCCCCCCGCATCAACTACATGCATTACAGCATCCATAATAATCCTTTAAAAATGGAAGAGGAACTTCAATCTGGCGTTGAAAAAGCCTCAAAAACCGGAGGGAACGTTCGGTTTCTTGTTGGTAAACACTGCAAGGGAAAACGTGATATTCAGGATGTGGTAAATGACTGCGGCGGGAGAATCCCTCAGGCCAGAAACTGCATTGATATGCTGATTGGCAGTAAACTCACCAATGAGTTGCAGAGAAATCGTACCTCGCTTATGACTCCTGCCTGGATCAGAATGATTAACCAGTCCATTCAGGATGGTGAATGGAGTGTTACCGACGCCAGAGTTAACCTTGGCTGGTATAATAAAATTATAATATTAGATACAGGGGTTGATCCCCTGAGCGATGAACAGATAATGGAATTCTATGACCTGACCCAGGTGGAAATTGAAATCCTCCCGGTAACTCTTGACCATTTTCAAAAATTGTTACAGGACCTTCTTCAATAGCCGTTTTTTCAGGTCTGCTTTCGTAGGATTCTCAGATCACCCACTCGAATGGTCAGCTTAACACGATCAAAATACTCAAGAAGCGGAATGGAAAATTTCCGGGTTAGTCCTGTCAGGTTCTTAAAGCGTGGCGCATCTATTTCCCCTTCTTTGACCATAAAAGCGGTGACCTTTTCCTGAAGGTCTGCAATGGCTTCGGCGTCATAATAGAGCGTTTCACTCACCTTCACCAGCTTACCATCTCGTATCAAAAGACCAAAAACCTCTTTTACAAGTACGTCAGGATAATCGCTGAACCTTTCCATGCTCTCCCGCATGGTAGGAGCAGTTAAACCCTTCTCACAAAACCAGCTCTCAAGATCCTTCTGTAATTTCTTTTCATCCGCCTGTAAAGCTACCTGATGGGAAGCAATTCGTACAAAGAAATCTTCCTGAACAACCAACTCCTTTTTCTGTAGTTCCGTCAGGCAAAAATGAAAGACTTTCTGATCAAGTTTGCGCCCAAGCCCGGATCGTAATTCTTCTTTTGACAACCCAATTTGCAAAGGATTTTCTTTATGATACGCCTCAAGGCTTGTCAGTAAAGACTGCTCCATTGCATCACTTACACTTTTGGCGAGATACCGCTGGGTGGAAGAATCCACAACCACGATCTTTCGCGATGAAAGCGGAGCTGTTATAATTTTTTTCAGTTGCTTACCAAAGGTCCCAAGGCGTACAGCAAGCTCATCAAAGGTAAGCCCTAACGTTCCACGTTCACGCAAAAATAACAGAATTTTATTTTCCACATCATCGGCACGTAAAATTCCAAAGCTCTTGATGTTTACCTCCTGATCATGATCGGTAAGACGTTTCCGTTTGCGAGGCGGCATATTGCCAAGAATCTCACCACCACCGATGGTTCCAACCGGGGAATAGGAACGAACCACATAGTGATCCCCAGGCCACACGGCAACCGCCTCCTCAAGAAGAATCTGAACACCGGCTGTATCTCCCGGCTGCAGAAGATCACGATCAAGAAGAGAAATTCTACCCATTATTTCAGCAGTACCGAGATGAACCCGAACCCGGCTCCTGTGTTTTAAGGGTTTAGTATTTGAAACAAGATAGAGGAATTCACAATCAAGCATATAGCCTGGTAACAAACTTCCAGGTGTTGCTGCAACCATTCCACGAGATACCGAAGCGGTATCAACTCCCTGGAGATTTATTGCCGTGCGATGCCCCGCTTCCACCGTTTCCACATCAGAGGAATGCACCTGAATACCACGAACTTTTGCAACCATATCTTTTGGATAAAAACGGAGTTCATCACCGATATTCACGCGTCCCGACATGGAGGTTCCGGTTACCACAGCACCAAAACCCTTTATGGCAAAAATACGATCTACGGGAAGACGAAAAGGACCGTGAACCTCTTTAAATTGCTGGGCCGCAACGAAGGTATCAAGCAGATCACGGATGGTATCTATACCATCGCCTGTCAGGGAAGAGACATGAACAAGGGGAGCATCTTCAAGAAAACTGTCAGCACAGTATTCCTTTACTTCTTCGGTGACCATCTCAAGCCACTCTTCATCCACCATATCTTTCTTGGTGATAACTATGATGCCCTGCTTGACACCAAGAAGACGGCAGATCTCAAAATGTTCCTGGGTCTGGGGCATAATACCCTCATCCGCCGCAATAATAAAGGCGACAAGATCCATACCCGTTACGCCGGAAACCATATTTTTTACAAACTTCTCATGCCCCGGTACATCAACAATGCCAAGACGATGGCCACAGGGAAGATCAAGATAGGCAAAACCAAGTTCGATGGTTATGCCTCGCTTTTTCTCCTCTTTCAGACGGTCCGTCTCAATACCGGTAAGGGCACGAACAAAACTGGTTTTACCATGATCAACATGGCCTGCAGTGCCTAGAACAATTTCACGCATAGAAAGTAGCTGCTATAAATAGGGATTAGAACGGGCCTCTTCTTCGATAGTAGAACGAGAACCGCCATAGCCATGACCTGGCCAGACAACCGTTTCAGGAGGCAGAGTCAGCAATCTCTCTTTGATCGCTGTAATCAGCTCATCATGAGAGCCACCCGGAAAATCAGTTCTACCGATTCCGCCGACAAAAAGAGAATCTCCAGTGATCAGATCAGGCGCGCAATAGAGGCACATTCCTCCAGGAGTATGCCCTGGAGTATGAATAACGAGTAGCTCTTCCTCACCAACGGTTATCACATCACCATCTTTTACAGTACGATCAGCAGGAGGCGAAGCCTCAAGACCAAGCATGGAGAAGTAATTTTGTGTTTCAGGTTTGGCAAAAAACTCGGAATCAGCTTCGTGCATAATAATATCAGCACCACTCGCCTCTTTGAGTATTCTATTGCCGCACACATGATCTGGATGGCCATGGGTCGCAATAATAGAATCGATGGTAAGCCCTGCATCTTTTACTTCCTGCAGGATTTTATCTTCATCCCCGCCGGGATCAATCACGGCACAGAGAGAGGTTTTAGAGCAGCCAACGATATAACAGCAGACTCCCATCGATCCTACGGTAATTTGTTTAAGAAACATTGAATTTAAGGAAAAGAAAAGGTGAAGGCTGAAGGTACACATCCCAGGAGGCTATTTGAGAATGCTCTTTGGCCAGTATTTCAACTCTGGAGTAAAAGTTAGCAGGGTAAGCGAAGACTCCCGTGCCTCACATGTGTTCGATCGTGTTATTCTCCATATGAAGGAGCACGATCGGCACAGGTAAGATACTGATGAATCTTTTACCACATATTAACAGTCGCAGGTATCAGGATTACAACTTCCACCACAGCCACAATCTGAAGAACCGGAATCACTGGATGCCATATTCAAAGTTGTGGGAGCTGCAACGGGAGGCAAACGAAGTTCCACGGCCTCAACGACCTTGGTAAATGCAGCAGTTGCAGGACTCTTAGCGTCGGAAGAAAGATAGGGAACACCATCATCACCAGCAATAACAATCTTAGGATCCATGGGAACAGCGCCAAGAAATGCCATATCAAATTCACGGGCAAGCTCTTCTCCACCGCCAGTTTTGAATATATCCACTGTAGCATTACATTCAGGGCAGACGAAACCTGACATGTTTTCAACAATACCAATAACTTCCATCTCTACTGTTTTGCAAAAGTTGAGCGACTTACGAACATCGGCAAGGGCCACTTTCTGAGGAGTGGTCACGACCAGAGCTTTTACAAGAGGTATGGTCTGAGCAATGGAAAGTGGCTCATCACCGGTACCCGGAGGAGCATCAACGATCAGGTAATCAAGTTCACCCCAATCCATATCCGCAACGAACTGACGAATAGCCTGAATTTTCAGAGGACCGCGCCAGATAATAGCCTCGTCCCGATCTTTCATCATATATTCAAGTGAAACAACCTTCAGATTGTCATTGTACTGAAGGGGAGCAACAAGATCATTTGGATTCTCAGGTGCCTCAAGACTTCCTTTCAGATTAAGCATCCTGATAACATCCGGTCCGTGAAGATCCACATCCATCAGACCAACTTTGTGTCCTTTCGCAGCAAGAGCCAACGCAAGATTGACAGAAACGGTGGATTTTCCAACTCCACCCTTTCCACTCATTACCAGAATTTTATTTTTAATCTTCCCAAGAGAGCGGGTAATAGCATTGTCCTGCTGTGCCATTTTGGCTTGCTGAGATTCCTGGGTATTACTTCCGCAGGATCCACTTGAACAGGAACTACTTGAATCACATGAACTAGACATAACAATCTCCTATCACAATATATAAAATTTATAAAACAAACTTATTCACATTTTTTCACACACAAAAAGCGACCCCACAAAAGAGCAATCAACCGTTTCCTTAAGCAGGTCGCAACCATGGCATACACTAATGCCGTTCTCCGGAAAAGCAAATATTTTCCATCGCTCCAAACTATTATAGCGGGATGGTAACAAACAGTGTCTGTTTTTATTGCTTTCTTCGTGATCTGGCCGTAATATGGAAAGTTTTCCAATATATTTTTATAATTTTAATTCGTGATCACAAGGGATTCCGTAAATGCTAGGTTGGTTCAAAAAGAAATTTTCAAAAGACGAAGACACCAGCGCGCCACAAACAAACACTGAGCCGCAGCAGACTGCTGAGATCACGCAAGATGCCTCCACAACCAGTCCCAGTCCCGAAGCGGTTCCAAAGCAACAGGAAGTCTCCGAGCCAATACCTCAACCAGATGAAACAGAAGAGCAGTCATCGGGAATAGGATCAATGTTTCAGCGCCTGTCCACGCGCCTGAACAAAACAAAAGAATCACTTGTCTACCGAATGGATGCCCTCTTTCTCGGAAAGAAAGAGATCGACGCAGACCTTTTTGACGAACTCGAAGAAATCCTGATTACGGCAGATCTTGGAATCAGCACCACCATGGAACTTCTCGATGATGCCAGGAAACGGGTAAAACGTGGTGCACTCTCGGATCCCAAAGAATTAAAAGCCATACTCAAAGAAAAGTTGCACTCTTTTATTATGGCATCAGACAAGCCAGCTGAATTGGTTATGCCAGAGTCCGGACCATTTGTAATCATGGTTGTCGGAGTAAACGGAGTGGGAAAGACCACAACAATTGGAAAAATAACCAAGAAATTCAAACAGGCCGGGCAATCGGTTTTGCTTGTTGCTGGAGATACCTTTCGGGCAGCAGCAGTTGCTCAACTCAAGATATGGGGTGAGCGCAATGACGTCTCCGTAGTTCATCAACAGGAAGGCGCCGACCCGTCAGCTGTAGCCTTTGATGCCATGGACGTGGCAGTTGCGGAAGGCTACGATGTGGTTATTGTAGACACTGCAGGACGACTTCATACCCAGGTCAACCTGATGGAAGAGTTAAAGAAGATTAAAAGGGTTATGGGAAAAAGGCTGAATAATGCCCCCCATGAGATCCTGCTGGTACTTGATGCAACAACTGGACAGAATGCCGTATCCCAGGCTAAGCTCTTTAATGAGGCCGTTGGCATAACCGGCCTGGCACTCACAAAACTTGACGGTACCGCAAAGGGTGGTATCGTCGCCTGTATTTCCCGCGAACTTGCTATCCCAATCCGTTTTATCGGTATTGGAGAACAGATTGATGATCTTCGGGATTTTGATGCAGATGACTTTATCAACGCCCTTTTTGGCGATGAAACATACACTCAATAACACTTCTTGATCTTTTAATTTACCATGCAATACCAACGACGTGAACAACCAGGATGCGGAGGCTGCCTCCTTATCCTTATTCTTTTCAGCCTGCTTACCGGAGGCTTTTCCGGGCTTTTCAATGTCCTCGGTTTCCTTCTCTACTCCGGCCTAGCGGCAGTCCTTATTTTTATCGGAATTTTCTGGGGATTCAGTTACTGGATCAAGAAGAAAGTTTCCACCTACGAAGCCTCCCAAACAGAGAGTCATAACCGCTTTGTCTGGCTCCTTGTTCAGATTCTGATCAGCATTGCCAAAATGGACGGTGTTGTCAGCAAGGAAGAGATCTCCACTATCCAGCGTTTTTTCCAACAGAACCTTCGCTATGATCAGACCAAAATGTACTGGGTTAAAGACCTGATCAAAGAAGCTGTGGATTCAACGCAATCCATGGAAAGCCTGTTGCTGGAATTTCGAAACACCTTCGCCTACGAACCGCGTTTGATCCTTCTGGAACTGATTTATCAGGTTCTCTACACCAAAGGTCAGGTTCCCGATGCCGAGCTCAAGATAGCCCGCGATATTGCCGACTATCTTCAGATTAAAGACTATGATAAACGCACCATCGAAGCGAAATACAAATATGGTAGCCAGCATCAAAATGGAGCAGGCTCTCAAGGATCATCAGATCGCTATTATGCAGTACTTGGTCTCAAACCCGGAGCTGATAAGGATACCATAAAAAAGGCATACCGAAAGCTCAGTATGAAATATCATCCGGATAAGGTAACTCATCTGGGCCAGGAGTTCCGCAGCGTAGCAGAAGAAAAAATGAAAGAGATCAATGCAGCATATGATTTCCTGAAAAAAATCTAAGCCGTTACTACATCGAAAATTAAAGGAGTAATTACAAATGACTATATCAACAAAAATGCGCACTTTCGCTGAAAAATCTTCCTGGATCCGTAAGATGTTTGAGGAAGGAGCAAAGATGAAAGCTCTGCACGGAGCCGAAAATGTTTTTGATTTCAGCCTCGGCAACCCAGATGTTCCGCCACCAGCAGAGTACAACAAAGTCATTCAGGAAATTGTTAAAGACGAAACGCCCATGGTGCATGCCTATATGCCAAACGGTGGTTACCCATGGGTGCGTGAAGCACTTGCGGGAAAGATGTCGAAGGAACAGGGGATAGATATCTTTCATGGTGATATGTTGATGACCTGTGGTGCAGCTGGTGCATTAAATGTCGTGATGAAATCGCTGCTGAATCCGGGTGAAGAAGTAATCCTTCTTGCTCCATATTTTGTGGAATATAATTTCTACGTGGACAACCATGGCGGTGTAAGTAAAATCGTCCAGACCGATGCTGAGTTTAACCTTGATATGGCTGCCATTGAAGCGGCCATTACAGAAAAGACCAAGGTGGTTATCACCAACTCCCCCAACAATCCCACCGGTCAAATCTACTCTCAGGAAGCTTTAAATGAGCTCGGAGCCCTGCTGGATAAAAAAGGTTCCGAATTAAAAACTACAATTTACCTGATTGCCGACGAGCCTTACCGAAAGATAATCTTTGATGACAATGTTGTTGGCAGTGTCTTTCTGGCCACCAAAAACTCCATCGTCCTCTCTTCCTACTCCAAGGATCTTTCTCTTCCCGGAGAAAGAATCGGATATCTGGCAGTACACCCTGATATCACCGACAAGGGAGCTCTTCTTGATGCAATGACCCTTGCCAATCGTATCCTTGGCTTTGTTAATGCCCCCGCTCTTATGCAGCGGGTTGTAGCTGAACTTCAAGATGCAAGTGTTGACAATTCCATCTACGTCAAACGACGTGAGACCTTCTGTAAGCTTTTAAGTGACGCTGGATATAATTTTATTCCACCCAAAGGTGCCTTCTACGTCTTTCCAAAAGCACCTATTAAAGACGATGTGAAGTTCTGCGCAATTCTTCAAGAAGAAAAAATCCTTGCTGTTCCCGGTCAAGGCTTTGGCGCTCCCGGTTACTTCAGGTTGGCCTTCTGTGTTGGCGATGATGTTATTGCAGGATCTGCCGACGCCTTTAAACGAGCCATGGATAAAGCAAAAGCTTTATAGAAAAAATGACATCTCTAACACTTATCACCTTCGGTGCTGCCATGTTTCTTCTGGCAGCATCCCCTGGCCCAGGTGTTTTTGCAACCGTAGCACGAGCCCTCTCCAATGGTTTTGCTCATGCTGCTATACTTGTACTGGGCATTGTTACAGGTGACCTTATTTTTCTGCTGCTTGCCGTTTACGGGCTATCCGCCATGGCAGAGATACTTGGCAGCTTCTTTGTCTTTGTTAAATATGGTGGTGGGTTATACCTTCTCTGGCTGGGAGTTAAGATATGGCGTTCTTCTCCGGAGTCGGTTTCCATCAAAGGCGTAAAAGAACTCTCCTGGAGAAAAAACTTTATCAGCGGACTGCTGATTACGCTCGCCAATCCAAAGGTAATTCTTTTCTACCTTGGTTTTCTGCCCACCTTCGTGGATCTTGCAAGCCTTACCCATCTTGATATTCTGGCAATCAGCAGTGTGGTTACCGTGGTGCTCGGTGCCGTCCTGCTCTGCTATGCCTGGATGGCATCACGTGCCGGAAAACTCTTTAAAAGTAAGAAAGCCCTCAAGATGACCAATAGATGTGCAGGCGGAGTAATGATAGCAGCTGGAAGTGCTATCATTCTTAAGGATTAAGTAAGGATTCTAGTTGTTCCTCTCCATTGTCACTTCCCTGAAAATGGATCAACTGGCGCAGTTTTTCAAGAGCTGTGCCGGTTGCTATGGTTTCACGTGCCATCTCAGTTCCTTTCTGCAAATCCTTTTCCACACCACTCACCCGCAAAGCACAGGCCGCATTCACACAGAAAAGATCAGCCACCGGTGTGTCATCCCGGCCACTCAGTACCTTTAGAATTTCCTCCACATTAGACCGGGCATCTTTTTTGCTGGCAATCGCTGAAAAAGAATGCTCACTGATACCAAAATCAGAAGGAGTCAGCGTATAGGTTTCCACCTGGCCGTCACGCAACTCAACCATCTTGGTGGGCCCGCAGACTGACACCTCATCTATCCCCAAAGAAGGATCGTGCTCACTACTCATCCCGTAAGGACTCATGGCAGCCTTAGTCCCGGTGCCGCGCAACACTTCAATCAGTTGAGGGCAAATCTCGGGCGCATAGGCTCCGATAACAATAGAAGTTGTTTTGGCACAGGGCTTAGTCAGCGGACCGATTATATTAAAAGTGGAAGTAAAGCGCATGGACTGAATAAGACGTCCCCATCCCGCCTGCAGAAAAGCCTCCCCCGGCAGATAACAGATACCATGCTCCTCAAGACATTTCTGGGCCTTGGTAAGGGGCGCAGCAATAGAGAGTCCCATTATTTCTAAAATATCCGTGGCCCCGGACACTCCGGTAACAAGACGTGCCCCTTTTTTAGCCACTTTCACTCCACAGGCAGCAGCCAGAAAGGAAGCAGGAGTGGAGACATTAATAGTTTTAAGAGCATCGGAACCCGTTCCGACGATATCACAGCAATCTTCTGGAAAATTTGGACTGATAGTAGCGGTATCATACTCATAGAGGGCATCCCACACGCCGCACAACTCATCCAAAGTGGCCTTTTTAGCAAGATGGGCCGCAAGAAAAGCCCCCTGTTGCAGCTCCGGTTGTTTATTGAGTATTACCTGCCGGTAGGCCTCCTTGCAGACCTCTCGTGCCATATCCTGCCCCGCAACAAGCTCTCCGATAAGTCTACCAAAGCTGCGCATCTCTTCTTCTTTATATTTCATACTCTTCTCTAGTCAAATTGTATTACTGTTTTAAATTCGTATGGATTTCCAATTTTTGCTAAACTCTCAGGAACCCGCTCAAGAGGAATCACTCCGGTTATCAAGTCATCAACAACAACCGTTCCCGCAGCCATAAGTTCAAGAGCCTGTACCATATCTTCCGGCAGACACCCATACGTTCCACGCAGGGTCTGTTCCATTCGGTGAATCTGATTATAATCGATGGAAATCGGATTCAAGTGACGTTCCAAACCGGAAAACATGAGCATCTCTCCGCCGGGTTTAAGACGTTTTAAGGCAGTAGATACTGCCGTTTCACTTGTGCAAGCCATGAAAACACAATCAACACCACCCTCAAGATACATCTCATCGGCCAATTTCTGGCGGATGGGATCCGGATCTAAAATTTCAATCTGGCAATGGGGCCATTTATGATGAACCAACCTGGCAGCGAGTCTGCCCATAAGGCCTGCCCCGTATATACAGATGGTTTCAGGAATATCCTGCACCATGGCAAAACTGTGAATAACACAGGCGAGTGGTTCCGTCATGGTAGCCTGAGTCCAGCTGAGACATGAAGGTATCTCAAGAAGAACGACCTTCTCGGCCAATGAATGTGACAGAGTAAACTGAAGTTGGTAACCGCCGTCACAGTGGAGGCCAAAAAGTTTCAGTTCTTTACAGAGATTCACCTTACCACGGCGACACAAAGAGCAGTGGCCACAACTAATAGCGGGCCAGACAACAACGCGCCTTCCCGTTGCAACGTGAATACCGCAGAACTCATGTCCTGGCACAAGGGGCAGCTTCATACTGGCTGGCGGAGCAAAGAACCCTTTTCTATCCGTTGCACAAATACCACAGGCCGCAACCTGAAGAAGAGGAACAGAAGAGAATGCGCAGCTATCTTGAATCAGCTGAACGGTCCCTGCCCCACTAAGAATAATCTTTTTGTTTTTCATTTTTACCAATCGATACAATTCAGATGCATTATCAATGTGTTACCCTGTCAGCAAAGGTCATTCACAATAATTCTCGACCACCCTATCCTCTCCTTCTATTAAATTCAACCAAATCAAACGACTGGAATTATCCTGTTCAATCTTTTCATGCCAGTTTAAACCAAGCGTGTGGTAATTTCCTTCACCGGTGCAATTATTTACGAGAATGAAGGTGACTTGACGAGTGGCATACGATTGCTGGGTGAAATAATTCGTGTCAACGACGCCCCTTCCATATTCCGTGAACATATTCTTGCTATGGATACGCTGGAAGAGTATAAATAAGCTGAGGATCAACTAAGATAGACGATTTCAGCCATTCACATAATACTTGGTAGATCAATTTCAAACTGCAATAAATGTCTTGAGTAGAAAACAATTTTTTTTAGTTGAACAGCTATCCCAAGCGAAAAGGAGACACCATGACAAGAGCTTTATCACCAGAAAACCAACCAAAAACTGCCTTTAAAGTTCTCATTTCTCTTTTTTTTCTAATATTTGTTACCGCCCAGCCTTTAGGGGCAGGACAGAAATCCGGTGAACAGGGAGACCAAATGCAATCTTTTAGAACAGTAAAACTTATCGCTGAAAATAGTATTCTGGATGGAACCGGATTTGACACGGTTGTTTTCAACGATGAAGTTTGGATTGTCGGGGGCGACGAACGAGAAGACGTTTATTCAAGTAAAGACCTTCTCAACTGGCGTAAACAGTCAGACCAGGAAAATTTGTTACTCCTTGATCATTCCCTTCTGGCTTTCAAGAATAAACTGTGGGTGGTTCTAGGTTCCGGTCTTTCTGGCTATTCCCATACTATCTGGTCGAGTAATAACGGGAAAAATTGGCAGAAAAACAAGAAACAACTGCCTTTTCCTACAAGAATGGACCATGCGGCTACTGTATTTCAGGACAGGATGTGGGTTTTAGGCGGAATGGCTGAGGGGTTGGAGCCTTTGGACGATGTTTGGAGTAGCAAAGACGGGTTAAATTGGGACCTGGAATATTCACATGCTGCTTTTGGGCCTAGGTATGATCATGCCTCTGTTGTCTTCGATAATAAAATATGGGTTATCGGCGGGATTAAAGACGGGGGAGAAGATTCAAATGAGGTCTGGTACAGCAGTGACGGAAAAACCTGGACACTGGCAACGGATTCTCCAGGTTTCACATCAATGACGAATACCTACCATGCTACTGCCTATGCAGGTAAAATATGGGTCGGCACCTGGGGTGACAATGGATGGTCTCTCTGGTCAAGTATTGATGGTAAAAACTGGGAGGAACTGAGACCAGCAGAGCCACTCTTTACAGAGGTGGAAAGCCTGGTAGTTTTTCAGGATAAACTGTTCGTTTTTGTCTTTGGAGCCGTCTGGCAGGTGGAATGATTTGATCGATAGTCACCGTCAACTAGACCACTTGATTTAATTTAACCTCACAACTGTCAACAGTGAATCGAGGGTAAATGGTTAGGCACTCCTATCTCTGGCGGAGTGATCTTTTTTTAAAAAGTGAGAGGGGCCAGACGAAAATCGTTTATTTTACCCTAGTATAGTCAGCAACATAAGTTATTTTCAGAGTTTCACCATCCATTTTGGCCATCCCACCAGATTTTTCACCTCCCGACTCAAATTTAAGATAATTTCCTTCAAGTACCCATTTACCATCACTGGCTTTTCCCGCATAGTTAACAAAATGCCCGGTACCATCTGCTTTCAGGTCCAAACTTACGAAAACGCCCTTATCTTTTTCAGCATGCCATTTGCCGGTAAGAGTCTCAGCGTCCAGCGCGTAGGCAATAGCAGAACAGAACAACAACAACATTACAGAAATAAATGTACAGGTTAACGCCTTACTTTTCATTATTAATTCCTCAACTAATTAAGTGAATACGTCAATAAGCCCCTCCCTTGTGAGGATAGATTAAAGGAAGTTAATAGTCAAAGATTATTCTTCTAAACACAAAACATCATGAATCGCATGAAACCAATTGAAATCCCACTGACTTAGCTTAGGGTTTCATTCTTTGTACCCACTAACTCATGGTGAATTCGAATGGAACTTTTGCCTTGCACTCGGGAATATAAAACTTCTCTTTTGTACTTCGCTCATTTTTTTCTTATCCCTTTTTTGTAGAGCACAACCTCAACTGCTGGCTATTGGCAGGGATCCACAATAAAAGTACCACGAGGAGATTGGAGAAATGAACAAACAAGAATATGCAGGTTTTTGGATTAGAACTGGTGCAGCAATTATCGATTCCCTTCTTATGTCAATCATTGTTTACCCGGCTTTATCTGCAATCCTTGGTAAATACCAGTCGATAAATGGCTCGACTGGTAACAGCTCCTGGAGTCTGATGTTCAGCTGCATACTGCCACCTATTGTTATTATTGTATTCTGGTTTTACAGATCTGCAACTCCTGGGAAAATGGTAACAAGACTGGAAATCGTTGATGCTAAAACCGGGGAAAAACCACCTAACCTCCAATTTATTGGACGCTATTTGGGATACTATTTGTCTGCAATCCCTCTTTTCCTTGGAATTTTCTGGGTAGGTATTGATAAACGAAAACAAGGTTGGCATGACAAGCTTGCTGGTACTGTGGTTATAAAAAAAGACAGAACCACACCTGATAAAATAAAGCCATAGAGACGACTTTTACCTGAATTTTGATGCCCCGGGTAGTTGCGGGCTAATATAGAAGCCCCACGGTATCGATGCTGTTATAATCAGGTACTTGTTTGGTGTTCAGGAGAAGACGCAGGACAGACACCCTGCTTTCTTTTGCTGCTTCCATCGCTCCAGCCCAGACTCGTGTTTTTTTCATGGCCCCCTGAAGGGTTTTATTCCCATCCTCGGCAAAGTAGTTTTCGATAGTATCCACTGCCACAACCGCTCCGGGATTGTAGGTTTCAACGATGACGATGGCTTTGGCTCTGACAGGCTCCAGAATGTTAGAATATCCACGGCGGTTCCATTTAGCAATAACCCATTCCTGGCCATTATCAGGATCTTTTGGCTCCCAGCTTTTCCCCGAATTCCTTTCGTGTGTGGGATAAACATCTGGTCCATAACCGTTGCAAAGGACGCGAAAAACATCTTTTTGTGCGTTACCGTTCATGGAACCACTTCTCCCCACGTGACTTCCGTCGGCTGTCTCCATGCACCAGACGATCTTATCTTGTACCGCCTCAAGCTGAGATTGATCCCATATCTCAAGTGTGGCCTCATCAAGAGTATCATGTACGGCTAGATTCCTGCCTTCGACCTTTCGGTCTTGGATATTGAATTCCTTTATTACAAAGAAACCGATCACGACCACAGCCAGGAAAGCGACCCACCCAAGAAAAAGCCAGAGTTTCAATCGCTCTTTTAGAGTCATTCGTTTTTTTGTACCTCTTACTTCATCTGTTTTTTTTGTGGATTTATTCGGTTTCTTTTTTTTTGACGCCATGTAGTTCCTCATCCTGGGGGGAAGAGTATGATTTTTTTGATTCATTCCAATCAATACGATGAATGATATGCATAAGTAGGTCGATGATTGTTTTCAATAAGAGAAAGAAAAAGAGCTCGATTTTTGACCCTCTTCCGAATTGCAACCCAATGAAGATGATAAGATGCATAGGTATAACCCTGGCATAAGGGAAAAAGGTCAGAGTAGCTAAATTGGGTCTGGATGAGAGGTCTTTCTTTAAGATATAGCGGTAGGAAAGGAAGTGGTTCAAGAGAAAAAAGGTTACACTAATGGCTCCCGAGAGAACGAAAACTACTGGGAGTTCTTCGGTGATTTCCAGAAGAAAGAGAAGGTAGAAGAGGTGAAAAAAGCTGTAATGAAAGAGGAAAAATTCCGCAATCCATTTTTTTGTTGTTTCTTTGGCCGGTACCTTCCTGCCGTTAATCTTCAATCCGTCAGTGGAAAATTGTTTTAACTGTTTAATCCTACGCCAGTTGAAGAATCCAATAATGATGCTCTGGCACCAGTATACCCAGAGTAGAGGGATAATGTTCCACCCTTGTACCAGAGCCAGAATGATAACGGTCAGATTGGAGAAAAGCAGTAAAAGCGTATCAGGGCCCAGTTCTCCCAAGAGATTTTTTAGTTCCAGTCGTGTTTGTAGATCAAGCCTACTTGCCATGAATTATTCTATCTGCAATACTAGATTTTGTGCAGCCTCCACCACAGCGGCACAAAAGAGAAGGCTCCTTTTGATTGTTGGAAGGGCTGACAATTAGCTCCAAGGCCCGGGCCATCACCATGAAGTTTGACTCCGATAGGGTACAGTCTGCATGGAGATGATAGATTCGGGTTTCTTGAATTAAGATGAGGTCCCAACCGTAAGTAATCCCCATGTCAGGATGTGCCTTGTTGGAGATCTGGAGGAATGCATCGGTAGTTGCTTCTCTACTGTTGTAACTGCTGCTTTCGAGAAACATTTTCAGTTGCACACCTCCCTTCTTTGTAGCTTCCTGGCTCGCAAAAGAGATGCGACGGTTTGTTCCTTCCTTTTGCTCAATATTGAAAGCCCACGGCAATTCGGAGACCAACTCATTGCAAGAGGAGTCAGTGCCTGGAATAATACAAGAACCATTGGCAAACACAGGAAAAAAGGGAAGAAAGATTAATGAGAAAAACAGCTTAAAAAACAATATTGGTAGTGGAAATCTCACGAAGATCACATCCTCACCTGATTATATATTGCTTGTTGTCATGAAAGTTGATAGGAATTTACTAGCTTACAATTTCCTACCTTGTTTTTTATAAATGAATTTTGTGAAGGTACTTATACCGTTTATCTTGGTTATTTATAACACATTTTCAACGAATAATACCAAGAAATAGAAAATCCATATAAGACAAAACCATTACATGTATCCATCAGGCTCAGGGATACTTGGTATTTAAGGAGAAGGAAAATGATTAAAATCCTAATATTAGCAGTACCTCTGTTACTGTTGAATAATACTCCATTAATGGCAGATAATGAATTCTATCTAAAGATAGATTTGCTCTACAGCGAAGCCAGCAAAGACTCAAATTCCCAAAGACATCTAGTAACAATGGAAGGCAAAAATGCAAGCTATGAATATATCTACAGCGGATTTCCTGACGGTAAAAAAGAATCTATGGCTCGCACCCTGAATTCTGAAGAGTTTTTTCAGATTATTAAATATATAAAAAATGAAAAAGTTAATACATCCATAATAGAGAACAAGCCTCAAACTGCCAATGGCCCAAAGAGAACGGTACATCTTTCTTTATTTTTAACATTAGATGGGCAAACAGTTGAATCAGAAATTTCAGGTATTCTTGAAATATTCAGAGGAGATGGCAAGATAGAGGGTGTAACTATAGAAAATCAAGAATATATCGATGATATTCAGTCCTTCATACAACGCTTAAAAGACACTCTCCTGGAAAACATTACAAATTAATGATGTACTCAATTACCAAATTTTCAGCAGTCTCCTTTATACTAATTTTTCTGATATTTGTTGTTAGCGGATGTCAGAGGGGGAATACTTTTAGGCCAGAAACCGTTCAGCCCTTTGTCCCCCTTTACTTCGAATTTAGCGGACGCAACAAAGATGTATCAGTTGAAAAGGAGCTTGAAAAGCTATTGTTTTGCCGGGACTGCCTCTTTCTTCATG
Organism: uncultured Desulfocapsa sp.; assembly: GCA_964621915.1. Classification (GTDB taxonomy): domain Bacteria; phylum Desulfobacterota; class Desulfobulbia; order Desulfobulbales; family Desulfocapsaceae; genus Desulfocapsa. The sequence goes on along the minus strand of CAZUPS010000013.1, from coordinate 36,614 downwards.
CAGATACAATTCCTTCAGCCTACACCTTAAAAATCGAATATAATCGCACCATTGATCTTAAAAGTTTAGGATTTGTTCTTTTAAGTGCTGCTTTGGCCCCCATAAAAGCTGAATTCCATTACAGCCTTCGAGCGCAGGTGGTCAAAGATGGTTTGGTGCTCAAAGAGTACCTCTATACAAAACAAAATCAGGAAGATACTGATTCTGCCCTTGGGGACATGTTTAACCCTTTTCATGATGAAAACGGCAGGTCTGAGGAAATATTTACTGCATTGACGAACACGTTCCTCCACGACATCTTGGCTGATAAACCTTTACCGCAAACTTCGCGCTTCTGAACTCTTGGGAACATTGGGTGATCACAAGGTATTCTGCAGTCATCCCCTGTTTTATAAGGGAAAAAATTTGGAAGAAACCACATCAAACACTGCCTACAAAATGCGTTTACATATCTCCCAATACTTGATACAACTTCCCAACAGATAAGTATGGATATTTCCTGCAATTCATGGCAGGCAAGTCTATTTAACAATACTCATAATTCAGGAAAAACTACCATGGCAAAACAAGTAAAGATTGATGAAGAAGAATGTATCGGTTGTGAAACGTGCGTTGAACTCTGTAAGGATATTTTTGCCTTCAATGAAGATGACAATAAAGCCTATGTCATTCAGGAAGAAGGTGGCGATGAAGACTGCATAGATGAAGCGATGGGCTCCTGCCCTGCCGAATGCATCACCTACGAATAAGTAACTATTCAGTTCTGTAATGCATCTGTTCTTTTCATATTCCGGCACAACACTGTTTGCCGGAATATGATACCCTCCCTCCCAAATCATTCACTCCGGACAAAACACCATCATGCGAAAGAAGGAAAAAGAAATAACAGCCACTGCTGAACTCGAAGCAATCATTAAAAATGCCAGGGTTTGCAGGCTTGCCATGATGGATACAAATCATCCCTATATTGTCCCCCTCTCCTTTGGATATTGTGACAATAGGCTGTACTTTCATGGTGCCACCAAGGGAAAAAAAATTGACCTGATAACAGCAAACCCAAATGTCTGCTTTGAATTTGACCATCTTATTGAAACGGTTGAATCGGAAAAGGCATGCAGCTGGAGTATGAAATTCCAATCTATCATCGGTTTTGGAAAGGCATCTCTTATTGAAAACAGTGCAGAAAAAAAGAAAGCACTTACCGTTATTATGGCACAGTACAGTGATCAGAAATTTGATTTTCCAGAAAAAATGTTACGGGCTACCGCTGTTATACAGGTTGTTATCGAAAACATTACAGGCAAGCAATCCCTTCCAGAGCAGTAAGCGCAGCAACTCCTATGAAATCCACAGCACTCCCGGCCATCCCCCCTATTATCGCACCCCGGAAAGCTCTGCGAATTTTCCTGCTGTCCCTGTTCCTCTTTCCAGCACTTATTCCCTGCCTTGCTCTTGCTAAAATACAAATCACCGTTGAAGTTATCGGAATTGATGAAAATGAAAAGCAATTACTAAACAATGTTCTTCATTTTCTCGACATTAACAAAATGAAAGACAACGAGGAACTCACTGCCCGAGGAATCAAACGGTTGCACCAGCAAGCTCCGCAGGAAATCCGTGAAGCCCTCCAGCCCTTTGGGTATTACGTCCCGGAGATCCAGTCGAAATTAATTGAAAAAGACGGAAATTGGACAGCAACCTACACCATTGACAAGGGAGCACCGGTAACAATTAGAAAAAGAGATATACAGTGGATGGGAGAAGGAAAGGATCAGCCTGCATTCCAACAAAGTCTTAATGCGTACCTTCAAACGGCCGGAAATTTACTCAACCATTCAGAGTATGAAACCGCAAAAAACACATTTATGAACACAGCACTATCCAGCGGCTACCCGAAGGCACAATTCATCACAACGAAATGGCTGATTAATCTGGAGACTAACAGTGCCGACTTAACACTTCATATGGACACAGGTCCCCTGTACTACTTTGGAGATATATCCTTTAAACAGGACTTCCTTGATCCGGACCTGCTTGAAAAATATATCACCATTAAAAAAGGAACCCCCTACTCATATGATACTCTCCTCAACTTCCAGCAAAACCTCCTTGCAAGTAATTATGCAAGGGAGGTAACCATTGTTCCGCACTTTAAGGATGCAGTCGACCAGCTATTGCCTCTGGATGTTATTTTAAAACCAATTTCACCCCATAAATTTGCATTTGGCCTTGGATATGATTCCGATACAGGGATACGCGGCTCAGCACGCTGGGATGATCGACGGATAAATCGTTATGGTCATCATTCAGAGGTCCTGATCAAACTTGCACAAACAGAAGGCGTCCTTCGAGGACAGTATAATATCCCGGTTGTAAGACCTCTCACAGACCGCTGGGTATCCTCAACCGCCTACGAATACAAACAAACGCCTGACACCAACAGCACCACGCTGGAAATAGAAACAGCATTTGTACGACGAAATCTCAGTGACACTCTTTTTCTCAAAGGGTTTTTCCTGGCATCAAATGAACAGTTCAGTATTGAAGATGAACCGGATGAAAACACCACCCTGTACAATATTGGCACCACTTTGCGTTTCTCTGATATGGAAGATTCGCTCTTCCCCCAAAATGGCCATTACCTGTTCTCAGATCTTCGTGGAGCTTCAGAAGCATTGCTTTCAGACACAAGCTATAGCCGCCTCCACCTCAAGGGAAGATATATGCTGGGTCTGGGTGAAAATAGCCGAATCGACACCCGGCTGGAAATCGGTACTGCCTGGGTTGAAGACTTTGAACTCTACCCGACCTCGCTCAGGTTTTTTGCCGGTGGCGACAATTCAGTCCGTGGTTACCAATACGAATCCCTTGGTCCTATAAATGAAAATGGAACAGAAATTGGTGGTAAAAATGTAGTGAGCGGCACCCTTCAATACGATTACCGTGTAGCTCAATCCTGGGTTCTTTCCACATTTGTTGACGGAGGAAATGCCTACAACGATACAATCGACACACTCTATGTTGGAGCCGGTGCCGGATTTCGCTGGCTGGCACCCTTTGGTTCACTACGTGTTGATATTGCCTATCCGGTGAGCGAAGAGCCAGGTCTTGATGACTGGAGAATCCATATTGGTTTTGGGGCGACACTGTGAAAAAATGGTTCATTCGTATAACGGCTGTTTTCTTTAGCCTTTTTCTACTGCTGCTTATTGGCTGCTGGTATCTGCTTGGCACCGAAAGCGGTACAGGATTTATTGTTTCCCAGGCTGAAAACTTTATAGGCGAAAGTTTACAGATAGGAACAAGCAAAGGTAAAATCCTTGATCGCCTTGAACTCTCTGATATTGTCTTTTCAAGTCCGGCTGGCAAGGCAAACGTTGGCAACCTGGTACTCGACTGGAAATCTTCTGAGCTACTGAGCCTCCACCTCCATATCCTAGAACTTACCGCAGACGATATCTCTTACAATGCCATTCCCCAAGAGGAAGAATCAGTACAGGAAGAAAGTGCTCCATTCACTCTGCCGGAACTCACTCTTCCCATTGCAATAACCATTGAAAAACTGGATATCAATAATTTCCTTTTTTCTGCAAGTCCGAAGAGCGAGGCGATCGCTGTTCAAAACGCAGGCCTCGAAATATCATGGGATAATGAAGGCATTCATATCCACAATCTTAATGTCGTCATGGATGAGATGGCAACGCTTCAGGCAAGTGGGAAAGTACAGCCAACGGGAAATTATCCTCTTCATCTGACAACAGCTATACAGACTCTCATTCCTGACATCCCCTCTCTCACTCTGAAAGGAATCTATACGGGCAATCTGCAGGAGTTACAAATAAAGGAAAAGATACGCGGTGATATCAGTGCAGATATCCTAACAACACTACAGACCCCCATAACAGATCTTAGCTGGCAGGGGAATATAGAAATCATCGAACTCAGTCCGGTTGTTTTTGCCCCGAACATTCCAGGTACGCTTTCCGGAAGTATTGAAACCAGTGGCAACCTCAAACATTCCGATTTGAGTGCAGTACTCACTATGCGTGACCAAACGGCCACTGAAGTTAATTGGGATGCTGATCTCAACGTTACAACGGATATTAAAAATCTTATTTTTGATATAAAACAACTGGATCTGAAACACGCAGACACTGCCGCAAAAATTCAACTTTCAGGAATTGCAGACCTTGAACAAAACCTTGATTTGAAACTCCATTGGCAGGAACTGCAATGGCCGGTTACCGGTGATCCTGAATATACTTCGGCTAAAGGAGATGTCGCACTCAAAGGAACTCTTGATGCCTTTCATCTGCTTTTAACAGCTGCAATAAGCGGAAGTGCGATTCCTAAGGGAAATATTACACTCAAAACCGATGGCAGTACCGAAAGCATTCAAAACCTTGAGCTTACTCTGGCCCTTCTTGATGGAGAGGTGGAATTACAGGGAGAGATGGCGTGGGCACCAACCGTTAAATGGAACATACAAAGCAGTGCAAGAGAGATCAACCCGGGTATCCACTATCCCGACTGGCCTGGAATGCTTGACTGGAAGCTCCTGACAAAAGGCAGTATTAAAGAAGATAAACTTAACGCCAATGTAATAATCGACACTCTGCAAGGCAATTTGCGGGAGCTTCCCATAAGTGGAAGCGGAGATATCACGATCTTGCCAGACGACATCCGTATAGATAGTGTTCGCTTAGCATCCGGCAGCGCCGTTGTAACTGCCAATGGAAATCTTGGGGAAGAATCTAATCTTCAGTGGCAAGCGAACATTGCAGATTTCGCAGACCTTCTTCCGAAAGCCTCGGGCCAACTGTTCGCAAAAGGCACAGTTCTCAATAAAATGGAAGCTCCCCAGCTACGTCTCACCCTCAAAGGATCCTCGATTACCTATTCAGATCTGAGTCTTGATCATATCAATGGTGATGCCGATCTTGATTTAAGCTGGACCAACCCATTTTCTGTGCGTATTGAAACCGAAAATCTCAAATCCGGTGAGAACCTGATTAAGACCTTCAGCGCCCGCGGAAAGGGTAACAGAGAAGAACACGACCTCGATCTTACAGCAAGCCTTGATCTGGCAGATATCAGCCTCAACGCTAGAGGAGGCTATGCAGAGGAAAAATGGTTGGGATCCTTAGACAGCTTTACTCTTAGTTCCAAAGATTTTGGCAACTGGAAGCTGACAGATCCCGCAAAAATTTCAGCTGCTGCTGCGGCTGCCTCTCTTGATACACTCTGCCTTAGTCGAGAAGACTCGAATCTCTGTGTCAAAGGAGAATGGGACGAGACCGGTAAAAACACCAATGGAAATGTTGATATTGAAGAAATCCCTTTAAGCTGGCTTAAACCTTGGTTCCCAGAGACCCTGGAAGGCCTATCAGGGCTCTTTTCTGCTAAAGCCGTCGCCACAATGCAAGACAAACTCTCCGCTGATGTAACCGCTCAAATAACCGCTGGTACTATCAACTATGCAACTGATATGAAGCGCGGCAGCTTCCCACATGAAGGATTAACGCTTAATCTCACGGTGGCCGAGGATGCGGTGGAGGCAGACTTTCGTCTCAGTGTTGATTCCAATATCCTGAGCGGTAAAATTCAGTCACCCAACCTTTTGCAAACTGATATTGGTGATAAAGCCAAGCTAAACGGTAAGCTGTTTGTTGATGCCGGAAAATTCGATTTTGTGGAAACACTGGTCCCGGAAGTCAAAGACCTGAATGGTGCAATAAATATTGATTTTACAATCCTTGGCAGTATTGCAGAACCAGACGTTAACGGAGAAGGAAAAATCGACGTTACCCATGTCCTTATTCCGGCAATAGGGCTCGATCTCACCGGTACCACCCTTGATATTTTAGCCAACAATAAAAAGATCAGCCTAAATGGTACCTTTAATTCTCCGGAAGGCTCAATGGTACTTGCCGGAAATGCAAATCTTGACAGTTCACAAAACTGGCCAGCACAAGTCACCCTTAAAGGAGATAATTTCAGATTGATTGATCTTCCTGAAATCAGGATATTTTTATCTTCGGATATTCTCTTTGAAAAGAAAGAGGATCTGATGAGTCTGACCGGAGAAGTAACTATCCCCAAAGCAGACATCCTGCTGCGAGAACTGCCGCCGGGCAGCCAGTCTGCTTCGCCCGATATGGTTATTATCCAGGAAACAAAGGAAGAAGAACCTAAATCCCCTTTCCATATGCTGCTCAAGATAACACTTGGTGACAATGTGCACTTTGCAGGTTTTGGGCTCAACACTTTTATTGACGGGCAGCTCACCATATTATCCGAACCGGAACAACAACTCATTGGCAGCGGAGCTTTTCAGATTAAACAGGGAAGCTATAGAGCCTATGGTCAGGATCTCGATATTGAAACAGGGGTTATTTCCTTTCCAGGCGGCCCTCTAAGTAAGCCTGGAATAAACCTTCGTGCCACACGAACCGTTGGTGATGTGGTTGCCGGTATCTATGCTATCGGCCCAGCAAGCAAGCCGCGACTCACCACATTTTCCAATCCACCCATGTCAGAAAGCAGTGTTATTTCATATCTGCTCACCGGCTCGGCACCCAACAATGCAGGAAAGGGTACAAAGCTCTCCGTAGGAAGGCAGATCAACAACAAACTTTCTGTTTCAGTTGGGACAGATGTAAAAACCGGTGAAAGTGAATTTATTGCACGCTACCGCCTGGGCCGAAAAGTTCATATTCAGACAACAACCGGCGCCGACAGTAACGCTGTTGATATCTTCTATACCATTGAGCTTAACGATGATGATTTATCAGTGAATTCGAAGTAATCCCACACCAAAAAGGCCCCCTGTTACCGGGTAACAGAGGGCCTTCTTTTGTGTATAAAAACGATTTAATATTCAACAGATTAAAACGTATACCCACCAATCAAACGAATAGCCTGGCTATTGGGTTCTCCATCCGTATCCTGATACTCATATTTCACAGACATAGATATGTTTTCCATACAACTATATGCCACCTGAAAGCCCAATAAATTCATTGCATCCTGCGGCTCTCCACTTGAGGCAATCGAATAGTCCGAGTCCAGTGCAAAATGCGTATAGCGAACATTCATATTCAGGTTCTCAACACCGATCTTAGAAAAGTCATAACTTCCCTGTACCTTAAAAGATGCTGCATTTCGAAGCGATCCTGTTTCAAAAAAATGGAAAATCATGCCATTGGCAAAATAGGGAAATCCACCCCAAGCCCCCAAAGTCGCCCCTTGTCCTTCACCATTAGAGTATTTTGTTGCCCCCGTAGCAAATCCAAATCCATTGCCGAAACTTCCATCGAAGCGGAGTGAATACATTGAGTGATCAATATTTGTTGTATCATGATCAGCAAGCTCTCCAGTCTCCTTAAAGTGAATAAACTGGGCACCAAAGTTATAATCAAAACCACTGCTCAACGTATGGTCAAAATCATACTGGGCAAACAAAATATTATACAGATCAGGTGCATGATACCCCCAGAGCTGAGCATTATGCATTGTATTATCAAACTGGGCACCGACATAGCCCACCCCTTTATCACCCGCGCGTTCCTTATCTTCTGATGCCACAAAGCTTGTGTCGGACATGCTGTGGAACTCCGTTCCGTTAGCTCCACTATCCCAGACACCAGCCATTTTATGAAAATAACCACCTGTCAGAAGGATATCTTCAAAGGATCGATTGCTATATGTCAGTACTTCAAAACTATCCGCCAGCATATACCAGTCATCTTTTTCAATCATCGGAGTAACTATTTCATTCCGTCCAATAAGTGCACGATGGGCCTTATCAGAGCTATCAAATGCAAGAAAGGCCTCCTGCAGAATAGCATAGGATTTGAGATCCGTTGGAGCAAAAACAAAGTTACGGCTTTCTTTTTCCGGATTATTAATTCCAAAGTCAGTGGCAGCAGCTCCCGTAATTTTGGCATAAAAACCGCCCAGAACAGGTGTTTGAATGGAAAGCTTCGGTACAATATAAAATCCTTCTGAATCTTTATGCCCTTTATTAACAGAAGAAGCACCCGAAGGATTACTATAGTCATAGCTTACCCAGCCAGCACGAATATCCCCTGAAAAAAGCCATCCATTTCCCAAATCAATACCCTGTTCCGCACAGACCGGTTGTACCCCGGTAAAACCGAGTACACAGAGGCTGGCAATACCTACTATTTTTGTTTTCATACTGTTCCAACCTTTTATTGTTTACCAGGAGCGAAGGAATTCAATCCAAGTGTATTAATAATATAAGCAGCCGCAAGCTGTCCTCGAACGCTGTTTCCATAGGAATCAAGCGGAGGTGCAAAAACACCAATGGCAAGCTTTCCCGGAACAACGGCAAGGATTCCACCACCCACTCCACTCTTCGCAGGAGTCCCAGTTTCATAGAGCCATGAACCAGCATTGTCATATAATCCGGCGGTTGCCATCACAGCCAGAATATAGGGCGGATGATTCGCATCGATAACTTTCTTTTTGGTTACAGGATTAACTCCGCCATTGGCAAGAGCTGCCCCCATAACTGCAAGATCATGGGAAGTTACATTTACCGAACATTGCTTTGTATAGACGGTGGTTGCCTCAAGAGGATCGGAATAGATACGTCCGTAGGCCTGAAGCCTTTTAGAGAGCGCCTGGTTACCAAGATTATCATTTACTTCAGAGTCATATACTTTCTCATTAAAGGAGAGAGTGCGCCCTGCAAATGCATCCATATTTGATTTAATAGTCTCCCATCGAGCATTGGAATCATCTGCAGTAACAAGACTTGTTGAAGCGATGGCTCCGGCATTTACAAAAGGATTCACCGTACGTTCAGGGATCATTTCAACTGCCATCATGGAATTAAAAGGCAGGCCTGTAGCGTTTACGCCAATTTTTTCTTTAACAGCAGCATGACCATGTTCCTGCATAATCCTGGCGTAGGTGAATACCTTGGAAATTGATTGAATAGAGAATTCGGACTGAACATCTCCGATATCAAAAATGCGGCCATCGGCAGTAACGACAGTTATTCCAAAAAGTTTTGAATCAACTTCCGCCAGTGCCTTGATATAATCGGCATTCTTCCCATCCTGATTTGTTTTGAACTTTGCATAGGCCTCGGCCACAACAGTTTCTATAGCTTTATCAGACGGCAGTTGATCCGTAACGCCAACCGATGAAACAATATCAGCGGGTTGGGTAGTTGTTGTCTTTACTGCCTGCTGCGCAGTACATCCGGAAAATAAAAATACAAAGAAGACAAAACTCACTGCAGCCCAAGTCATTGATTTGGGGATTCGTTTAACACCTGTTGTTGAAATATTCATTTAATTTCCTCTTGCAAAGTTCATATATTCATACCTTAGTGCAATCTTAACCATTCCTATATTATCACACAACATCAGTAAATGACAAGGAAACACTATCATTACAACGACATAAACTCATCCCCTGACACCAGCAGATTAATTTAATATTTCCCCCACCCTGCTTCTCAGGTTCCAGACTTAATAATGCCGCCAGGAACATATATTGACTTCATCAGGCTATTATGTAATTATTTATTTGATAAGTTTTAGGGTGTTACTAAAGTGAAACAACCAAATTATCCAAATTCTTTTTCCCCTGGTCTACTTTTGCCTACCTGTCATCTACTAAGAGCACTTTTACCCATCGTTATCCTGCTTGCCTCGTCCCTGCCAGGATTCACCATGGAAGAAAGTGTTCGACAGGAAATTGAGGACGAAGCTACTCGAGAACGTGAATCCGAAGCAGCTGAAGATCCCCTTATTACGCGCCAGACAGAAAAAACTGACAATCCCGTGCTCCATGAAATCATGCCCGACCGTTTTACTCTCTATGGCAGCCTACGACTTCGATACCGGGAAAGCCAAACAGGGACAATTTTAGGGGATGGCGGTTCTCGTCTTGGAATAGACGATCAGTGGCAATTTAAGACAAATTACTGGTTACTTGGACGTCTTGAGCTAGGGTTCAACCTCCTTGACAATCTTGATTTAATTTTTGATCCAGGCGGACAGGGGGAGAGTAGTTTCGGTGACGATATGTTTACACGCCTTGCCTATGTTGGTCTTGAAACTCCAAACATGTTCCTTCTGTATGGAAAAAACTGGTCAACATATTATCAGGTAGCCTCGTTTACCGATCGTTTTCAAGGAGCTGGAGCCGGGGCAAGCGGAACCTTTAATGCCGGAACCGATGGGGGGCCAAGTGGTACGGGACGAGCTGATCAGGTATTACAGACGCGTATTCAAGTTGATCATCCCTGGGGGCCTCTTTCCCGCTACAATCCATTCAGCCTGAATGTTCAGTTCCAAGCGGGGGAAAAAATCCCCCATGCGCAGGATATTCGCTACAATTACGGCATTGGAGGAAGTGCGATCCTTGAAAGCAAAGATAATTTCAAAGTTGGAATTGCTGTAAATTACACAAACATCGATAGAGACGACCTCCGTGCCCTGCGCTTAATAGGTATTGACAATGATGACCTGGATATATTATTTGGCGCGCAGTGGTTTGGATCAAAATGGTATGTTGCAACCACCTTTTCCTGGCTGGCAAATCATATGGCAACGGAAGACGGAATCTATTTTGACGCCTGGGGAAGTGAAGGCTACGGTCACTATCAACTCTGGGAAAAGATCTGGTTTGTTGGCGGCTGGAATTACCTTGAACCACTAAAAGGAGAACAACAGGCTGGAAACTACATCCTCCAATATGGCATACTCGGACTGCGCTATACCTTTAACGACTTCAAACGAATGATATATGCAAATATTCGTTTTGACAGAAGTATTTTACACAGCACAGCAACAGATACGGTCGGCAATGTCTACACCGTGGGTATACGATGGGACTTTGACTGGTAAATCCAACAAGTACAAACTAATCCAGAATAGGTATTGCCACCCTATCATCATTTATTGCCACCATGGTTACCGTGGCCTCTGTTACCTTGTTTTCTTCATCCGTTCGTCTTGGGCGGGCCAGCACATCAATATGTACTGTAAGAGACGTTCTACCGATTTTAACGGTCTCACACCAGAGGCTGACAACATCACCTACGTGTACAGGGAGATGAAACTGAATAGAGTCCATACTTACGGTAACATAACGATGATGCGCCTGCCGCTGGGCCTCAACTGCTGCCGCTTCATCGATCATGGAAAGAATCACACCTCCAAAGATATCACCGTCTGGATTGGTATACTTTGGTAACATAACGAGACGGATGGATGGTTCTTTTGAAGGTGCTTTCATAATAGTATCAGCTTTTTTTATGCAAATTAATGATTAACGTTACTTAAATAAGAGCAAAATATCAGTATACAGAAAATGAATCATTCCAGAAAAAGCCTCAAAAAACAACCCATTTTTCTGCACACATAGACTGATCAAAAATATTATTCCACTTCGATTTGACTGTTATTGACCATTCCCATACAATGGGAAAAGACTAACGCTGACAGACGGCAAGTAAGTGCCTTGTTGCTCTTTGTAACATTTTGATACTATTTCACTTTCATATATTCTTGTTTTATTGCAGGAATTATGGAGTAAGGCACTAAATTCTTCCCCACAGGATCTTACTATGATGGAAATCACCTATCCCGGACTGATGTGGCTCACCATCGGTGTCACTTTTTTTGTTTTGGAAATGGCAGTTCCAGGCTTTGTTCTCTTCTTTTTCGGGCTTGCGGCCTGGCTTACAGCGCTTGGCTGTTACTTCTTTCCATGGAGCGTCAACACCCAACTCGGTGTTTTTCTGGTGCTCTCACTGGTTTGTCTTTTTGGACTGCGTGGAATCGTGAAAAAGGTTTTTATCGGAGATACAAAAGAAGAGGAACCTGATTCCATTTTGGCAAACGGTGGTGAAAAATGTGTCGTCACAGCCCCTATTGCGCCACCTGCAGAAGGACAGGTTAAATTTGCTGGTACATTTTGGCGTGCTGAATCAAATGAAGCATTTGCAGAAGGTGATATTGTTGAAATAGTAAAACAAAACAATCTGCTTATCACTGTAAAGAAACTTTCTTAAATCAAAATCCTCTTTCAAGGAGAAAAAATGGAAACTTTTACAGCTCTTGGCATAATCGTTGCCTTTATGGTCGTTATTCTCATCAAAACAGCAGTGGTTGTCCCACAGCGTAGGGAATTTGTGATTGAACGCCTGGGCAAGTACAGGGGAACACTGCAGGCAGGATTCCATATTCTAATTCCTTTCTTTGACCGGATTGCCTACAAACGAAACCTCAAAGAAGAACCCATCGATATTTCGGCACAAACTTGTATTACAGCAGATAATGTTACCTTGGAGGTAGATGGAATTTTATATATCCAGGTCGTTGATTCCAAGAAATCTGCATACGGGATCGACAATTATCATTTTGCCACTGCCCAACTGGCACAGACCAGTCTTCGATCAGCCATCGGTAAAATTGATCTGGACAAGACCTTTGAAGCAAGAGAAACGCTAAATGGTCAGGTCGTTATGGCACTCGACGAAGCTGCTGAAAACTGGGGCGTTAAAGTGCTTCGCTATGAAATCAAAGACATTCAGCCGCCACGCACAGTACTCGAGGCCATGGAGAAACAGATGAAGGCAGAGCGAGAAAAAAGAGCTGAGATTGCACGTTCTGAAGGTGACAAACAGTCAACTATCAACCGCGCCGAGGGAGACAGAGCAGAAGCCATTGCCCTCTCAGAAGGCGAAAAAATGAAACAAATTAATGAAGCTGAAGGAAAGGCCAAGGAAATCACCATGGTTGCAGAAGCTACTGCCGAAGGAATCAGAAGGGTAGCAGAGGCGCTGAACCTGCCTGGTGGGACAGAGGCCGCCAATCTTGATGTGGCAAAAGGCTATATCAAAGAATTTGGAAATCTGGCAAAAGAAAACAACACCATGATTCTTCCGGCCAACTTAACAGATGTGGCCGCCATGGTAACTGCTGCCATGTCCACCGTCAAACAGACAAAAGCCACGCCAAAGCCTAAGACTGCTGTCAGAAAACCGGTGGGAGCGACACGCCCCCGTGCACCACAGGCATAAACGAGTCTCTCGTCATTTTATGTCTGGGCAATCTGCTCAGACATAAAATGGAAAAAAGAGGGGTGTTAGAAAAATAGTTATAACACCAACCAGAATCGAAAGTGGAACACCAACCTTCACAAAATCACCAAAGCTATACTCACCGGGCCCATAGACCATAAGATTCGTCTGGTAACTCACGGGTGATATAAAACTGCATGACGCTCCAACCATAACAACGATTACAAATGGCATAAAACTCACTTCGAGAGCCGAGGCAATGGTCATGGCAATGGGAAACATAAAGACCGCCGAGGCAACGTTGGTAACCATGGCATCCATAAGAATGCAGCCAATAAAAACCACCACCAGTGCCATATAAACATTATCCCCGCCAAGCATCCCCAGAAAATCACCAATTACTGCCGACAAGCCCGATGCAGTCACCGCAGATTCCAATCCCATCGCAGAAGCAATCACCATAAGAGTTGCAAAATCAACGGACCTACCGGCGTCATTCAGCTTCATGCAGCCAGTAAGCAGCATTCCGCCCGCTGCAAGCAGTGCAGCATTCAACATGGTCATAAAACCAAAGGCAACGGCAAAGACCATGGCTCCGGTAATAACAGATGCAATAAGGGCTTTATCGGTCCGTTGAATATTGGCGCCACGAAGCTTTTTAGTCATCGAAAACTCAACTTCATTACGATTCCGGTAAAAGAAGGTATCCCTTACCTCGAGTAGCGCAACGTCACCCGCCTGAATCACTGTCTCTTTCAAGGGGTAATGCATAGCAGCCTCACCGCGTGCAAAGGCAACCAGCCACACTTCAAAATCCCGCTCCTCACTTTCTATCTCACCAATTTTCTGTCCAAGCATACTGTTTCTTCTGGACACTGCCACTTCGACCAGATGGTGCCGATGGCGATCACTCTTCTGCTCTTTGGTTGAATAGAGAGGCCGCAAACCAATCACCGCCCACAACCCCTTTGCACCACTGATATCGGCTGAAAAGCTTAAATAATCATTTGCCTGCAAGAGTATCTCATTACCCAGTTCCAGATCTTCACCGTTGCGCTGCAAGGACATTATATAAAAACCATCACTGGCCATAAGCCCTGCATTTTCAATGGATTTCCCAATAAGTGGTCCGTGTTCCTCTACAGCAAGCTCCACCCGAAACCATCTACGCGCCACGTCACTCGTCACTTCAAGTCCTTCAGGAGTGGAAGGGAGTAACGATTTTCCCACGGTCATAAGAAAAATAATCCCTACAATTGTTACAGGCACACCGATTAAAGAAAGGTCAAACATTCCAACGGGAACCATATGCGGCAAATCGGTTCCGCCCCGCTCAAGGGTTTCGTTAACAAGACCTGCAATTACAAGATTTGTCGCAGTTCCAATCAGAGTACAGGTTCCTCCTAAAATGGAGGCATAGCTAAGTGGAATAAAAAGTTTTTTGGGATCAAGACCGCAGCTCTTGGAAAGATCCCTGATTACAGGAATCATCATGGCAACCAGCGGGGTATTATTCAAAAATGCTGAACCGAAGGCAATATTTGGTAATATTTTCAACTGTGCTTTAAAGATCGAACGAGGCCGTCCAATAAGCTTCTCACTCAGGATGGAAATTGCACCGGTTGAATACATTCCAGCAGCAATCATAAACAGAGCCCCAATGGTCAACACACCGGGATTATTAAATCCTTTCAAGGAATCTTCGAGAGGTGCCAGGCGAAAAGTAATGGTCAGGGTAAGGGCGCCGATAAAAACGGCAGCAGGCGGGATTTTACTAAAGATCAAAAGTCCAAACGTCAGCGCCAAAATCACAATAACAATAATTAAAGGAGACATAATAGGAAGTTATCCGGAAATGTTCAGGTTATAAACTTAATACAGAGCCATCAAAACAATTACTCACCGTATTCCACGGCTTTGAGATACAGTGTGTAGGGGCTTTGTTTTCAAGAACTCCTTCCTGCTATGCAGAGAAACAGTTCTTGAGATCCCCTCTTTTATAATACTCTATTTTTTGCCTTTCTTATCCCTGTTCTTATCACGGATATATAGCTGAATGGGGATCTTATCCAACCCCAGACCATCACGAAACCGGTTGGTTAGATAACGTTCGTAGGAAAAGTGCACCCCTTTGGAACTATTGCTCATAATAACAAATTTTGGAGGTCTGTTTCCAACTTGAGAAGTGTAATAGAATTTAAGCCGTTTATTCTTATAGATCGGTGGTGAATGATCATCCACCGCCTCTTGCAGAAGTCTGTTAAGCGCTGAAGTGGGAAAAACAGAGGTGAACTGCCGAAACACCGATCCAATAGTGGGAAAGAGACGTTTTATTCCATATCCTGTAAGAGCAGAGGCTGTAAGAAGTGGTGCAAAGCCGACAAATGGTACTGCGAGTGCAATCTCACCCATAATCCGCTTTTGACGCTCTTTATCATCTTGTACCAGATCCCACTTATTGACAACCAGGATCAATCCACGTCCCTGCTCCTGAGTATAACCGATCACTTTGGTGTCCTGTTCGGTAATACCTTCCTCGGCATCAATAAGAACAACTGCAATATCACATTTTTCAAGAGCAGCCAAAGCCTTTAAAATGGAGAATTTTTCAAGTTTTTCTTTGGTTTTTCCCTTGCGTCTGATTCCAGCAGTGTCAATTAGGAGGTAATTATAGTTACCATGGGTGAGAAGGGTATCCACCGAGTCTCTGGTCGTTCCGGATACTTCTGAAACCACCATTCGATCATGCCCGAGAATCTGGTTTATCATGGAGGATTTCCCAACATTAGGACGTCCAAAGAATGCCACTTTCACCGTTCCATCCGGAAGATTTATATCCTCATCAGTATCAATAAGATTTTCAACCAAAGCATCCATCAGGGTATAAAAGCCGTACTTATGCTCAGCAGACACTGCCCATAAGTCCTCCACCCCAAGTTCATAAAACTGGGACATCTGCTCGAGTTCCTGTTCGGGACCATCGATTTTATTTACCACATAAAAAATGGTCTTCTCGGTCCTGCGCAGAAGGTTAGCCACTTCCTTATCGGCTGGAGTCACCCCCTGACGGCCATCGAGCAGAAAAAGGATAATATCAGCCTCGTCAATAGCAGCAAGTGCCTGATTACGGATATGTCCCTCCATAACATCACCACTGACATCTTCGATACCACCGGTGTCCACCAGCATAAACATTTTATCGTTCCATACGACCTTATCGTAATGGCGGTCACGGGTAACACCAGGAGTCGGGTCGACAAGTGCCTTTCTTGAACGTGTTATACGGTTAAACAGGGTCGACTTTCCAACATTTGGGCGACCAACGAGTGCAACAACTGAATGTGTTTGAATGGGCATAGTTAACTTTTATTTAAGATCAGCGATAAATTTATTAGATGATTCGATGGCCACATTCATGGACTCGATTAATTCACCAATCTGTCCTTCAAGATTAGTAAATTCAGCCTGCAGAGAGCCGATGGCCTGAGCGTTCAGATTGTGTTTCAGGAAAAGAACATTGTCGTGGAATATTTCCAAAACCGGTTCCATCGTCTTTTCAGCGTCTTTCATGGAAGTAAGCATTTCTTGATAGCGTAGCTTTGAAGTTTTCAACTGATCTTCGCTTAAACGACGCAAATCTTTACTACCAATCTGTTTCAACTCACCTTTCCACTCTTTAAAAAGTGCATTGGCCACGGATTCAATTTTATCAATACGATCGGAGACATTATTGGCAGCCTTTTTACTTTTGCCATACTCTTTATTGAGCTTATCGTATGCATTCTTTAGATCCGTATTTTCAAGTTTTACTACGGAATCAAACTGCTCAAGGGCTGATTGAAACTGTTTTTGAGCCTTCTGCTGAGAATCACGGCCATCTTCAACACGATCTACCAGGATCTCTCGTTTGGGAAACCCTGCCTTCTCCATAACGCTATAATAAGGATTGGAACAAGCACTAAGAACAAATAGCAGTAAAATACAGGAGCAGAAATAGACACTATTTTTGGGCAACGATCTCATTTAATAAGCCTCTTTTTCAAATATAATAACGAATAACAATATGAAACAGACAAACTTACACTGAAGGCTACCCGCTAGCTATAAATAAACGCAAGGAAAATTAAGAAATGAAACGATTTTATTCCCAAATTCCAGTAATTGGGGATTCACATGAGGGACACTTCCCAGAAATAAGTGTATTTTTTTGAATGGAAAATCCATGACGCAGAATCACTTCAAAACCACAGGATGGGCAATAGCTGTTTTCACCACCACTCCCTGGCCTGTTTCCGGCATAAACAAACTGCAGCCCCCGATCTTTTCCAATATTACGAGCACGTTCTAAACTTTCTACAGTTGTTGCTACTCTATCCGTTAATTTATAGGTCGGGTAAAAGCCAGTGACATGCCAGGGAATTGAGTTATCAACGGAGATAAGAAAATCAGCAATCTGCCGCAACTCGTCATCACTATCATTTAATCCTGGAATCAGCAAAGTTGTGACTTCCACCCAAACTCCAGCTGCATGCATTCTCTTAATACTGTCCAGCACCGGTTGCAGTCGTGCACCGCAGATTTCTTTATAAAATGTATCCTGAAAAGATTTCAAATCGATATTCACAGCATCAAGCACCGGTGTTAACAGTTCGGTGGCAGGTTTACTCATATATCCATTGGAAACGAAACAGTTTTTAAGACCTTCTTTTTTGGCAAGTACCATGCAATCATATGCAAATTCAAAGAATATCGTTGGTTCCACATAGGTATAGCTGATGGAATCACATCCAGCTGCAAAGGCACTGCTTACAATAAATTCAGGATTCCTCTCTATACCGGGAACAGCATCACTGCTGAAAGACCCGGCTTGAGAGATAGAGGCATTCTGGCAATGGCGGCAAGAAAAATTACAGCCTATCGTCGCAATGGAATAGGTACTGCTTCCCGGAAGCATATGGAAAAGTGGCTTTTTTTCAATTGGATCGATATTTTCGGCAACGACTCTTCCATAGACTAGACTATAGAGAACACCATCTCTATTTTCACGTACCCCACAGATTCCACGACGAAAATTATCAATGGTACAGCTATGACTACAAAGAAAGCAGGTCACCCGACCGTCCGATCTCTTTTTATACAGACTAGCTTCTTTCATGGATCACACTATAAACAACGGATAAAAAAGGCAGCAATCTTTCTACAAAAGGATATTATTTTAGATTCTTCAGGAAATTTAGCAAAAGACACGGAACGGAACAATTCAGCCTGGGCAGGATCGGGAAGGGCAAGTTTTCTAGGAGTCATACGGGAACAGACTCCTTCCAAGTGCCATTTTTTCATGGAAAGCCTCCATCAATAAATAGAGATTCAAGAAAAAACACCTTTTTACAACTACTTTTGATGGTATCACAAACACCCACCTGAGTCAACGTACAGGTACAACATATTGCCACAAAAAGACGGCACCATACACTATACAGTAGACATATTCAATTATCCTGCACTGTTCTATATCTCACATTTTTTCCATTTTCACTTTTGAAACACTCTCTACTGGTGTAGAGTATTGGGATCCACCATGGTTACTAATGGCACTGTCTTTTTTTAACAAACTTTACCCTCGGGAAAAGCAATGCGCCCTCATATATTCTTCTTCGTACTCGCCACTACTCTTATCTGCAGCAGTCTCCAGTGCACAGCCGCCACGTTAGGTAGGGATGATTCAAGAACAGTCACATTTTTAGCCACTGCTGATTTGCAAGGACAGCTGGAACCGTCATCTTCCAAAAACGGTACCCACCCCTCAAAGGTCGTTGGCGGCATCAGCCGGATTGCATCACTAATCAAACAAATTAAAGCCGAAAGCAGCCATCCCGTTGTTGTGTTAACAGCTGGCGATGATTTAATGGGACGATATTTCAATCATTTTGCTGGAAAGGCAATCACAAAACTTCTCGATACTGCCGGATATAATATCTTTGCCCTTGGGAATCATGAATTCGATAGTGGACCTGGAATATTAAGTGAAGCTCTTGAGGAAGCACACTTTTCCATTCTTTGCTCCGATCTAAATATCAAGAACTCAGCACTTGCCGGCACTTGCAAACAATCACTTATCAAACAATACGGGGATATTCGTATTGGCTATTTTTCTCTCATGACACCGGAGTTTCCCTATGTAACCAATGGTGGTGATGTTTCCTTAAACGGCTCTACTTTTCAGGTTGCCCAAAAGATGGTTACCACACTTAAACAGCAGAATGTTGATATTGTTGTTGCTGTCACCCATATTGGCATCGATCTCGATCGAAAGCTTGCCGCCACAACGAAGGGAATAGACATTATTATTGGTGGCCATTCCCACGATTATCTGAAGCAACTGGAAACAATAAACAACACTCTTATTGTGAATGGCGGTGAAAAGGGAACAGCTCTGGTGCGACTGGATGTGTCTCTTGACAGCACCAAAAAGCTGCTACCAGATACTGCCAGCTACTCTCTTATCCCGATACTGGAATCAATCCCGGAAGATACCATCACAGCAAAACAGCTAAAATACTTTACTGACCAGTTACCGAAGACAGTTGTCCTTGGCAGTACTGACAAGGAATGGCATCTCAATAAACATTCACTGCGTTCAAAAGAATCTGCCGTTGCCGATATGGTCAACGATCTGATACTGGATAAATTCAAAGTTGATCTGGTGTTGAATAATGGTGGAGCTTTTAGAGGAAAGCCCACCTACCCTGCCGGGCCTGTAACAGATACCATGCTCCATGAAATTGATGGCTTTGAAAACGATATCTATCTGCTGAAAATAAAGGGACAATATCTTCTTGAAATTCTGGAACACTCTGCAGCATCATTGGGAGAAGGCGGATTCCTTCAGATTGGCGGAGCGAAGATCAAGATTCAAACAGACAACCAGAAGCAGAAAATACAAGAAGAGAAGAAACAATGGCGGATTAGCCAGCTTGGCAAGCAGATAGTGAATGTGCAGATTCGTAACGATGATGGTTCTTACAGCGCACTGGATTCTGAAAAAGAGTATTCAGTTGCCACGAATGCTTTTCTTGCCCAAAATGAAGGCAACAAATATTTCTGGTTTAAGAAGTATGGAAATAATCAAACCAACACCTATACGACATTGTCTTCCCTTATGATTATGGCTATACATAAAAATAAAGTCCTTAATCCACCGGATCTTGATGGCCGGATAATTATTCATCCAGCTCTCCCCTGATACGCTTCACCACGCCAAAACGAAAAAAGGGCAGGATCATAACATGACCCTGCCCTTTCAAAACAATATTATTCTCGGTACATTATTCTTTCTTCCTTCGATGCCTCAAACCTGCAAGAGTGACCAAACCAGTGCCCAGGAGAAACATAGTTGCAGGTTCCGGGACGGGACTCACATTCTCATCAATCCATTCAACAAAGCTGGAAACCCGAGTCGAACCTGCTAAATCACCGTAGTCGGAATCACCAAAACCGTCATTCCAGGAAATAAAAGAATGAACTCCAGCGAGATACACCTGCCCACCTTCCCAAATAAACAGGCCGCCACCACTGTCACCTGGTGCGATCAAATACTCCAATTCCAATGGCGATTTGCTACCGAAACTACTGTCAAACCTGTTATCCGGGTTATCAAAGTCCTGTAATAAAATATCGCCGGACCAACCGTACCAACTAGCCAACTCGTCAATCATATTATTACCGGCTCGTTTAGTGCCGGATAGTTCAGTAGCTCCAGTCAGCCCAGTACCGGTTCGACCAAATCCTACATTTGTCCCCTCAGTATCTAGCTCATCTGTTCCCCTGTACAAATCGGCTACGGTTACGCCGGAAACGGACCTATCCAGCTCAACTAGGGCTAGATCCCAGCCGTCAGTAAGCTTAGTGGAGTCCCAATTTTCATGCGTCACCCAATTTACACCAGAGTAAACCTCACCACCAACGGCAAAAGAGATATCACTGGGTGAATCGTCAACGCAGTGGGCTGCAGTAAGTACCCAATTAGAACTAATCACAGTTCCTGAGCAACGTGTAGAATAATTATTTATCAGCATATCCCCAACTCCGGAATAATAGGAACTGGCAGCAAGCTGGGTATAAGAGCTATCCGTTCTGTCATGCCGTATAACACCAGCAGTGGATACTCCCGCATAAGCCAATGCAGAAATAATAACTCCGCAAACAATTAACGTTATCCTGTTTTTTGTTTCTTCCATTTCGAGCCCTTTTAACGGACAAACAATGAGTTAAAAATCACAATATATTATATATTATACTCTAAATGGTTCTTTTTTCAAATAGGCATAATGACTAGTCCGGGAAAGGAACTGGAGAAAAACCTTTTAAACAACCGACATATCTATTCAAACTTCTGCCACACATCATCATTATAAAGATAGTATGGACGAAAGCGGCTCTTATAGTTCATGGCTGCCACTTCTTCAATATAATAGCCAAGATACAGATAGGAACTATCCAGCTTCTTGCAGAGATCAATCATAGTTAAAATATTGAACGTCCCGAGACTACGGGAAGCCTCATCGGGATCAAAATAAAAATAAACCGCGTTCATCCAGTTCAGACCGACATCGACAATCCCGGTACCTATCAGTTTTCCTTTTAAGCGAAATCTGATTTCCATACCCTGGATAATTTTATTCAGAAAGAAGCCTTGGTAATAGGTTCTGCCATCGTTGTTTTTGTTGGGATAGCGAGCGCGAAGAAATTTTTCACACAGTTCGATGTTTTCCTCACTTGCCTGAAGCGGTGCAAACTCAACATCAACATCCTTGTTCTTTTTAAGTACCCGGCGCTGGTTCCGGTTCTGCTGTACCTCCTGTGGCTGCAGCCGAATGGACACACAGGCAGCACAATCACGGCAGTGCATGGTATAGAGACAGTTTCCATTTCTTCGGTAACCAGATGCCAGAAACAGCTCCATAGCACGATCGGAAAGTGGTGAAAATAATGCCTGGTAAAATATGGCATCATGGGGAAGCTGATAAGGGCACTCCACTGCCATTTCAGCAAAGAACTGATTAATTCTGGGTTTCAGGATTCCAAAATCCCGGATGCATTGTTCATCGTAAAGTGACATATTTTTTTAAAGGCAGACCAAACACTGAAGGTACAAGGCTAAAGAGAAATTCCCCTTCAGCCTTATACCTTTTATCCTTCTGCTTTCCTTACACCAGCCCCTGATCAAGCATGGCATTCACAACTTTGACAAAGCCAGCAATGTTTGCGCCTGCCACATAATTGCCTTGTACACCATAACTCTCACCCGCATCAACACAGGTTCTGTGGATTGATTTCATAATCTGTTTTAGACGTTCATCAACCTCTTCTCTTGGCCAGGAGAGACGCATGGAATTCTGAGCCATCTCAAGACCGGATACAGCGACACCACCGGCATTTGCAGCTTTTCCAGGACCATACATAAGGCGATGTTCAACAAAAAGATCAGCCGCCTCTGGAACAGATGGCATATTCGCGCCCTCACTGATAAGAGCGACACCGTTATCAACAAGATTCTTGCCATCGACTGCATTAATCTCATTCTGAGTGGCACAGGGAAAGGCACAATCAGCTTTATGATTCCACAGAGGATTATGATCAAGCAGAGGATCAAGCGGGGTATAAACCGCGTTTGGATAGGTCTCGGTGTATTCACCGATGCGGCCTCGTCTGATATTTTTCAACTGCATAACAAAAGCCAGTTTTTCACGATCAATCCCTTCCTCGTCGTAAATATATCCGGAGGAATCGGACAGAGTGACCACCTTGCCCCCGAGATCCAATACTTTTTCGGTAAGATATTGAGCCACATTTCCGGAACCGGAAACAATACAGCTTTTTCCTTCCAGCGTTTCGCCACGAACTGCCAGCATTTCAGCTGCAAAATAGACCGTTCCATAACCGGTTGCTTCAGGACGGATCAGACTCCCTCCCCAATTCAGACTCTTTCCGGTAAGAACTCCGGTAAACTCGTTGCGAAGCTTTTTATACATTCCAAAAAGGAAGCCAATCTCACGCGCGCCAACCCCGATATCCCCTGCCGGTACATCGGTATTTGGCCCAATATGACGAAAGAGTTCAGCCATAAAAGATTGACAAAAGCGCATAACTTCAGCATCGGACTTTCCCTTGGGATCAAAATCAGAGCCACCCTTTCCACCACCCATGGCCAGGGTAGTCAGGGAATTCTTAAACACCTGCTCAAAAGCCAGAAATTTAATAATCCCAATATTCACCGAGGGGTGAAAACGCAAACCACCCTTATACGGCCCGATGGCCGAGTTCATCTCCACCCGAAATCCTCGATTAACATGTACCTGACCATCATCATCCATCCATGGAACCCGAAACATAAGAACCCGCTCAGGCTCTGTAACTCTTTGCAGGACGGCCTGTTGGCGATACTCTGGGTTTCGTTCAAGCACTGGTTTAACAGATGCCATCACTTCTTCTACTGCCTGATGGAATTCACGCTGCTCCGGATCTCTGTTCTTAATCAAGCTGATAATATCGTCCATACCTTCCTCCACAACATTTGATAAATCCTAAACGTAAAAAGCCTTTAGTCATTTTTTTGTGTTTACTACTTTCTTCGTACCTCAGTACACGCATCTTTGGAAATAGTCTCTCCATCTTTCTGATATAAGACAGCCAATTCCTCCTTTCCGTTACACTTCATTACAAAGGGGGCAGGCAAACGAATATGACGAATAAATGATGTGTCTTCATACTCTTCCTGCTCCATAAGCCAATCCCAGTTCAGACAACTTCCTCCTTTTTTGCCGCTACAAGTTCGCGATGATCCATCTTTGGTCTCCATTACCGTAAGATAGGGAATACCAAGGGATGTAATATTTTGAAAGAAATGGGAGCCCTGGGAAGGATCTGCGTGAAGTTGCTCATTCTGCAGCTCAATAATTGCTCCGACTCCTGAAATATCACGCCACTGTACAGGAATACCAAGCCATGGATCAGCAGAGCCCCAACGCCCTGGTCCCACTAGTAAATAGGGTCGTCCTTCAGCCTGGAGTCTTGCATTCAGGGCATTAATTTCTCCGGCAATGGTTCTGGTAGCTCCGGCGTCAAAACTGTTGGGCCTGACAAGAAGAATATCAGCCATATTTTCAAGCAGGCCATGCCCAAGGCAGGAACTTGAAAAACAAAATGCCTTATCAATTTCATGGGAACAGATCGCCACATCAATGCTTTCACCACCGGTCACCATGGGACGCATCTGGAGGAAAAAGAATTCACTTTTCTGAATTTTTGGATCCAGACGTACCGCAAATTCGATCTCAACATCACAGCCCATCCCACGTCGACCAAGATCGAGTAATTCCTGAAGAATTTCAGGCAACGGATAGAGCCCATGTTTAAGAATCCTGGCAAAGGTGACCACCTTGACACCGGGCATGGAAGTATCCCGTATTCGATTTTCATCCGGAATATATGTGGAAGAAAGAGTCTGCACAGGTTCTTCATGTTCAGCATCCTGAATGACCCGTTTCACAAGATTTGACCCCTCTCTGTCTAGTTGAGTGGAATGGCTCATATCAAGTGCATAAAAATGACGCTGAGAATTCTCAAGGATATCATTGACGGTGGAAAACTGAACAAGCCGTTTGGGATGTGCCGGAGAGAAACGCAGCGAACGTTCTCCCTCCACCACCGTCTTTCCAATACCAAGTGCAATATGGGAGATCCCCTCCTCCGCCTTCATCCTCATAACCGGATAGTAGTTATGCGACTGGGCAACACCGGATACATGAGGATAATAAAAGTTTCCATACTGCTGTCCCACCAGCTGTTGAATAATGACAGCCATGGAATCCTCACGCCCCTGCTCCGAAACCTTTCCATATGCCCTCGGGCTTTCGAACCAGGTCGAGGCATATACCAGCTTAATAGCTTCTTCAAGCTGCTGACAGCGAAGACTGAAAGAAGGATGATTATTGGCCAGGAAATAGGTGGCATACAAACCGGCATAGGGTTTGAAGTGGGCATCTTCAAGAAGACTTGAGGAACGCACGGAAACGGGGAAAGTAATTTTCTTAAGAAAGGCACGCAGATCTTCCTGCAGCCAGCCTGGAAGTTCTGCAGCAAGAAAGATTTCAGCAATATCCTCATCACTTGCGCCCTTATCCAGGCGCAGATTGTTTTTACTGATAAAATCATTAAACCCATCTGCCGTTACGACACAGGTCTTGGGAAGAGTAACATTGTTTTGAGATAATGTTGGATGGGAACCACGTGACTGCTGTAGTTGCATCCACATAAAAGCAAGCCCTCTGGCCTTTCCACCAAGAGAACCGTTACCGATTCTAACAAAGTCCATCACTTCGGGATCAAAGTATTCTCTCGAAAATTTAACCACCACACCCTGCTGTCGCAGTTTGCGAAGAGAATGAACCTTAAACACCAGGTCATCACGTAAATCAGAGCAGTTCTTAATTCCACTAACGTGATCACGATGGAGACGAGTTGCCAGAGCAACTTCGGCACGTGCCATAACCCAGTTTGAGAAATGATTACACTCTGCGTGATACCGTAATGATTCCGATGGAAGTATACGGAGCTGCTGTTCAAACTCATAGAGGTTTGCAGCATGAGCAATGGGCGTTCCATCGGGATGGCGAAAGACAAAATCACCAAAGCCAAGATAATCTAGAAAAAAGGAATGAATTTCGTCTTTAATAAACGGCGAATCCTTATCGAGAAAGACAGCAGGAATTGCCTCGGCGCGTTCTCTGTTTTCCGGCTCCGATGAGAGCATCAGCATGGGCAAGTCGGGAACTTCTTCACGTATCTTTTCAAGAAGCCGAATCCCTGCCCCGGCATCCATCTTGCCACGCCTGGGATAACGCACATCGGATATTATTCCAAAAACATATGGTTTATACGCCTCATAGAGAACCATAGCTTCTTCATAATTGATCGCTGTGAGTATTTTCGGCCTTGCCCGCATACGCAATAATCGATGGGGTTCATTCAGACTTTCATCGAGTACAGCCTGGGTCTGACGCACAACCTCATGGTATAAAATAGGAAGAAATGAGGATCGATACACCGGAGAATCTTCGACCATAATGATTACTCTCACCATGGCTCTCGCCGTATCGGCATCCACATTAACGTGATCTTCAAAATTCTTAATTAATGAAAGAAGCAGATCAGCTTCACAGCACCAGAGATAAATATCATCAATTGACTGACAATCAACATTTTCTGGTAAGGGGTATATCCCCCGAAGACTGTGGGAGATTAGTACTACCTGCTGAGCAGGATGAATTCTCTTAATTGCAGCACCAAGTGTAAAAGCATCCATGCCACCGACATTAGGCATGGTGATAACAAGATCAAAGGATTGGCGACGCAGGATTTCAAGAGCTTCTTTACCGGAAGAGACCAAGGTAATACGCGGGGCACCACTCAGATTCAGTCCCTGATATTCAGTGATAATACGAGTGGCAAGAGAGCCATCCTCTTCCATAATAAATGCATCATAAGGACTGGAAACTAACAGGATTTCCTCGACCTTAAAAGGCATAAGCTCATGGAAGATCTTAAAATGAGGGTCAAAATCAGAGATCATTTTTCCAGATTCAAAACGCATACCGAGCTTCCCTTTTTAATGTTTAGATAACGAAACCAAACTCAGATAAAATCAGTGTAGCACAAGCATTATTTTATGAAAGAAAAATGGGAGAGAGCATCAGTAATAATCAATGCTTAACCTGTTGTTGGAGTAGCAACTTTACGATTATAAAAGGCCGGAAAACAAAAAAAGCACGATTTTTCCTTGAATAAGAAAAATCGTGCCGACTAAAACGAGTGAATTCAGACTAAAGCAGTGTGGGAATCAAATATCATTGGTGAGAAAATTAATAGCTTCATGGTCCACCAGACCATATTCCACTGAAAGTAAAACACCATTGTTTTTATCAGCAAACCACCAGCGACGGCATGGCTTACCATCGATAAAAAGTGATAGGCGGTTAGTGATCGCAATAAGATCCGATTTTTTTGCCAATTTCGTAATAACCTTCCCCTGAGCCTTAAAATCTTTTGCAGAATGTACACATAATGTTGTCAATTTCTTCGCCATACAATCCTCCTTATCTGGTCATGAAGTTTAATAGCTTTGCCGGGTCTCTTCTAGAGTGTATAATTCCCCACGCCCGACCGATACAAAGTATAACTTTTTTCTTCCGTTAAGAATAAGATTAATAGACTTTATTATACCGCAAAAGTACTACATTTAAAACAAATTAAAACACTATCAATAATCAACGAGCTTTCCATGACAACCAACCAGCACCATACACGTATTGCCGCCACCCTCCAGATTTCCATTCCCCAGGTCGCTGCCACCGCCGACCTTCTGGCAGAGGGAGCAACGGTTCCCTTTATATCCAGATACCGTAAAGAAAGAACAGGGTTACTTGATGAAGTACAGGTCACGGCCATACGTGAACTTGTCGCAAAGTTTACTGAACTCGAAAAACGACGACGAACAATTCTAAACTCCCTCACGGAAAGAGAGCTCCTTAGCGATACACTCAAAAACAGCCTGGAAAAAGCAGATAACCTTACAACGCTTGAGGATATCTATCTGCCATACAAACAGAAAAGAAAGACCCGGGCCATAATGGCTAAAGAAAGAGGTCTGGAGCCACTGGCCAAAGCGATTTTTGATGGTATTGAAAACACCATACAGATCGCATCCTTTCTTAATCCAGATAAGGATGTTTCCTCGGCGGATGACGCGTATGCGGGAGCAAGGGATATTATTGCCGAATGGATAAATGAAAATTCGACTATTCGTTTACGACTGCGCAAACTTTTTCAGGAAAAAGCAGTCCTCTCTTCAACTGTTGTGAAAAAACACAAAGAATCCGGAATAAAATTTCGCGATTATTTTGATTGGGAAGAAGATGCTCGTAAAGCCCCGGGCCACCGAATTCTTGCCATGTTTCGCGGCGAGAGCGAAAAAGTATTACGACTGTCCCTCATACCCACTGAAGTTGTGGCACTTTCCATTCTTTACAGCCTTTACTCATCCAACAATAATCGCCCCTCACAGCAGATGTCTCTGGCTATGGCAGACAGCTACAAGCGGTTGCTCTGCCCAAGCCTGGAAAAAGAACTACGCCGAGATCTTAAGGATAAAGCTGATAAAGAAGCAATACAGGTTTTTGGGGATAATCTGCGAGAACTGCTTCTAGCACCAGCCCTAGGACAAAAGCGGGTTATGGCACTTGATCCGGGATTTCGAACCGGAGCAAAACTTGTCTGCCTCGATGGTCAGGGCAGGTTGCTCCATAACGCAACAATCTACCCAACCCATGGTGGTAAAAAAGAACAGGAGGCCAGTGAAATCATCCGGGAACTCTGTCGGAAACACAACATCCAGGCCATTGCTATCGGAAACGGTACTGCTGGCAGAGAGACGGAGCAGTTTATCCATACCCTGCAACTACAGGATGCTATTCTCATCACTCTTGTAAATGAAAGCGGCGCTTCAATATATTCGGCCTCAGAAGTTGCCCGCAGGGAGTTTCCAGACCATGATATCACCGTTCGAGGAGCTGTTTCCATTGGCAGACGCCTTCAGGACCCTCTGGCTGAACTTGTTAAACTCGATCCTAAATCCATTGGAGTTGGTCAGTATCAGCACGATGTAAACCAGACCAAGCTTAAAAATGGCCTGGAAGATGTGGTGATAAGTTGTGTGAACAACGTTGGTGTGGAGGTCAACAGTGCCTCCCGTGAACTACTCACCTATGTGTCGGGCCTGGGCCCGGTACTGGCTGATAATATCCTGACATACCGGAATGAACACGGGCCGTTTCGCAGCAGAAAAGACCTTAAAAAGGTGGCAAGACTCGGTGCTAAAGCCTACGAACAGTGTGCTGGATTCTTACGCATCCATGGCGCAGAAAATCCGCTTGATGACTCTGCTGTACACCCGGAACAGTATACAACAGTTGCAAAAATGGCATCCGACAATCATTGCGGGATAGCTGATCTGATTAGCAGCCAGGAACGAAGAGATACAATCAATCTGAAAAATTATGTTTCTGAGACTCTTGGACTGGTCAGCCTTCAGGACATACTTGCCGAGCTGGCCAAACCTGGAAGAGATCCGCGCCAGGAATTTGCCTGCTTTGCCTTTGAAAAAAATGTGAACAGCATCGATGATTTGATTTCTGAAATGAGGTTGCCTGGAATAGTAACTAACGTAACTCGTTTTGGAGCTTTTGTGGATATTGGCGTTCATCAGGACGGGCTCATCCATATCAGTCAGTTAGCAGATAAATTTGTCCGTGATCCAGGCGAAATCGTTAAAGCGGGACAGCAGGTAATGGTACGAATCCTTGAAATTGACAAAGAGAGAAAACGGATCGCCCTCTCTTTGAGGGACAGATAGCCCCTCTGCCAGTTAGGGCCAGGAAAAGCTATCCCTTCCTATTTAATAGTTTGCTTTCGTACTCATTTTCTGGCATGAACATATGTTACGAACAATAACACAGGGTATAGTGTATAAACACATAAGCTAGAGATCTTACCATGAAACGAAATATTGGCAAAACCTACTCTCCATTCTTTTTCCTCTCAGCCCTTGGAAATGGAGGCATCACAGTAGGCTTTTTTATCTTTTTTATGTTTATGACCCCCCACCCGAATAGCCCCATTGCAACATTTGACTCGGTGTGGGCCTACTTTACAACAACATCACTGTTTGCACAGGTACTTGTCGTTCTCTGTTATGCCCTGATACTCTACTTCGCATTTGGTCATATCCGAATGCTGATCTGGAATATCCGAGAATACCGGATTTTCAAGCAAACCAAGGGCTATGATGAACTCATTCAGAGCAATAGTGAAATAACACTAATGGCCATCCCTCTTACCCTGACCATGACAATCAATGTCATGTTTGTACTTGGGGCGTTGCTGGTCCCGGGATTATGGAATGTTGTCGAATACCTGTTTCCCTTTGCCTTTCTCGCTTTCCTAGCAACGGGCATCTACAGCCTTACTATCTTTTATAATTATTACAGTAAAATACTACAAACTGGACATTTCCAGCATTCCAAAAACAATTCACTCACTCAGATGCTCTCATCCTTCACTTTTGCTATGAGTGCGGTGGGATTCGCCTCACCTGCTGCCATGAGCGAAAACCGTACAATGATCACTTTTGCTGCTTTCTGTGCGATCTTCTTTTTTTCCATAGCGACTCTTCTTGCTATAAAAAACCTGATATTAGGCTTTCATGCCATGATGGATAAAGGGGTTAGTCGCGAGGCCAGTGCCAGTCTGTGGATTCTTATCCCTATCCTGACTCTGCTTGGTATTACAGGCGTCCGCCTCCATCACGGATTTCACTTTCTCTTCCATGGAACAGGCGGCCCATCCTTCTATTTTGTCTGGTGCAGTTCAATTGTTTCCATTCAGATTTTTATTGGTATTCTAGGGTTTGTAATCATGCGTCGAAATAACTATTTTCCCGAATTCATCCATGGTATCAACGACGATACGGAAGTGGATGCGGCAAGGAATCCTGCCACATATGCCCTTATTTGCCCCGGAGTTGCCTTCTGGGTTTTCGGGATGTTTTTTATCGACAAAGCACTTATCACATCCGGTCTGTTAAACCTTTTTTCAGGAATGTACTTTGTCCTGTTGCTGCCCCTGATTTTTGTTTTTATTCAAACCATCAGAGTAAACTGGAAGCTCAACAAACGCTTGCTTCGGGAAGAAACAACTTAGCAAAACACTTGAGCCTGAACACAATAAATCAGTACTATCTGATCCTTCCCGACACTCCACATTACTTATTTGACGATGCTGCCAGTAAAACGCCGAAACCAACAAAAACAGACCCGGTTGCCCGGTTAAAAGTTGTCATTCGTGTGGAGTTGCCAAGCCACCCTTTCGTTCTCTCGGCAAGCATTGCATAGCCCATCAGAAAAAGGAAAGAGAAGAACATCAACGTAGCAATAAGGATTGAAAATTGTGGAAGTAACGCCTCTTCTACATTTAGAAACTGAGGAAATAGCGCCGTGAGGAAGACAATTGCCTTTGGATTACTTATGGCAACCCCAAAGGCTTGAAAAAAAACCTTTCTGGATGAAACCGTTGTGGAGATGTTCTTATCCTGAAGAGCAGCAACGCCCTCAGATTTTTGAAGAATCAACTTCAATCCGAGATAAAACAGATAGGCCGCGCCCGCATACTTAATAACATTAAAAAAGGCCGTCGAAGTGCTCAGCAGTGTCCCAAGCCCAAGAACTGCTACAATCCCCAGACAAAACAACCCGACAATATTCCCAGATGCAGCGTAAAGAGCTTTCTTCCATCCATACAGAGTGGAGTTACTAATAGCAAATAGGACAGCAGGGCCGGGTGTTGCGCAGGCCGCAACGACGAGTATCAGATACAGTATCCACGATTCAAGACTCACGTCTGGTCACCTAAAAGAGTATTTTCCACAACATTAAGGGAAAGCCGCTATCCATTGGCATTATCAAGCAATGCCAGACGAATGCCAAGCCCAATAAGCACTGTCCCCATAACTCGGTCAAGCCAGGCAGAGACACTACGATTCCTGCGAAAGAAATTGGTCGTCTGGGCAGCAGAAAAAAACAATGCCCAATATGATATCGATTCCATGGTTAGTCCTGTCGTCTATGTATCTGTACTTCACTTAGCCGTTGAGCTTCAATCGTGAGTGCAAACCTTACTGCAAAAATTCAGGTTCCAAGCGCACCACCAGTTACAGAATTGAACACCTCAAAATCCCGCCTTAACCCCCGCCACAAAAAGCATCCCCCCTACAACCCCAACAAAAAACCCAACAATACCTATAACTGTATAAAGGCCTTTGTCTGCCGTATGAGATCGCGATAAGTCTATATTGGCAAATTCAACAACTCCATCTGCAGAACGATGATCCAATTCATATTGTTTGAGAACGGTCGTTTTTTGACGAGCCCTGATAACCATAAAAATACTAATTGCTACTAATGCAGTTCCTAGCAAGAGTGCTGGTATAGACATATCTATCCTATCTTTTTTAAATTAATTAACTTTAAACGTGGTCGGACCAAGCTATCATCCTGTATCCAGATCAAACCAGAGTGACATGCAACGCTAAACTAAAATAGAAGTCTAAGGGACAGCCAATACAGTACAGTTACATAAATCATCACTTTCAAAAGCAGTGCTATCACCGACCGTTAACCCCGGTACCGGAAACAAACGAACCGTTAATGGTTTGTTTAAGCGAAATGCCATAGTACCTGTATCTCTCATAAGTGCACAAATTTTGTTTATTGGTGTGTCACCAGGAATGGGCACAGTATCCAAGCCAATACCACAAACCGCACTATATGTGAGTAGTGATCGTATATCATAATGAGAATTAGCCGTTCCTTTAGCAAGGCCGGTATCTTCTGTCACAGCCAGCATTAAACCAGAGAAGCCTACTAAATCGACACCTTGCACTGACCTAAACACTCTTGTTAATAATGACGAGGCCTCAACTGTGCCCGACGCACCAAAATACTCTACACCCATTTTTTCATATACTGTCGTCATGCTTTCGCAATTCTTTGACGGTGCTGCCGAACTATCAAAACCTGAGAACGTAAACTCATCACTAACATCACATTGCTCAACAATAGATTGGATTGCTGAAATATGATATTGAAGCGCTTTGCTCATTGCTTTGTAGTAGGCATTGAATAATTCATTATGATTACTCATAGTAGAATGGGTATTCACCTCAGAAAGTACGGATACCAGTAAATCTGGTGTCTCTAACCCAATGACAAAACAATTTCCTAATTCTTTTCTATGATAGCTGGCTGGAAAATAAGGTATTAACGGATCGCAATTAAAATTAACCGTAAAATTAAAATTACCTTCTCCTCTTGGTGTTATTTTGCTTATTTTCTCAACAACTTTAGCTGATAAGTGAATGATGTCATTATCAAGAACCCCTTTCTCGTCAAGAGCAACATTGACACATACGTTACATAGATCTCCAAATTCTTTTATCAATTCAGGGATAAAGGAGATTTCATTTTTTGTTTTAGCTTCACCTATTGCGAATCTAATTCGGATTCCTGACAAGTCGGAAGAATTAAGAAGGTTGTTTAAATAACGTAATCCTTTGCTGGTACTTTCAAGATTTTTTGTATTTAAATATTCCCCGAAAGGATTTGTTACAATTCTGTTTGTCTGTACGACATACCCTTGTTTTTGGAGATCATGGGATACATCTGAACACAAAGTAGAAGCCTTTAGGATTTCATCTTTCCAGCTCTCCTGGTTTGGATTTAATGAGATAAATGTCGTGACCGTTCTTATTTTGCATAAATCTTTATTTTTAAAAGATTGATTCATCATATAGCTCTCAATTTTGTTCATCTCACAGCTGCCCTCAAGGACAACAACAACTTTTGACTTATTATGGCAACAACACCTCTATCTCTTTACCACCATATCCATGAATCAAATCATGCGACCTGACAACAACCTTTTCAATACCCACTGGTATAGTCACTCCTGACAGGCTTCGGGTAAATGGTTGTTCATTCACATGTGGATGGTGAAGAACCCGAACAGCAAGAATTTTTCCATCGAGCGAAAGGATCTCCCAGTTATCTGCGTAATGGTTCCACCCTTCATCATTATGCCGAATCGTCACATCAAACTGAAATTGTCCATTGGTACTTTTTTTTACTTCCACAGCGACCACATCGGCTTCTCCAGCATAACATGAACCGGCTGTCATCACCGCTAGTAGCAGCACGAAAATGTGAATAATCCTAACCTTTATCATTCGCCCCGCTCCCTGCGTAATGTCACCTGCTCACCAGCGATGCCCCAGTTATCCGTGGCCACCTCATCAATCACAACAACTGTGGTTGCCGGATTTTTGTGAAGCACCCTTTGCAGCAAATCGGTAACTCCAGAAATAAGTTCCGCCTTCTGTTTTGAAGTGACACCTTCATCGGTAATTTTAATATTTACATATGGCATGATTCATTTCCTGTATATTTTTTGTTTTTCACAGAAGAGACTTCAAATGGCCAAGGAGAATCGAATACTTCAGGATTATAGTAGATATAGATTCCGACTTTAATATTCTTTAACAGAACGCCAAAATCCCCCACCAACAGACTGGCTACCAACTTTGAGCGTGGATAAATTTTTGAGGTAATCTCGAAAAATCGCACGTTATCGCGGGTCGGCGTTGGACACATTGTTGGGCTGATGCTAGCACTGTTTTTCACTCGGTTAACTCAATGAAATATTGTCGATTTATCCTAAGTATTACTATGGTGGGCTACACGCTGTGCGTTTGGTTTGTATGGATGAATTTTTTTAAGTTCTGTAACCTCTTTTCTTCTTGCTTTGAAGAGGTCCCATCTAAGTTGAATATTTAACCAAAAGTCTTCCGAAACTCCAAAATATTTTGCAAGTCGTAAAGCTGTACTTGGCGTTATTCCACGCTTTTGATTAATAATTTCATTAATTCGTTGGTAGGGAACATGGATAGACTTTGATAATTCTTTTTGTGTTATCCCCATAGGCTTTAAAAATTCTTCTAGTAACATTTCGCCGGGATGAGTAGGGGGCCTGTGGGAAGGTATGCGTACCATCGTTTTGCCTCTATATTGTTTAAGTTTTAATGGTAGTCTGTTATTTCAACTTCATAGGGACCTGCCTCTTTCCACTTGAAACATATTCTATATTGATCATTGATTCGTATGCTAAATT
Source organism: uncultured Desulfocapsa sp. (assembly GCA_964621915.1). Taxonomy (GTDB): domain Bacteria; phylum Desulfobacterota; class Desulfobulbia; order Desulfobulbales; family Desulfocapsaceae; genus Desulfocapsa. The sequence continues at coordinate 1,708 of CAZUPS010000013.1, read as the reverse complement.
GACCTTTTCTGTTTCCAGTTAGAGCTTCTAGTCTATTGCCAGGCGGAACTCTTAATTCTTCCAGTACAATTACTGAATCTAATTGGTCTAATTTGCGTGTAGCAACATTTCTCATAGATGAAGGCATTGTCTTTCTGGCATTTTTAGTATTCTTACCATTGAAAATATCTTCTGTTCCAGTATTTGAAAAATCTTGTATCATGCATACACAGTAACACGGGTCTCGTGCTATTTCAAGAGTGCGGTATTAAGACGATCGAGACGGAAAATCGAGACGGGGTCGGGCCACGTCAAAAGACTGAAACACCTACGCAATACAGAATTGAGCACACCGTAAGTAGCTGATATTCCAAGGCCGACCTTTCCATTTTGGGACTAAAATAGGCGATATACAACTTATACTGTAAAAATCCAAGGAACTCAGATATTCAAGCCACGTTATCAAATCAACACTAAAGATTAACATCCCAGTAACAGGTGTTTATTGAACTTATATTTTCAATGTCAATGTCTGAATTGGTAATATAGGTTTCCAGCTCCCATTTTCCCATCTCAATCTACCAATTTTGATTTATCAGTATAACGTGAAGTTCAGCGGGTCTGAGTAACGGGGTCGGACCAAGCTATCAGGCTGAATTACTATCATTTAAGTCAATAAAATAGCTATTATCAGGCCTTAGAATGCTCTTTTTACCCTCAAAAGTGTATTGTAAGAAGCCGAAGCCTCCTTCAATACGGTCGCTAATTCCTTAGAAGGTTCTTTTTAGGGTGAAAAAGGAGCTTCTAAGAACAAAAAACGGGTATTCCCTAGCTTACTTCAACAATAAAACAATTAGTTACCTTGGTCCGACCCTATTGTCTTTTTTCGGCGTCTTTTTGCCGGTTTTTTTTCTTTTGAATGAACAGTAGTAGGATAATAGTTTAGAATTTTATAAAATGGTAGAGATTTCCACTGACCATCCACACCGAAAAAGCAGCCCACCCCATTCCGCTAACTGTTTGACATTATAGTTACTATTTCACTTAAGTCGATAGCGACTATGCCATTGCATCCAAGAGTGTTATCAAAGGATAATAAAACCAGTATCAGTAGATTTTTTGCATAAGGAAGTGTATGCCAACAATGGTTATAGGGATAATGACAGTCAGCACAAACAAAATTATTAATTTAGTACGATCCTTTGTACCAAGAATCTGTAGAGCTTCACTTTTTTCTTTATCCAAAAGATTAGCAGAGAGAGGCGCTATCTTTTTCAACTTTTCAATAAATGAATCAGTTAAAGAAGTAGCCAACACCAATTTCAGAAGTTTTTTCTTCTCTCCATTGTTATAGGCGATCACCAGCGTATTCTTATCAGTTATGAATGGATAAACGTAATAGCCGACAATGCTGTTGACTTCAATTTTTTTTGTTTGCAGCGGCCACTTTAATAGAATGGTATCATCTTCTACTTCTGCACTGAATGTGGCGTCGAGCTGATAGACTTCTCCCATGTCATCCTCATTGTGTTTAAACAATTTAAATATAATAATGTTATTTTATGCTTTTATTGCATAATCTTTGACTACGAAAGCTCTGCCTTCCCTTTAACCCTTCTGTTGAGTAACGGGTTGAGTAACGGGGTCGGACCAAGCTATCAGTCTGAATTACTGTCATTTAAGTCAATAAAATAGCTATTATCAGGCCTTAGAATGCTCTTTTTACCCT
>CAZUPS010000012.1:0-90270 GCA_964621915.1 uncultured Desulfocapsa sp. | reverse complement strand
AACCTCTGACCTTCGGGTTATGAGCCCGACGAGCTACCAGACTGCTCCACCCCGCGTTGCGAGGGCCAATATAGACTGAAACTTATTTGAAGTCAAGAAAAAACCGTCATCATTTATGGTGTTGGTGTGATTTATTGTTCGATCGGAGGTAGGAGGGCCTGTAAGCGAGGTACTATCTCCGCGGGAAGAGGACTTAACTTGCCATTGCGGTTTACAGCAGCGTGGACGGTATACCCTTTGGCGATTAACGTTTCTTTTCCGGTCTCACTGTTCTGGCGCAGAAGCCGGTAGGAAAATTTACAGCTGACCTTTTTAAGCCAGACCAGTTTTGTTTCAATCTGTAGAAGATCATCGTAGCAGGCAAAGGCTTTGTAGCGAATAAAACATTCAGTGACCGGGAGGAGAAGCCCCATTGCCTCTATTTCACGGTAGCTGCAGACCTCTTCCCGCATAAGTTCGGTACGTCCGATTTCAAAGAAGCGCAGGTAGTTGGCGTTATAAACAACGGCAGCTGCGTCTGTATCACCGTAAATAACACGGTAGGGTGTTCGGTGGCATGTTTGCGAGGTCATTGTTGCTCTAAGAGTCGTTTCATCATGGTCTCGCCATCTGGGAGGGTGCCGCCTTCTGTTTTTCCCGCAGCATTTCCGGTCTCTTCTGAAAAGCTTTGTCCGCTTCCCGGCTGGGTCTCTCTTGAATCATAAAGAATGGTGGGAACGGGAGTATCGATATGGGTACGAAGCGACAGTGGGGTATAGTGATCCATGGTGGCAATTAAGCGAAAATCTTCACCACGATCACGAAGTCCCTGTACGATAGGAGCTACGATCTTTCCATCAAAGTCTTCAATGGCTTGAAGCTTATCCTTGAGTAGTCCCTGGTGTCCAGCTTCGTCCGGTCCTTCGACGTGGACAAAGACAAAGTCCTGTGTTTCTAAACAATTTAATGCAGCATCGGCCTTCCCTTGGTAGTTTGTGTCGATATAGCCCGTGGCTCCGGGGATATTGAGGATGTCGAGCCCAGCCATAACTCCAAGTCCTTTGAGAAGGTCAACTGCTGAAATCAGGCTGCCCCGTAGATTGAAGCGTTTGTGCAGTGTGGGCATCGATGGCAGCTTGCCTTCACCCCAAAGCCAAATGCCGTTTGCAGGGTTCTGTCCGGACTTGACTCTTTTGATGTTTACTGGATGTTTTTCAAGGACGTCACAGGCTTTAGTCAATAAATCTTTCCAGTCTTGATCCGCCATATAGCGCTGCCAGGGCTCGGTTACATCTTTTTCAATATAATCGTGGGGTGGAACAGGGGAAAAATTAGGGTAATCGCCTTTAACAACTAAAATATGGCGATAGCTGATTCCGGGTTTGAAATGGAATCGTTCACTGCTGCATTCATTTTCAAGTGCTTCGAGTAACTGCTGAGATTCTTCGCTGCTGATATGTCCGGCAGAGTAGTCAACCAACCGAACCTTATTTGTGGTTTCCCTGTCCAGGGTAACGAGGTTGCAGCGAAAGGTTGTTTCATCTGGTGCAAGTGAGATATTCATTGCTGCAGCTTCAAGGGGTGCACGCCCGGTGTAATACTCTTCCGGCTTGTAACCAAGAAGTGAGAGGTTGGCCACGTCTGATCCCGGGGGGTACCCTGCAGGCACTGTACGGGTGAGAAAGAGTTCTCCATCCTGGCAGAGGGCGTCAAGTGCCGGAGTTGGGGCGGCATCCAGCGGGGTGCGATTATCAAGTTCCGGCAATGGCAGGTCACCCATGCCATCGCCGACAAGTATAAGATATTTCATCAGTGATAGTTTCAGAGTTTTATTCGTTATCTGTAAGGATCCGGATTTTTACTGTTTTCTCGGTACAGACATCAAGGGCGTTGATTTCCTCGATACATTTTTGTACGTCAGCTTCATTTGCCACATGACTATGGAGGACTATGGAAACGGGATCTTGTTCATGTTGGCTTTTCTGGATAACGGACTTGATGGAAATGTTATGCTTACTGAAAATGCCAGAAATTGTGGAAAGGACTCCCGGTTTATCCAGTGCTGTAATACGAAAATAATAGGGGCCGCTCAGCTCAGACATTGGAGTGATAACTGGTTTTCCTATGTTTTCTGGGAGATAGGAAAGGGCAGGTACCCGGTTTATTGAGTCGCAGAGGATGTTGCGTCCGATATCCACCACGTCAGCAGCTACGGCACTGCCTGTTGGCATCATACCGGCACCGAGACCATAAAGCAGGACATTTCCAACAGTATCGCCGTTGAAGTGAATAGCATTGTAGGCCCCATTGATATTAGCCAGCATATGCGAATGTGGAACCATGGTTGGATGGACACGTGCTTCCACGTGACTGCCATGATGGCGGCTGATGGCAAGGAGTTTAATACGGCAACCGAACTCTTTGGCAAACTCAATATCGATGGGCTTGATGTCCGATATTCCTTCGGTGCTGATGTCGTCCAGGTGAACATGTTTACCGTAGGCAATGGTCATCAGGATGGCGAGTTTATGCGCGGTGTCGATGCCCTCAATGTCGTAGGTGGGATCTGCTTCAGCAAAACCTTGTTCCTGGGCATCTTTGAGCACTTCGTCAAAGGGGACACCTTCGTCGGTCATCCTGGTAAGAATATAATTGGCGGTGCCGTTCATGATTCCCATGATTGACTCGATACGGTTTGCGACAAGCCCTTCTTTTAATGACTTAATTACCGGGATTCCACCGCCCACACTTGCTTCAAACCCGACTTCCACATTGTTTGCGACCGCTGCTTCAAAAATCTCTTTACCATGGACAGAGAGTAGTGCCTTGTTAGCCGTTACAACATGTTTACCATGTTTGATGGCTTCAAGCATAAAGGTTCTGGCTGGTTCCATCCCGCCAATAAGTTCCACGACAATATCAATATCGGGATTGGTGAAGATATCATTGGCGTCTTTGGTAAGTGCTACGCCAGCGAATTGTTCAGGCAGTGAGTCGGTCATAATGTCTGCAACCTGAGCAAGGACAACTTCAGCTCCGACTTTTTTCTGTAAGCGTTCTCTTTGCTCGTAGAGGGTCTGAGCAAGGCCGCTGCCAACGGTTCCAAAGCCGATAAGGCCAACTTGAATTTTTTTCATAATAGGGTGTTCTTAGTTTGAAATTATAGATAATAGTTAGGGTGGTTGTTCTCGTGTGTATCGAAAAATACTCTCTTTCCTGCTGAAAGTCAAAACGTTAAGCAGGGATATTTTAGTGGATACAATTTCGTTTTTCGATTACATTGCCCATTTGAATTTTTGAGTGAGTGTTCATTCACATCTGCGTTCAGATTGGTACAGGTGTTATCAGGTATTTCTTGCCTGTACTAAAGCACATATAATTTGCCTAAAGGAGACAAACATGGCTGTAAACATTCTCGCATTTGGACCAAACGGTAGTGGTAAAGGAACTCAAGGTGCCATTGTAAAAGATAAGTACGGTATGGATCATATTGAGTCCGGGGCTATTTTTCGTGAGCATATTAAAGGCGGAACTGAGCTTGGAATGAAAGCAAAGGCTTTTATCGAGGCTGGTGATCTGGTTCCCGATGAAATTACCATTCCTATGGTTCTTGAAACATTGGCTAAATCCAAGGAGCAAGGCTGGTTGCTCGATGGTTTTCCTCGCTCCCTTGCACAGGCTGAAGCTCTTGACAGCGCTCTGAAAGAAGCAGGAATGAAAATTGACTATGTTATGGAAATTCTTCTTGATCGTCAAATTGCAAAAGAGCGTATTATGGGTCGTCGTCTCTGTGCCAATGACAACAATCACCCAAATCACATTGCCTTTGATGCTATTAAGCCTGTAGAAAAAGATGGTAAGCTGGTTTGTCGCGTATGTGGCGGAGAGCTCAGTGCCCGTGCCGATGATCAGGATGAAGATGCTATTAATAAACGCCATGATATCTACTATGATACTACGACAGGTACCATGGCAGCAGTGAATTATTTCAAAAATACCGACAGCAAAGTGATCTCTGTTGATGGCTCCATGGGTATTAAAGAAGTGACTACCGCAATTCTTGCTCAATTGGACTGATATTTAACAACCGGATAAGCCGTTATCTTGACAGGCTTTTTCCATATGGGCATGTCCGCAGTAGTTTGCGGAATGCCCATTTTTTTTGCTTTTTTGCCCAGGATAATTTACATATTGTAGAAGTAAATATAGCAAGCTCATTTTCTTCTACTGATTTTATGGAATATTTTATATGGAACAGACTGTTTCTGAAGCGCTGATTAATTCAGTAATGGCCCAAGAGGCCTTTGTAAAGGAAAGTCGCAAGGATCTTGTTGATCTTGTGTGTCTGATGGTGAGGGTTCTTCGCCAGAATGGGAAGATTCTTATTTTTGGTAATGGCGGCAGCGCCGCAGATGCTCAGCATATGGCGGCTGAATTTGTGAATCGGTTTTTGATTAACAGAAGACCTCTTGCCGCTATTGCCCTGACCACAGATACGTCGATTATTACATCTATTGGCAATGATTTTTCCTTTGATGAAATATTTTCCAAACAGGTGCAAGCTCTCGGAAAGGTAGAAGATCTTTCGCTGGGTATTTCTACTTCCGGTTCTTCTGTAAATGTTATCAAGGGGATTGAAGCCGCAAAAGAGATTGGTATGCAAACGGCAGTCCTTACAGGAGGCATGGAGGGTGGAGGCGGGACACTGGGAAGTCTTGCTGATATTACCTTGAATGTTCCAACCGTTAAAACCCAACACATCCAAGAGGTACACCTGTGGATTGAACATCTGCTCTGTGAACTTGTGGAAAGGGAGATTTTTGGTGAAGAATAAACCGCTTAATTTCGATGGACTAAAGACCTATTCGCTGCATGATCGTTTTTCGAAAGTGACCGTGGACCATTTCGGAAAGCCAGTAAAGGAAGGTGCTACTCTGCGCGGCTTTATGGACTCTTTGCCAAAACAGCTGCTTGGAAATGACTTCCCTGAACTTGTTCATCGACTTGCAAAAGCTCATCGGGCAGGCAGGCCAATTATTGTGGGAATGGGCGCACATGTTATTAAGGTTGGTTTGAACCCTGTGCTGATTGACCTGATGGAACGTTCCATTATAACAGGGCTTGCTATGAATGGGGCCTGTATTATTCATGATGCTGAGATTGCCATGGCTGGGTCAACCTCTGAGGAGGTTGGTGACGTACTTGGTGATGGTGCTTTCGGTGCTGCAAAAGAGACTGGTGAGGTTTTAAATGGCGCGATCTCTCTTGGTGCAAAAGAAGATATCGGTATGGGGCAAGCTGTGGGGGAGTATCTCCTGACAAGAAAATTTCCTCACAACGACAAAAGTCTTCTTGTAACTGCAGCAAAGCTTAATATTCCTGTGACTGTTCATGTGGCCCTGGGGACGGATATCATCCATATACATCCTTCGGCTTCCGGGGCTGATATTGGCAAAACATCTCACCAGGATTTTCGGTTGTTTTGTTCGGAAATTTCCGGTTTGCAGGGTGGCGCATATTTAAATGTTGGTTCAGCCGTATTGCTTCCGGAAGTGTTTCTCAAGGCACTGACACTTGTGAGAAATCTAGGGCACAGGGTTGATGATTTTACAACGGCGAATTTTGATTTTATGAAGCATTACCGTACGCTGACAAATGTTGTAAACAGGCCTACTGCAACAGGGGGCAAAGGATATAATATCATAGGTCATCATGAACTGATGATTCCTCTTCTGGCTGCATCACTACTTGATGAATTAGCTGAAAACTGCTAAAAAGGCAGGTCGTAAGTGTATGCTTACGGTATGGTAGTAATAACTTGAACGGCATGGTTGCCTGTTCTGGCCGGTGTTGTCGAAACTGCTAGAATGGCTTCAAGCCTATATAAAAATAAGAGATGTTAGTTCTTTTCTGGATATATTATGAGTAAAAAAAGAAGTGGTAAAGTCTACCTGGTAGGTGCAGGCCCCGGTGATCCTGGTTTAATTACTGTGAGAGGAAAATATCTTCTCGAGAGAGCGGAGGTTGTAGTATATGACTACCTTGCAAGTCCTAAACTCCTGAAGCATGTGCCTAAGGAGGCCGAGCTGATCTATGCCGGGAAAAAAGGTGGTGTAAAGCACACTCATACCCAGGAAGAGATTAACCAGATGCTGGTTGACTGGGCTGAAAGCGGTAAGATAGTAGTTCGTTTGAAAGGTGGTGATCCCTTCATCTTTGGGCGAGGTGGAGAAGAAGTTGAGGTTCTGGCAAAATCCGGTGTGGATTTTGAGGTTGTACCGGGTGTGACTTCTGCCACAGCTGCTGCAACATATGCCGGGATTCCTATAACGCACCGTGAGTATACCGCTTCAGTTGCTTTTTTAACTGGCCACGAAGACCCTACAAAGCCAGGGTCCAATATTGACTGGGCAAAGCTTGCAACAGGCGCCGGTACGCTGGTCGTCTATATGGGAATTAAAAATCTTCCTGTTATTGTGAAGAATCTTGTAAGTCATGGACGTGATCCACAGACTCCGGTTGCAGTTGTCCGTTGGGCATCAACTCCTGAGCAGCGAACAGTCGTGGGTACTCTTGAAACTATTACTGATATAGTTCGGGAATCAGGGATCAAACCACCAGCCCTGATTATTGTAGGTAATGTTGTTAAACTTCGGGACACCATTGATTGGTTTGAAAAACGTCCATTGTTTGGTAAGCGAATTGTGGTTACACGTACTCGGGAGCAGGCCTCCGAGTTAATGGCCGGACTTGAGGAAAATGGCGGCAACTGCCTTGAGTACTCTACAATTAAAATAGAACCCATGGAATCCTATGAGGTGCTAGACGAAGAACTTGATCGTCTTGAAGAGTATCACTGGATTTTGTTTACATCATTAAATGGTGTGAAATACTTTTTTGAGCGTCTGTATGCAAAGGGAATGGATGCCAGAAGCATGAAAGGGCCGGCTATCGCAGCCGTAGGGAAAGCAACTGCAGATCTTCTTCTTGAGTATGGCGTGCGGGCTGATCTGTTGCCTGAGGTATTTACAGGAGAAGGACTGGCGGAATCCCTACTCGACCAGGGAGTTGAGGGCCGGAATGTACTGATTCCACGGGCTGAGAAGGCAAGGGAAATCCTTCCCGAAACATTGCGCGGAGCAGGTGCTCAGGTAACTGTTGCTCCAGTATATAAAAATGTATCTCCCAAAGGGAAGCGTGAGCAACTGCGTGAAGAGCTTGAATCTGGAAAAGTGGATATGGTGACTTTTACCAGCTCTTCAACGGTAAGAAACTTTCTCGCCATGGTGGATGCAGATAGTGGTTCAGAGTTGAAACGATTGATGCATGAGGTCACAATTGCAGCAATTGGTCCAATTACCGCAAAAACAGTAACTGACAATGGGCTTCAGGTCGATGTTCAGCCTGAATCATATACTATTCCTGAGTTAGTCCATGAGATTGTAGACTTTTATTCGAAATAGTTACATCGGTACGATGGTTAATACACCAGCTTAACGTTCTGCCCCTGCGACTGAATTGCTTACAGCGCAGGGGCAGAGTTGTTTTTATTTGCCGCGAATCAGGTCCAGTAAATCGTCACTGGTCATCTTGGCACTCATGTCCGATCCTTCCAGTAGGCTTCCAGCAAGATCTCGTTTTTCCTGGTGCAGTTTTACTATTTTTTCTTCAATGGTATTTTTGCAGACCAGTCTGTAAATGGTAACGGGTCGTTTTTGGCCAATTCGATGGGCACGATCCGATGCCTGGTCTTCAACAGCAGGATTCCACCATGGATCCATATGGATTACATAGTCGGCTGCTGTAAGATTTAATCCAAGCCCTCCGGCCTTAAGGCTGATAAGGAAGAGGTCCCCTTCACCTGCTTGAAATCTATCTACTTCCTGTTTGCGTTTCGGGGTGCTGGTGGAGCCATCAAGGTATCGGTAGTTAATGTCCTTGCTATCGAGATGTTCGCGCAGAATCGAGAGGTGTCCGATAAACTGACTGAATATCAGAGCTTTATGGCCACCGCTTAACAATTCATCGATGACTGAGGCAAAGACTTTAAGCTTGGCACTGCCAATATTTGTATCGGCTGTAATAAGCCGTGGGTTACAGCAGGCCTGGCGCAGTTTCATTATTTCCGTAAGGATCTGAAGGTGGCGCGCTTTCTTCTCTCTGTTGTTTTCAAGAACCTCAAGGGCATTTTGCCTAAGGGCTTCATAGAAGAGTTTCTCTTCTTCACTCATTTCAACGTCAAGCGTAATTTCAGTACGCGGCGGCAGTTCTTCCAGTACTTGCGATTTGATTCGGCGTAAAATAAAAGGTCGAATAAGTTTTTTGAGTTTCAGTCTGGCATCGCGGTTGTGGTAGCGTTCAATTGGAATGGCAAAGCGTTCGTTGAAGCGGCTCAGGGTTCCAAGTAGGCCTGGATTGATAAAATGGAATAAGTTCCAGAGCTCGCCCAGATGATTTTCAACCGGCGTTCCAGTCGTGATAAGTTTAAAACGGGCATTGAGAGCCATGGCTGCTTTCGAGCGCTTGGTGGCAGCATTTTTGATGGCCTGGGCTTCATCCAGAATAACAGTTTGCCATTTCACCGCTGAGAGCATGTCGTTTTCCTGCTGAAGCAGGGTGTAGGTGGTGATCAGGATATCAAAATTTCCAAGTTCTGCTATTGTTTGTGCTCTGTTTTTCCCGACAAGGGTTTTGATATTTAATGTGGGCGTGAAGCGGTTAGCCTCCGTTTGCCAGTTGTTGGAAACCGAGGTCGGAGCAACCACAAGTGAAGGACCGTCCGTTGCCAGCGACAGCATGACTGTGAGGGCCTGTACGGTTTTACCAAGTCCCATATCATCTGCCAGACAACCGCCAACGCCCCAGTGCGCCAGGCGGGAAAGCCAGTTGTAACCCTCCTGCTGATAGTCACGCAGCTCGGCACGAAGGGTGGATGGCAGTTCCGGTTTAAACGATTGGCTTTCATGGATACGTGTAAGCTGATCACGCCAGCCATCGTCTACCTGTGCTTTTGCCTGATCCACAAGTTTTTCCAGCGGGATTGCAGCCAGGTGATGGATAAGGAGTTCACCATCTTCACCGTCGGTCATTCCTTCGGAGTAGAGGTTTATTTCTTCAAGCTTCTTTTTGAATTCCTGAGTTAAAGCAATGAACTGTCCTTCTTTTATCTGGATAAAGTGGCCATGGGATGACTTGACTTTGGCAAGGAGTTCCCGCAAATCAATAACCGTATCCTGATCGAGCTTCAACTCGCCCGAAAGAGCAAACCAGTTTTGTTGATTGGTCCGAACTTTCAGGTTAAGATTTTTTAACGATGCCTGATGAGTGATGTTGAGCTTTTCGCCCTCGGGCCACTCTATAACCACCCGGTCTTGAATAGACTGTAATTCCTGAAGTGCCTGGAGGCAGTCATCCGGGTCCTGAAGGTGCCACTCCCGGTCATTTTCCTGTTCAAGATCAATAGCCAGATCAAGAATAGGACAGGATTCTTCTACTTCGCGGGCCATGGTTTCTTCAAGGCCAAGATCACGCTTGGTTTGCAGTCGCTGCCCTCGTACTTCTGCAATAATATTTTCTACACCCTGACCAGGTTTAAGGTAATGTCCGCCGTCAATAAAAGGTTTAACGAACATTTCAAGCCTGAAACCGGTACCATAGGGCAATAAATGCATATAGATGGTCGGATCTGCTTCAACCTGTTCTATGTTGGACATTGTTCCCGGTTGTATCTCTGCAGCAATGGCTGAGTGTACAGTCATAAAGGAAGAGATGTTACCAATGGCAGTAAGCACTTGCTCGCTGGCATCAATGGGAACGACGAGGCCATTTTTTCCAGTAATCTGTGCAATCCTGCGATGGTTATCATTGATTTCAATGATTTTATAACGGGTGGGAGTTTCCTGGAAGATTGTAATGTTATCTTCTGAGACTTCCTGAGCAAAACAGATATGAAGCTGGGTTCCACGTTCTTCAACGAGAAGTTCAGGTTCTCCACTAACAAATTCTACAGGGGTTCCAGCTGATTTTGCAAAAAAGAGCAACGGGTGATTAACCATGGCAAGCAGGGTTTTGTCCATTTCAAAATGGTAGCTGATGCCGTGGGTTTCGGTGTTAACCTGTTTTTGTATACAGGCAGATATCTTTCTGTCCTGAACGGTAAGATAGGGCAGTTTTCCGGAATAGAGGCGGGAAAGGGAAATAGGACGGCCTTTACTCCAGTTCCCAGTAGCATTTCGTTTTTGCTCTTTTGGGTTGATGTTCATCTTGCCGTTCTTGTAGTCCACCATCCAGATTAGCCGTTCGTGCATGGAGTTACTGGAATCCTGCGGGGATGCAGTGACCTGAATCAGGGCTTGCAAATTTCGTTTCCACGGCTCCTCAGACTGGACAATATCAATTAGTGGGATAAGTCCTGTCTCTTCACGTAATCGCTGGATCACTTCGCTGTATTCGCTGTCATCGCTAACGCCATCCAGAAGCGCAGCCAGGTTGAGCGTAAAAAAATGAAAATCATTGAGGAGTGCCTGGGAATAAAGACTTTCCACGCGACGCTTTACTTCGGGCTGGAGGCTCGAGTTTAACCAATATTGGGAAAGAGCGGTAAACAGGATAGTCAGGCTGTGTGGCTCATCATCCTTGTGGAAACTCATTTCTTCGCCGGGAAGAGCAGTACTGTTTCGTACCTGGAGGAAAGTAGCAATAACCTGGTACGCTGTCTCTTCAGCGCTTTCAGTAAAGAGTGAAAGTGCAATGCCGATCTGGTGGGCAACTCTCTGGTCCTGGTCGGTCTGGTCGTTTTGCAGAGTTGCCAGGGCATGAAAAAGTCCGGTTGGTCCAAAAAATGCTGCTTTTTCACTGCCTGTCAGGTCGCGAAGAAATTCAAGATCTTGTTCAAATAATTCTTCGGTCAGGTTGGCATTTCCCGAGAGGAATGCCAAGGTTCCTGCGGCGCCTGTGCCCCTAAAACTGTCAATATTCTCCTCAACAAGCTGCTTTGCTTCTGCAAGTCTGCCCCTAAAGAGGTATTGATTAAAGAGGATACGCTGAAAGGGAAGTTTTTCGTCCTGGCTGAGTTCCTCAAGGCCTGTTTCTTCCTGTAAATAGGTAAGGATTTTAGGATAGCTGTTCAGGGTTGATTGCTCGTAACGAAGGATGTCATTAAGCAGGAAAAATTGAAATGATGGTGCTAAGCTTCTGAACCAAACGGGGTCAAAGGGCCCGGTTGTTACATGGACAGTGGGGGGGAGTGATGAGAGGATGTCCCGGCACTGTCCTGAAAGGAACTCAAGGGCATCGTCGATAACATCGAAATTCTGAGTGTAGATTCCAATGCGCATTTCCCTCATGGCACGCCAGCAGCGTGTTGTCCATTTTCCATAGTAGTAGGAAACGGGAGCTTCTTTACGGATTACCTTTGCGTAGGTTGCAAAGGTCCCCTCATCAACAGAAATTCGACTCAGTTTTTCTACGAGGCCAGGAGAGCATTGACGCTCGCTTGTAACCAATCCAGCTTCCTGAAATTTAGTAAAATAATGATTCAGATTAGCTGCAGTAGGCCGATTACCACGTGGACTTCGTATGTCAAGTTTACGCAGGCAGTTGACTATAAGAGTTGTATGAGCAGGTTCGTAGACAATTGATTGAAACTGGAGAAGGGTCTGCTCGAAAGGGGTGAGTTTGTCGTAGTTTTGAAGTAATTCGCTGCTAGGGTCTGGCATTTTTTATATTATATGGTAGTGCATTTTTAAAGCCTAGCCCTCGAAAGAGATAAACCATGGAACCTGTCCAACAGGATGAAAGAAACTATTCATTATATCATGAATTACCAAGAAACGAAAGAATATCCTGATTTCGTTTAGTTTAGAGGAAAAACAGTCAAGAGTAATAAGATATATTGACATGGTGGTGTGCTTGTAAGTAGGGTAGTTGCCAATATGTCACTGACGATAATATCTTTTGACAGCAGTGAGGGATGAATTATTGATTTTATGGGTATTAGGGAGAGTGATATGACAGCGATAGGATATATATTTTTGGATACTGCACGTGATAGTTTGATTCCTTTAGCAGAACAGCAAGAACAATTGCAGATATATGCAACTGGTCTGGGACTCAGCTGTGATGAGATCCTGATTGAGCAGAACTTCTCTTTGGCTACAATCCTTCTGGAACGAACCGAGGGGAGACATCTGGTTGAAAATATACAGAATGGGGATGTGGTCATCACAATGAGGGCGGAATGGGTCTTGGGAAATCCCGGGAATGCTTTACAGCTGCTGGACGTATTCAAAGCTAAAGGGGCTTCGTTTTACTGCGTGGATCTTGCTGGTGATATCGTAAATCAAACAGAGAGAAAATTAGCGGTTTCCGAGGGGATTGCTCCCATGGTTCGTACCCTGTGTGAGGCGTTGTCCGTTACGTTTGAGAGCAGCAGTCATTCAGCGGCAATCCGGGCAGGAAAGGCAAAACAGAAGAAAAATGGGAAGTATCTTGGAGGTCCGGTTCCCTTTGGTTTTCGGGTAGCTTCCGATGGCTGTTTGAAACGTGACGGTAAACAGCAGATTATTATTGAAGAGATGATTGCGCTGAAAAATGATCGCTGGTCCTATCGTGATATTGCTCAGAAAATGAAAGTACAGCACGGTTTGAAATTCTCTCATGAAGGTGTCAGGAGAATACTTTTGAAGAGTAGCAGATAAAGATATCGGAAAGGAGTTGCCTGACTTTTGTCAGGTAACTCCCTGATTGTGAATTACTGGATGTTTTTATTTGAAAAAATATCAGCATCCCCTTCCTGGTTACGAATCCAGGCGATAAGGACACGTTCCTGTTTAGCGTTGAGGATTTGAGTTTTGAATTCTTCTTTCTCTACAGCTGAGATTGAGGAGGTCTCAGGAAGGGTTCTGGCTGTAAACTGGTAGAGGTAAAGATCTTCTCCTACTACGGCAACTTCTTCAGGGAAAGGATTCTTTGTACTGAGAGAGAATACGTCCATCATCAGGCTTGGTGGGAAGTCGTTTGCTTCACTTCCCATGGCACTTCTGGAGAGTTTGGCTTCCTTTGAAGGAATGTTATTAGTCTTTCCAAGTTCAGGTAATGAGGTCCCACTTTGTAGAGCCGTGAGAATCTCTTCGCTTTTGTCACGGGCTAACTTTTTTGCTTGAATCGCTCTGTAATCATCTGAAACCTGTTTTTTCACAGCGTCAAGCGGTGGTACCTCGGGCTCTTGAATGGATTCGGCAAAGAGAATGGTGTATCCGGTGGGAGATTCAATTAGTGAGCTAAGTTCTCCTGCTTTCAGTGAAAACACCTTGTCCTGGACAGTTTGGGACTTGTCAAGAGTTGCTGGAACTGTTAGCTGTGAGAAAAAGTCAGTCTCTTGAATGGTGGTCTCGGGGTGAGCTGTTGCGTATTCTTGAAGGCTTCCTGCAGAAATAATTCCTTCGTAGGCTTCATTTGCCTGTTGGAAAACGGCAGCCCGTTTGGTGGTATCTTTGGAATCGTCACCATATTGAAAGGAAAGAAATTTCAGTTTGACTTCAGAATCGGTTTTGTAGGCATCTTTAGACTGCTCAAACCAGGTTGCAAGGGCTGCTTCTTCAATAACTACTTTATCGGTAAATTCGGAAGGGCTTATCTTGATAAAATTGAGGCTGATACTTTCTTTGGCCTGCTGATAGATGTCATTGATTTCCGCATCTGTTACAGTTGTCGCAAAAGCACCAATCGCCTGAACTCCTTTGGCGGAGAGCATGTCAATACGCTGCATCACTTCGAACTTGTGCGGGGTTAGGCGGTTGGAAGCCAGAAGTGTTTTGTATTTCTCCATATTAAAGGAGTTGTTCTCCTGAAATTGAACCATTTGCTGTATGTTGCGCTGAATTTCAGGTGCGGAAACCAGTATGCCCATCTCTTTTGCTCCCTGTCGAAGAAGAGCCTGCTGGATAAGTTGGCTTTTGACCTGTTCGTCAAGTCCGAGACTTTTTAAAAGCTCATCGGGGACGGATCCACCAAATTGCTGGCGATACCCTGTTAGGAGCTGGTCGTAGGTACGCTGGTATTCCTGGAAGCTGATTTCTTCATCGTTAACAACGATGGCAGCCTCGCGACTGTCCATCATATTGGCACCAACTCCCCAGAAAATAAAAACAAGAGCAATGACCAGAACGATGGCCTGAATAAAAGTGGACTGTGATTTGTCACGAAAAATTTGCAGCATATTGAGTTCTCTGTGATGGAATCGTTTATAGGTATTCTTTAGTGAGCAGTGTGGATTGGTTTTAGAGTATTTAGCTCTAAAAGTATTCAGTCTGAACCATTTAAAGAATGCAGTTACTAAAAGTTACAAAAAGTAGAATTATTCAGTGTGTACCTGATAATTAGTAAATTACTGAACGTGCCCCGAGGGAAGTACCCTTGGGGTATCATTGTTCAGCAGGTAAGCGTGGATTCCGCATGCCTCATATTCGTCTGTTTTGACATTCAAAGCATATTGATGCTATGTGAGAAGGTCAAAATGGGTGAATATGAGGGGGCGCTGGATAATTATCGAAAATTTACCTTTTCTGAAGAGGCAGTGCAAGAAAAAACAGTGTAAAAGAGCTCAGGAACTTTTTTTGTTTGTTCCTTGGACTTTTTTGTATTTGATTTTTGTTCCTGATTTATTTCAGGAGGACAAAAAAGGAAGTAAAAAAGTATCTAACTGATTCCTTGAATAAATATAATCATTTTGTTAAGTATGGCGGGCGGCTGGGGTCTTAATGCAGTTTCATGCTGTGATATAGAGTGCTTCAGGCGCTGGAAAATGATTGCTCATTCACTTGACAAAGTGACCTGTCTATAGTAATTAGGCTGTCATTACTTAAGAAACAGAAACGGTGAAAGCCACAAACAATATTTTTACGGAGGAATAAGATGCCTACAATAGAACACAACGGAAACAGCTATAACTGTGATGAAGATGGATTTCTGCTCAACGGTATGGACGACATGAACGACGATTGGATTGACTACGTTAAAAGTGTTGAAGGTATTTCTGAGCTTACCGACGAGCATCATAAGGTAATTGACGCTCTTCGTGAGTACTACAAGAAGAACGGTATTGCTCCAATGGTACGTATTCTTTCTAAAACCACAGGTTTCCCTCTTAAGAGAATCTACGAGCTGTTCCCATCAGGACCTGGTAAAGGTGCTTGTAAGATGGCTGGTCTTCCTAAACCTACCGGTTGTGTATAATTACATAGCTCTTTAAGGTTTTAGTAGTCAAAAAAGGCGTTATCCTTATTTAAGGATAACGCCTTTTTTTTTATTCCTCACAGTTGCCATCCCGATATTCAACTCCGTTGGTTGAATACCTTGTCTCTTTATGGCTGTACTTTTTCTTGTAGAAGTTTCTCTTCTATCTTTTTTACTTTTTCCTGATATTCACCAGGGCTGATGGTGGCCCCTCGTATTCCGCCGCGCAAATTTATTTCTGCAAGATATGTCTCAGATTTCTCGGTTATCATCAGATCCAGGTGGCCATAAGGAAATGAACCTCGTTCCATGATTGTCCGACAAAGATTCAGCTGAGTTGTGTTTAATAAGAAACTCTCGGCCCTGCCGCCGGCATGTAAGTTGTTGCGGAAGTTGTCCGGGTTGTTTCGTTCATAGGCCTCTATGTAATCACCAATGATTATAACGCGTACATCACGACTGTCAGCTACGAATGGCTGGAGAACAAATGGATAGGGCAGGACATTGTTTGCAGCCTGGGTGTAAACATCTTCGATATCTTTAAAGAGGTGAATGCCAAGTCCTGCATTTTTGCGATCATGTTTCAGCACAACTTTTTGAATGGCGTGGTGCCCATAAAGGGAAACAGTGTCGAGTAGTCCGTGGATGTCATAGATCGCAACGGTATGAGGGACCATAAGTGGAGTGAACAAGCGTGCCTGAAATGTTTTGGAGCGACTGGCTAGCTGTGACGTGGCCGAGGGGATGAGCTGAATACCTCGATCGATAAGGTCTAGAAGAAGATGCTCTTCGTTAAATTTGAGGCGAAGTCTGCAAGCAATAATATCTCCGGAGACAAGGGTATGGAGGAGCTCGGGGAGATCCTGGTTTCTAGTGATAATGTGCGGTGGGCTGGTCAAAAGAGCATCTCCGAAAACCGTTGGTGAAAGACTGATAGATCTTTCTGGCATTGGGCGCAGATTAGTCTTATTTTACCCAGAATTTGAGAGGAATCTTCCTGCGGGGTAAAACTACCATCGTCATTTTGGACGTACAGAGTAGTGATAATGGCATTTTCAGCGACTTCATAAAACTCTTCGTCATTGCCGCATTCGGGACAGGTAATGCGGTTGGCCGGGGAAGGCAGGTCGTTAGGTTGCATGGATGTATGTGGTAGTTCCTCAGCCGTTGGCCGTTTGTTCGTCGCTGTTATTTTCGTTTACCAGATGAAGCTCCCTTGTGGTTACTTTTAATTCTCCACTAAGTTCGGCACCCGGTTCAACACTCAGACTGTTGCTTTCGATAAGCCCGTGAATCTGACAGGTCTTGCGGGCTGTAACCATGCTGGCTTTCACGTTGCCTTCAAGGGAACCATGGCAGACAAAGGTCGTGACCTGTACGTCTCCGCTGATTTTCCCGCCTTCGCTGAGGATAAGGTGTTCGCCTTTGATATTTCCTTCAACGGTTCCGTCAATTCGCGCTTTTCCCTCAAACAGCAGTTCTCCTTTCATGGTCATTCGGGAGTCGATGATAGAGGCTATCACTTCTTTTTCAGCTTTTTCACTCTGTTGTTCAAAGCTGTCTTTTTTACTGAACATGGTCATATTATTTCTCCGAAGCAGCAGAGGAAGCGGTGTGGGTATTTTTAGCGGTTAAAGATGAGGGTTTTTTTTGTTTTTCCCCAACGATTAATCTTGGAATAACAGTCACCTGTGAAAGCTTGTCCACTCGCATGAATTTACTCGGGTTCAGTGGCTTTTTGTTGAGACATACTTCGTAATGCAGGTGGGGCCCGGTGGAACGGCCACTGCTTCCTACGGTCCCGATAGCCTGACCTCGTTTGACAGTATCACCGCGTTTAACGAGGATCTTTTTCATATGGGCAAACTTGGTGGAGTATCCATTACCATGGTTGATTTCAATATATCGCCCGTAACTGCCGTTAAAAAAAGCCCTGCTGACTTTACCATCCGCCGTGGCGACAATTTTTTGTCCGTTACGTCCACGCATATCCACACCTGAATGAAATCCCTTCTTTCCGTTTACCGGGTCTGTGCGATGGCCAAATCGTGATGTGACAAGACCGGGAACGGGGCGTCCCAACGGGAGAAGATTTATGGCTTCCATGTAGCGATCGGAACGCTGCAGAAGTTCATCTCCTGCAGATGCCCTGGGAGCAAGAAAAGGACCACCGGAGTTACTGGTGTCTTTTGCGCCCTCTTTTACTTCTACGCCAATGTTGCACATGATTCGTTCGATCATGCCGCTGCGTTCTTCAAGCTCAGAGACTGCAGTGTTCAGGAGGGTTGCTTTTTCCTGTTGAAAGGTAGAAGCTTGAGTGTCGTTGAGTTCTTTCAGGTTGTCAACCTGAAGTGCCAGGGATGTTTTTAGCTGGTTACTTTGAAGTAATTCTTGGTTGAGCTCTGCGACCTGATTTGTCAGTGCTTTATTGTTGTAAAAGAAATGGTAGGCGTTGTAGCTGATAATGCTGAGAGTAATAAAAACTGAGACAGTCAGAAAACAGGTCAGTTTGAGTTTGCGTTTTGAGAATAGAAGCGTGCGAACCTTTCCCTCTTCACCTGATAGAATAATATGTAAGCGGTCACTCATTGCGATTTAACTGGTATTAAAGTATATGCAGGGGATTCGGAGGTTTTCTGCTATGCAGATACCCGTTGACTGATATTTTATTCGATTGTCACTGTTATAGTCATTGATTATCAAAATTTCAATAAAAAATGGGTGCTTGGATAAGTTCTTTTGTCCGATTTTCCATTACTTTTTTCTATTTGAGTGAATTGTATGTCTCATCTTCTAACCTGTCAGGCCCTTGGCAAATCCTTTGGTGCCCAACGTCTTTTTGAACATATTGATTTTGTTGTACATAAGGGTGACCGTATTGGCCTTATCGGCCCCAATGGCAGCGGAAAATCCACCCTCTTGAAAATACTTTGCGGACGCATTGATCCCGATGAGGGAAAGGTGGTGCTACGTAAAAATATACGCACAGCCTATCTGGCTCAGTCCGATGTCTTTCAAGAAGATTCAAGTATTGAAGAAAATCTGGAGGCTGCGCTCGATATATTATCGCTTGATGGAACGGAGCGTTACAACAGAGTCCAGGAACTCCTCTCTAGGGCAGAATTTCCCGATTCTTCCGTTAAGGTGGGGCTGCTCTCGGGAGGTTGGCGTAAGCGGCTTGCAATCTGTCGTAGTTTTGTGGTGCAACCAGATATTCTTGTTATGGATGAACCTACTAATCATCTTGATATCGAAGGGGTGCTATGGCTTGAAAGAATGTTATCCGGAGCTCTTCCCAAGAGCCCCGATGCATTTTTGGTGGTGAGTCATGATCGGCGCTTTCTTGAAAATATTGCCAACCGGGTTGTGGAGCTTTCAGCCGTATATCCTCAGGGTGCATTTGAAGTTGCCGGTGACTATTCTGATTTTATTCAGGCTAGGGTTCTTTTTCTGGAGCAGCAGCAGCAACTTGAAGATCGTCTTGCCAATAAAATGCGACGTGAGGCCGAATGGCTCAGTCGCGGTCCCAAGGCACGAGCAACCAAGGCACGGTACCGCATTGATGAGGCCTATAAGCTCAAAGAGCATCTGACAGAGGTAAAGAACAGGAACAGATCCATTAAGCAGGTACGGATCGATTTTGATTCAACCGGCAGAAAAACAAAGAAACTGTTTGAGGCTGAAGGGATAAGTAAAGGGTATGATGGCCGAACGCTCTTTGCTGATCTTGATATGGTGCTCTCACCTGGGAGTCGTCTTGGCCTGCTGGGGAGGAATGGTTGCGGTAAATCCACACTTATGCAAATTATTGAAGCAAGTGCCCTGGAGAAAGGATTTCAAGCAGATAGTGGAAGTGTTAAAACTGCACCCAATGTACGAATTGTAAGTTTTGATCAGAAGCGGGAGTCAATTGATCCGGAAATAACGCTGCGTCAGGCCCTTTCTCCAGATGGCGATGCTATTATCTTTCGAGAAGCGTCCTATCACGTTGTTTCCTGGGCACAGCGCTTTCTTTTTCGAGCAGATCAGCTTGAAACTCCTGTGGGACAATTGTCCGGTGGTGAGCAGGCCCGGATTCTGATTGCAGAACTTATGCGGCAGCCTGCTGATATTTTATTGCTTGATGAGCCGACCAATGATCTTGATATTCCATCACTGGATATCCTGGAGGAGAGTTTGCTGGATTTTCCCGGAGCACTTGTTTTGGTGAGCCATGATCGTTTTCTTCTCGATTCTGTTTGTGATCAGGTGCTCGGTTTTGATGGGGACGGTGGTGTTACTTTTTATGCCGATTACCAACAATGGCTGGCTGATCTTCGGGGGCGAAAAAAAGGTGCATCTTCTTCAGTAGCAGCGAAAAACACTTCTGATATTCTTCAAAAAAAGAAACAGAAGAAAGTGGGTAAGCTTTCCTATATGGATCAGCGTGAATATGACCAGATAGAAGAGAGAATCATGGAAGGCGAGGAGGAACAGGAACGACTGCAGCTCCTTATGGATTCGTCTGAAACAATGGCCAATCCGCAATTACTTGAGTCTGTTTGGGCAGATCTTGAACGGGCCAAAAGAGAAGTGGAAGAGTTGTATGCTCGATGGGATGAGCTGGAGGAGAAAAAAGAAAGCGGTAATTAGCCGCAGGTATCGTAGTTTCGTCCGGTCGTTTCTGGCCAAAGGAGCGTTGAGGCTTCTACGGACGGAAATGACCGAACGAAAGGACAGTGCCTTGGTTAGCCTGGCGGCCAGCTTAGGGCTCGTCCGCCAAGGACATGCATGTGAATATGGAAAACGGTCTGTCCGGCATCTGCTCCATTGTTGAAAACTAGACGAAAATCAGTAATGCCATTTTCTTTGGCAACTTTTGATCCGGTTCGCATCATCCTGCCGATAAGGCCTTCGTCCTCAGTTGCTACTCCTCCGGGGTCCTGAATATGTTTTTTAGGAATCACCAGAAAATGGACGGGTGCCTGGGGGGGCAATATCACGAAAGGCAAGCATCTCGTCATCTTCATAGAGCTTTTCAGCTGGGATATCTCCCGCTGCTATTTTGCAAAACAGACAGTCTGTTGCCATGATTATTGCTCTTGCTGTGCTGCGCAGGAATCGTCGAACAGAGCTTCGATGGCTTCACGGCCGGCATCATTGAGATAGCGGGTTCCGGAACCGACAAAGGTATCATACTCAATAAGAGGAGTGTCTTCTTTCCATTCACCATCTTTCCAGGTAAACCACTGTTTTTTTGGCTGATCGAAAACATGGAGGGGGCGGTTAAAGAGTTTAGCCAGTTCAACAGCCCATCCAGTTCCACCTTTAACAGAGTCGTCGTCCATAATTGTTCCAATAACAAAGACCTGATGGCCGTTGTTGACCATATGGAAAATTGTCTGGAGGACTTTTCGGATTTTTTCAGTTTCGTAGTAGGTTCGATTGAGCATCCGTGATGCAAGTTCCATCGAAATGTCACCACGTTCCAGCTCATCTTTGGTCAGAGTTACAGAGTTTTTATTGCGGTTAAGTTTATGGCCTTCAAAGGTATATATAATTTCCTTGATACCGTGTTTTTCCGCTGATTCGCCAAAAGTTGCTTCGGCACCTTTAAGGCCACCGCTGTAGAGTGTACATTTTTTTTGATCCATTATCTGCTCCCTGCAAATGAGTTTTCCACAAAACCATTATGTCTAAAAGACAATTTAATTGCAAGTTTACCATACTTGTAACCAAAGGCAAGAAAAGCTGGCATGAGTGGTTATTTTTTACGCCCAATGATAAAAACACGGTCAGGGGCCGGATAGCCTTCAATGGTTTTTGAAGGGGCTTCCGGGTTGAGAAAATCGGAGTAGGACTCAAATTCCATCCAGTTCGTCCGTCGTTGTTCCACGCTTGACATTGGATGCTGACAGAAAAGTTCAACTTCTGAGAATCCGGCACGAGCAAGCCAGTTCTTTAAGCAGTTACCAGTGGGAACAAAGTAGGTCCCCGGCACTTTGGCATACGTTTTTTCAGGGAAAAGGGCGGTTTCATCCGTTCCCGGAATGGCTTGGGATTCAAGGATAAGCGTTCCACCACTTTTTAAAGAAGAGTAGATATCACGCAGGGTATCCACGGGGGAACTCCGGTGGTAGATGATTCCCATAAGAAAGAGCACATCAAAACACTCTGGAAACAGCGGCAGGTGTTCCACTCCGAGAAGATCAATTTTCAAATTCTGCCGGTTCGCCATACTGTTTAATCCTTTAAAACAGTAGTAATGCTGGACGGATGGTTCGAGACCGAGGACAAGCCTTGGTTTGTAGGGTGTCATGCGGAACATGTAGTAGCCGTTGCTGCACCCAATGTCAGCCACCACTTTATCCTTGAGGTCGGGAAGTTTTGGAAGCAGGCGCTGCCATTTTCGCTGGCTTTGCCATTCCGAATCAACGTCAATTCCAAAGACAGAAAACGGACCTTTACGCCATGGGCTGAAAGTGCGTAGATGGGATTCGACTATACACAGGTCATCCTTTGAGACTTCACTTGCATCTCCGATTTTAACGGCATCGAGACTGCAGTCGACAGCTACTGCCGGAAACTTTTTCAGTCCTTCAAAGGGACGTCGATAGCGGAGGAATCCTTTTTTGTTTTGGTTGATCCACTGTTGCTTATCGTTGTGGATTTGAATGATTTTGTCTGAGAGTGCGGAGGAGGGGAGGTAGTCTATATAATTCATGGTGGTTATCAGGAGAGTGGTTTGATCGCAAGAAAGGAGACAAAGTTAAACCACTGAAAAAAAGGTTCAACTTCTCTAAAACCAGCGGATTGCAGCATAGTCCGGTTTTCCCCGGTGGAACAGGGAATCAGCACATTTTCCAGAGCTTCCCGTTTTCTTGCAATTTCAAGTTCGGAGTATCCGCGTTCTTTCTTGAACTGGTGGTAAATGTCGATGTAACTTCGATTGAGTCCCGGGTGGTGGGAGATTGTTTTTTCACTTAAAATACAGATGCCTCCGGGAACTAAATTCGCATAAATTTGTTTGAGAAAAGATTCCCTATAAAGGGGGCGGATAAATTGCAAAGTGTAGTTGAGGATAAAGGCTGAGGTGTTCGGTTGCTCCACCTCCGTAATATCTTCATTGATAAACTTCAGACGATCCTGTTTGGAGAAGAGTTCAGCTTTGAGCCTTGCCTGGTCAAGCATGGCTTGTGAATTGTCGATACCGGTGTAGTGAAAATCTTTTTCCTCAAGAAGGCTGCTCAGCTTTAAAAGGGTGGCACCAGTGGCACAACCGAGGTCTACAATGCTATCCCCATCCTTTAGAGTGGAGCGAAAAATTCTGGCAATTGCGAGGATAACTTCATGGTAAAAAGGAACGGATCTATCGAGCATATCATCAAAAACTCTTGCAACCCGTTCGTTGAAGATAAAATCCTCACTGATCTGTTCCACATCAAAAAGTGAATCTCTACTGTTTCGTTTTTCTTGCATGGTGTCTGGTCTTTCCTGTTTATGTATGTTCGTGCTACAGTATTTATTTCCTCCTTATAGCATTGTCTGTTGGGAGGATAAAGCTCAAAATCACATGGAAGTCCATACGAATAGGCTTGCCATCACAGGATTATATCAGTATAAAATAGGTTTTTAGTTGGCATTGTCACATAATGGCTTTAGTTATTCAGGAAGAGGGGGAAGTGGTATGAATGGTAAGTTCTGGGGAAATATCGGTTTAAGTGCAGTCATCCTTTGTCTCGTTGCCTTTGCTGTAACGAAAATTAATGCGTCGTCCACCGGATTGAGCGGAGTGTTGCTGCCTGAGATAACAGTTTCTGAATCCGCCGAGGAGTTGCTGCACTCAGTGTCTCTTGTTCAGGCTGCTGTCAAGGTTCCCAAGGAAGGTCATATGGTTGATGCTGCTTTTTCTATTGAAAACAAGGGCGGTCATGATATAAAAAATATATCTATCCTCTGTACTCTTTTTGATGAAGCAGGTCTTGAACAGGGTAGAGACAAGTGGGTAGTTTATGATACAGTGAAGGCACAGGAAAAGGGTAATTTCACTTTTAACAATAAAAAGTTTATCAGTAGTAGTGTTGTTCGTTCCAATTGCCAGATTGTCGATATGCAGATAGCCAAGGCGCCAAAAGCCAAGGTTCATCACGCGGCACCGGCTGGGCATGGTGCTCCTGCACCCGTTGATGGACATGGCACTAAGCACTAATAAAAATACAGAAAATATACGATGTCTGACGAAATAGATTTTGACGAAATCCTTGGGAAGTATCATTCCGATCCATATGAATACGTGGATGTCTTTGCGAGCCATACAGGGGAGATACGTTTTCTTGTCGAGGAAGGCAGTACAATTGATGCTGTCAGCGGTGAATGGAAACATATTCTGGGAACAGCTCTTTTTGAGATAACACGAGAAAGGAATCCGAAAAAAATCACGGCAACGACCAATGGTGTGGTCTCTTCTCTCAACAGTGAACATGAAGGATGTTTTGTGGAAGCTGGCGAGAAGCTGATGACCATTCGTCATCCTTTAAAGAAAAAAGAGATTATAGAGTCTATCCTTAAGGAAGTTTTGTATGTTTTTCCGGCACCTGAGCGGGCAAAATACTTTTTTTCACCGGACGTGCAATCACGAATTGAGAAAAAAGGTGCCCGTGAGGTTTCTGTTAAACCGGGTGATGAGATTATTATTATGTCCCTGATGAAACGGGATACTCCTGTCTATTACAGCGGCGCAAAAGGTGTGATCCATTCTGTCTATTTTACACCGGGACTGTCTGTTGACCAGGGAGATCCTTTGATTGGTGTTTGTCCTGCTGATAAGTTGCCTCTTATTAAAAAAATTATTACCCGGGTTAAGGCCGACTGGGACAACCACCAAAATGAGGTTTAGTTTCCCTCATATTTTTTTCACTCCTTTCTCTTTCCAAGATTGACTAAATCTTGGATCATTTAACTCTTCTCAGTTCATCTACTCTTGATGATTATGTTGCAACTGTTGAGTTGCCTCAGCGTAAAGACACGAGTGAGCTGGATTGTGAAATAATTTTTCGATATGGAGCCTATGTCGGTTCTGTTATCCGTGTTTACCCATCTCTTGATCGTGCCATGGATACGGCGCGTGAATATATTTCCAGTCAGGAACGATCAGGGAAATCCGTTGCCAATGGCAGTGTGATTCTTGCGTCTTCTCTTTCTTTTTCCAAGGGACGGTTTAATAGATCCTGGCATGCACCTCCTGGGGGTGTGTGGGGTTGTCTGATTCTTGCCGATACCTTTCTTCCGCCATTTCGAAATTTTCTCCCTTTGATTCCAGGTATTGCATGCTGTGAAGCTTTGCATCAGGTCGGCGCTTCAGGAGCTACCCTTCGTTGGGTGAATGATGTGCTTTTACAGGGAAAGAAGCAGGCTGGTTTTCTTATTGAAGGGTTTCGCAGTCCGGTATATGGAGAACAATATCATCTGCTTGGCTTTGGCTTAAACCTTAATAACAGCGAATTTCCTCCGGAACTGCAGGAAACTGCTATTTCAGTGGCTCAGGTGCTGGGGCATCCGGTGGCTGCAGCTTCTTTTGCCCTCTCGTTTCTGGCGAAGCTGCGTTATTATACAGGACTGCTTCTCTATGAAGAGGAGCGGTGGCTGACAAGTGGTGGCAGGGATGAGTATGAAGAGGAACATCCCATCCTCAAACGCTGGAAAGAACTCTCCGACACACTAGGAAAGCGGGTACTCTTTGGCTACGATGTGGTGGAAAGTCCTCAGTATGAGGCTGTGGTTCGTGATATCTCGGTTGATGGGGGGCTTATCTTACAGCATGATGATGGGAGCAGCAGTGTGGAGCACAGTGGAGAGATTCGCTACTGTGATGAGTAGAAAATTGTAGTAATGGAATTGGCTGTTTTCAGGTGTTGTAAGTCTTTTCTAAAAAATCCCAGGAGACTATTTCCCGTTGAAAAAGCTGACGGCCGTAGGAGTGAAGGAAGGAGAGGGCTTCCCGACGGCTATTCTCTGAAAGCTGCAGGCGGTGGAGACGTTCTAGTGGCTGATTGATGGCTGTGGAGAGAGAGCGTATCGTACCCTGTGACAGTCTGATGCCATTTTGTGGTGCTTTTCTATTGCATATGCTGCAATGAATGCCTCCGCTAGTAATGTGAAAAGTGTACGTTTCCTCCGGCTGAATTTCTTTGTTGCAGCCAAGGCAGTGTGCTAGTTGCGGGCTGTAGCCAATAATTGTGTAAAAACGAATTAGAAAAAAAATAAGTGATAGAGTGGGGGGCTGTGCATTGTTTAAGCTGCTGAAAACCCATACCAGAAGAGGGTAGATCTCCTTGTCACCTTCAACTTCCTTGGTGGCCAGCAGGGTGAGTTCTCTGACAATACTGGCAGTGGCATAGCAGGAAATATTTTCACGCAGGCTGAGAAAACCGTCAAGCAGTTCAGCTTCAGCAATAAAGGCTAGGCGGTTATTTTGCGGAGTAGTATGAAGAATGCGCAGAGAACTGAAGATTTCCAGTTTGTTCACAAAGCGTTTTTTGCTGCGTTTAGCACCCTTTGCAATACCAGTCAACCTGCCGTGATGCTCGCAAAAAAACGTAACGATCAGATCTGATTCTCCATGATCACGACAGTCGAGGACGATGGCTGCAGATTCAGCCTGTTGTTTATTGCCCACTTCCTTTTTAGTCTAAAAGATCCTCGGGGAGAGAAAGGAGGCGCCTGCCATTTTCAGCGACGGGCAGAGGTATTTCGATTCCATTAAGACTCAGGGTACCACTGAGAGTTTCCGGCATGTCAAGGATGATTTTTTTCTGCACTTCCCATTGCAGGGTTTCTCCGGCACGAAAGTGTTTATCAAGAACAAAACCATCATCTAGAGTTACTTTAAGTATACCACTGTTATTGAAGTGTATTTCAAGATGATAGAGTGCGATCAGTGACGGGCTCTCCTCCGTTGTAGGCGGCAGCTCTATGCTCGCTTCCTCGTTTGCCGCATCGGGGGGTGTTTCCTGGGAAAGTGTTTCTGGTTGGGGGATGTTGTCACTTTCAAGGGGGGCTGTAACAGATGGCTCATCGATATCATTTGTTGTTTGTGTTTCGACAGGCTCGGGGAGTGGTTGCACAACGGAAGAAAATTGTTCAGTTTCTTCGATGGCGGTTTGGGGTGGAAGCAGTTTGCCGCTGATGTAATCCATCGGGTTGAAATTCAAGTACCAGCAGGCTCCAAAGATAAGAAGAAGAAAAGCTATGGTACAACACGTCATACTGGCTGCCGGTGAAATGGCAGAAGGTTCGGCATAGTTTGTAAATTTCTGGCTTTCCTTCGCTGACGGTGTGACAGCTTTTTTAGAAGGTTTCGGCTCAATGCCTCTACCTGCTGTATATTGTTGGAGGATGTCCTGGGGATCAAGCTCCAGAAAATTGGCATATATGGAGTAGAATCCCCGGCAAAACGCATCGGCTGGCATGCGTTCGTACCTATCCTCTTCGATTGCTTTGAGTATTGGTAAGGAAATTTTGGTAGTTTCGGCTACATCAGTCAGCGAGACTCCTTTTTGCTCACGCTGCTCGCGGAGAGAATTACCAAGTGTTTGTATTGCTTCCTGAGTGTCTTTATCAGACATTTTGATCACCTTGACGCTATGGAGAGATGGTTTTGGAAATTGCTGTTAAACCATCTTGTTATTTTAATGTATACGAGATGTGGTCTGGCTTAATTCCCTAAAGTACCTTGATGTAGGCCTTTTCCTTTATATCTATAACCCATTCATCAAACTGTTCCTTGAGTTGTTCTTCGTAGAGTTTCTTTCTTATTTCTTCTTTTACAGACTCGAAGGAGGCTTGAACAACAATCTGGCCATCCTGGCTTGAGAGAAGTTTGAAAAACTGGTAACCGGAAGGGGTTTCAATAACTTCACTGATGGTACCAGGCTTAAGGTCGAGAACAGCTTCCTGCATATAGGGGGCCATATCCTCTTTCTGGAAGACACCCAGGTCTCCACCATCGGCAGCAGAGGGAAGGTCTGAGAATTTTTGAGCAAGTATTCTGAAGTCCTGGCCTCCCGTGACCAGGGCATGAACACGTTCAGCACGTTTTTTTGCATCCATTTTATCGGCATATTTAACAGGAGTTGACTGATCATTTCCCACTTCTCCCCAGGTGAATCCCATCTGCATAAGGTAGTATCCACCCTCGCTGATATGCTTGGTGTAGTGGGTGTCGTAGTAGTCGAGAATCATATCGTCGGTGATGATGATTTTAGAGCGAATTTCGTAGTTTACGAGTTTTGATTGAAGGATCTGGTTCTGAAGGCTGCTGAGATACGATTCATAGCTCATACCCGTCTGGTCCAATTGGATTTCGAGCATCTCTCTGGTTATATTGTTCCTGTTGAGCATCTGTTCTGCGGCTGCTTTGATCTCAGCGTCGGAGACTGTCACACCCTGTTTTTCAGCTTCATGGGCGATAAGTTTTTTATCAATCAGGTTATTAAGTACTTCGTATCTTGCCCGAGTTAAAGCATCTTCAACCTGTGCTGATGGTGCTTTTTCTGTGATTTTCTTAAAGTAGTTTGTTCCCTCAATATTTACTTCAGACATGGTAATTACATCGTCATTAACAACTGCAACGACTCGGTCAACCAACTGGGCAGCATTGAGGGAAGAACTGAATATGGATAGGGAGATAATAGCTATAGCTGTGAGTAGAGCCTTGAGGCTTAAATAGTTGTTCATGTCAAATTTTTTATGCTCATGGGAAAAGGGGATGATTCCAAAAAAGAAGTTAGTCAATGCTCATAAATGGACTTTTGTTCTGATTCTTCATTGCTATGGGGATGTTATCCTCGGAATATTATGTATATGTCTGCTGTGAAATTTACCTCGCACCTCGATTCAGAAGAGGTCAGCGAGGAACGAGACGCCTAAAAATCTCATTTCTGACAGGCACTAGTAAAAAACTGAATTACTTTACCATAAAAAGATTATCGGGACAGCATTTCTGACTAAAAAAAAGAATTGTCTTTGAAAAGTCGTAAAAAATTGTAGCATAACACGGTCGTGCAGTGGTATTTGCGATGGTTTTTTAGGAAGATACTCCGATAAATATATGTAACGAAGGTTGACTTTCTCCTAAGATTGAATATTTTGATACTAGTGTATTTTAAATTTTCATTAAACGCTAACAGGTATTCAACAATTAAAAAGGATCTTTTATGAAAAAAATCAATTCTCCCCATCGTCTGGGGTTGCTGTTTGCAGGTTTTTTAATGCTGATGCTTTTGGTGCAGCCGGCTAGTGCTGCGTCTAAAATGCCTTCATTTGTACTGTCGGATGTGGTGACAGGAGATACTGTCGATAGTAAACTGTTTTCTGGTAAAACGCTTCTGATCACCTTCTTTGCTACCTGGTGTCCGCCTTGTATGCAGGAGATCCCGGATTTGATCCGGTTGCAGGATAAATATAAAAGTAAAGGTTTTTCGGTGATTGGGCTTTCCGTGGATGAGAGTGGAGCAAAGACGGTACGGACGCTGGTTGAAAAACGGTCAATTAATTATCCGGTTCTTATGGCAAGTGGAGCAACAGCGAGAGATTTTGGCGGTATTCCAGGAATCCCAACATCTTTTCTCATCAATAGCCAGGGTACTGTGGTGAAGCGCTATCCCGGCTATGTATCTCACATTGTTCTTGAAAACGACATTAAGAGCGTAATGAATTAGTATTCATTTTTTTAGCGATTAGGGTTGACAATTGTTAGGTAGAATTTTATATTGCTACATTAAGTCATAGACGTATAATTCTGGAATTGTTCCGGAGAACCAAGAAAAACTGATATTGAGGAGAAGACAATGAAAAAAGGTATCGTATCTGTAGTATTGGCTCTTACTTTCGCAGTAAGCACCGTAGCTGTTGCAGCTACTGTTAAATGTACTGTTGATTCAGTAGAAGGCGACAAAGTAACAATGACCTGTAAAAAAGCCAGCAGCCTCAAAGCTGGAGATTCTGTAAAAGTTAAAGCTAAAAAGAGCGGCGGAGCTGCTATCGAGGGTTGCTAATTGACATAACCCCGTTTTTTAGTTAGCTTAGAAGGGCCGATTGATAGTTGATATCAATCGGCCCTTTTTTTGTTTTTTTCAGTAGGAATTCAGAAAAATATTTTTATGAATCAGGTTGTGCTTCATAAGAGTATAACGTTTGGAATTTGAAACACATATGATTGATTCTACAGCAATGGTCTCCCTCAGTTTCCTTGCTGTGAAATACTAGCCGAGTTTGTAAACCATCTTATGGATATCAGGACATTACCGGAAGCAGAACAGGAAATATATAATCGTATTCGTGGCAAATATAAGCTGACGTTTGATAAACTGAAAGTTAAAGATCACACCATCCGCCTGCTGAAAGTTGCAGATATCGAGGAGTTTCTTGATGGTAAGGATCCCTTTGCTGATGTGAGTGAGTTTCCTTTCTGGGTGAAATTGTGGGAATCAGCCATGATTCTCTCCTCTGCACTCGCGTCCCTTCCCAATCCTGAAGGACAGACTTTGCTGGAGATTGGCGCAGGACTTGGAGCGCCCGGTATAACTGCAGCCGCATGCGGGTTCGATGTCACTCTTACGGACTATGAAGATATTATAATGGATTTCCAGAAGGTGAGTGTTGCCGCTTCCGGATTGGACAATGTGCACTGTGCCCACCTCGACTGGCTGGATCCTCCTGAAATGGAACCCTTTGATGTGCTTACCGCAGCAGAGGTTCTGTTTCGCGAAGAGTTTTTTGATCCGCTTCTTGATGTTTTCAGGCGCTATCTGAAGCCCGGTGGAACGATTTATCTTGCTCATGATGGACGAAGGAAGTGTTTACCGCTTTTTATGGAACGTGCTAAGAATGAATACAATATTGCCGGTAATAAACAGACTATTCATAAGGATGGACAGGATATTACCATTATTATTAATCGATTGCGGGCAAAGG
Organism: uncultured Desulfocapsa sp.; assembly: GCA_964621915.1. GTDB lineage: Bacteria > Desulfobacterota > Desulfobulbia > Desulfobulbales > Desulfocapsaceae > Desulfocapsa. The sequence continues at coordinate 60,105 of CAZUPS010000012.1, read as the reverse complement.
AATAGTTTGTAATGATGCTTTTCACATCTCCACGCGATTGCTAGGGCTATTATGGCACTCTATCCTGTAAATCTGGATGTTAGCGGAATGCCTTGCCTGGTTGTTGGGGGAGGGCAGGTTGCCAGTCGTAAGGTTGATGCTCTTCTTCCCTGCGGGGCAGTTGTCCGCGTAATCAGTCCTGAGCTGTGTTCTCATTTGGAAGGGCTTGCAAGATTCGGAAAAATTGAATGGCAACGAAAAGAATATGAAACGGGGGACCTTGGTGGTGCACGCTTGGTTTTTGCCGCAACCGACAGCCCTGTGATTCAAAAGCAGATAGTAAAAGAGGCGAATGGTGCAGAGGCTCTGGTGAATGTTGTTGATATGCCGAATGCCTGCACCTTTCAGGTTCCCGCTTCTTTTCGCCAGGGAGAATTGCTCTTTACGGTGGCAACCGGAGGAGGAAGCCCCGCACTTGCTGCACGGATTAAGAAAGAGATTGAAGCTCTCTATGGGCAAGAGTACGGTCAGCTGGTGGCAATGATGACAGATATTCGCGGGACTGTTGTTGCTTCCAGCGATAGTCCTGCTGAGCATAAAAGACTCTTTGAAAAAATACTTGATAGTGAAATTCTACTCAGTATTAAAGAGAAACAGTGGAACATATTGAAGAAACTGCTGCGGGAGATTCTTCCCGTGGAAATTGATGTTTCTCGTCTGGTGGAAAATATACAAAATTATCATAAGGAATAGATGGTTTGATGTACCAATCCCCTGGGAGTTTTAACTATGTTGAGTGAAATCAACTATCTTTTATTTAATAGTGTTCTGGTTGTCAGCTTTGTGGCCAGTGCGATGTATCTTGTGTTTTTCTTCAGTCAGCGGGAGAAACTGCGCAGGATTGCACGAATGATCTTTCTTGGCTCAGGCATCCTGCAGAGTTTGTATATTTTTTCGCGCTATATAATTGCAGGTCACACGCCCATTACATCTCAGCATGAGGCCGTTGTCTTTTTTGCGTGGTCGGTTACTTGGGCCTACCTGTCTTTTCACTGGCGCTATTCGGTGAGAAATTTTGGAACATTTGTTTCAATGCTTGTTCTTATTATGCTGCTGATTGCTGCCACGGTGTCTAGGCAGTTTCATCCGCTTGCCCCGGCTCTGCAGTCACTATGGCTGCCTGTTCATGCGGGTGTTGCTGTTATGGCCTATGGCTTTCTGGCATTGGCGTTCTGTGGCGCCATAATGTATTTATTGCAGGAGCGTGAACTCAAATCTAAGAAGTTCGGGTTCTTTTTTAGCAGGCTGCCATCGCTTGATTCACTTGATCAGCTCAACAATCACTGTTTAACCGCTGGATTTGGTCTTCTTACTCTGGGGATCATCACCGGTTCCGTCTGGGCGAGGCAGGCATGGGGAACCTATTGGCATTGGGATCCAAAGGAAACCTGGTCTCTTATTACCTGGTTCCTCTATGCTGCTCAGATTCATCAGCGTTTTACTTTAGGGTGGCGCGGTAAGCGGGCCGCAGTTATGTCTATTATTGGTTTCAGTGCCGTAATTTTCACTCTTTGGGGAGTGAACTATCTGCTTGGGGGTGTACACAGTTATGCCCAGTGAGATAATTCTGCTGCTAGGGGTTAACCATAAGAATACCCCTCTTGAAGTGCGTGAAAAGCTGGCACTCAGTAGCGGTTATGAGGAGCCCTTGCAGGCCCTTGGGAAAATTGATGGTTTACGGGAGTATTATCTTCTCTCCACTTGTAATCGTGTTGAGATATTAGTCTCAGCCCGTGACGGGGATGATGTGGAGAAGAGGCTGGCAGAGTTTCTTTTTGGCGACGCTCTTAGCCCCGATCAGTACAAGAAGCATCTCTACTGTTATCGAAATGAAGAGGCCATCCATCACCTGTTTATGGTTGCGGCAAGTCTTGACTCGATGATAGTGGGTGAATCGCAGATTCTGGGGCAGTTGAAGGAGGCGTACCGCTGGTCTTCCGAACAGAAGTGTACGGGGCCTATCCTGAATAAACTTCTACATAAGTCCTTTTCCGTGGCCAAGCGGGTGCGGAGTGAGACTCAAATTGGGTCTTCTGCTGTTTCTATCAGTTATGCTGCTATTGAGCTTGCCAAAAAAATATTTTCGTCACTGGAGAATAAACGGGTGCTGCTGATTGGTGCTGGTGAGATGGCAGAACTTGCCGCCGAACATCTGGTGGGGAATGGTGCTAAAGATGTTGTGGTTGCAAATAGAACCCTTGGAAATGCACTTGATCTGGCAAAACGCTTTAACGGGCGTGCGGTTGGTCTGGATGAGTTGCATGAGCAGCTGGAACAGGTTGACATTATCGTCAGTTCCACCGGGGCACCTGGAGTTATTCTGTTTAAAGATGACGTGAAGCCTTTAATGCGCAATCGTCGGAATAAGCCTCTGTTTTTTATTGATATTGCAGTTCCAAGAGATCTCGATCCAGGGTTAAATGATCTGGACAATGTGTATCTTTACGATATTGATGATTTGAATAATGTGGTTGAGCTGAATAAGGCTGAACGGGATAAAGAGGCCATTAAGGCCAGTCGTATAGTAGATGAAGAATCCTTAAAATTTAAGGATTGGCTGGCGGGGCTGGCTATCACCCCAACCCTTGCTGCTTTGCGGGAGAAAGGGGATCTGATTGCGAAAATGGAGCTTGAGCGAACGTTGCCGCGATTGGATTTAAGTGCTAAAGAGCAGAAAAGTGTGGAGATGATGGCGGGTGCCATAGTCTCAAAGCTTCTTCATGATCCCATGTTGTTTTTAAGGAGTGAAAGCTGTAAGGATCAATCGGAAATGAAGGTGGATCTCTTTCGTTCAGTTTTTGATTTGGAAAAAAAACAGTGACCGGAGAGGAACGTATAGAGCTGCTTGCCGATGAGTGGCTTATGGTACGTCATTCCGGTGAAATTCCAGAGATTGCTTTTCACTCATCGCTTTATTATTTGTGCCAAGAGAGCGACGGGCCACGGTTGAGCCTAAGTGAAGAGGAGCTTGTAAAGTTAAAAGACGCTGCGGTTCAGAGGTGTCAGGAAATTGTTCTTCGTGATATCACTGTGGATAACTTTCATAAAACCATATATCGTGGTGTGTTAAGAACGCTCTATAACTGGGAGCGTTGTAAGGATTTTGCTCTCAGGCAATCCGTTGATTATGCTCTTTTTCAAAAAACAGCAGCTCAGGCATTACTGGTTTTTTTGGAGAAAGGGAGAGCTGCGGCTGGGAGAACCCTACCTGTTAAATTTATTAACTGCACGATTGTTCAATTGAACGAACTTGCAAATGGTCTCGGGCTTGATGTTCGGCAACTCCCGGATGATGTAGCTCGTTTTTGTTTATCTGAATGAAAAATATTGAAGGAGAGTAACGAGATGCCTTATGTGAATATTCGTGTAGCCGGAACGCTTAGCAAAGATCAAAAGAGTAATATCTGTAAGGGTGTTACCGATGTGATTGCTAAGGAAGTTGGGAAGCCACCAGAAACAATCCTGATTTTTATTGATGAAGTACCGCATGAGAATATTGCCAAAGCTGGAACTTTGCTAAGTCCTCCGAAATAGACGAGCACGTTTTCGTATTAGTCGGGGCTGGATGAGTTGTGTTTTCTGTGTGGTAGTGTGGTTGTGGTAATTGTCGCAGTTGCTGCAGTTTAGGATATTGAAGAAAAAGCGAGACTACCTGCAGGTAGTCTCGCTTTTTTGGATATTTGGGTGGTGAGTTGGATGGATTGAATGCCATGCTCTCCGGTACGTACCACTCTATCCTGCTACTGGAGAGGGGAGTGTCGAAAATGATGTAACGGCTGCTCAATATCTCAGATAAATGGTGATTAGACTGATTGTAGGTAATAACAATCCGGAAAAAGTTATTTTGAAATCAATTGTAAGTAGTCCTCTTCTTTTAATATCGTTACACCATTCTTCTCTGCGGCTCTCATTTTGTTCTGTCCTGTTTTCTCCCCCGCCACCAGATAATCAGTTTTACTTGTTACGGATTTACCGGTTTTTGCTCCGAGTGTTTTTGCATTACTTTCCAATTTTGATCTTGGACCACTTTTCATGGCACCGGAGAATACAATCAATTTACCCTGTATAGGGCTATCTGTTAGTGGGGAGGCTTCTGTCGTTTTTTGGGTTTTATCTATCTGAAAGCCCAGGTTGAGGACAGAAAAGAAATCCTTCTGAGCTGCCTTGAGTCCTGAAATAATAATATCGGAAGATTTAAGGGCAAAGCCTTCAATTTGCTGGAGATCAGCCGTTGTTAACGTGAAAATATTGTCAAGGTCGTGGTGAAGTAATATTCGTTCACTATTCCCTGTTCCAAGGTGTCTGATACCAAAGGCGGCAAGAAAGCGCCAATCTTCAACGTCCCGTTGACGGCTCAGGAGTAAATTCTTTTCCAGGTTGGCTGAAACCTTTGGGCCAAATCCTATTGCCTCAAAATCATTTTTAGTGAGGTGATAAATTCCAAAAATATCCCGATAATTGTTTTTGTAAAGGGTGGCTATACAACTTGGTCCAAAACCATCGGCAGTGCCCAGAGTTTTAAAAAAATGAATTAGTGAGTTTTCGGCCTGTGCTGGGCAATGTAAGCTGTTGGTGCAGTAGATGTTGTCACCATCCCAGGTTACCGGTAAATGGCAGCTTGGGCACGTGGAAGGAAAGACAGGTTGTTTGGGAGAGACGACTTCAACTATCTTTGGGATCACCAGGCCGGATCTGACCAATTTTACTTTTGCACCTTTGGCAATCCCAAGCTTTTTGACCAAACCATAATGATGAGCCGTAGCTTTGCTAATAGTTGCACCACTTAATTTGGTTGGAACGATATGGGCAACAGGAGTTATACGGCCGGTCCGGGCAGTGTTCGGTTCAACACTAACAACTTCCACAATGGAAAATTCTGTATTCTCCTTAAAGGCAATTTGCCATCTGTGATGATGGCGGGTGGAGCCCAGGGTCGTTTTTATTCTCTCATCTGTTGTCTCTAGAATTAAACCATCGGTGTCGTAGTCAATGGAGTCTCTTAAATCGTCTGCTGTATCTTGCAAGTAATCCATTACTTGCTGGCGATCTACTGTCGGTCCAGGGAGTGAGGCAAATGGGTAAAAAACTGCGGCACCCTTTTGAATGGCCGTAAGTATTGAATCATCCATCTCTTTTTCGGCTAGAATAGAAGCTTGGATATTACGTGTGTTTTCGTACAGATTCGATAGATGTTTGTCAAAGTAACTCTTACTGATAACGATTTCTCCAGCTCCCATACCTCTCTCTGCACCCGCTGCCACATCTAGACCGCGCTTGAAGACATGGCTTATATCTGTCCCTTTGATGCCATCCCCTCTAGTGTAAAGATGATCACCATCATCAAATGCGGCAAAACCATCAAGCTTAGGAGTGATTTTAAAAGTAATAGTGTTGCTGTTTATATCTAGTGTCTCAGCACATTTTTCAATGCGTTTCAGCCATTTGTCGATATCTTCCGGGCGGTAGGCTTTTTCTGTTGATAGCATTCTCTGTGGTAATAATACCTTTCTGTAATTGTCATTTGAGAGTGCTTCAGCTTCAGGCTCTACCTTGGACAGGAAAGGGTGGTTTGGATGGATTACAGCAAAGTTGGCGTGAAGTATATCGTAGTACTGATCAGTTATGATGGGGTAACCGGATCTGTAGAGGGTATTAGCAATCAGGAGAAAATTCAATAATTTGTTTGATGATGCTTTTAGCTCTTCTACCGTTGTCTTTCCCTCTGCAATTGAAATCGTTTCGTTGGGGGATAAGGTGGTTTTTTCAGTTTTCTGAAACGTGTCAATCAGTTCTAGCTGTTTTTCTGTAAAGCTCATTGTAATAATCCTTTTGACTGTTCAGCTTATAATTGCAGCATCTTTATTAAGATGGGTCGCTCTGGCTTAAATTGTACTAATGAAACAATTTCATTTTCAAGTCATTTTAATAGCTTTGATATGAACTATGGTCAAGTCTGGTATTTGAGGAATAAACGATTACACAACAGCCCGTTGAGTTTCCATTCTTTCAATTGAACCCATAGTCCTGGCAATTCATTCAGCAATGGATTTGAAAAAATATCTACTGGCTTTTTAAATGTAATAATTATAACCTTACTCAAAATGTATTCTTTTTATCTGGATTTTATTGTGGAATCTCATTTCAGTAGGATACGTCATTTGATATTGTATTGCTTCCTCAAACACTACTTCTGGTTGTAACGTGTAGCTGAAGAAGTGATTGTTTTATTCCAAGGAGTCCCAGTTTGAGCTACCCGGATTTTTAGCCGGGCACTACTGGGATAGACAAAACTAACTGATAGGATTTTTTTATGAAGCGGTTAATAAAGTGGGCAGGTGGCATACTGGTAGTCTGTGGGACTGTTTTTCTGGGGTTGATTATTGTACTGCCCATGGTGCTTGATCCCAATGATTACAAGGATAAAATATCTGATCAGGTCTATAAACAGAGCGGATTCCGTCTTGAAATACCGGGAGATATCACACTGCAGATATCTCCACGTCTTGATGTCCTGTTTTCTCTTGGACAGATTCAGGTCCTCTCTACCTTGGATTCTTCCGGCATACCACTTCTTAGCAGCGAGGAGGTACAAGTAGAATTATCTCTATTGCCTCTGATAAAAGATAAACGTCTTGTTGTTCAGGGAGTGCAGCTTCATGGCGTCTACTGTTCTCTGGTTCGTGATACGTCTGGTAGAGGGAACTGGGAAGCAGCAGCGCCTGTAACAACGGAGGTTGCGTCATCACCTACTACAGAGGAAAAAAATCCGGTCGATTCTGCACCTCCTGTGCAGGGGAAGGATACAGTTGGAAAGAGTCCAACCCTGGAACTTGGTGCTGTTGATATAAGCCGGCTGACCCTTCGCTATGAAGACCAGCAGGAGAAAAAAATATATGAAGTAAAAAATCTCAGTTTGCAGACCGGACATGTGTTGGATGGGCAATCTTTTCACCTGCAATCGAAATTTTTAATCACTTCCTCAGGGAAGAACAATAGCGCTCTTTCCCTCGACAATTCGCTGGACACTGATATCACCTTTATTCTTTCGGGCAAGACTCTGCAGCTCGATAATATAGCGTTTCACAGTTCTGTTAAAGCTCTTGGCCTGCCTGACAGCAGTGTGGAATTTGCCGGAAACCTGTTTGTTGACCTGGAAAAGAAAAATGTTTCACTCAAGGAACTTCAGTTGAGCAGTGGTGATATGGCCATTCGTCTTGATGCAGAGATCAGTGATTACTCTGCTCCTGTGTTTAAGGGAAAGCTTCTTGTGCCTGAATTTTCTCTTGCTGCCTTTTTGACAGAGAACAAATTGCCTCAGCCCGTCTGGAAGAATGATTCTGCTTTGCAGCAGGTTGGGTTTTCCTGTGAGTTCGCTGGTAGTATGGAGGAAATTGCAGTCTCTTCCATTGATGTTTTACTTGATGGGGCTCATGGGACCGGGAATTTTGTACTCGTTGATCCAAGCAATCCTGCTTATGACTTCACTATGCATTTTGATCGTCTTGATTTTGATTCCTACGCAACCGTTGTTCCTGAAATTGAATCCGTAAGCACTGATGATACTCAAGAAGACGCTCAGGTTAAGGAGTCAGGGAAGGAGTCCGGGAAGGAGTCAGGTGCTGTGGCAGTAAAGAAAGCATCTTCATTGGAGCCTGTTTTTCCGGTGGAGTCTCTGCGAAAACTGCAGTTTACAATTGATCTGAGTGTGGATGCAATGAAACTTAAAGGTGCTGATCTCTCTCAGGTTGAACTCAAAGCATCGGGAAAGGATGGACAGCTGCAGTTGCAGCCGTTTCAAGCAAAATTATATGATGGTAGCATTACTGCTGCTGTGAATTTGAATGTTCAAGGAAAATTGCCAGATCTTTCAGTAAAGGGAAATATTGATCACGTCCAGATAGGCCCGCTACTCAACGACATGACAGGAAAAGAAGAGGTGACTGGTGCCGCTGTTTTATCCCTGGACCTTACTACAAAAGGAAATGTCAAAGAGCAGCTTATTCGTCATTCCAATGGCAAAATGGAGCTTGCCCTTCAAAATGGAGTAGTGAAAAAGCTTCATATTCTGGAGGTTGTGCGTCAGGCGAAGGCTATTTACGAGAAACAACCATTGGTACAGACAGCAAAGGACGAGCCAACCGGATTTGCCAGAATTGATGCGATTGGTACCATTAAAGATGGAGTTTTTGAAAACACTGATCTGAAGGCTGAATCTGATTTGCTAAAAGTTACGGGAGCGGGAAAGGTTGATTTAGTACATGAGTATATTGACTACCTGTTGAAAGTATCAGTTCTCAGGGGGGTGGATCGGGACCTGAAATCTGGAAAAAGTGAGTATAGTAAGTTTGTTATTCCGTACAGGATTAAAGGGGAATTCTCGGATGTAAAACAAGAGGCTGATGTTGTGGAACTTTTTAAGGCTGAAGCTTCATCACTTCTGATGAACGAATTACAGAAACAATTTAAAACTGACAAAACGGATGGCGAGGAGAATGGCGAAGAGGATTCGAGCAAGAGTTTGATAGAGAAGGGCTTAAAGGGGTTGTTTGGGAATTAGCAAAAGGTGTATTGGATTAAAATACAAGATTTCTGAACACGGTGGTGCGCCACGTCCAAGGTCATTTGGTTTCAAAGGTGTGGCAATCCATCTTTATTTTACTCTTTTCCTCTCTACAGATAGGTGTGTACCAGAAAGAAGTCGTGTAATAGATTAGAATTGTATTGAATTGTAGAGCTTGCACTGGCGATTAGCGGTAGCAGCGATAAAAAAAAGCAGAATCACCGTAGTGACTCTGCCTTATGATTACATCTTTAGTCGGCTTCCCAGAAGTCCTCTTTTTCAGCACCACATGTAGTAAGTTATTTTTTCTCTGTTTCGATTACCAGAGTGTTGTCAACCATATCAATGATGGGTACCGGCGGCACTTCTTTGATACCGTATATGACATCGAGGTGCATATCGTCAGGGAGGTGACTGAGGAGTTTTTCAGCAACCTTTTGATTAGCCTGGCGAAAACGAAGTTTTACGTTCAAGGAAATCGGTCCGTTACTGTCACTGCTCAGACCATAATGCACCTCACGATAGCCTTTAGGGGGAATGGTGTCATGTTTGGAGAAACTAACTATTTCCCAGGGGTCAATGGCAAAATGCATGTTATCGCCCATTCCATCGGAGTTAAATCGTCTGGTTTCTTCGGGAAGTTTTCCTTTTTTATCAACATGTCCGCTACTCATCACAACTTTTCCTACTGCATCTGTGGCTGTCACTTCGAGCCACATCTGGCGAATATTTGTCAGTGAAGTTGGAAGATTATGCCCGGCACGTCTGTTGTTTACACGGACCTTCACCTCAGCCAGTTTCCCGTCCCGATAGATGGGGTCGATATCCAGTTCAGCTGCTGCCTGTAACCGTCCTACGGCCATCTCATATTTTTGACGGGCACTGACAGCCAGTTCTTCATCTCCAACTTTTTTAGCTGCCATTTCTGTGAGTGCATACATCAGAAAATTAGCACCATTAAAATAATGATGATACTCACCACGCACAGGTTTCTGGAAGCTATCTGCGGAACGTTTGAATGTCTCCAATTCTACCATATGGCAGTCTTGGCAATTGATGTTTTTGGCTGCGTAGGTACTGTTTTTCCATTCTGTGTAGGTCATTTCCAGAGGTGTGTGTTTCTCATAATGGGTGATCTGGTGACAGGAAGCGCACAGTTCTGTTTTTAAATGGAGGGGGGACTCTACGCACTCATGAAAACCATCTCCACAATCCTCATCAGGTGCAAAAGGCCCGTATTTGGTCAGAATGACTTCTCCGTCCACCTCTTTACCCGGAGAGAGGATCATGGAGCCATTTTCAGGTTGATGGGTGGGAGTCTGCCAGTGGGTATGACCTTTTATGGAATGGCAGACATCGCAGGAAACACCGGCCATAGCAAGAGGGCTCAAGTCTTTCAGACCAGCTCCTTTTATTTCTCCAGTGACTACAGCTGCTGCGGTGTGACACCCTTCACACTGTTTTGCAACATCATGGCCCACAGCCTCAATGGCCAGCCTCAGCTCTCCCTGATAAATTGGATCCTGAAAGGCTGTGGAGTGCATGGAACCACGCCATTCCTCGTATTGTTGAGGGTGACACTCGGCACAGGTCTCCGGATCAGTAAATTCAGCCGCTGACTTTTCCCACTGGATAAGTGACGGGTCATATGGATATTGCTTTTTATCTACCTCCATTCCAAATGCCAGTGATGCAATAACTATAAGGCTGGAACTTATACCCATGACTACGCCTGCATATTTTACTTTCATTCATTCTCCCCTTCATGATGAAGTTTCGTTTGGGCCATAATGTATAGTGAATCAATAGGCCGTAATAGTATATTTTTCAGATTTGTTTTTGTGCTTGCTGCTCGTGCATTTACACATAATAGAAGCATTAAATAGAAAGTCAACAAAAAAGAGAACTGCTATTGTTAGATAATGGTTACTAACAGGTATGTGTTGCGACATTTGGGGGAAAGGTGTCTTTTGCCAAGCCTTGTTGTGGAATATTATGCACTAGAAAAAATAATTACAGGTATAAGTCTATGATGGAATCGAAATTCGTACCTTCCTGGAATGCATCTTCATGTAAGGGATGTTTCCCTTTGTCGTCCACGACGCACTCCCCGTCTCTATCCGCTTTAACTTTTCGGCAGGGATACCGGAAGCCACTCAGACGATAATATCCGATTTGGGAAGGTTTTCTTTTTGCACGTTCTTCATCCGGAATAATCATCCCGCGTTTTTGAAGAAGAGTAACAAGCTCAGAATAGGTTTGATGAGGTTTGGTTGAATGGGAAGGGCATGATTTTTTAGTGCGTAAAAACAAGAAGGCTTAGACGTAGTGAAGAGCATGTTTTTACCAGGGGACTGGGCACTGTTATCAATAAGAATAGTAGCCTTGAAGCATGATGCCAAGTGATTTTGGGTTGTTGTCGTTGGTTGCAGTGAGGCGTAGCCGAACTGTATCTTTAAAAAAGCAACCAACTTGCCACAAGGAACGAAACTTCGATAAGCACGAAAGGGTAGCCTAGCAACGGCCCTGCAGGCTTCTGGAGGCCGCAGCGGGAGTCTTCTTCCCGCACGGTGCCGGAAGCAGACGTATGCAGGGGCTGTGATACCCCAAGAGCACTTCTTTCAGGGCGCAGCGGATTTGCAAGCGTCTGAGACCAACACAATCAAACTCTCTTTATAGGAATCTATTTATTACCAGATACAATAGCAGCCTAAACCTGATATTAGCGAACAACATCATGTGACTGCCATTGATAGCCTTCATTACAACCTTCTACTTCTCGTCTAGCACCTCCCGAACAGCATCGGAAAGTGCATTGCCTATAACTGGTTTACCAATATATCTGGCAATACCTATAGTCTGACTCTGTTCTTGGGAGAGGACGCTGCTATGCCCTGTGCAGAGAATAATTGGCAGGGTAGGTTTGATTTCTTTTACTGCTATGGCTAGTTCTGCACCTGTGAGACCAGGCATGGTCTGGTCGGTGATGAGCAGGTCAAATCCATCCGGGTTTGTACGGATCTTTTCCAGGGCGTCTTTGCTGTCTGTTGTGCCGGTTACATAATAGCCCAAATTCTCCAGCTGTCTTTGTGTTACCCGGACAAGAAAAGCTTCGTCATCCACAACCAAAATACGTTCATGGCCTCCTTGCAAATGGGCGGTATCCACAGATGCATCCCTTGCACCACTTTTTTCCTGTAAGAGAGGGAGGTAGACAGCAAAAGTACTCCCTTCTCCCGGTTCACTCTTCACCCGGATAAAGCCTTGGGCATCTTGTACAATGCCATGGATGACAGCAAGTCCCAATCCTGTACCGGTTCCGACCTCTTTGGTGGTGTAATAGGGCTCAAAAATATGATCAATTGTACTCTGTTCCATACCGCTTCCTGTATCACTGACCGAGAGGACAATAAAAGGGCCTGCCGAGACATTGTTTTCTCCCTCAAAATCTGTCTCACTGACTTCGCAGTGCTGCAGGCTCACACCAAGCGTTCCCTTCTCGTCGCTCATGGCATGCAGGGCGTTGGTACAGAGGTTGACAATCACCTGATGCATGTTGGTAGGATCTGCCAGGATAGTACCGCAATCAGGATCTATATCTTCCTCTATGCGAATCGTTGTTGGCAGGGTAGCGTGCAACAGTTTCAAGGCCTCTTTGACAAGCAGGTGTGGACGAAGGGGCAGACTCTTACTCTCTGTCTTGCGACTGAAGGTGAGGATCTGTCTGACAAGATCCGCAGCACGTCTGCCTGCGTTAATTACCTCAATAATGTCCTGTCCTGCAGCACTGTCTGTGGGAACTTCACGTTGTATTAATTGGGAATACCCTATGATCCCAGAAAGAATATTGTTGAAATCGTGGGCAATACCACCAGCCAGGGTGCCGATGGCCTCCATTTTCTGGGCCTGGTACAGCTCTTGTTCCAATTTTTTCACATCAGAGATATCTTGGGCAACATGGGCGATATACTCCAGTTCACCCGTTGCACTCATCACTGGTGCCGCTGAGACCAGAAACGTCTTGTCCAGTTTCTTATGGTACATCTCTTTGGTATACGGTTGAAAGTCTTTTCGTGTTTCCAGAAGCGGACACCCAACACAGGGTTCATCGCTGCCATGAAAAAGTTCATAACAGGGGTGAGCAATGACCTTCTCCTGCTCGAGACCAAGGATCTGACAGCCAGCCTTGTTCACCTTTACGATGTGCATGGAAAGATCCTGCAGGGTGACAATGTCTGTAAAGGAGTTAAAGGTTCGCTCCCACTCCTCTTTACTCTTGGCAAGTTCCTGCTCTACATGCTTTCGGTCTGTGATATCAATAAGGTAACCGACAATCTCCAAGGGGATTCCTACTGCATCCCGGATAAGCCGCATTTCATCGAACACCCACAGGTAACGACCATCCTTGGTGCGGAAACGATATTCGTGTCTATAAATACCCTGTTCGAACAGTTGCTGTGATTCGGCAAAGGCACGTGCGGCATCTTCGGGATGAATATGGCTGGCCCAGAACCCGGGGGTATCTGTAAAGTCTTGAGGTGTATAACCCAACTGTTTAGTCACATTTTCACTGACAAAGGTGGCATCGAAATCTCCGGAGGTCTTGCAGGTATAAATTGTTGCCGGTGTTGTTGCGAGAAGAAAGTGCAGACGATTTGTCAGTTGCTGCAAGACTTCTTCTCCCTTTTTACGCTCAGTGATATCCCGGGCCAGGGCCAACACGCAAGATTCACCGTTAAGACCTATTAGACAGGCACTTATTTCCGTGGGGATTTCACGGCCATCCTTTGTCACATGGATTGTTTCATGAAACAGTTTGCCTGTCTTCTGTATTTCAGCCAATCGCTCTTTGTAAGCGCTGCCACATTGAGGAGCATCGATCTGCAGTGGTGACATACGGAGAAACTCTTCACGGCTGTAGCCCAGGCGTTTTTCGGCGACTGCATTGGCCTCCAAAAACAATCCATCCCTACCAATGAGAAACGCAGCATCGTTTAAATTATCAAAGAGGTAACTATATTTGGCCTCACTCTTCTCTAATGCCTCTTCGGCCAGTTTCCGTTCGGTGATATCCTTACCGGTTTCCAGGGCCCCAACCACAGAACCATTTATATCCATGACCGGACTTGCCGTCACCTCGACAATCTTTCTACCAACCCTCCGTTCATAGCTATAGTTTTGACCATCTGCCATGGCATCCTGAACTCTGCAGATATCACATATTTTTTCCCGTCCCTTTTTGCTGCTTTCACCTGCATGTTGGCCCCATATTTCATAGCAGTATTTCCCCTGTACCTCGGCGTTCTTCTTACCAATGAGCTTTTCCATGTGGGCATTAATCTTTATCACCCGCAGCTCGGGATCCAGATAGGAGACGGCATAGGGGCTGTTGTTGAATATTGTTTCCTGCTCAACCAGGGCAAGATGCAATTTTTCTCTCAGTCGTTCCTGATCAGTGATATCTTTTGTCACATGAATGATCTGGCTCACGTCACCCTTCTCATCCAACAGAGGAGAAACTGAAATCTCCAGAATCCTTTCTGTACCGTCTGGCAGAACGTGGGGGTGCTGCTTGAGAACTAAGGAACGACCCGTGGCAAAGACTTGTCTATGACCACACTGAGAATTTTCAACACCACCTTCTGTACAAGGAGCAATGCTGTTGTGCAGAGCTGTAAAACATTTTTTCCCAACAATAGTTCCCTTTTCGTCATCATACATCTGCAAGAATTTCTTATTGGCAAAGACAACAGTATGGTTCTGCTCGATGATAAGAACGCCATCGGTGAGGGTGTTAAAGACATTGTATTGCTCGTGTTGAGACATGGTCTTTCTCTGGAAAACATTAAAAAGGGGCAGGGTCGGTAAGATGTTTACATATTCAACATAAACTACCAGAGTAAAGGAGGACTCGCTCAATCTTCTCAGGCAGATTTCGCTTAAGTTCTATTTTTATTTTATAATATTCGCATCAGGGAGTCAATAAATCTTGGCAGGTGAATATGCGTAACAACCACTTTGGCGGGAAAGAGGATAATTCGAGGCCGAGACAGCCAGCGATAATCTCTGCAATTTCATGTTATTCGTATCAACAGAAAGAGTAACAATTTAAAGTTTCAGTTCGGCCAACTGCCGAACGGGAGGCAAACATAATGATAAAAAAGACTAGGGATAGGATCACCGTGGTGGTAGGCATTGTCAATCCGACTGTCTGAGAGTGTGGTAACCAGACAGTTTGACAATCATTGGACGGCTATCCGGATAGCCGACCAAGATGTCGAAGTTACATTTTTCCCTCAATATCCGAATAGTGACTTTTTCTGATTATTTCTCCAGTTCTGCAATAAAGTCACTGAGCAGTTGTCCGGAAGGGATTTTCGTCTGTGGGTTAATGGCAAGGAGTTCTTCCCACACTTGAAAAGCTTTGGTCTGATCCTTCTTATCATAGAACAGCACAACGCCCTTGTTGAGCCTGGACTGCTCATGGGTTGGGACAGCTTGAATTGCTGCGTCAAAAACCCGTAAGGCCTCATCTGGTTGCTCGTTGCGTCGGTACATTACACCGAGGTCTGTTAACACGTCCGGGTTTCCAGGGGCAAGCTCTATGGATTTGATATAAGCCTTTATGGCCTTGGCAGGCTGGTCAGTGTCAAAGTAAGCGTTGCCAAGATGACTCCAGGCATTGGGGTCATTTGGCGTCGCAATAACCTGGCTTTCCACTGCTGCCATATCATGCTTCTCATTCTGTTGCTGCTCTGTTGCTGCAGGAGGTTGACTCATCTCTCCTCCGGGTGATTTATACACTGCAAGCATTACTCCGCTTAAAAAACCGATCAGAAGAGAAGCACTAATCAGGATGTATACCCGTTCTGTTTTTATATATCCTGCATACTTTTCTTTTTCCATTAGTTTACCTCTTTTTTAATATTGGACCCGTATGTCAGCTGCGGGGAATGAATAGAAAGAAATAATAATTTAGCTCCTTCCTCCCTTGCAGTGACGGCGATACTCACTGTGCATTGCATCTAATGGTTACTGCAAGAGGAGTGCCAGAGCAAGGACATACCATGGTGGTTTTGAAAACATAACGGAATATGCCTGTAGCTCTTCTTGTAGGAAGGAAAAGAGCTTTTCTGTGGAATGCTTGAGGGGCCGCTCTTCCGGGTTCAAAGGGACAAAATGGGTCGCAACTGGACAAAATAGACCATCTTGGCCTGATGGTATGTAGAATAAAATATACGGTAATTTCAATAGCGCCAAAGAACAGGAAGATGATTTGATAGTTTTGATTTTTCGAAAGAAACATACGTTATTTTCAATTTGTCAAACAGCTGTTGAACCTTATTGTTTCCTGGAGAAAAATTAAATAAATAACAACAATATGATGCCATAGAAGATGTCGTTTTGGGACAGTAAAAACATGCAAACAACCAGTTTACAACAAAAATTTAACAGAATTCGGAGCAATAAAGTTTTCGAATTTTTTGTTATTTCCATTATCATTTTTTCTGCCCTGGTCATAGGGGCAAAAACCTATGAAATTTCACCCGGAGCATTGCGTTTTGTCTATCTTCTGGACTGGTTTGTTACCGTTGTTTTTCTTATAGAAATACTTATTCGTTTCCTCGGTGAGGAGCGTAAGAGTCAATTTTTCAAACATGGTTGGAATGTCTTTGATACATTGATTGTTGCTGTGAGCTTTATTCCAATAGAAAATAGTGAACTGGCAATTGTTGGCCGATTGATCCGGATTTTCCGGGTGCTACGGATGGTATCCCTGATCCCCGAGTTAAAAATATTGCTCACCTCATTGCTGAAGGCATTACCCCAGTTAGGCTATATCGTCGCCTTAATGTTCATTATTTTCTATATTTACGCAGCCATTGGCAGCACATTTTATGCTTCCATAAACCCTGACCTATGGGGAGATATTGCCATTTCCATGTTGACGCTTTTTCGTGTCATGACCTTCGAAGACTGGACAGATGTGATGTATGAAACACTTGCTGTCTACCCATTGAGCTGGATATATTATCTGAGTTTTATCTTTTTCACCGCATTTGCCTTTTTGAATATGGTTATTGGCGTAGTTGTGAATGTACTGAACGATGAATATGAAAAAGAGAGAAAAGTTCAAGCAGAGGGCGAAAACCAGCTTACCCTGGAAGATGTGGATAGAAAAATTGAAGAGTTAAAAAGATTGATTGTGCACAATCGTCAATAGCTTCACTAAGAGATATTGCCCCTTGTCGGTGAATAAGTGGGATTTTAAATTATTATTAATAAAGCAATGAGCTACAAATTAAATTTCTAACAATATAGGAGGAAAATCATGATCAAGACTCTTGTCGTACTACTCACAGTGTTACTATTCTCAACAGGTGCTTTCGTAGCTTTTACTGGTCCTGGTGCAACGTCAAGGGAAGTTACTGTGAAAACAGTTAACTCCATGAAAGATGATGCTAAAGTCAATCTAGAGGGTTGTCTGGTTAAACAAGTTTCAGAGGAACATTATATCTTTAGAGACGATACTGATGAGATTGAAGTTGAAATCGATGATGAAACATTCAGAGGGCTAACTGTTACAATCAAGACCAAAATAAGGATTATTGGTAAAGTTGATAAAGACTGGAATACGGTAACGGTAGATGTTGATTACCTGGAAATTGTAGAAGAGTAAAATAACACCTATCTTGACCGTACTTGTGTACTATCCTCACTGCCGGTATGTTTGCTAGAGGGAGTTCTTTTTGGTCCAATTACTTGTTATTTCGGGAAAAATAAAAGCCCCTACTGGAATGTTTTTCCGGTAGGGGCTTTGTTTACTTGTATTCGTTTCTGCCAAATACAGAGATGAGTTAGTTGGAGTAGGAGCTTTTGTCACTCATACCTTTGCGGGAATCCATATTCAGGTTTCCATCTTTGATCGCCTGTTTGTTCCACTCTTGGAGCAGAGTCGCTTTAAACTGCTTTTTTTCTGCGATCAGCTTGGCCAAAGGGACTCCTGCAAGTCCCTGAGCCTTCTCCTTGCTGGAGAAATCAGGAGCTATATAGTCCACAGCACCATATTTAGCGAGAACCTTGACCAGTTTAAGACGTGCGGTCTGGGCAATTTCATTGGATACGGCCAGCAGACGCAGGGTCTCTTCCGGAGCATGGAAAAAAGAGGCATGGCTGGCAATGGAGTAATCCCAACGCCATTGACCGTGCCTTATATCCTTGAGGATATCAGCCATTTCAGGCTCGGTGGCTCCTAGTTCCCAGGCTTTACCCGCCTCGAGATGGGCCTTGGCCAGATTGTCCATGGCAATTTCCATTAACTGTTCCTTGCGCTCCAGCTTTTGTTCAACCACGGTTCGGAATTCTTCTTCAGTCTGGTCATGACAGCCAAGGCAGATGTTTCCAATATCGTCCATGGGGCTCTTAAGGTTATGATCAGAGTACTGTGTCCCGTCTTTGCTCATTTCTGGCATATGGCAGTCGGCACAGGAAACACCACTTTTTGCATGGATACCGGTGGTGTATAGCTCATATCCTGGATGCTGCGCCTTGAGCATGGGGGCCTTGCTGATCTTATGAGTCCAGTCTTTGAAGTTTATCTCGTCATAATACTCTTCCATGGCTTCGGCACTCATTCCTTTTGCCCAGGGAAGGGTAACCACAGCAGCAGTCTTCTTGTTACCTTCCTTGTCAGTCCAGGGTGTCTTCTTAAAATAGTATTCTACGTGGCACTGAGCACAGGTAAGAGAACGCATGTCATCGTCGCTGATCTTGTCAAGATCCACACCACTGGCCTCCAGGCCTTTTTTGAGGTAAGGTCGGGACAGGGTCAGCTCACTGGTTTGACTGTCATGACAGTCGGCACAACCAATGGAATTAACAATTTCGCTTCCGTACTTGGCCCACTTACCGCTAAAGTACTCCAGTTCACCTACCTTCTCTATCATACGCGGTACATCAGGAGATTTGCAGCTCCAGCAGGCAGTGGGCATGGGGCCGGTTATCGGGCCCACGGGGGCGCCGGTACGCAGAGTATTGATGTTATCCTGAACAGCGTAAAAATGTCCACGCGGGGCATTATAATCCTTGGCAAAACCATATCCGGCCCAGAGGACGGCAAGTTGCGGTTTCTTGACGAGCATATCATCGATTCGCTCACTTTCGCTGGTCTGTTTCCAGGACTCATACTGGAGAGGGAAATGCTGAGCCCAGACCTCGTTACGGCTTTCAACACCCGTTTTTTTGATCATGGTTTCAGCCGTCGCCATCAAAGGGGGGATTGTTAGCGTTATGGTGCTAATAGCAATTGCCGAACCCATCAATACTGCTTTGTACATTTTTTTCATACTACTCCCTTATTTTAAGTAATGATACGTGATTTTTCAGGATATCTCCCTGAAAGCGTGACTAAAATGATTCCTTGCAATGCGGAGTGATTTATAATGAAATGTTTTTCTTACTGCCAAGTTAGGGATTGGCATTGGTAACATTTCGAAAACACCAGGTACATCTCAAGAGATACGGCTGGTGTTTTCGATCTGATCCAAAAACTCAGACGTCCTTAATTCCTTCCAGTTTCCAGGCCTCTGTCCCCAAAGGACGTGCCCAGCTCCACTCTTCGGCAAATTTCACAGGCTCGGTCATACTACCCGATATCAAATCGCCACTCTTGTCATCCACAATATAATCAAGTAAATTTGCGGTAAAAAGAACGGTCACAAAATCCTCGCCATTTTCAGAACCCGCAGCAATCATTTTAACCTGACGAATGGAAATATTCTCAAGCTTATTGAGCTCACCCTTTGATTCCATCTCCGTAAACTGAGCTTCATATTCAGCAGCAAGCTGTTCTCCCAGAAGATCTCTGTAGGAACTTATATCACGTCGCATCCAGCCAGCCTGTACTTTAAAGAACACATCCGATGCCACCTGAATAAAATAGTCTGTATCAAACCCGGGGTCACCTATGCGGAGATTATCCAATCCTTCCTCCAACCCGGTTTTCTGAGGAATGGACGGTGGAGCTGTGAAGCTACCGGAAGCCGGGGGCTGGTATCCGGGGGAAGTACTGCCGGAAGAACGGGCAGCAGTGAATCTTCTATACATGAAGTAGCCTACCACACCAAGCAGGAGAAAGGGAAGTATTCCCATACCGCTTCCCCCCATTCCAAACATGCTGCCAAGCAGCATTCCGCCGATTGCCCCGCCAAGCAGGCCGCCCATCAGTCCACGGCTCATTCCGGACTTTTTCTGCCCGTTTGCGGGCTTCTGGTTCTGCGTTACAGGAGCTTTTTTAGTTGGTGTTGAACGAAAAGAGCGTCCGCCACCACGAGAACGGGCATCAGAGTATTCTGCCATGATGCCTGCCTCAATAAAACAGAGGGTAAAAAAAACGAGAAAAAAAGGAGTTAATCTCCTCATGGAATTCAGCATTATATGCCTCCAGAAAAATAATCTTATTAAACACTTTTGTTTTTATTATTTTACCAGCAGACCATATCCTTGTCATTCCTTTTAGCATTCTGAGACTGGTTCCTGATACACACTTGTAACCCATAATTGATCAACTGTTCCAGGTATCTGTGTCCTATGATCGGTTTAACCGAAGTGATGCGTTTTATTTATCCAAAGGATCCATTTTTATTTGTGTTTACCCCTTTCGAGTGAAACAGGACACATAAGCCGGCATCTAATGGCTGTACTCCAGCCTGATGTCTAGCGTTAAAGGTGAGTAGAAAGTGCACAGCTCTCTTTTAAGGTGGGTAAAAAAGGGACAGCTCTTGCAACTTGGACTTTTGTCTTTTCTGTTGTTTCTTTTGAATATCGTCATTAAATCAGAGTGTTCTGCTTATTTGTTTTTATTGGCACAGATATTGTAACAGTAAAGGGAAAATGAACTTCATTTTTTCTTCCCCTCCCTTAGCCCCTCTGGTCTGTTCCAGAGGGGCTTTTTTTTATAAGAACTCGACAAGTAATCTTTTTCAATTTAATCAGGCCGCCTGGAATAAGATTAAGCCCCAACCTTCAATCTTGATTGAGTGCATATCTATAGGAGATATAAACGATACGAGTAATTATTCGTAGAGGAGTTTAGATACAGTTATACTGTTTGAAAAAAAATATTTTAAAAGAGTAGGCGACCAATTTAAATCTTATGCAAAGAGACTATGACGAGCCGCTGTTGATATGGTTAATACAGCAGGGTGTGTTATAATTTTTTCAATGGAGATTGCATAAAATCTGTACTGGATCTTTTCCGTTCGTCCCACGATGGAAACTTCATACTGACGCTGTACTTCATCCTCAATTACCGTTGGCGCCATAAAGATACCATCACCTTTTTGGCCGAAGGCCTTGAGTAGGGCGGCATCATCAAACTCGCCCACTATCTGCGGCACAATCTGAAGTGACTCAAACCATAAATCCAGATCTCCCCTCAGGGTGGTTGATTGCAGGGGCAGCAGCATTGGCATTCCATCCAGTGAATCGGGAAAGTTTTGTTGGAGAGGCTTGCTCAGTTCATCTACGGCAAAAAATGTCAGTCCACACTCGCCAAGAGAGTGATTAAATGCCTTGATACTTAAGCCTGCTCCAATGGGCGAATCACTGAGCACGATATCTAGCTCATGTAGGGCGAGCTTTGCCAGCAGGGCTTCTTTTTTGTTTTCACAACAGACAAGCCGTATTGGCTCTTCCATCTTAAATACCGGATCTAAAAGATCACGGACAATTGTTTTGGGGAGTGCGTCCACAACCCCAACCCGCAAAGGAATTCGTCCGATCACGGTGTGACCACGAACAGTATTCATTAACTCCTTTCCCATTGAAAATATTTCATCGGCATACTGGAATACCAGTAGCCCCATTTCAGTGGGTTCAATATTGCGACCAACCCGCTGCAGAAGTTTTACCTCCAGAGTTTCTTCAAGTGTGGTAATTTGCGCACTGATGGTGGATGGCACCAGGTGAAGCCGTTTACTGGCGGCAGTAATGCCGCCTTCTTGAACAACAGTCCAGAAATAATAAAGATGATGGTAATTGAGCCATTCCATAATGTTCCTTTGTTCGGTATTATCGAAGTTTTACGATGTATTTATCAAATTGTCGCAACTGTTTTGGTGATTACTCTTTTTGAAATAAATTAGAAACATAAAATTTAAACAGAGGAGTTTGGATAATGAAAAAAACACCATGGAAAATGGGAATGATGATTTTGAGCACAAAGATGAGTCTGGTCTTATTGGCACTGTTGCTTTTTGCAGGATTGACTGCTTGTGAGCAGGCAGAAAAAGCTATGGATGAAGTGACGCAATCTGCAGAACAGGTGGTCGACACGGCAAAGGATAAGGCTGTGTCTATGCTGGAAGGCACTGAAGAAGAAAAGGATGAAAAAGAAGAGGAAGAGTAATCCTCTCTGGAACCAATTTGAGCCTCGGTCACCTTTTCTTTTACAAGGTTTTCCCCATGAACCGTGTGGCCGATGTTTATTTTTTGCTCACAGCTATAAAGAAATATTTCATACAGTAATACTAATGAAACAATCAATCATTCAGGAGAATAACAAAATGGAAAAAAAAGCACTTGTAGGAATACTCATGGGTAGTGAGTCAGATCTCCCTGTTATGAAAAAAGCTGCTGAAGTACTCACAGCGATGGGGGTAGTATTTGAAATGGATATCAGTTCTGCTCACCGTCTTCCGGATAAGACAGCTGAATATGCCAGAAGTGCAAGAGAACGGGGCATCGAGGTACTCATTGCCGGTGCTGGCATGGCCGCCCACCTGGCTGGAGTCATTGCCTCTCACACAACTCTTCCAGTGATTGGAGTACCACTGGCATCAGGGGCTTTAAATGGGCAAGACGCGCTGCACGCCACCGTCCAGATGCCACCTGGTGTCCCGGTAGCAACAGTGGCTATTGATGGTGCCAAGAATAGTGCATATCTGGCCTGTTCAATCCTTTCCATCAAGTATCCTGAACTTGCCGAACGTCTGGATCAATTCAGAGAAAATACTCGTAAAAGCCTCCTGGAAAAATCGGCACAATTGCAGCAGAGCTTGTAACTATCCTACCTATCTATTTATCCAGAGAGGCACTATGTAGATTACTACTAAAGCCAATATAACACAGCTGAGATGGAAAGATGCCCTTCTACCATGCTATGTGAATCGCACTCTTGGGTATTTTCTTTCAGACGCCTATGCCCTGGATCGGCTGGAGTATTGGCAGCATTGCCAATGATACTTTCCGTGCTAAGGATCACTGGATTTTCTTTGTCATGCTGTGTTTTATCGGAGCAAGATGCTTTACGAATCCAGTACTGCTAAGTATAGGAGCAATCACGACTAAAAAAAGTACCTTTTGTGAATAACCTCCCACTGGTGATCTATATAAAAAAAGTCCAGAATCAATGTGAATCTTATTTGTCAGTGGATTCAAGTTTATGAACCAAACTATCCCAACCAGCACCTAGAGCCTTGTATAATCGAATCAGATTCCGGATTATCTCAGCCTCACTTTCTACCAATCTTACACTTTCCTATGAGACCAAAACAGCTTGTTGCATCTTTTCCCCAATTATCTGCCATATTTTTGGCCGCATTGGATTAAGACTGGTCAGGCGGATGAACTGGCGGGTTTGTTCGAAAAAAGTGTCTATCTGTTGCAGTATCTGATCAGGGTTCTTTGCAAACTGTTAAATTTTTCTTGTGGGGAGTAAGAAATTGTGAGAAAATTAGTTAGTGCCAGTCCATAAATGGCCCTTTCTCTCAAACTCTTTGTTGCTGTTTGGGTTTTATCTCGGGATATCAGTTGTATGCACCCCCAAGGGCATTTCCTGCGGGGCACCTTCGGTAAGATTTCTTCGCGCTTCGATTTAGAGAAAAATTCCTAATTTATGGACAGACACTAGTTAGGTGAGAAAAGATAAATATGTTTGGAGGTGCTATGAAAAGAATTGAACAGATTAAAAACGTTGTGACCCCGATTGATTTTTCAGATAATTCAAAGCTGATTGCCGAGTCTGCAGCTTTTATGGCAGAGAATTTTAAAGCCAGGTTGATTCTGTTGTTTGTTGTGCAGAAATTTGAAGATTATTCCGGATTTTTTGTTCCTCAAATGAGTATTCCGGATTTTGAGCAGGATCTGTTTACCCAGGCAGAGGAAAAAATGCATGTTTTTTGCGATGAAATAAAAGTATTTGTTGGTGAGAACGGTGTGGCTGAAGTGACCGGGAAAATTTTGGTAGGTGACGTGGCTGAGCAGATTGTTGATTTTTCCGGTGAGCAGGAAGCTGCTATAATAGCCATGGGAACCCATGGGTACAAGGGGCTGGAAAAGATTATGTTTGGCAGTGTTGCTGATAAGGTTGTGAAGTCTGCGAGCTGTCCGGTGCTGACCATAAACCCCTATACTTGTTGTAACGTATAAAATCAGGCACTGCTTGTTTTGTCCTCTGGCGCTTATCGCGACAGAGGGCAAAATACATAAAGGCAGCATTTGTACGTATGTAGTGTTGCCGGGGTATTACTCTTTGCAGGTGGCAACTATTCCGTGGCAAAGTGTGCCAGCTTCCTTTTTAGGTGTTTCTTTGCGGACGAGTTGGTCCAGTGAAATATTTGCGAGAAATTGAAAGTCCAGTTTTCTACGGCCAAAATCTTTTTTCGGGAAATGGTATTCAATAAGATCATTCCAGTCACGGGCAAGGGTGCCGGCATCTGGAAGCAGGGCAACGGGATCAACGACGTTGAGGTGCTGTTTTTCCACAATAGCTGAAAGTTTTTCTATAATGGATTGGCGTATCTCTTTTGCATCTTCCTGAAACTTCCTGATACTGTCAAGCCCATCTGTATCCCTCATATAGATATGTTCCGGAATATCAAGAAGGAGAAGTGGCACACTGTTTCTGCCAGTCAATGATTCGTAGTCATTAATAAGGAGTTCAGCTGCTTCTTCCTGACTCGATATCCATAACCAGTAATTTTCAGGAAGCGTTCCAGAACTATACAACAGCTTCCATGCCTGGAGCCGTCTTCGAAGTGTTCCCGGGCGCGGTTGACTGAGATTGGCTTTGATACGCATCAGTTCTGAAAAAGGGTCGTCCTCTTCTCCTACTTCCGATGCTTCTCCTCTTAGTTCTTCAAAAAGAGCCATCTCGGTATCATCAATATCCGAGAGTGTACTTGCCAGTTCGGCTTCTTCTTTATCCAGGAATTCAGCAAGAACCAGAATCAGACGAGCCTGCCAGAGAGCTGCGATTGCTGTTTCAGCATCGGTTTCAACGGTTGCTGTCGCAGGCTTGCCGAGTAAGGAGTTCATAATTGCCTGATGATTATGGTCACCTTGGTCCTGTTTTTTTGAAAGGTGAGCAAGTGTTAAACCACTCATCTGTTCGGCAAATCCATCCTTGCTGCTTTTGATTTCCTTTATAAGTCCGAGAAATCTATCCCTGTCTTTTCCAAGAATAGATGGAGTATGGACTTGACAGATTCCCCGTTCCATGAAAATATCATCAGCTGACGATTCTTCTGCATCTGGGGTTGCTTCTACTGGTTGTAAAAGATTCAGAGTATCGGGAAACAGGAGAAGACAGTTTCGCAGGTGACGAGGCAGGATTGTTTCTGGAAAATAAAGACTATTGAGTGATTGCATATGGAATCGACCGAAGAAAAGAAAAATAGTAATGTATCATTTTATATTACGGCGGCAGTGTACGTTCTTTTTAATCTGCGCCTCGCGCCGGACCCGTTGACGTCTCTTTTGGCAACTGGTAAACAGGTTTTGTTTACTGCTCCCTATGTAATTGGAATTACATTTGTTGTTGTGTCTGTTATCCAATATGCAGCAAAGGGAGAAAAAGTTCCCTGGATTTCACGAATCAGGTTGTTTTTTACCATAGGAATTTTTGCTGGACTTGTCTATGCAATTTATGATTACACCGGTGGCGGGCTGGTGCAATAGAGAGTGTTGATCGCTACTTTTTCTTTGAACTGAGGAATTCTTTGGTTTTTTGGAGGTCCTCTTTTGTTACAAGGTCTTTTTTCTCGTCGTACACGTCATCTAACAGGGCACCTGCCGACATGCTTTTTCCGTCTGTATAGTTGTAACTTTTTACGCCGTAGCGAAGAATGCCTAATTTTCGTAAGATCAGCACACATTGCTGGAATATGTTTTTCATAAAGTACTCCATTTTCAAAACAGTTTAATAAAGGGTCGGATCACTGGTGTCCAGCTTAGATTAAGCCGGGTGATACGTTAAATAATTATTCTCCTAAAAAACTGTATCAGAGAATAGCAGCAGGAATCCAGATGAAAAAAACGATTAGCCTTTTTATATTGATATTTTGTATTGGTGTTTTTAGCGGATACTATTGGAAAGTCCTTCAGGAAGGGCAGCAAATTACTCTTGAGGATAAACGGAATAGGCTGCTGCAGGTACGCACGGAAGAGTATGAACCATCATGCACGGAGCTTCGGAATACAAACAAACCAACGCTTACAACCAGGGGATCCGATCATTATATCGTGATCGTAAGAAAAACAGATTTTTTTGTTGTTGGCTTGAACAGTGAGGCTGGTAAAGCCCCGATTACTGCCTGGTGGGGTGCAGAACTGAGTAATGCTTTAAGGCAGTCCTGTGAATAGGGGCTGACCTGTAATGGTACGTTTATACTTTTCGGCCAAAAATATATTGTCCACAGGTATGGTTTTTAAACTCTGCAATATCGGGGAGGTGTCCCCATTCTGAAAACCCATATTTCTTTAAAAGAGCGATGCTAGTCCGGTTGGTATCCAGTAGAATGGCAAAGAGATTATGGAGTCCCAGGGTTGGTGCCATTTCCAGTGCCGTTTGCATAAGATGCTTTCCCACTCCTTTCCCTCTGTGATCCTTTTCCACATAGTAGCTTATTTCAGCCACATTTTGCAGGGCCATTCTTCCTTTTCGATGGGCGCTGAGACTGCACCATCCAATAATTGTGGAGCCTGTGTTGTCTTCAATAACTAAAATAGGATATTTTTCAGAACCGTGGCTACTAAACCACTCCTGGCGAGACTCCACCGTAAGGGCTTCAGTGTCGGCGGTACAATTTCCTTCTGCAACTGCCTGGTTGTAAATGGTTACAATCTGCTGAAGGTCGGTCTGTCTGGCAATACGTATTTGCATGGCTATCGGAAGGGGAGTATATAGTATGTGTATTGGTTTTTTGTTGCTTTATTGGTAACTATTTTCGCCAATACCTGGTAACTGACAAACCACTGCACTGAAATTGTTCAGATGTGCTCCAGATTCGTTCATTTCGGAGTCTCATTCTTCGCTTACCTGACATTTGAAGCGTACTAGTGTTACGTGAGAAGGTCAAAACGGGCGAATATGGAGTGTAGCTGAATAATTACTCGTATTGTAAGTATGAACTTGCTTGAGTCAAGCAACTCCTGATTATCTCAACACCGTCGTTTGTATATATGTTCTATCTCCATATTTCCAACAAAACTGAAAATCTTATCACTCAGCTTGCAGAAGTACTGCATCTTGATACGAGCCGTGATCCCTTCAGTCCTGAGTATTTTCTGATTCAGAGTCAGGGAATGGAACGTATGCTCTCCCAGAGACTGGCTACACGATTTGTTTCATGGTGCAACTATGAATATATGCTTCCCACCCGTTTTTTTTCCTTGATAGCAGAGCGTCTTGGGGTGGAAGCGGGGCATGAAGAGTATGCACGGGATAAACTCTGCTGGCATCTTGAAACGATTTTTCGTAATCTCAGCGTTGAAGATGAAACGTTTGTTCCCTTGAGTCGTTATGTCGCAGATGATAGAAACGGCATCAAACGCTATCAGCTTGCGCAGCAACTGGCAAATATATTTGATCAGTACCAGATTATGCGGCCTGCTATGATAGAAGGATGGGAGCGCGGAAAACGTGCGACGGATAATCCTGCTGAAATATATCAGTTGGAGCTCTGGAATATACTGCGTGATCGTATTGGCCATTCCAGGCATCGTGGAGTTTTTCTGCGTGATTGTATAGAGGCATTGACAGCGACAAATGATGATGTCTTGTTACCTGAACGCCTTTCTGTCTTTGGCCTGCATACCCTTCCGCCTGTCCTGCTGAGCTGTCTGCAGGCATTGGCTGAGACCTGTGAAGTGCATTTCTATCTTCTCTCTCCCTGTAAGGAGTTCTGGGGAGACCAACAGACCCGCAGGTCGCAGTTGAAAACAGAAATTTCAGCGCTTGGAAGTGGAAAAGAGTTCGTAGAACATGAGCCTGTAAGCCACCCTTTGCTAACCTCCCTGTGTCAGCAGGGCAGGGATTTCCAGAATATGCTTATGGAGGATATGGAGATTGGTGGTGAATTTTCGAGTTTTGCAGACCCGTTTGATCCGAAGAAACCTTGCCTGTTGCATAAAATACAGTCTGATCTGCTCGGAGGCGAGGTGAAAGGAGATGGTGACCTTGTTGCCAAGGATGATTCCGTGGTTGTTGTCTCTGCTCATTCTCCTCACCGGGAAATAATGATCCTTAAAGATCGTATTTTACACTGGCTGGATAATGATCCTGAGCTGGCGTTAAAGGACATTGTCGTTATGGCACCTGATATCCAGGAGTACAGCAGTTTAATTCCAGCTGTTTTCCATGAGATACCACATTCCATAGCGGATAAAAATCCTATTTTGAGCAATCCGTCTCTTAGTGTCTTTTACCAGTTTCTCGAGCTCTGTTCCGGTCGCTTTGGCTGGAGTGAAGTGTTGGATCTTCTGGGGTGCGAAGAGGTCTATCCACGTTTTGATATTCATACGGATGAACTCGATCTTGTCCGGCACTGGGTACTTTCATCTGGGGTTCGATGGGGACTGTCTGCTGGCCAAAAGCAGGATATGGGGTTGCCTGGAAGAAAAGAATGTACCTGGAGAAGTGGAATTGATCGGTTGTTGATGGGGTATGCGACCGGAGTGCAAAACGATGTTGACGGAATCCTGCCATATTCGGATATTGAAGGAAGCCTGGCTGCCCCTCTTGGCGGGCTCTCTTTTTTCTGTGATCTTCTTGAGCAGGCAGCGGAGCAGTTTGGAGGGAAACATAGCCTGAAGCAATGGTCTGAGATTTTGATAGGATTTTCAGAACGACTTTTTGTGACAATTGATAATAACGGGTTAACCGATTTGTATGGAATACTCACGGATCTTGGCCTGCAATACGGCAGTCAACATCAGGAAGATGTGAGCTTTGACGTGGTGCGATTATGGTTTAAGGGGACCGCTGAAGAGAAACGATCAAGTGCAGGATTCTTACGTGGTCAGCTGACATTCTGCTCCATGTTGCCCATGCGTTCTATTCCCTTTGAAAAAGTATGCCTGCTGGGACTCAATGATACGGTATTTCCCAAAAATGATTTTCACCCACCCTTTGACCTTCTTGGTGAGGCCTCGCTTCCGGGAGACAGGTCTCGTAGGAGAGATGACAGATATCAGTTTCTGGAGGCGATTCTTTCGGCCCGGGGAAGTCTTTATTTGAGTTACATTGGGCAGTCAATTCGCAGTAATGATACACTCCCCCCATCTGGTGTTGTTTCGGAACTACTTGAGGTCACTCAATTGTATAAAGTTTATGGATTGGTAGATGTTCATCCGTTGCACGGATTTTCCTCTTTGTACTTTTCTGGAAACAGTGATTTGTTTAGTTATAATAGCGATCTGATGAGGGTTAGTTCTGCTTTGCGTGACACTTCTGATACGGTAGAGCCATGGTGGCAGGGGCGTGTTGAAGAAAAAAATAATGGAGTAGCTACCGTTGCTGAACTCTCATTGTTTCTCAAAAATCCGCAAAAATATTTTGTCCGTAATGTTTTGGGTGTCTATCCCGGGAGCCAGGAAAATATAACAGATGAGCATGAACCCTTTGTGCTTGATACTCTTCAGAAGTATCTGGTGGAGCAGGATATGGTACAAACGGGGGCAGGAAAAAACGATCAGCAATTACAACGACAGCAAATCCAGGCAGCAGGCCAATGGCCTCTGGGGACACCGGGTGATATTGATTTTATCGAAAAGCAGCAGGAAATGCTTCCCTTTGTGGAGCGTGTAATCAGGCAAAAAGAAAAGGAGCGTGAAAATGACAGGTTTATTCAGGGAGAATTTTATGATTTACATCTGTCTGGCAGAATAGGTTCTCTGTATTCCAACGGTTCTTTTCTGTTTCGTTATGCTCGATTAAAAGGGCAGGATGTCTTGAATGGCTGGCTGCACCACTGTCTTATGGCTATCTGCCTTGATGACCCCAAAGAAACCATATTGCTGGCAAAAGATACGGAAGTTGTTTTCCCTGCTGGAAGTGTTGAGAGAGAAGATCTACAGATGTTGATTGAACTGTTCCGGGAAGGACAGCAGTCCCCATCCCGGTTATTGGTTGAACCGGCGTTTGCCTGTGCTCTGCAGAGTGTGAAAACTGAGAAAAGTGGCAAAGGGGATCCTGCTGCAAAAGCGATAACAGCCGTTGAGAAAATATTTAATAGCGGATTTGAACCTGAATGGGAACTGCTCTACCAGGGCCAGGATCAGCAGGCTATAATGAGTCAGGACTTCTTTGATCTCTGTGACTGGTTTTATGAATCTATCTGGAAGAGAGCAGATGTTAGAGATATCTAGAATTATAGTAACGATGAAACTTTAAAAAAGGTTTTGTAATCTGAACCATGGAACTTTCACCAAAACACTTATCCAACGATATTCAATCATTTGATGCTGCTTCAACCATCCTTAACCGGGGCGTCAATGTGGTGGAGGCAAGTGCTGGAACCGGAAAAACCTATGCCATTGCGATGCTGCTCCTCCGGTTTGTTGTTGAGTTTGGGGTGGGTGTGGAAGAAATACTGGTTGTCAGCTATACCCGTGCGGCAACCGAAGAATTGCGTTCCAGAATCCGTAAACGCCTGGTGGAGGCTAGAACCGTTTTAACTGGGAGTGTTACCAGTGATAATGATGCCGCCCTTCTGTCATATCTGAATACGCTTTCCAATAAAAAGCTGGCTATTGCCAGGATTGAGGCAGCCCTGCTCGATATGGATCGGGCGGCAGTATTTACCATTCACGGTTTCTGCCAGCGAATGCTTCAGGAACAGGCGTTGGAATCCGGGCAGCTTTTTGATATGGAACTCACCGCCGATATCAGCCAGATCCGGAGTGAGCTTGTCGCTGATTACTGGCGTACATACATGTATGGGCTGTCGAGCTTTCACTGTTCACTTTTTCTCAGTCAGTTTTCCAGTCCGGATGCGTTGTATCAAACAGTCCAGGGGGTGGGGGCTGAAGATCTCATCGAACCGGATATCCAGAGCACTGTATCCGATGCCCTGCTGCAGGTAGATACGGGTTACATCAAACTTTTGCAATGGTGGCAGAAGGATTCTGCGCTACTTGAGGAATGTTTTACACGCGGGATAGCTGCAGGAAAATTTAAGAAAGGATTTGCTGACAATTTTCCGGAGTGGTGGCAGAGTTGTGTGGAGTTTTTTGCAGATGATGAACGGCGTCTTCCGGCAGGCATTGCCCTCTTGGGAAGATCGGCTCTGATGGAAGAACTGAATGGCACTAAGCTACGAGGCAAGGTAAAGAAGCTTGCATTTCTGGAGGAGTTTCCTCTGGGGGATGATAACGTTGATTTGTTCCTTGAGTCCTGCACACACTCTGTGCTGAGCCTGCGCATTCATCTTGCCAGTGAATTACAGACGGGGTTACGTGACCGCCTTCTTTCACGGGGACGTTTTTCTTTTGATGATCTGGTACTCTCTCTTGCCAGGGCTTTGGATGGGCCGCGACGTGAAGAGTTGCAGCGGGTACTGGCCAGTCGTTTTCAGGTGGCATTGATAGATGAGTTTCAGGATACGGATGCTGCCCAGTATCGTATTTTTTCAAGTTTGTTTGGAGGAAAGCAAAAACAACATTTTCTCTATCTGATAGGAGACCCTAAACAGGCCATTTATAAATTTAGAGGAGCTGATATTGCAGCCTATTTTCAGGCCAGGAGATCAGCGGATTATCTTTTGGGGCTTGAGAAAAACTATCGTTCAAACCCTCTGCTTGTTGAAGCGGTAAATACGCTGTTTCTGCAGAAGAAGGATGCTTTTGTCAGTCCGGAACTTCAGTATAACAGGGTGGCTGCTGCCAAATCCGCCGAGTGCTGGCAACTTCGGGTTGATGATTCCGTTCAGACAGCCATGGTTGTCTGCAGTCTGGAATCGCCGGATGACGATGGGGTGAAACCGTGGACATCCGGAAAAATCCGGGACCGGCTGGAGTCGTATGTGGTCGCTGAAATCAGGAAATTACTTCTGGGGGGATCACTGCTTACAGGTAGTGGTGACCAACGGGCTGTTGCAGCAGGGGATATTGCCATTCTTGTTCGTAGCAATAGGCAGGCGGAATCCTTTCAGGAGGCCTTGGCGGTTGCACGAATTCCAGCTGTCGTTCTAAGCAAAAAAACTGTATTTGAAACTGAGGAATGTCGCGATTTATTGCTGGTGATTGAGGCAGTTGCTGCACCCTCAGATATGCGATTGCTGCGTAGTGCCATGAGTTGTAAGTGGTTTGGGCTGAATGGGCAGGAACTGTATAACCAGATACAGGATGAACGGATGACGGATGCATGGCTTTCGCGTTTTCATGAGTATCACCGCCTCTGGCAGGAAAAGGGCTTTCTTGTCATGATAAACTCGCTTCTTGAGGGGGAATCAGTTTTTGAGACACTTTCGGCCCTGCCTCTTGCAGAACGACAGCTGGCAAATATTCAGCATCTTATTGAGCTACTGCAGGAAAAAGAAAATAAGGATACTCTTCACCTGTTTCAGACTCTTCAGTATCTATCCATGCAGATGGAATCTGCTGAAGGTTTTGAACATGCACAGTTACGGCTTGAGAGCGATGAACAGGCAGTTAAAGTGATAACCATGCATGCAGTGAAGGGGCTTGAATATCCAATTGTTTTTTGTCCCTATCTCTGGCATCGCGCAGGGTTCCTGAAACAGGAAAAGAACTGCATTTCCTATCACAACAAAACGCATACCCGTGTTGCTGACCTGGGATCTCCCGATTTTGACTTAAGACGTGAAGAGGCATTGAGAGAGGAGCTGGCAGAAGAGACCAGGCTGCTCTATGTTGCTGTCACACGAGCAAGCAGTAGATGCTATCTTTTCTGGGCTGATGTTCGGGGCGGGCGCTTTGATATGGCCTCGAATGAATCAGCGCTGGCCTGGATAGTGTCGCTTAAAGAGTGTCAGGGGATCAGTGAACAGACAGCACGGTTTCAAAAACTCTGCAACGATGCCTCCGTGGAAGTACAATCCGTTTCAGCTTCCATTGAAGAGAATTCGGGGATTTTGACTGGCACACTTGAGCTTCCGATGT
The DNA here is from genome assembly GCA_964621915.1 of uncultured Desulfocapsa sp. Lineage (GTDB taxonomy): Bacteria > Desulfobacterota > Desulfobulbia > Desulfobulbales > Desulfocapsaceae > Desulfocapsa. Next base: position 27,104 of record CAZUPS010000012.1, on the reverse strand, counting down.
TGTCGTGTAGAATATTTTCCAGGGCCTCTCTTCCCGGTGAGTGGCTGATGAACAGTTATTCAGCACTTGCAGGATCCGGGCATTCGTTTGTGGGGGCGGTGCGATCTGTTACGGAAGAAGATACAACATTTCCTCAGATTCATAGCCTTCCTTCAGGGCCTGATTTTGGAAATGTGGTCCATGGGCTGCTTGAGGATTACTCTTTTAGCCTGCTTGCAGGGGGTAGTGATTATGGGGCAGAGTGTCAGGGACAGTGCAGTCGTTTTGGAGTGACAGCTGAAAGTGATCAGTTGATGAATCTGTTGCGGGATGTCACAGGGACACCGTTATATACTAAGCAGGATGGAGTGTTATTTGCTCTTGCAGATCTTGATAAACGGGATCTGTTAAAGGAGATGCCCTTTTATTTCCATCTTCAGGAAGGAACCACAAAACGAATAAATGAAATTCTGCATTTTTCATCCGTGGTACAGCCTGTACAGGAGAGGAAGCTGAAGGGGTATCTTACCGGTTTTATAGATCTGGTTTGCCGTTATCGAGGGAAATATTATGTTATGGATTATAAGACTAATTATCTCGGACCTCGTTTAAATGATTATGGCGGGGAGAGTTTAGTGGCGGCCATGCGTGACCATAACTACGGACTCCAGTACTGGATTTATATCCTGGTGCTGCACCGCTATCTGAAGGCTACACTTCCTGAATATGATTATAGCCGGGATTTTGGCGGAGTGTTTTATCTCTTTGCCAGGGGGATGAGCCCAGCATATCCAGGAAATGGACTGTTTTTTGATATGCCGCAACACGAAGTGATTGAGAGTTTGTATGATTGTCTGGGGGCGAAATGATACAGGAAAAAAAAGTCCGTCTGCTGGATAGTCAGTTTGGAAAATTTCTGGCAGGTCGTTCCGGTTTTTCAGGCGTGGAACGTGATCGTTTTCAGGAACTTGTCTGCAGGTTGTCTGTAAGTCTAGGGAGTGGCGATTCCTGTATTTCAGTAACTGATATTGAAAAAGGTCTTGTCGAAAGATCAGGGTTTGCAGATGATGGAAAAGGTGGCGGTCGTAACGTCTTGTGTCTTGTCGGGAACCGTCTTTATATGCAGCGTTTTTTTGCCTATGAAAAGTCTCTTTCTGAAAAAATTAAACATCGTATTGCTGGTTCCACCGAGCTTTTTGTGGATGACGTGCTTCTTGATACTCTGTTTACGGAAGCAGAAGATAAGGAACCTGACTGGCAGAAAGTTGCTGCTATTCAGGCATTAAAACATGCTTTTCTGATTGTCTCCGGGGGGCCAGGTACCGGAAAGACAACAACCGTGGTGAGGATTCTTGCCCTGCTCCAGATTGCTACAGGGGGGCAGTTAAGGATTGCCCTTGCAGCTCCAACGGGAAAAGCGGCGATGCGCCTTCAGGAATCCATATCCGTGTCTGTTCAAGGACTCTCTCTTGATACGTCCGTTGTCCAAAGCATTCCTGAAAAAGCTTCGACCCTGCATCGCCTTCTTGGCGGTAAGCGGTATTCGCCATTCTTTCTTCACAATGAAGAGAATCCCCTGATATATGATGTTGTGGTTATCGATGAGGCGTCCATGGTGGATCTGGCACTGATGAGTAAAGTGGTTGCAGCCCTTCGCCCGGATGGTCGTTTGATTCTTTTGGGTGATAAGGACCAGCTTGCATCAGTGGAATCTGGAACTGTGCTGGCTGATATGATTCGGGCACTGCCTGCTAATACCGTGGAGCTGCAGCGAAGTTATCGTTTTGATAAGGGGATTAAGCAATTTGCCGCTGCAATTAATCGAGGGGATTCCGAGGCTGCCTGGACACTCATGTGTGCAGACCTTCCGGATAATGTAAGCCTGCTGGACGATGATGCGGCTGAATATGGCGGCAAACGGTACTGCAGTTATATGGAAGCTGTTCATAAATCCAAGGTGCTTGCTGACTATCCGGAACTGTTCCGGCTGTTCCATTCGTTTAAAATTCTTTGCGCTCTGCGTCATGGGCCCGAGGGAGTGCAGGGGCTGAATGAGCAGGTTGAAGCCTATCTGAGTCGGAAGGGCTGGAATGGTGTTGACACGGAGTGGTATGCCGGCAGACCCGTACTGATCACGAAAAATGAATATGGCCTTGAGCTCTACAACGGAGATATTGGGATTTGTTTGCCTGATCCCGAGAACCCGAAGATACTGAAGGTGTGGTTTGAACGTTTGGACGGCAGTTTGCAGGGGTTGCTGCCGGGCAGGCTTAGCAGTTATGAAACTGTCTATGCTCTAACCATACACAAGAGTCAGGGGGCGGAGATTGGAGAGGTGGTCGTTGTCCTGCCTGCACAGGCATCGGCGGTTGTTACCAGAGAGTTGTTGTATACAGCGGTTACCCGGGCAAAGGACCGGGTAAAGATCAAAACAAAGCGATCAGTTTTTGATTTGGCAGTTGCGGCAAAAATTAAGCGTCACAGTGGGCTGGCCGAATGGCTTTAGATAAACACCCTTACACTGATCCTGGTGATGCGAGTGTCTGGTTGTGTTGTGAGAATATTTTCTAAGAAATTACTTCTTTAAATGCAGCAATCCGTTTGTCCAGAATCGATAGGCAGGTTTCCATTCCGTCAAGCTCTTGCTTTTGTGCTGCCAGCTCCATAATTTCGGCCATCTGGCATACAGCAAGTGCACTGACATTGGCAGCAGCACCTTTCACAGAATGGGAATGGAGTCTTATTTCAGGTGCATTTTTCGAAGCAACAGCATCTGCTAGCTTTTTCTGTAATGATGCTATGTTCTTGGTGAATGCGTTGAGTATCTTTTCCATTATTGCTTCGTCGTTCATAATACGCTGGAGCAATGCACTGCGATCGAAAACTACCAGTCCTACTTTGTTACCAGGTTCTGTTTTCGCTTCTGTCGCAGCTATTTTTCCAATACTGCGGGTTTTTAGCCACTTCTCTACTATATCTACCAGATCCTGCTGGTCTAAAGGTTTGCTGATATAATCATCCATACCGGCGGCCAGGCATTTCTCACGATCACCCTGCATGGCATTTGCGGTCATGGCAACTATCACCGCCTTCTGCCTGGGTGAATTCTCCCAGGATTCCAGGAGACGGATGGCTTTGGTGGCTTCGAATCCATCCATTTCAGGCATCTGACAATCCATAAGAATCAGGTCAAAAGATGTATCTTCCAGTTGCTGCAAAGCTTCTTTGCCGTTCTCAGCAATGGAGATCTTGAATGCCATCTTGGTCAGGATACCCTCTGCGACCAGCTGGTTTACATGGTTGTCTTCCACCACCAGGATATGGGGCGCCTGTCGTTTTTCCGTATCAACCTTATGGGTGGGTACTTTCGGGTTATCGTTATCAACAATAACCTTCAAGCCTTCACAATCTGTTTGGTCGATAGTGCTGGAGGGATCACGCTGTGTTGTCTTCTTTAAGCGAGCTGTAAAACTGAAAACAGAACCTTTGCCCTCCTGGCTTTGAACTTCAATTACCCCGCCCATCATTTCGCAGAGCTGCTTTGAGATTGCAAGCCCAAGTCCTGTGCCGCCAAAGTTACGGGTGGTACTCCTGTCTGCCTGGCTGAATGAGGAAAAAATATGTTGCCGGGCAACTTTGTTGATTCCGATACCCGTATCATGTACCTCAAAATGAACAAGACAGTGCAGGGTGTCTTCATCTTTTATCTGTACCTGGATGGAAATTTCCCCATGTTTTGTAAATTTAAAAGCATTTCCAAGAAGATTTACAATAATTTGTCGTAGTCTGGTTGGGTCTCCTTGTAAGAGCTCCGGTACGGCAGCGTCGACCATTGTATTGAATTTCAGATCCTTTTCACTGGCCTTAAAGGCCATCATTTCGCTGATCTCATCGAGGAGTGAACGGATGTCCAGGTCAATGCTTTCCAGAGTGAGTTTGCCCGCTTCGATTTTGGAAAAATCAAGGATGTCGTTTATGATTGTAAGGAGTGATCTCGCACTTGTAGAGACGACTTCTGCAAGTTTTTTCTGATCGGGGGTAAGGCCAGTATCAAGGAGCAGTCCGTTCATGCCGATGATACCATTCATTGGGGTGCGGAGTTCGTGGCTCATGTTGGCCAGAAATTCTGACTTTGCCCTATTGGCGATTTCGGCCTGGCTGGCATTTGCATTCGCTCGAATAGTTTGTGCTTTCAGTTCTTCTTTGTTTGCGGCTTCCAGTCGTTTTTTTTGAATAATAACAAAGGCCATCCAGGCCACCAGTCCAGCGCAAGCCGCAGCAAATAGGACACGGGTGATGATAGGTACAAGAGAGGGATTCCAGGGATACAGGCTTAGCAACTGAACGCCTGTAAGTGAGGTGTCATGGGATATCGTATTAAAGGTGATGTTTGAAATCTGAAGTTCCCGGGAGGCGAAATCATAGGGCAGTGGTTCCAGAAGTTCGTTTGCAAACTGCCTGCTATTTCGTATTGTCTGTCGCTGCTTCTCTTCCATTTGGAAGGCAGTCTTGAAGAGCCATCCCTGTTTGTTGGTGGCAAAAATGACCCCATCAGCGTTGAGAAGCAAGAGAGGGTTCTTTTCTTCGGCAAGAAAGGAATCCAGGCGCTGAAGGCCGATTTTGATAACGGAGACGCCGATAACTTTTTCGTTATGCATTACAGGAACAGCATGATAAATACCACGCTTTCCGGTTGTTATTCCTTTGGCTATGTAGGTGGTCGGAGTTGCTGAGTTCAGGGTTTTGCTGAAGTACGGGCGAAAGGCGTAGTTTATTCCAGTGAGGGTATTCTGGTTTTCTGCGCCATAAGGAGTGCAGGCAACAACTGTTCCCTCCCGGTTCATTATGTAGATAAGGGCAACGCCTGAATTTTTTTTGGTAAAGAGAATCTCGGCAAGTATCTCCTTGTTGTCCGGTCTGCTTTTTCCCAGTAACAGGGTTATAATGTTGGGGTGAGTCGAAAGGCGCTTTCCTGGTTTTTGGATAGTAGCCAGAAGTTCTTTGTCTATTACTCTGATCAGTTTAAGGTTCTTGTTTTCTGCTTCGGCGTAGGAGTTGCTTTTGTATGTATTGCTGGTTGCTTGCCAGGTAAGTGTGCCAGTTATAAGCATGGCTACAAGAATGGATATTATGGAATGATTTTTTTTTGGCATGGCAGGGTGTCAGGTTTCAAGCTTTGATTGTGCAAACCAAGGATATATCTCCACCGTGGGCATCAATTTCCTTTTTCCCCTGGTGTCTTTCTGGCTGTAAATATTAAGGATAGAACTTACTGAATCGTATGATAAACCGAACAAATAGTCAAAGTATGAAGATGTATTGTTAAAAAAGATAGGCCCTGCAGTGCGGGACAGCTGTTTTATTGGTCTCTAGGGAAAAGTTCCGTGAAAAAAAAGAATCCATGAGATAGACTGAGTTAGGATATAAATGAAAATAAAATGCGGGTAGGCTGTGCTGGTTGGGTCGATTAATGGCTGATGTTGCGCAGGGAGTGCCTAAATAGAAGCGAAAGGGGTGGACGGATGGGTGGTTTTTTTGACAAGATTTTTAACTGGTTTGAGTCAACTCATATTCAGGAGCAGGTGACTGATGTTGATTTTATAGGACTTTTTACCAATCCCTGGTTTATGGTTCCATTTGTGCTGGTCATACTGTATCTTCTTTACAAGCAAGCATTTAAGGATATTATCGTTATTGTTGCATTTATTGCTGTTTGGTGGGTCAGCGGAACCGAGTATATGGCCACGCTGATAGTTGGAGGTGAAGTGCAGATAACTAAAATCCTTCCGGTGGTTTTCGGAGGGGCGGGTCTGCTTGGCTTTCTTATTTACATATTTTTCGGACGATCTGACTGATATGGCTGGCTGCTACATCTCGCAATTATTCGGGCGCAGGGGGGTAATGAACCATGCAGTTTCGTAATGGTGTTTTTATTATTACCGAGGAACGATATTGCCCTTTGTACAACGTCGGTGAAGAGTTGCATGTTGAAGAAGGAGTGCTGAGGCTTCCTGCGGCTAAACCTACCTGTCTTACCCTGACAAGGGACCTTATTGAACTTGCCTCGGAAGATGTGGCCTTTGAGCACTATCTTCAGGGAAGTAGGCAGAAGACAAAGTTTGAGTGTGGTGGCTGCACTGGAATTATTCGTTTTGAATTTAAGAAAGAGAAGGAATTTGCCACTATTCAGATGAAACTGCTTGCAGCAGCAGATCGTCGTGAAAAATTAAAGTCAGTTGCCAGGTTTGCAGGTCTTTTGCGAACCGTTGAAATTTTCCAGCCATTATCCGACGATGACCTTCTTGATCTCGCCACTCTTCTGAAGCTTGAAGATTATCATTGGGGATTTCCCATACTTCAAAAAGGTGATCCTGCCTCGAACTTGTTTATTATTGTTGAGGGTAGAGTGGAGGTTATGGATGAAGATGGAGTCACTCTTGCAGAGATAGGGCGTGGCAATGTTTTTGGTGAAATGAGTCTGTTGTCAGGAGATAAGGTGACCACTACTATTATGGCCATGGAACCCTGTAAGATTGCAAGCCTCAGTCAGAAAAACTTTCGTCATGTTTTGAACCGCTTCCCGGCACTTCAGGTGTTTTTCTATAAACTCCTAGTGAGCAGGATCACAACGATTAACTACCAGCGTGCCGAAGAACTTGCTTCTGGAATGGTTGGTCAACTTGCAGATATTCCACCTCTTGAGCTGTGTCAGATGATTAATTCAAATCAAAAAACAGGTCGTTTAAAACTCGATATCGGCCAGCAAAAAGCAAGTCTTCTCTTTAATGAGGGAGAGCTTGTTTCTGCAGTTTATGGTTCTAAAGAAGGGCGAGAGGCTTTTTATGATTGCCTTGCCATTAGTGAGGGGCGCTTTAAGTTTGTTCAGGGATTGAGTCTGAAGGAACTGGAGTTTGATGTCCTGGGTGGCTTTATGGGCATGTTGATGGAAGGGATGAAGCGTATTGATGATGAAAGCTAACCGGTTGTTCTTCTGTGGATTGTTGTTGAGTGTTGCTGTTCTGTGTTTCTCTGTTTCTGCATGGTCGATTGAAGGCTCTCCTAAGGAAAGTGAGCAGTGGCTCACTGCGCACAATACCTATCGTACGTTGCATGGCGCATCACCCGTAGTCTGGTCAGAGAAGCTCGCTGCCAGTGCTTTGGCCTATGCGAAAACCTGTCCTTCCGGTCATTCCGGTTCGGCTTATGGGGAGAATTTGGCCTGGGCCTCCTATGATATGACCATAGGTGGTACGGTAAAAAAGTGGTACGATGAGGAATCTCTGTATGATTATGAAAATCCTGGATATGTACCAGGTGTCGGCCATTTTACCCAGATAGTGTGGAAGGAAACCACTGCCATTGGTTGCGCCCATGTTGCAGGTTGCGGAGCGGATCATTCGCTGATGGCAAATACCTGGGTGTGTCACTACTCTCCTCCGGGGAACTATCGCCGCCAGTTTCCGGAAAATGTTTCCCCGCCCCTTGGCAAAAAGTAGGGTTGAAAGTCAGAATACCTGTCCTTTTCGTCTCAAAATTTTATCGCAGCTTCTTTTCTTGCTTTCATCTCAATGCTTCTCCTTGTAGTATGCAACCTGTCTAAAAAAACGAGTTTACTAATAATACTATTTGAAAGAATAAGGAGTATGGAAATGAAAAAAAAGATGGAAAAATCCCTGAATAAGCAGGTGAATGCCGAGATGTATTCCAGCTATTTATATTTGGCTATGGAGTCTTATTTTCAGTCCATTAGTCTTGGTGGGTTTGCAAAATGGATGCGTGGTCAGGTTCAGGAAGAGATGTTTCATGGAATGAAAATATATGATTATGTGCATGAACGTGGCGGCAGAGCGCAGTTTGATGCAATCGCTAAACCTGAAACTGAATGGGCCTCACCATTGGCCGCATTTGAACATATCCTGGCGCATGAACAGAAGGTAACGGAACTTATCAATGATCTAATCGATGTGGCACTTGATGTTCGTGATCATGCAGCAAAGGCATTTCTGGACTGGTTTATTATTGAACAGGTTGAAGAGGAATCTACGGTTGGTGACATCGTAGAGCGCCTCCGTTTGATTGGAAATGATTCCAGTGGATTGTTTATGCTTGATTCGGAACTCGCCAAGCGGGTGTTTACTCTTCCTGTAAAATAGTTACGGGAAGCCTTGTTTTCCGGTGGTGAGTGTTTAATTTGTTTCTGATAGAGATTCTCACCATTGGAGGCTTGTAGATGAACAGAAAAATAAAGAAAAGGGTGCTCGCCCTTTTGGCAGGCAATGATCTGCTGTATGCTCGAGAGGAACTTGGGCAATTTGATGAGCATGGTTTGGTAAATCCACTTTTTTCCGCGCTGTATAGGCCAGAGGAAATGTTGCGATGGCACACTGTGACCATTTTTGGCGAGGTTCTTGACCGTTTGGCAAAGAAAGATATGGAAGCGGCGCGGATAGTTATGCGGCGTTATCTCTGGAGCCTAAATGATGAGTCCGGCGGTATTGGCTGGGGAGCACCCGAGGCCATGGCTGAAGCCATGTATCATCACGATGGCTTATGTGACGAATATTTGCATATGTTGATGTCGTATATGCGTCAGGATGGTCCCCTTGAACATCAGGATGGTAATTTTCTTGAACTGCCTGGGCTGCAGTGTGGCGTGCTTTGGGGGATTGGCCGGCTGGCTGAAAGACGTGCTGAAACCCTGATTGAAAAAAGTGCTGTCCCTGACCTGCTGGCCTATCTCGTCTCTCAGGATCCCACGGTTCTGGGGTTGGCTGCCAGGGCTCTGGGGCTTTTAGGGGGCAGCGACTTTTTCAATGAATTGCAACCGCTGTTGGATGATAAACGGTCAGTTCGTTTGTATCTCGATGGTGATATTTCAGTTAAGACTGTTTCCGCGCTTGCTGCGGATGCCTTGAAAAAGGTGCATGTTCAGCAAGCTGCGTAATCGATAACCTTTACAGCAAAGAGTTCAGTTGTGTTAGATACACCAATTTCTCATCTCGGCTTTCTTCAGTTTGAGATTGTTGCAGGTGACATTCCACGAAATCTTGAGCAAATCAAGTCGGCTCTTGTTGAATTGGCTCCGTCTCCAGGGAGTTTGATTGTTCTTCCTGAGATGTGGGCCACCGGCTTTGTCTATGAAGAGCTGGCTGTGCTTGCTGAGGAAATTCCTCAACTTCTTGTAGAATTAGAAACTCTTGCTTCTTCCTATGAGATTATTCTTGCGGGGTCTCTTCCCCGTAAAGTGACACAGGGCGATGGAGGAAAAGGTACTCTTGAAAATACTCTTTTTTTCTCAGGAATTGGTGTGGCTGGCAATGATGGGATTTCCAAACAGCACCTGTTTTCACTATGGAAAGAGGACCTCTGGTTTCAGGCTGGCAATCGTCCAGCTCCGATAGAATTGCCCGGGGGAGATTTACTGGGCGGACTTGTTTGTTATGATCTACGTTTCCCCGAGGCGGCACGTTTTCAGTGTCGTCAGGGCGCTGAAATTCTTGTTTTGTCTGCCGAATGGCCTCGTGCCAGAGTTGCTCAATGGAAGGTTTTACTCCAGGCTCGTGCCATTGAAAACCAGGCCTTTGTCGTGGCGGCTAATTGTTGCGGTAATTGGGAAGGAATACGAATGGGGGGACATTCAATGATTGTTGCTCCCGATGGCGAAATTCTAGCAGAAGCAGGCGTGATTCAGGAGTCTTGTTCGCTGCCATTCAACCGGGAAGTTCAAAGAGAATTGCGAGAGCGTTTTAATAGTGTTGCTCCTTCTCCCTGGTCTTTTGAGGATAGTGACAAGGTTGTCTTACTTGATGATTTGACTCGGATTGTGAACAGACGCAGGCGTGCAGGCCAGAAGATTGTTTTTACCAATGGTTGTTTTGATATTCTTCATGCAGGACATGTGGAATACCTACAGAAAGCGAGAAAACAGGGCGATTTTCTGATACTCGGTTTAAATGATGACGCATCCATTCGGTCCATTAAGGGCCCGGCGCGTCCAGTGAATAATGAACAAAATCGGGCAAGAGTTCTTGCTGCTCTTGGGTGTGTCGATGCTGTGGTCCTGTTCGGGGACGATACTCCGTTAAATCTGATAACCACACTCTGTCCCAATGTTCTTGTTAAGGGGGCAGATTGGGCTGAGGAGGATATCGTTGGCGGGGCTGAGGTGCAGGCTGGGGGCGGCAGGGTAGAACGAATAAAATTTAGCAGCCAGACTTCAACAACTGCTGTAATTGACCAGATTAGGGCAATTAGGTAGGCCGTCGTCTGCTTGGCTGGTCAGCACTCCCGACGCTGCGGGAGTGCTGAGTATTAACTATTTTGTTATTCCGTTTCTTCTGCTTTTTTCTCAGTCTCTTTTGGAAGATCAACCAGGCCAAATCCCATCCGGACTTTCTGGTCGATATCTGTAAACATTTCCTGGTGGTCCTGAAGGAAACGCTTTGCATTTTCACGTCCCTGGCCAATGCGTTCATCCTGATATGAGTACCATGAGCCACTCTTGTCAATGATGTCCTGTTCTACTGCAAGATCGAGCAGGTCGCCTTCTTTGGAAATACCTTCGCCATACACAATGTCAAATTCTGCAATCTTGAAGGGTGGGGCAACTTTGTTTTTCACAACTTTTACTTTGGTACGGTTACCAACAATATCCTGACCATCTTTCAGGGCGCCAATTCTGCGGATATCGAGACGCAGAGAAGAATAAAACTTAAGCGCATTTCCACCCGTGGTGGTTTCCGGGTTTCCAAACATTACTCCAATTTTCATTCTGATCTGGTTGATAAAGATCAGGATTGTGTTGCTGCGACTCAAAACACCTGTGAATTTACGCATGGCCTGTGACATAAGACGGGCCTGCAGTCCCATATGGGAGTCACCAACATTTCCATCAATCTCAGCTTTAGGAGTCAGGGCAGCCACGGAATCTATAACAATGATATCCACACCACCAGATCGAATAAGGATCTCAGCGATTTCAAGAGCCTGTTCACCAAAGTCCGGCTGTGAGACAAGAAGATTGTCAACATCAACGCCAAGACGTTGGGCGTAGGCTGTGTCGAGTGCATGCTCTGCATCAATAAATGCTGCGGTGCCACCTTCTTTCTGTGCTTCAGCAACAACGTGAAGGGCCAGGGTTGTTTTACCCGATGATTCAGGGCCATAAATTTCAGCAATCCTGCCCTTGGGGAATCCGCCAACTCCAAGGGCAATATCCAGACTCAGGGCCCCTGTTGAAATAACGGGAATCTTATCAATGGTTGCTCCGCCAAGGCGCATTATGGAACCCTTGCCAAACTGCCGCTGAATCTGGCTGATCGCATTATCTACACTGCCTTCTTTATCTTTTGCTGCCATGTTGTACCCTCTTTATAGATTGTCTGAAATTTTGAATTTTACGAAGCCATCAAGTGTGATGAGTTATTTTGATGTTTTGTTTCTAACAGAGACCGTCTCACAATATCAAGTGCTGTTTGAGCCGTTAAACGTTGTATCTCGTACCTGTTTCCGGAAAAGAGAAAACGCTGCACGGAAGTACTTTTTGTATTTGTCATTCCTATAAGGACAGTTCCCACTGGTTTTTCCTTGCTTCCACCACCTGGTCCTGCGATTCCGGTTACTGATAGAGATATATCGGATCCGCTTTTCTGGTGCATCCCCTGGGCCATGGCTTTAGCGACCTCTTTACTCACCGCTCCCTTACTATTGAGGATGTTTTCATCGACGCCCAGATAGGTTGTTTTCATGGAGTTTGCATAGGAAGTTACCCCACCAAGATAATAGCTTGAGCTGCCGGCAATCGAAGTCATCAGGTGGCTGATCAGCCCACCCGTACACGATTCTGCAACGGAGAGTGTTTTGTTGCTGTCGAGCAATAACTTTCCAACCACCGATTCAAGCGTGTCCTGATCTTTTCCATAGATTGCGGTGCCCAGGGTTTTTTTAAGAAGCCTGGATGTATCTTTAGCCAGTTTGTCGGTTTTCTTTTTATCGTTGCCGCGAATGGTCATGCTGAGGTGAACTTCTGGGAATACAGGGTAATAGCCAATTTCCACATCTGTGTCGAGCGCGAGCTTTTCAACGGCTAGGTTGACGTCACTCTCAGCGATCCCAAAAATTTTGAAGACTTGCTGGACGCTATTTAGCTGGCGCCCTTTATACCATGTGGCGAGTCGAGGCAGCACCTGTTCAACAAGAAGGGTTCGCATTTGATGAGGGATGCCAGGAAGGAAGAAGATTGGTTTTCCGTCATGAATGAGTTGAAATCCGGCCATCCTCGCCTTGGCGTTTAATGTCTCTGCCCCTTCGGGCAGCCAGGCTAGTTTTTCAAGAGAACTGATTGGTTGTCCACTATTCCCGTCGAGATGTTTTCGGATAAGAGAGAGGATCTCAAGATTGGGCATGGTGGGTCGGTTCAGTGCTTTGGACACAGCAACAGTGGTAAGGTCATCATCGGTTGTGCCAAGGCCACCGGTGACGAGCACAAAATCCACTCGCCCGAGTGCTCTATTTAAGGCCTCTCCAATGAGTTTCGGGGTGTCGCCAATGGTGTGCATGGCATAGATATCAAATCCTGCTTCAAAAAGATGGTGGGCAGCAAAGCCACTGGTGGTGTTGGGAATTCTCCCAGAGGTGAGCTCGTTTCCTATGGCAATAATTTCTCCGAGCATTTTTTAGATCCCCGCCTGTTTTCCAACTACAATATGATTGTCGTTAATAGTTTCAAGGAGAACAGGGACGATGGATCCCATCAGTGTGTCATCACCAGGGAAGGCTACGGGGATATAATTGTCGGTGAACCCTGTGAGCAGGTTATCCTTAGTGCGTTTATGCTCGACGAGAACGGGACGTTCTGTGCCAAGAAAACGAGTGTAGAATGTTGTTTTTTTGACATCGGCAAGAGTACGTAACTCTGCAACCCGTTTTTGGCTCACTGCCTTTGGGACCTGATCTTTAAAGCTTGCAGCAGGTGTTCCGGGACGTTTCGAGTAAGGAAAGACATGAAAGTAGGTGCCGTCAATTTCTTCCAGAAGCTTTTTGCTGTTAGCGAACTCCTCTTCTCCCTCTCCGGGGAATCCTGCCAGGATATCGATGCCAATTGCAGCATCGGGGAATGTTGCCATGCATTTATGGATGATTTCACGGAATGTTTCCCGGTCATAGCCCCGACGCATACGTTTGAGAATGGTATCATCGCCACTTTGAAGCGGGATATGGAAATGGGGCATAAAGTTGTCGCAGGACCGCATGGCATTAAGAAGTTTATCTGTGATTTCCTGGGGCTCGATGGAACTGAGCCTGAAGCGAATGTCCGGGTGGGCCTTGCAAATGGCAAGCATGAGATCCGTGATATCATTCTGCTCATCCAGATCGTTTCCATACATTCCAACATGTATTCCAGTAACCACAATCTCTTTGTGGCCCGCTTTTTCAAATCTGGCTGTCTGTTCCAGAACTTTTGCAAGCGACAGACTGCGGTTGGGGCCGCGGGTATAGGGAACGATACAATAGGTGCAGAAATTCTGGCAGCCGTCCTGGACACGAATATAGGCACGGGTACGATCACCGAAACGTTTCATTGGAAGGTTGCAGATCTCTTTTTTGTTAAGGATTCTTCCCATCAGCATGGTGAGGTCGCATGGTGTGTCCTTCAGTGCCGCCTCAACAAGTAGATGCTTATTACCATTCCCGACAATACAGACGGGTGTTTCAACCATTTCAGCAAGCTCGTTTGCGGCCATCTGGGCATAGCATCCGGTGATAACTACCTTTGCTTTTGGGTGGCGACGCATCAATCTGCGGACGGTTTGGCGGGATTGAGAACCAGCTTTTGCGGTAACTGCACAGGTGTTGATAATTACAATATCAGCGTCCTCACCGGGCATGGCTATTCTGCATCCTGATTCTTCAAAGGCACAGAGAAAGGAGGCCGATTCGAACTGGTTGACTTTGCAGCCCAGCGTATTGATAATGATTTTTTTATTCACTGGATTTCACCGCTTCCGATAACAACGTTTTGGTCGTAGATCACTGCAAATTGACCGGGTGTAACCGCCCGTTGCTTTTCAGTAAACGTAATACTGTAATGATCATTTGTTAGTTGCGTAAGTTCTGCTGGTTGTCCCCTATGGCCATAACGGATACGGATAAGGTAGCTTTGCTCAGGTTGGGGGGCTTTGTCGCAATTCCATGAAACGTTTCGTATCTCTATGTGCTTCTGGAATAGTGCATCGTTTTCACCCACAATAATTTGATTGTTATCGGCATCTATACGAATCACGTAGAGGGGGGTAGCGGCTGAAATACCCAAACCCCGGCGCTGACCAATTGTATAGTTGCTTATTCCGTTGTGATGGCCCAGGATTTCTCCGTCAAGGTCTACGATATCACCGGAAGGGATGGGATGAGGCGTACGAGATTCAAGAAAGTGTCCAACGGATTCGTTGCTGAGAAAACAGACATCCTGGCTTTCCTGATTTCTAAAATTTGTAAAGCCATGTTCTTCAGCAAAATCATATACTGCTGATTTTGTCATTGTTCCCAGGGGGAATTTAACCCTTGCCAGCTGCGTCTGCTGTAGTCTGGCAAGGAAATAGGATTGGTCCTTGATGGTGTCATGGCCCTGCTCCAGGTAAAAACAGCCATCCCGCTCCGTTATATTTGCGTAGTGACCGGTGGCAACACGTTCCATTCCTTGGTGCAGTATGGCATCCATAAAGAGCCCAAATTTTATTTCAGGGTTGCAGATCATGCAGGGATTTGGAGTGCGCCCGTCAAGATAAGTACTGGTAAAATAATTCAGCACTTTTTCCTCAAACCGGGCACGTAAATCAATCACGGTAAGGGAAATATTACACTGTGTTGCTATATCCTGAACCCGTTTCAACTGCTGGGCAAAGTCCGGCTGGGCAAGCTGCATAAAAAAACCGTGAACATCGAACTTTTTCTGCAAAAGCAATGCACATACCGTGGAATCAACTCCTCCACTCATGGCTATACCTACTTTTGTTTTTCTCACTTGATCTCTTGATTTAGCATGCGGTGTGCGGTATGGAACATCTGTTCAGAATAAGAAATATTAACTTCTAATAATAGCGTACAATGGATAAAAAAGAAAGTAACAAAGCAGCTTGTCCAGCCATCCCCGAACTCCTTGCTCCAGCGGGAAATTTTGAGAAGATGGTGACTGCAATTCACTATGGTGCCGATGCCGTGTATATGGGTGGTAAGCAGTTCAGTCTGCGTGCAAAGGCGGGGAATTTCAGTGATGAGGACATGGGAAAGGCTGTTCTGTACGCCCATGCCCATGGGGTGAAGATCTATATTACTATTAATATTCTGGCGCATAACCGTGATTTTGCAGGACTTGACAGCTATCTCTTTCAGCTGCAGAAGGCTGGAGTTGATGGCCTGATTATTGCCGATCCCGGTATTTTACGCAGGGCCAGAAAATGTGTTCCAGAAATACCTGTACATCTTTCTACCCAGGCCAATGTAACCAATGCGGAGGCTGCTAAGTTCTGGTTTGAGCAGGGTGTCAGCCGTTTGAATCTTGCGCGTGAGCTTTCTCTTGAAGAAATAGTGGAGGTGCGCAAGCAGTGCAGCGGCGAACTTGAAATTTTTGTTCATGGAGCACTTTGTATATCCTATTCGGGGCGTTGTATGCTCTCCAATTATATGACGGGAAGAGATGCGAATCAGGGTGCTTGTGCCCATCCCTGCCGCTATAGTTATAAGCTGATTGAAGAAAAGCGACCCGGTGAATATTTTCCCGTGGAAGAAGATGAGCGGGGAACGTATATCTTTAATTCAAAAGACCTTTGTCTGCTGGAGGGCTTGCCGGAACTTGTGGCCAGTGGTGCAAGTTCGTTAAAAATTGAAGGGCGAATGAAGTCGATTTTTTATGTTGGTGGGGTCACCCGTATCTATCGGGCGGCGCTTGATTATTTGCGTGATTTGCCGCCCGTTGCCTGGGAGAACCCATCGAAGATTGTATTGCCGGAAATTTTAGTAGAAGAAATTGCAAAAACCGGAACCAGGGGAACCAGTGAGAATTTTTTCAGACAGGCTCCAGGAAGTTCTGAAATGCTCTATAACAGCCCGAGAGTACAGATGGAAGTTGAACCCGTTGCTGTGATAAGAGAAGAGGGTGATGCACCACTGGTCGAGGCGAGGAATGTTTTGGAAACCGGAGATCGGGTGGAGTATATGCTCCCCGGGATTGAATGTATTTCTTTGAAAGTTATCCGGATGGAAAGTGAAAAGGGTGAAGAGCAGACACGTGCCAATCCCGGCAATCGTTTTTTTCTTCACACCGAGCCATCCCTTCCTCAAGGCAAGCTGAATGGGATACTACGGCGTGTAAAACGAATGTGACCCTTCTCTACAATCGTTTCTGCTTATTTGTTGCGTAGGATATTTATCGTTTCGAGTTCGAATTTCGCAATAAGCGGATTATACTGGGTAAGATGATTCAGCGTTTCATGAAAGGTATCACCAAGAAATCCGTCTCGTCCGGAAACAAGAAAACCATTTTCGGCATGATTAATGGACGTGAGAGCTGTAGTTACTGCAACATTGCCCCGCATGGAGCAGCTTCCCTTGGCTCCATCACAGAATCCGCCGCCAATGGCAGAAATAAAGTTGTTGTAGGCTCCGTCAAAGAGTTCCAGTTTATTTTTTAAATAGAGGAGTCCGCCGATAACGCCGGCTCCTGCCGCATACTGTGCTCCGCAGACAGATGAAACTTCACCAAAGCGGGAGGTTATCAGGGTGGTGAGTAATACCGCAACGAGCACACCCTTGATTTCCATTTCCTCACCAAGATTTCGATCTCTGCTGTAGCAAACGACCGGAATCATGCAGGTCAGTCCCTTGTTACCAGATCCGGCGCAGCTCATTATGGGAATCGGGTCACCGTGCATTCTTGCGTAAATAGCTCCCATAACAAGGGTGGCTGAACCGTTGTCGCTTTTAACATACTTTTGACCATGCAGTGCTGCTGACATATTATATGCAATTCCCTGGCGGAGCGTGGTTTGCAGGGACTGGTCCTGGTAGCACTCTTCTATGAGTTTTGTCCAGTTCCGGGATTCATATACTTCATCGGTAAAGGGCTGGGATATTGATGTGGTCTGGGTCGCATTATCTTTTGCGATATCAATGATTTTGTCATTCAGGGTGACACTCGTCACCTTGGTGTGTCCCCCTTCGATACGTGCCTCAGCTTGGTTTGTGGCTCCCTTTGCCGAGACAGCTATCAACAAAGAGTCTCTTTCAACCAGTTCAACTGTCAGAATATCGCGTTCGTGAATCGTTCGAGCCTGGGCAATGGCCTTTTCTTCCAGGCCGGAAAAGATTGAGAGCCGTTTCTCCGGGCAGGCCATAACAAAACCAAACAGTAAAGCCCACTCGCTACCACGCAAATCGTCTGCTCTTGGAATTCCTGCACCAAATGCATTTTTGTAGGTACGCTGATCGATGCGTAAAGTTATCTGTTGAGGGGTGTCATCAAGATATTTTCCAACAAAACTGGCACAGAATGCAATGGCTGCCGGTTCTGTGCATCCTGCGGTAACTTCAAGGGCGTTAGTAAGTCTATTGGCAAGTGTTGTCATGGTATCCATGGGTGATAAGTATGAAAAAGGAGGTTTGTTGACAGCTCTACAATCCGCTTTTTGAAAACGTGTCTGTCAACAACGAGTAAAGGCCTGTCAACTGTCAACTACGACCCCGGTAGTCCCGTATATTCTGGCTCCAGAGGGCAGGGCCTGTTTTGTGGATTGACTCTCCGCGACTGTCAACAGCGACCGTGACGGGCATATCTTCGACCTCGAATTCATAGATTGCCTCCATACCGAGATCCTCAAAGGCTACGACTCGTGCTTTCTTGATTGCCTTCGATACAAGGTAGGCTGCACCACCTACTGCCATAAGGTATACAGCGCCATGTTGGCGGATGGAATCGATGGTGGCATCTCCTCGTTCCGATTTTCCGATCATACCGATAAGCCCTGTCTCGTTGAGCATCATGTCGGTGTATTTATCCATGCGGGTGGCGGTGGTTGGGCCGGCTGGACCAACGGCTTCATCTCCAACGGGATCAACTGGACCCACGTAGTAGATAAATTTTCCTTTAAAATCAACTCCGTCAGGAAAGGCTTTTCCTTCCTTTAGAAAACTCTGGATTCTTCGATGAGCTGCATCGCGTCCCGTAAGGATGGTGCCGTTTAAAAGCAGTGTTTCACCACTCTTCCAGGTTGCAATCTCGTCCTTGGTGATCCCGTCAAGCTGTACCAGCTTGACACTTTCGCCCGCTTCCCATTCAATCTTTGGCCAGTCTTCTATACGTGGGGGCGTAAAATGAGCAGGACCACTGCCGTCAAGGGTGAAATGGATATGTCGGGTGGCAGCACAATTAGGGATTATGGCAACGGGAAGAGATGCTGCGTGGGTTGGGCAGTCGAGTATCTTGACATCAAGGGCTGTGGTGAGACCGCCTAATCCCTGGGCGCCGATCCCAAGTTCGTTGACCTTTGTATATATCTCAAGCCGCAGCTCCTCTATTGTGTTTTCAGCTCCCTTTGCAATGAGTTCCTGGATGTCGATGGGCTGCATCAATGATTCTTTGGCAAGCACCATGGCCTTATCCACGGTTCCGCCAATACCGATCCCCAGAATTCCGGGAGGACACCATCCGGCTCCCATGGTGGGTACGGTGCGGACAACCCAGTCAACAATTGAATCGCCGGGATTTAAAGTGATAAATTTACTTTTATTCTCAGATCCTCCACCCTTGGCAGCAATGCGAATATCAACAGTTTTACCGGGAACCAGTTCGGTATAAATAACAGCGGGGGTGTTGTCTTTGGTGTTAATTCGTTTACCAGCCGGATCTGTAACCAACGATGCTCGCAGCGGATTGTTAACATCGTTGTACGCTGTTCGCACTCCTTCATCGACGAGTTCCTGAATACTTCCAGTGGTGTCGAAGCGGCATTCCATACCAATCTGCAGAAATACAGTTACAATTCCTGTGTCCTGGCAAATTGGACGCTGGCCAATGGCCGCCATCCTGGAATTGATCAGGATTTGAGCCATGGCATCACGTGCTGCCACGCTTTTTTCCCGTTCGTAGGCGCGGGCCATGGCCTGAACAAAATCACGGGGATGGGTGTAGGAGATGTATTGGAGGCTTTCTGCAATGGAGGCAATGAAGTCCTGGCTGCTAATTGTGGTGGTCATATGTGGCTCTCTAAAAAAGTAGTTTAAAAAAGCATACTATTTCTGAGTACCACTGAAACACTCACTCCTTGTGTACGTCTGCTGCCTGAGCATTGGTGGTAACCAGATATTCTCTTTAGAGTATATACCACCGGAAAGAAAAAAACTGAAATTTGTAAAGCTGTGTTAGATTTTTTCCTTGAGCTTTTTCCATATATCCCGAATGGAATAGCCTGCCAGGCTGGTATCGCTGGCTGTTACAGGAGTCCCTTGAATCTGGCAGGAGACTACCATCGGATCAAAAGGGATTTTCCCCAGGAGATCAACGCCGCGTTCTTTGCAGGATTTCTCAATTATGTCACTCATCTCAGGGTGCAGGTCCCACTTATTGATGCAGACCAGGGCTGGGAGTTTAAAGTGGTCGGTGAGGTCGAGTATTCGATCCAGATCATGTTGTCCGGATAGGGTGGGTTCGGTGATAACAACAACGGTATCCACATTAGAAAGTGAGGCAATAACCGGACAGCCTACGCCTGGTGCACCATCAATTAAGATAAGGTTGGTATTTGTTGATTCGGCAAGCTGTCTTGCCTGATTTTTAATATGGGAGACAAGTTTACCGGAGTTTTCTTCTCCGGCAAAGAGTTGTGCATGAACCAGGGGGCCATAAGCTGTGTCAGCGATATACCAGGAACCGCAGTGGTTTTCGTCAAGTACTATGGCATCCTCCGGACAAAAATGGGCACAGACACCACAGCCCTCGCAGCCAAGTTCTGAAATAACGGCTGTATCTTCCATAACAATTGAATCAAATTGGCAGAGTTCTTCACACATTCCACAGCTGCTGCATTTATCTGTTTCGACCCGGGCTTTGACACCGGATTTAAAGTCATGGGTTTCGGTTGGTTCCGGTGCAAGAAGAAGGTGGAGATCGGATGCGTCGACATCACAGTCTACCATGATCTTATTGTCTGCCAAATGAGCAAATGATCCGACAAGGCTTGTTTTTCCAGTTCCGCCTTTACCGCTGAGAATTAAGACTTCTTTAATTAAGTGTTCCATTATTTTGCCACCAAAAAGGCAATGTTAGTCAGCAGATCACTGAAAACAGTCCGTAGTTCAGGTACGGTTTCAATTAAATTTTTACCGCGTGCGTAGCCTTCGGCAATTGCTCGCTGAAATGGGATCTCAAGAAGAATAGGGATTTGTTCAGACTCGCAGTAACGCTGCACCCTGTCATCGCCAAGATCGGATCGGTTTATTATTATGCCACAGGGAATATTGAAATTTTTCAAAACTGTGACCGCAAGTCTCAGGTCATGGAGGCCAAAGGGCGTGGGCTCGGTAACCAGAATGACATAATCCGCATCACTGATACTTTCCACAAAGGGGCAGGATGTTCCCGGAGGGGCATCGATGATGGTTAGTTTATTCGGATCTGCTTTTTGTTTAACAGCCTTTAAGAGCGGAACCCCCATGGCCTCACCAATCCGAACACGTCCATGAACAAATTGAATATCGCCGCTCATTCCGGATTCCAGCAGTCCGATTTCCCGGGTGTCCTCCAGCAGTGCGTCTTCTTCACAAACTCTGAAGCAACCAAGGCAGGAGTGGCACATCTCCGGGAATATCATTACTGTTTCACCAAACTGGGCAATTGCATTGAAGGCACAAATATCCCTGCATTTTCCACAGGCAGTACAGCGCGATTCATCCAGTTTGGGGATGGTGACTGATATGGTTTCACTGTAAGTGAGTTCCGGGTTCAGAAAAATATGCCCGTTTGGTTCTTCCACATCGCAGTCAAGATACTGAACATCTGTTTCTGCACTGAGGGCAAGGCTGGTAGAAATTGTTGTTTTTCCCGTTCCGCCTTTTCCGCTGCCAACTGCTATCTGCATACTGCTTGTCTCCGTGTTAATTTATCCTGTGACCTGATTAGAGGACGAATATTTTTTAGCGGCGACACTGCCCGCGTCCCTGGCCTTTGCCCTGTCCCTGACCTTTACCTTGTCCCTGACCACATCCGCAATTGCCACCACCGCCACCACCACCACCTTTGCCTTGTCCCTGGCCGGATGCAGGCTGTGATGGTTGCTGCGGTGTGGGACTTGGTCCTGTTGTTCCGGAATATCCTGCGATGGCGTCACGCACGCTGCCACTGATATCATTTACTGCTTTTACTCCGGCTTTTTCAAGAACTGGTAGAGCTTTAGGCCCGACTCTTCCTGTCAGCAGTGCCTCCACTCCAATATCTGCAACCTGTGCTGCTGCGCTGATACCAGCACCGTGTGCTGCTTCTTTTCCTGCGGTGTTATCGATTGCTTCAAGTAGGGTATTTGATTCAGTGTCTACAATAAGAAACCAGGCAGCTCTGCCAAAGCGAGGGTCGACCATGGAATCTAACGTGTTGCCCGTTGCGGTGATTGCGATTTTCATTGATGTCTCCTTGTTATGTATTCAATTCGAAAAACCGAATTGTTTGCGTGTCTATGCACAAAAACTATAATGGCATTATGCACAAAATCAAGGGGAAAAGTCAATGCTGCATAAAAAAACTGTTTCCTGGTTGCAGGGTGGATTTAGCGAATTATAGTTCTGGGTTGGTGGTATCCGGAAGGCGCTGTCGTATTGGGCATTAGAATGCCGCCCTTTCCAATAATAGTGCCTGGGTTGGTAACGGAGTTGCACCCTGTTTGTGCTGAATCACCTAGTATTGCACCAAATTTTCGTCTTCCAGTGTCCACTAGCCCCTCTTTTGTACGAATGGAGACATTACCACCCAGAAATTTAAGGTTGGCAAATTTTGTTCCGGCACCAAGATTTGCATCCTGGCCCAAAATAGAGTCGCCAAGGTAGGCAAAATGTCCAGCCTTGGCATCGTTAAGAAAAATAGTGTGTTTTACTTCGGTGGTATGGCCTACAACGCATTTTTTTCCGGTAAGACAATAGCCGCGCAGATAGGCCCCCTGACGGACTTCTGTGCAGTCGCCTAGGATTGCCGGTGACTTAATAAGAGCCCCGCCTTCAATTAGTGCCCCCTTGCCAATATCAATTTTATTGCCAATAAGTATGGCTCCGGCCATAATAATGGACGCTCCGTCGAGTTCCTCACCATCTTTAGTGACCCTTAGTTTGCCCTTGGTGGTGTCTCCGTATTCGATTGTATAGCCAGTGGTGGGGAAAAAGTTCCCTTCGTGGCAGACGACTGTCTGCGTGAGTGGGACACCATCCTGAATCATCCCGGAATCCGCTTTTGGATACGAATGGTCATCCATATATTTCTTTAAGGTGTTTAGAGCATCCCATACCGGTTTGTCTGTATCAAAAAGAGAGGCGTGGGGAAAGTCGGAAAGATCGAAAAATGATTTTGTTGTTAACATTCTTTGCTCTCGGTACAAAACAGGATAATATACATGATGAGTAGGTTCAGAAGCGGCAGTATGGAGGAAAATGGTGAAATATACAAGAAAAAATGGATGAAGATCACCAGGGAGTGATTGCTGGGTTGACTTCGATATGGTCCGTGTTTACGTTTCTGTGACAATTTACGCATAAACACAGATATTTTCTGTTCTATAATAATTAGGAGGCTTTTGTGGATTTTAACGATTCCTTATCCATGGGCATGGATGATTTTACCGACCATGAAGATATGGTGATCCCTTCCGAATTGCCAATGATGGCTGTTCGGGACGTAGTTGTTTTTAACTATATGATCATCCCTCTCTTTGTCGGGCGCCCAAGCTCCGTTGAGGCAGTAAATGCAGCCCTTGAAGGTGACAAACTTCTTATGCTGCTGACCCAGAAAGATGCAACCCGTGACAATCCTGAGCCCGACGATCTCTATGATGTGGGGATGGTTTGTATGGTTATGCGGACGTTGAAACTTCCCGATGGAAGATTGAAGGTTCTTGTTCAGGCCGTGTCTAAGGCAAGGGTGAAGAAATATGTGCAGACGGAACCTTACTGCCAGGTGAAGATTAAACCCATCGTTGAAGCTGAAGTTGGCGAAACGGATGTGGCTACCGAAGCACTGATGCGAACCGTTCGTGAGCAGACGGAAAAAATCATGTCACTTCGGGGAATCCTCTCTGCTGATTTGATGATGATCATTAATAACATTGAGGATCCCGGTCGTTTAGCTGATCTGGTTGGCTCCAATCTACGTCTGAAAATACCAGAATCGCAATCTATTTTGGAAGAATCTGATCCGGTTAAGCGTTTGAAGCTGGTGAATGATCTGCTTGCCAAAGAGCTTGAAGTTTCCACGGTTCAGGCAAAGATTCAGTCCGATGCCAAAGAAGAAATGAGTAAATCCCAGCGTGAGTATTATCTGCGCGAACAGCTCCATGCTTTGCAGAAAGAACTTGGTGATGGGGATGAACGCGGGCAGGAAATTGATGATCTGCTGCGTAAGCTTAAGAAAACAAAGATGCCGAAACCCGTACGTAAAGAGGCCAAAAAACAGGTCAGTCGTATGGAAATGATGCATCCGGATTCCTCTGAAGCAACGATTATTCGTACCTATATCGATTGGATTCTTGATGTTCCCTGGAAAAAAGGGACAAAGGATCGTCTTGATCTGGTGGCTGCCAAAGAGGTACTCGATGATGATCATTATGGACTTGATAAGATTAAAGAACGGATTCTTGAGTATCTGGCGGTGCGAAAGCTGAACCCTGATACCAAGGGACCAATTCTCTGCTTTGTGGGCCCTCCGGGAGTGGGAAAAACCTCTCTTGGAAAGTCTGTTGCCAGAGCCATGGAACGAAAATTTTACCGCCTTTCCTTAGGTGGTATGCGTGATGAAGCGGAAATCCGCGGCCATCGTCGAACCTATATCGGTGCCATGCCAGGTCGGATTTTGCAGGGTTTAAAAACTGTGAACTCCAATAATCCTGTTTTTATGATGGATGAGATTGATAAGATCGGCTCTGATTATCGGGGAGATCCTTCTTCTGCTCTTTTGGAAGTGCTTGATCCCGAACAGAATTTTGAGTTTTCAGATCACTATATGAATATGCCTTTTGATCTCTCGAAGGTTATGTTTATTACCACCGCAAACAGATATGATACCATTCCCGGGCCGCTGCTTGATAGGATGGAAATTATAGAACTTTCCGGATACACCCTGGAAGAAAAGGCTGTTATTGCACGAAAATACCTGCTTCCTCGCCAGATTAAAGAGAATGGTGTTAAACCACGGCATCTGCGTTTTGCTGATGAGGCGATTGAATATATTATCAGTCACTATACCCATGAAGCGGGACTGCGAAATCTTGAGCGGGAAATTGGGAAAATTTGCCGTAAAGTTGCACGTAAGATTGCAGAAGGCGGTAAGGGGCCATATTCAATCAGCCGAAATACACTTGATAAATATCTTGGACCTCCAAAAATTATTCCGGAGTCTGAGCTTGAGGCATTGTATCAGCCGGGTCTTGTTACCGGTCTTGCCTGGACAGAAGTTGGTGGTGAGATTCTGACCATTGAGGTTAATATCATGCCAGGAAAGGGCAAGATGACACTTACTGGTCAGCTTGGTGATGTTATGAAAGAATCAGTGCAGGCCGCACTGACCTATTGCAGGAGTCGCTGTGATGATCTTGGCGTGAAGGATACCTATTTTGATAAGCATGATATCCATGTCCATGTACCGGCAGGTGCCATCCCAAAAGATGGTCCTTCAGCTGGAATTACCATGGCTACAGCCCTCTATTCTGCCATTACCGGCAAGAAAGTGATAAAGAAACTTGCCATGACAGGTGAAGTTACTCTTCGTGGACGAGTCCTGCCTATTGGTGGTTTGAAGGAAAAAGCCCTGGCAGCTGTTCGAGCTGGGTTGACCACGGTAATTATTCCTGCACAAAATGAGAAAGATCTTGTGGAAATTCCACCTGAAATTCGAAAGAAGATGACCTTTCATCCGGTAACAGATATGGATGAAGTGGTGAAAATTGCCTTTAATGATGAGCTGAAAAAGAAGGCAGTAAAGAAATAGTTCCCATACTATGGAGAACACAGATCAGAAGCCCTGCGGCTGTTTTACCGGAAAAAGGATCGCCCTTATGGCAGTCCTTTTTCTATTTGCAGGATTATTCTGCCTAGTTGGTTGGTTTTTGCAGTTTGCAACAGAGGTTGCACCGGGGGAAAGAAGTGAGACCGCGATTGTTATTGTTCCTTCGGGCTCTTCTGTAATAACGATAAATGAAATTCTGGCAAGGGCTGACCTTGTTCCCAACGATGCCCGTTTCCCGGTGCTTGCCCGTTATCTTGGAATTGCAGCAAAGCTACAGGCCGGTGAGTTTGCACTGCATCGTGGGCAGACTCCGCAGGAACTCCTGAAAGAACTTGCCTCGGCAAAACCTATTCAACATGCTGTAACGCTTCGGGAGGGTTTAAGTCTTTCGGAAGTTGCAGCTGTTTTTGCCGAAGGTGGCTGGTGTGATGCTGAAGAGTTTATTGGCCTGGCACATGATCCAGCTTTCCTGAAAAGCCTTGGGCTTGATTCATATATAAATCTGGAAGGCTATCTCTATCCTGATACCTATTATCTCACTAGAAAAGGACAGACTACGGAAGATCTTCTTCGGATGCAGGTCCGTCATTTCTTTGCTGTCTGGAATGAGATTAAAACAGATGCTCCCCTGGAACTCTCCCCCTATGAGGTTCTGATTCTGGCTTCTATGGTGGAAAAAGAGACCGCAAAAGCTTCGGAACGTCCAATTGTAGCCGGTGTTTTTTTAAATCGTTTAAAAAAAGGCATGCGTATGCAGTCTGATCCAACGGTTATGTATGGCATAGAAAATTTTTCAGGAAAACTCAGCCGCAAAGACTTAAAAACTCCCTCCCCTTATAACACCTACACTATAAAACGACTCCCCGTTGGCCCTATCAGTAATCCAGGCAGGGCTGCTCTCACTGCAGTTTTGCATCCTACAGAGAGTAAATTCTTCTATTTTGTCTCCAAAAATGATGGAAGTCATCTCTTTTCAAAATCTCTTCGAGAACATAATCGGGCTGTGAATAAGTATCAGCGTCCAAAAAAAAAGAAACGTAATAACTGAAAACAACTGATTTAATCCGCCGTGTTTTGGGAATGGTAGAAAATAAATGGCAGGGAAGGGAAGAGGAAGGAGGCTCTGGTGGATAGGTATGTATTAACAGGCAAGCTGATGGATGATATAGTCCGCAATAACCTGGGTGCTGCTACTGTTGCTTTCGTGGTGAAGGAAGCTGAGTCCGATGTCGTAGAGATCGGTGCCGAATTTCTCCACTCGTACCACGGATCCTGTTACGGTCAGATTTGAATCTGTCTGTATGGGGATGTTTAGCTCGAGCAGTGTTCCTATTGCATAGTTGTTACTGCTGGAAATGAGTATGCCGCACTCGCTTATATTCTTTGATTTACTGGTGTTTCCTTGTTTTTCAACATCCAGCGTTCGTATGGTTATGTTCTGTTCAAAATCAATTCTTGTAAATACTCTTTTTTCTTCGGAAAACAGGTTGAGTTCATGTTTGCCACGACTTTTTGCCTGATACAGGGCTCGGTCGGCACAGCGTAGTAATGTTTCTCCATCACTGCCGTCCAGTGGGAAGGATGCCAGGCCACCACTGCAGGTAACCGGAATTTCAACACCCTCATGGTTGATAACAAGAGTGTTGATCTGGTCCAGAAGTTTTTTACCAACCAGCAATCCCATAAATTTATTGGTTTCCGGAAGCAGCAGAACAAACTCATCTCCGCCAAAGCGGCAGGCTATGTCTTCCTTGCGTTTTGAGCCAAGAAGGATTGCTCCAACGTGTTTGAGAGCCTTGTCGCCTGCCAGATGACCATGTTGATCATTAATTGTGGTTCATCCGACTAAAGCGTACTTCGTTTCATGAAGGGCCATTATTTT
>CAZUPS010000011.1:0-92337 GCA_964621915.1 uncultured Desulfocapsa sp. | reverse complement strand
GAAAATAATGGCCCTTCATGAAACGAAGTACGCTTTAGTCGGATGAACCACAATTGGTCGTACATTTTTTAGATTATCGCCATACTGTTCCGGGTTGTGCATGCGGAGCAAAGTCGTTCCATCGGGAAGATGAAGGTGCAATACGTGGAAGAATTTATTCTCATTTTTTAATGAGTTGTATCTGGGGAGAAGCAGTCGGTATAGTAAATTTCTGTCCTTTTTGGCAAAGGCTGCTCTGATTTCACGATGGGTTAGGATAAGGTTTTTGACTCGTGCTTGATATGGGCTAAAGGAAAAATCCTGGATAGAGAGGAGCGTTGAATTCATAGTCTCTTCTGCCACCCTAATAGACTGTGCAAGATTCTTATTAGAATAGGAGATTCCCTGGATGAGGAAGACCAGGGAAAATATCAGTAATACCAGGCTGACAAGAGATATTGCTTTGTTTTTTTCGCTCATAATGAGGTTGTTATCAATGGTTGTTTATCGATAAACAACTTTTTACAAG
This sequence comes from uncultured Desulfocapsa sp., assembly GCA_964621915.1. Lineage (GTDB taxonomy): Bacteria > Desulfobacterota > Desulfobulbia > Desulfobulbales > Desulfocapsaceae > Desulfocapsa. Next base: position 91,829 of record CAZUPS010000011.1, on the reverse strand, counting down.
ATATCACTTTTTGATTAACTACTAAGTAGGGGAGGCATTTTATTCTCCCACCCCGTCTACTTTGAAGTATATGGCTTGGCAGGATCGAATGTCAAATAAAGAGAAAACTTATTTGTCAAAGGAGGTGTTGGGGGTTGTAAAAGACTTGATAGTAATATGGCTGATGCACGAACAGTAATTCTCTCTGCCGTTTGTGTGCCAATGTATTGTTAGTGATACAGGTACTAGGGAATTGAATACTCTTTCCACAGAGCCATATGAATATGGTTCAGGCGTGTGTTGTTTAAGACTTTGTGGTAGATGGAAAAAATGGCCGGCAGTGTCAACTGTCGGCCATTTTATTTGATTATTCTTCCCATTCACGACCGTCGCGGGCCAGTAATGCCACCGAGGCGACAGGACCACCAGTTCCTGCTGGATAGGCACGAGGCGGCTCGTTGGAAACCTCCCAGGCATCCAGAATGGAGTCTATCCATGCCCAGGATCGTTCCACTTCATCACGACGGATAAAGAGGGACTGGTTTCCCAGCATGGTTTCTAAAATGAGTCGCTCGTAAGCATTCGCTACATGACCTTCTCGAAAGGCATCGGAAAAGGAGAGATCAAGCAGCGTTTTCTGCAGCTTAATACCTTTGCCAATGCCCGGTACCTTATTGAGCATCTCGATTTCCACACCTTCATCTGGCTGGAGTCGGATAACCAGTTTATTCTGGGGCAGGTGCTTGTAGCTGCCCTTGAATATATTGTGGGGAAGTTGTCTGAAGTAGATTACAACTTCTGAACGTTTGGATGTCATACGCTTACCGGTGCGAAGGTAAAAAGGGACTCCGGCCCAGCGCCAGTTATCAATATCCACTCGAATGGCTACAAAACTCTCCGTGGTTGATCCCGGGTTGCCGCCTTCCTCTTCATTGTATCCTGGAACCGCTTTTCCCTGGATAAAACCTGCCGAATATTGACCTCGGACAGTTTTTTTAGAGGCGTTATCTGCAGTGATTGGCCGCAGTGCCTTTAAAACTTTCAGTTTTTCATTGCGTATTGAATCACCATCCATGTTTACTGGCGGTTCCATGGCTACGAGGGTGAGAATCTGCATAAGGTGATTTTGCACCATATCACGAAGCTGTCCGGATTCGTCGAAATAGCCCCAACGCCCCTCAATCCCGACCTCTTCAGCAACGGTGATCTGCACATGGTCGATGGTGTTGTGATCCCAGTTGGTGGTGAAGATGGAGTTGGCAAAACGCAGTGCCAGCAGATTCATTACCGTTTCTTTACCAAGGTAGTGGTCGATTCGATAGATTTGCTCTTCGCTGAAGACACTGGAGACCACATCGTTGATTTCCTGTGAGGATGCAAGGTCTCTCCCAATAGGTTTTTCGAGCACCACCCGTACGTGTTTACTGGTGAGCCCCGCATGCTCAAGCCCTTTACAGATATCATCAAAGAGGAAGGGGGCAACTGAGAAATAGTTAACCAGTATTTTCTCTTTATCATTTGAAATATCTGCAAGCTTTTTATAATCTGCGGGCTGGTCAATATTAATAAGAATGTACTGAAGGCGTGCCAGCAGGCGATCTCTTATTTCTGGAATCAGGGTGTCTTTGCTGAATGTGGTCAGCGCTTCACTCATTTTTGCTACAAAATCTTCCTGTGATAACTCGTGGCGGGCAATACCGAGAACTCTGGTGTCAGTATGGATATGACCCGCTTTTTCAAGCTCGTAAAGTGACGGTAGAAGTTTGCGTCTGGAAAGGTCTCCAAGGACACCAAAAATGGCAAAGTCACATGCAATGTTGTTCTTGTCCGGCATAGCTGTCTCCTTGTAAGGGCTGAAAGTCAAACAGGTTTTTTAAGTAAGTGTGATAAATTCTATCTTATTGTTGGTATTTGGGTGGTCAGGTGACGGTCCTTCTGTCTGGAGCATACATTTTCCTGAAAGACCATATTGTTGAACAAAATTCTTTGCATAGTCCGTCCAGTCTGCAGGGTGTGCCTGGTCTTTAATAGGCCAGGTGCCGTAGGAAAATTGAAGTTCCTGGCAGGTTTTCTGACTGGGACTCACTGCAAGAATCCAGACTGGAAGTCGAAAGCGGGTAATGGATCTTGCGGTATAACCACTCGCTGTTGGCGTCAGTACTGCAGCTGGTGAATCGATCTTCTCAAGAAGGTTCTCAATGGAGAAAGCGATAAAGTCGATGGTATTGTGTTGATAATTACCAACGCTATTGTGGTGTGGGATCAGGGTGCTTTCCAGATGACGCTGGAGGCGTGCAGGTTCTGTTGCTGCCGCAATTTTTGCGAGCATCTCCACAGATTCCAAAGGGTAATCACCCATGGCGGATTCTTCCGAGAGCATAACACAATCCGTTCCGTCCAGAATGGCATTGGCCACGTCGGTAGATTCTGCTCGTGTGGGACGACGATTCCGCGTCATGGACTCGAGCATTTGCGTTGCGGTGATAACTGGCTTTCCATAGAAATTTGCCCGTGCGGTAAATTTCTGGATTACGGCAATTTCTTCAATGGGAACTTCGACGCCTAGATCACCGCGGGCAACCATTATACCATCGGTAACATCCAGTATTTCATCAATCCTGTCCTGAATTGAGGCTCGTTCAATTTTGGCGATGATAAAGGGATCGTATCCCATTTCTGCTGCAGCATTACGTACATCTTCCACGTCCTGTGCAGAGTTTACAAAGGATTGGCCAATGGCGTCCACACCCTGTTCCAGGGCAAACTGCATACACTCTTTATCGCGTGGGGTAAAGGCGCTGGTACCAAGATCAATGCCTGGAATATTTAATCCCTTTTTTGAGCGTAATTCCCCGCCCATAATCACTTTGCAGTTGATGTCGGTTTTCGTTGCCTCTTCGACACAGAGCTGGATCAGCCCATCGTTGAGATAGAGTGTGTCACCCTGTTTAACCACAGCCGGCAACTCCATCATGGTTATGGATACTTTTGTGGCGGTTCCCGGTATGCTGTCCGTTGTAAGGGTGAACAGGTCATCTTTTTCAAGATGTATCGGTTCCTCTGAAAAATTTCCTATACGCATCTTGGGGCCTGGCAGATCGGCCATAATGGTAATGCGTATCCCGGTGGCAATGGAAGCTGCCCGTATCTTTTCTATCACTTCTTTGTGACTTGCAAAATCACCGTGAGAGAAGTTCAGTCTGGCCACATTCATACCGGCGCGCAGCATCTTTTCGATCATGGCAGGAGTGTCCGAGGCGGGACCTATGGTACAGACAAGTTTTGTTTTATTTTTTGGGAGGGTTTTCATAGTATCTTTTACTCTTTAACTGATTGGGCTTGAATGGCAGTGATGGCAACGGTGTTTACTATATCGGTAACCAGACAACCACGACTGAGATCATTGACGGGCTTTTTTAAGCCCTGCAGTACCGGGCCGATTGCAACGGCGCCCGATGAACGCTGCACGGCTTTGTAGGTATTGTTGCCGGTGTTGAGATCCGGGAAGATAAAGACCGTGGCCCGGCCGGCAATCTGGCTGTCGGGCATCTTGGTTTTAGCCACCGCAAGATCAATGGCTGCGTCGTATTGAATGGGGCCTTCAATAAGGAGGTCTGGTCGTTTCGCTCGTGCAAGTTCTGTCGCCTCCCGAACTTTTACAACATCTGCTCCCTTGCCCGATGCTCCTGTGGAATAGGAGAGCATTGCAACCCGTGGTTCAATTCCAAATTGCGCAGCAGTGTCAGCCGATGATATCCCGATTTCTGCCAGTTGGGCGGCATTAGGGTCGGGATTTACAGCACAGTCACCGTAAACGAGGACTCTGGTATCCAGGCACATAAGAAATACAGAGGAGACAACGGATATTCCGGGAATGGTTTTAATAATCTGCAGGGCCGGGCGAATGGTATCTGCTGTAGTGTGTATTGCGCCTGAAACCATGCCGTCGGCCAATCCTTCATAAACCATCATGGTTCCGAAGTAGGAGAGGTTACTCATGGCATCACGGGCACCATCGGGAGTCATGTTTTTATGTTTGCGGAGCGTGTAAAAGGTCTTGATAAAGCCTTCGGTAAGCGTGGAGTCTGAAGGATCAATCAGGGTGGCCTGACTGATGTCGAGCCCCAGTGATGCGGCATGGGCTTTGATGTCTGCAGAGTTGCCCAGCAGGGTAATATCCACCACATTGCGTCTGAGTAGAATTTCTGTGGCCCTCAGGATTCGTTCATCACTGGCTTCCGGGAGGACAATGTTTTTCTTGGCAGTGCGAGCCCGTTCAAAAAGGCCGTATTCAAACATTATCGGGGTAACCGTATCCGGGGTGGTGCTGAGTTCTGCCATCTTGCGCAATCGCTCACTATCAACATGGGTTTCAAAGAGGCCGAGAGCAAGAGCAATTTTGCGTTCATCACCTGGATTAATCAGGGCTGGAACCGCTGCAACATTCCGGGTGGTGGTGTAGGTATCACTGTTTACACTAAGTAGTGGTATGGTCGTTCTATTACTTCCTGTAAGCAGACGCATGGTGTTGTCACCGGGATGAAATCCGCCGGAGAGCAGGATACCTGCAATATTTGGATAGTTTGTCGAAAAAAGAGTGGAAAGGGAAGCAAGAATGATATCATCCCGGTCTCCTGGTACGATAATAAGATCACCATCCTCAACATGGGTGAGGAAGTGCTCCATGGTCATGGCGGCAATTTTGAATTGTTTGACAATACGATCCATGCCTTCATTATTGTTAAGTATATTGGTACATCCTAAGGCTTCACTTATATCTGTAAGTGATGGTTTGTCCAGGTCTTCGTTTTCCGGGAGAAGGAAAACCGGAGCTCCGGTGGCATCGTCGGGATCGTCGAGTTCCACTTCGAGTACTCCGAAGGTGTCTTCAGCCATACGGTTGACAAAGGTTGCAAAGTGAGAACAGCCCGATTCGATAATGGCATCCGCTGTAATTTTGATCTCTTTGGCGATATCCCGTGGGGTCTGATTCATGCCGCTGATAACACTAATAAAAGGGCAACCAAGATTTTTGGCTATCTCCATATTGATATCAATGTCGAAGGCAGAAAGAAAGGCTGTGGCATTGAGTCCCTGGCAGAGGACAAAATCATACTGCTCTTTAAGGCGGTTCAGTTTTTTGATTAATTCTTCGAGGAAGAATTTAATTCTTCCTTCAGCTACCAAGGTTTTTACTTCCGCCGCGTGAAAACCGTAGCTCTCTTCATAACTCATATTCGGGCAGTATCGGCCCCGGATAAGGCCAATATCAGGATCGACTGATTTGTCGCTGTTGATAACCGGACGGAAAAAGGCCACAGTTCCAGCGGAGCGGCTGAGAAACTCCATGATTCCCATGGTAACAACAAGTTTTCCCGCCTCGGGTTCGAGGGAGGCAACATATAGAGTGTTTGATTTCATTGCAGAATGATCCTTTTGAAAGGGAACTGATTATAATAATTTGGCAACTATTTAGCCAATACCTGACAATTGGTAAACCACTGCACTGTAACTATTCAGATGTGCTCTATATTCGTTCATTTAGATATTTGAAGCGTACTATTGCTACGTAAGAATGTCGAAATGGGCGAAGATAGGGGGCAGCTGAATAGTTACATAATTTGTACACAATCCAAAAATAGAAAGCAAATATTCTTTATAACAACAGAGATTTGGTTTTAGATACTCTTGGTGTGAATATTACAGGGATGTTTCGGAAGGTCAGTTTTCTCGCCTTGATAATAGAAGATCAAGGCGAGAAAAAAGATTGTACAGAGACAACTGGGACGAGCAGAAGATGTCAGATACTATTCCCACTCAATGGTAGCAGGTGGTTTGGAGGAGATATCAAAAACAACACGGTTAACGCCGCGGACCTCATTGATAATACGAGTAGACATCACTCCCAGAAGATCATAGGGGATTTTTGACCAGTCGGCGGTCATAGCATCTCTTGAATCAACGGAACGAAGAGCAATAACATTTTCATATGTACGGCCATCACCCATAACTCCAACGGTCTGGATGGGAAGGAGAACGGCAAAGGATTGCCATACCTTGCGGTACCAACCGCTTTTTTTCATCTCTTCCAGAACGATAACATCAGCCTGGCGGACGATATCGAGCCGTTCCTTATTTACTTCACCCATGATTCTGATACCAAGGCCAGGACCGGGGAAAGGCTGGCGGTAGATGGCCTCTTCCGGGAGTCCTAATTCAAGCCCAAGAACCCGGACTTCATCCTTGAAGAGTTCACGAAGCGGTTCAATAAGATCAAGCTTCATAATTTCAGGCAATCCACCAACGTTATGATGGGATTTAATTGGAGCCTCGCCCATAAAGGAAACAGATTCGATTACATCGGGGTAGAGTGTGCCCTGGGCCAGAAAATTCACCTCGCCGAGCTTTGCAGCCTCTTCTTCAAATATCTTGATAAAGCCAAGACCAATACGTTTTCGTTTGATCTCAGGATCAAGAACATTGTCAAGTTCACTCAAAAAGAAGTCAACGGCGTCAACCGCAATGACTTTGAGCTGACTTTTTTCACGGAAAAAGCGAAGAATAGATTCACTTTCTCCAATTCGCATAAGACCGTTATCAACGTATATACAGGTAAGCTGGTCGCCAATCGCTTTATGAACAAGGGCGGCGGTCACCGAAGAATCGACTCCGCCGGAAAGGGCGCAGATTACTTTATTAGTACCAACTTTTTCCTGGATACCTTTTACCGTGGATTCAATAAAAGAGGCCATGGTCCAGTTTGGACTGCATTTACAAAGTCCAAAGATAAAGTTACGCAGCACGTCTGTACCGATAAGCGTGTGTACAACTTCCGGATGGAATTGTACAGCTACAAAGGGTTTTGAGGTGTGTCTAAGAGCAGCATAAGGGGAATGTTCACTTACTGCTGTGGTTTCAAAACCATCGGGTACCACTTCAATACGGTCACCATGACTCATCCACACCTGATGCTGGGGGGCTCCCGTTTCAAGTCCTGCGAAAAGTCCTTCGGTGAACTGGACGGTGAGATTGGCCTTGCCAAATTCCCTTTTGTCCGCATTTTCCACCTTGCCACCAAGCTGCTGCATCATCAGCTGAGCACCGTAGCAGATGCCAAGGATGGGCAGGTCAAGCTCAAAGATGGCAGGGTCCGAGAGGGGCGCATCGTCGTCATAGACGGAACGTGGACCTCCCGAGAGGATAATCCCCGTAGGATGCATAGCTTTGATGGCGTCGATCGGGGTTGAGAAGGGGTGGATTTCGCAGTAGACCTTTTGCTCACGGATACGTCTGGCGATAAGCTGGGTGGTCTGGGAACCGAAATCAAGGATCAGTATTTTTTCATCATGTATATTCATAATAGTATATCTCTATGCAGTTCTGTAGTTTGGCGCTTCTTTAGTGATTATGACATCATGGACATGGGATTCACGGAGACCGGAGGCAGAAATCTTCACAAATTTTGCTTTTTCCCGTAATTCCTGAATGGTTGCGGCGCCCACATAGCCCATACCGGATCGTAGTCCGCCAAGGAGCTGGTAAATAACCTCGCAAAGAGGGCCACGATAGGGAACCTTTCCTTCAATACCTTCAGGGACAAGCTTGGATTGACTGGAGACTTCGGACTGGAAATAACGGTCTGAAGATCCTTTACGCATGGCGCCAAGTGATCCCATACCACGGTATCCTTTATAGGTTCGTCCCTGATAGAGGAAGGTCTCCCCGGGAGTCTCGTCGGTTCCGGCAAAGAGGGAACCGATCATAATGGCATGGGCTCCTGCACCAATTGCTTTGGCGAGTTCTCCGGAATGTTTAATGCCACCATCGGAAATGATGGGGATATCGTATTTGGAGGCCGCGGAAACCGCTTTTTGAATCGCCGTCATTTGCGGAACACCAACACCTGCGACAATACGTGTGGTACAGATGGAACCGGGACCAACTCCTACCTTTACACAACTGGCTCCTGCCTTAATCAGTGCTTCGGTGCCTTCTGCGGTGGCAACGTTTCCAGCAATAATCTGCAGATCAGGAAATGTACTCCGTACTTTTGCAACGGCCTGTAATACGCCTTGAGAGTGGCCGTGTGCTGAATCAACCACCACCACATCAACACCTGCATCAACGAGCTTTTGGGCGTTGGCTTCAATGCTGCTTCCAACACCGAGCGCGGCTCCAACAAGAAGTCGTCCCAGGCCATCCTTGGCAGCGAGAGGATATTTTCTGATTTTTTCCAGATCTTTTATGGTAATCAGGCCGTTGAGATTCCCATTGTCATCAACAACAAGGAGTTTTTCGATACGATGTTCATGGAGCAGAGCCTTGGAATGCTCAAGGTCGATTCCGACCTCAGCGGTAACAAGATTTTTAGAGGTCATCACGTCGCCAACCCGCAGTCCGTCATCGGAAACGAAGCGGAGATCACGGTTTGTAACAATACCCACAAGTTTACCATCTCGCAAAACAGGGAGACCGGAGATCTTGTATTTTGCCATGATCTTTTCAACTTCTGCAACGGAGTGGGTCTCTTTTACGGTGATCGGGTCAACAATCATTCCCGATTCAGACTTCTTAACCCGTTCAACTTCTTTAGCTTGCTCATCAATTGACATGTTTTTATGAATAATACCGAGACCGCCTTCACGGGCCATGGCAATGGCTGTGCGATGCTCGGTGACCGAGTCCATGGCCGCGCTGATCAGTGGAGCATTCAGGCTGATGGACTGGGTAAGCTGGGTGGTAAGCGATACTTCATTGGGAAGAACTTGGGACGCCTGGGGACAGAGAAGCAGGTCATCAAAAGTGAGTGCGGTTTCGATATTATCAGATAACATGGGAAGGCTCCTGAGTCAGAATTCAAATGGAAACAGGAAGAAACAGAAGAACTTCTTGAATTCTTATCTGTTTCATCCGATACGGTTTGTGGAGCGGGTACAACGGTGGTAATTTTCTTGCCTCAGGTAAGCACAGACTCCGAGGAGAGATTGAATAAAATAACAGCATTTCGTTCATTCTCAGTATAACGACTACTCTAGCACTGAACTGGAAAATATCAAAATCGCATTAGCTTTGCCTTCCAGGGCCATATGTGCTCTACTAGGCATTCGGAGGCTGTCTGAGAATGCCCTTTCGCCCAAATTCTTCGATTTTGAACGAAACGCCTATTTTTGGACAAGCTCCTAGTTAAGTCTAAGAGAAAGGAGACTATTAATGCTGCTAGCCATAAACCCACATAATCCTCAACAGAGGCTGATACAACAGGTTGTTGATCGCTTGAAGCGTGGCGCCATTATCTGTTATCCAACGGATACTGGCTACGGGATCGGTTGCGATTTCTCTTGCCAGAAGGCCGTCAAAAGGATTAACCAGATTAAAAACAGGCCAAAGGGAAAACCCTATTCCTTTATGTGCTCAGATTTGAAACATATTAGCAACTATGCTCATGTTTCAAATATCGCCTACAGGCTCCTGAAACGAAATCTTCCGGGCCCCTACACCTTTGTTCTGCCAGGAACGAAACTGGTTCCAAAGGCCATGGCCACAAAGCAGAAAACCGTTGGTATCAGGGTTCCTGAAAATCCGATTTGTCAGATGCTTCTTGAAACTCTTGGTAATCCAATTATCAACACCTCTCTTCCAGCAGATGACGATGAGTCTATCGCCTCCGATCCGTACAATATAGACTGCCTGTACGGAAAACTGGTGGATCTGATTATTGATGGTGGTGATGTCTTTTCTGACCCGTCCTCACTTATTGATCTGACGGGTGACTTTCCGGTGGTGCTCAGGGAAGGTAAAGGAGATGTAACTCCCTTTCTTTAATTATTCCCGTGGGCCCCGTTCCGGCCCCTTCTGCCAGGAGATTTTTCTGGCATCTCCAATAGTTGTTCGGTGATCTTTAGCTTTTCTGTGCCGTAAATCCTGGCATCCGGGCATGGGGACTCGTCCGTATTACTCTTTAATAAGCGCCTCTTTTAAAGATTTGCTCATGGTAAAATGAATGGTTTTACGCTCCGGAATATTCATAATGGTTCCGGTTTTAGGATTCTTGGTACAACGTGCCTTGCGTCTTCTCACGGCAAAGCTTCCAAATCCTCTAAGCTCGATGCGTCGATCTTCTTTGAGAGCATTCTCCATGGTACTCAGCATAATATCAAGTGCTGTGGTTACATCATTTTTATGGAGGGAAAGTTCGTTGCTTACTTCGTTGACAAGTTCTTTTTTTAGCATGATCGTTACGTTTTGGTCTGTAAGAGCGATAAAAATAAAAAAGTTGTTTTACCGGAAAGATCTCTCTTCCGGTAAAACAACCTGTTTGTTCTAAGGAATGACTACCGAATTACTTCTCTTCGGAGGGTTCCTCAGCCTTGTCGTCACCGGCAGCAGCTTTGAGAAGGTCACCAAAGGTTGAAGGAGCAGCAGCTTCTGCCTCTTCCTTCTTCTTGGCATAGTTCTCAGCAGCACCCTCTTCTCCGTCTTCTTCAAGAGTTTTGATGGAGAGACCGATTTTTCTGTCTTTTGCAGACACATTGATAACAATGGCTTTCAAGGTGTCGCCCACTTCGTACATACCAACTGGAGTCTTGATCTTGTCTTTGGATATTTCAGAGACGTGAACAAGTCCTTCGATTCCTTCTTCAAGCTGAACAAACACGCCAAAGTCGGTTACGTTGGTGATCTTCCCTTCAATGATGGTACCCGATGGGAAGTTGTTGTATGCAGCCTGCCATGGATCTGGCTCAAGCTGTTTAATGCCGAGTGAGAAGCGTTCGTGCTCTTTGTCGATTTTGAGTACAACGGCCTGAATGGTTTCACCCTTGGAGTATTTCTCGGAAGGATGCTTGATGCGTTCGGTCCAGGAAAGATCGGATACGTGGATAAGTCCGTCAATTCCTTCTTCGATTCCGATAAAGATACCAAAGTCAGTGATGTTCTTGACTTTTCCTTCGATAACAGATCCAACGGGATAGTTGTCGGTAACCAGATCCCATGGGTTGGGAAGAAGCTGTTTCATACCGAGTGAGATACGTTTGGTCTCAGGCTCGATGTTGAGTACCATGATTTCAAGCTCGTCACCAACGGTAACCATTTTGGATGGATGGCGTGGCTTTTTGGACCATGTCATTTCAGATACATGGATCAATCCTTCAACGCCTTCTTCAAGCTCTACAAAGACACCGTAATCGGTAATAGATACGACCTTACCTATGGTCTTCTCACTTACTGGGAAGCGTTCTGCAACGGTTGCCCATGGATCAGCTTTAAGCTGTTTCACACCAAGTGATACCCTGTCATGCTCTTTGTCATATTTGAGGACTTTGACTTCCAGTTCCTGGCCAACTTTGTACAGCTTGGCAGGATGGGAAACGCGTCCCCAGGAAAGATCGGTGATATGACAGAGGCCGTCCATGCCGCCCATGTCGATAAAGAGACCGTAATCGGTGATATTGGTGATTGCTCCCTTGATGATCTGTCCCTCTTCCAGGACTGAGCGCATCTTCTCGCGAAGCTTGGCGCGGGCTTCTTCGAGGATTGCACGACGGGAAATAACAACGTTGTTACGTTTACGGTTAAACTTGAGAATTTTGAAATCAAAGGATTCTCCGATAAGGGCATCGAGATCCTTAACAGGTCGAAGATCGATCTGAGAATAGGGGAGGAAAGCAGGGACGCCGATATTAACGGACATGCCGCCTTTTACTCGGTTCTCAACTTTTCCTTCAATGGTACCATCTTCTTCCTGGATTTTAGCAATATCTTCCCATACTTTGATAGCTATGGCTTTGTCCCGTGACAGCAGGAGACCGCCTTCATCTTTGCGGCGTTCTACAAATACTTCAAATGTGTCGCCGACATTAAATTCGATGCCTTCGTCAAGCTGGAATTCGGATTTGGCAATATAGCTCTCTGCCTTGTCTCCGACATCTACAAGGACGTAATCGTCCACGGTGCCAATAATAGTACCGATAGCAACGTCTCCGACGTTAACTACTGTATTGTTTTCTTCCATCTCGAAGAGTTCTGCAAAGCTCATCTCTTCGTCGTTGTCCTGAGTTGTCTGGTTAAGTTCCTCTGTCATGGTTTCCTACTCTTCTTGCGGCCTAATAGATACAGCCAGGTGTTAAAGTTGTTGTCGGGCCAATGGAGATCATCGACTCTAAAATAAAAGAAAGGTCACAGCTGAAGACTGTAACCTTCCATACAGTAAAACACTACCTTATAGCAAAATGAAATTGGAAAGACAAGAACTTCCTGAGAGTGGGACGAAAAAAAACAGAAATGTATTTATAGACGAAAACAGGCGGAGTTAGGAGTTGTGGAACGGTTGTAAGGCAGCGCTGTTTTCGGATTGAAGTTTTTTAACTTATTAGGGTCTTGATAATATCCTTCTTTCCAATAATACCGACAAGTTTCCCATCATCCAAAACAGGGATGGTGTGAATATTTCCTTCGGCCATGATGGTTGCAATTTCATCAAGGCGGGTATCGGGCAGGATGGTCTTTGGTGTTCCGCTGCAGATTTCAGAAACTTTGGATGCCGCAATCTTTTTCATTTCTGCTTCCATTTTATCGGGGTTTTCCAGATAGAAAACGGAATCAAGAATTGTAACGACCGTGGGAATATGGAGTTTTTTTGATTGGTCAATAAGGTCGCTTTCTGTAACTACAGCGATAACGGCATCATTGCTGTCAAGAACAGGGACACCACTGATATTGTGGCTGGTAAGAAGTTTTGCGAGTTCAGAAACAGGGGTTTCCTGGCGAACAGAAATAATGTCTTTTGTCATAATATCAGCGGCTGTGAGCATAGTATCTCCAATGTGGGTAAACATAAAAAGTATGATGACTTAGTAAAAACTCTCTATCTGCTTCGTTGCTTCAAGGTTGCTATCATTACGACGTACCCTGATACACCGAAATGATAGAAATATAGAGCGCCTCGCATATGGAGTTTTTTTACTTAGTCACCTCAAACAGAGTCTTTTTTACGAGTCTGTTAAGTATGATAATTCGTTCTTTGAGTACAATAGAATTGTACCATTTTCTTTGCAGAAGCACAAAATAATCGAACTCTGTTGCTTTTCATCTCCATCCCGTCAGCTTTGGTTTACTTTATAGATCGCTATCTGGTTTCGGCCACTGTTTCTTGCTGCATACATGGCGTGATCGGCAAAGGAAATAAGATCATTTGCTTTTTCCGGGTGGTGTTCTTTGAAGGATGCGGCTCCTATGCTCACGGTAACAGTTTTTTCGATGTTTGTGTTCTGGAAAGGCTGCAGTTCACAGGATTTTTGTATTTTCTCGGCAATTATAGTAACCACCGTTTTGATGTCGGTATGGGGGTAGAGGGCCAGAAATTCTTCTCCGCCAATACGAAAGATAAAGTCTGTTTTACGACAACCGTTGCCTATGCGACTGGCAAATTGTCTGATAACGCTATCTCCAAAACCGTGACCACAGGTGTCATTGATTTCTTTGAAGTCATCCAGGTCAAAAAAGAGGACGGTCAGGTCGTTGTTGTATCGTTTGCAGCGGTCAAATTCGTGCTTCAGTATGGTGTTGAGATGCCTGCGGTTATAAACGCCCGTGAGATCGTCCCGGATAGTTTTTTCTTCAAGGAGTTTGTTCTGGAGTAGAATCTGATTTTCGTTGACCCTGAGCTGAAGTATATTTTCTTTCAGTTTCAGGCGTTGCAGGTGCATTTGAAGAAAGATGGAGACTTTAGCAATCAGGATTCCAGGATTAAAAGGTTTTGTGATAAAATCAACGGTTCCACTGCTGTAGCTTTCGCAGAAATCGATATCATCTGAAAAAACCGTAGAAAGAAAGATAATGGGGAGCTCTCTGGTCTGTTTATTCTGGTGGATCAGGCTTGCCAGGTTGTAGCCATCCATGTCGGGCACGGAAATGTCGATAATTGCCAGGGAAAAATCATGGAGGAGCAAATGTTGGAGGGCTTCTTCTGCGTTGACAGCATGAACCAGCTCTGCATCAAGTTTCTGGAGGCATGTTTCAAGGGCTACAAGATTGCCTGCGTTGTTATCAACAATGAGGATTTTGACTGTAGTCATACCGGATACCCTGGTTGATTAGAAAAGCTGATATAAAAGAGTTCAGATAAATAGTAACAAATATCAGGGGCTTGGTCAAAGATTATCCTGATTACCATCAAAGCTCAGGTAAATGCAAAATGGAATTGTAGGAGCCCCGCCCCTGCAGGCGATGTTACTGATTCAGCAACACTCTACAATCGCTCGCAAGGGGCGAGCTCCTACATCAAATAGAGCTTAGCTGAGCTTTGATGGTAATCAAGAAGAATTATTGGGGGATAAAGGAGAGAAGGGATTGTGATCGAATGTGAAAGCCGCCTTGGAAAATGTTTGCATCAGGAGTTATTTTTTGAGGCAGAGTATTTTGTTTGTGTGAATGGCCTTGAGTGTTTTGTAGACGTTCTCCTTGAGTGAGTCATCCATTGCTGTGACTAAATTCATAAAACGGCATGGGAATTTTGATTGTATTTTGTTATAGGAAGGATCGTCACGACCTAGGCCTGCAAGCTCCAGAAAGGGGTCTTTCTGTCCAGTGGTTTCCTCCACTGCTATTCTGATCTGATCCACTTCATGTACTCCATTTAACAGCGCTTTCATAATGGGAATGAGTTGTTCCGTTTTTAGATCGGGGATTTTATGGTAGGAGACTGTGAAATGGCCATGTTCCAGTAATAGTAAACGGAACACGGCTTCCATTCCCTTGGAGATACCCTGTCTTGCGGAGATGATATTGCCTCCGGCAAGAACGAGTTCACCATCCATGTCAGCAAATGTGATGGTTCCGGTTTTGAGAGATCCGCTGAGATTCTGAAGCAGGTCACCAAGGCCAATCTCTTTGATGTCCCCATTCAATGCTGATTGTGGTGCTGTGTCCCTGCCTTTTCTGCGAAGGATAGCTTTGACTCTGGCCATCAATTCTGCACCGTTGTATGGCTTTGTTACGTAATCATCCGCCCCAAGTTCCAGCCCTTTGACTTTAAGATACTGACGATCAAGACTGGTAAGAAAGAGTACCGGGGTATTCTGGGTATGGGGATGGTTTCTCAGGAGTTCAATGGTTTGAAAACCATCCATTTCTGGCATGTTGATATCAAGGAGAATAAGGGCAATGTCATTCTTCTTTAACAGGGTGAAGCCTTCCTGACTGCTTCCAGCATGGAGTGCGGAAAAACCGGCCAGACCAAGGTGCTCTCCCAGAATTTCATGCTGGGCCTGGTCGTCATCTATTATCAGTACGTTTTGTCTGTTCATGTTTGTTTTACTTATCTGGGGTTACGGGAATCTGCACGGTGAAACAGCTACCGCCATTTTTTCGGTTTCGTGCAGAAACGTCACCCCCATGGAGAGAGATGATGTTTTTAACAATATAGAGACCAAGGCCCGAGCCCTCTGGCCGGATATCAAAGTTGGTGCGGCCCATATAGTAGCGATCAAAAATATGGAGAATTTCTTCCTCGTCAATTCCCTTGCCATGGTCACATACTTTCACTGTGAGAGAGTGTTTGTCCTGATGAAATCGTACATTGATCTGTTTGTCAGCAGGGGAAAATTTAATAGCATTTGAGAGAATATTAGAAATAACCTGTTCCATGCGAAAGGGATCAAATATGCTTATTTCCGGTGTGCCCTCTACGGATAGTTCAATTCTGATATTACGCTCTGCCGCCACATGCTGTTGTCTGCCGACACACTCCTCGAGTAGAAAATCTAATCGTTCTGGAATCAGTTCCAGATCAATTGTTCCAGATTCAATACGATATAAATCAAGAAGTTTATTGATAAAGTCAAGTTGCTTTAATCCTTCTGCTTCGATACGTTGTATATAATATATTTTCTTCTCTTCTTCCAGGCTTGAAAAATATTGTTCGAGAAGATTTGCGTAGCCGATGATGGCGGAGAGTGGTGACTTGAGGTCATGGGATGTCACAGCTATCATATCACTCTTTAACTGATTCATTCGGGTCAACTCAAGGTTTTGGGATTCCAGTTGTTTTTCCTTTTCCTTAAGAACTCGTGTTGCCTGCATTCTGGCCAGTTCACTACCAGCAAGGGATTGCAGGACCTTCAGCAGTGCCTGGGTGTTTTTTGAGTGATCGATCCTCTTTGTGTCCATGGCGTTAAGGATGCCGACGAGTGTTCCATCCTGGCTGCGCAGAGGGAGTCCCCAATAGGCCTTTGCGTTATGTCTTTGTAAAAACGGGTCCAGTGGGAAACGCTCCTGTACATTATCTGACAGGAAAAGTTCCCCTTTTTGGATGACCATTTGGGCTGGAGTGTTCTCAAGTCGGAAGGCCTTTTTAGTGTAAAAATAATTTCCCTCACGAAATGCAATTGGTTGAATTACTGTCCCTTCAGCAGTGAGTTCTCCTATCATCACCTGTGTGGATTTGCTGAAAGCTGCAAACTGCAGCAGCAGTGCTCTGAAAAAACCTTCTCCCGTCATTCCAGAAATATTATGAACAATAAGTTGCATGGCCTTGTCCCGTTTGGCCATTTCCATTTCCAGTTCTTTTCTCAGTGAAATGTCACGTATTCTACAGAGATAGGTCAATTCCTGGTCGGAAATTTTCGGCAGGGGAATAATGGTTGCCTGCACAGCAAAGGGGGTTCCTTTGTGATTAATAAGCGAAAATTCTTCTATCCAGATCGTTTCATCTTCAACTACAAGAAACATATGAAGAGAACTGAGCTGATTTTTTGACAGAAAAGGGGAAAAATAGGATTCGATATCCTTGCCCACCAATCCCTGACGGGGAAATCCTAAAAGGAGTAAAGCACTGCTGTTAACATCTGTGATTACCGTTTCTTTGTCGAGGATGAGTTCCGCTTCTGGAGTATTCTTAAAGTGTTGGTAAAAAATGGAATGCTTTCTGGTAAAGAGCGGTTTTTTGTTTACTCCACGATAGAGAAGTTTGTAGCAATTATTTTGTTTCAGAAAAATAAGCTCAAGGGGGGTTTTGTATCTGGAGCTCAGGGTGAGGGTAAGGGAGAAGGTGTTTTCAAGAGTTTTCAGTTTATGAAGCGTTGTCTCGATTTTGGATGAGTCGATAATATCAAAAAAGCTGGTTACAGGTTCTGTGTCTGTCAATCCCGCAAGTACTTTTAGATTGCTGCAGTCTGAAGAAAATCTGAAATCCGTGGTGAGCTCGGTATGTTTCCATTGTCTTGGGGTAGAATAGCTGTCTTTATCCTCTGGCTCCTGTGTCTGAACGGGGACATGTTGTTCTTGCGGGATGGTGTCGAATGGGTCGGAGGTGAAAAAAGTATATACATTCTTGATATCGTGAATCCAGGAGATATCACGAGGTCCCCAGGTATCGAGAACAGGGAGGGCAACATCAAGCAGCTGTGGCGAAAAGAACTGATTTCGCTTCTTTTCAAGTTCATTTATGGCAAAATGGTGACACTCATGATCACCTTCGGTGAGGATTTCATAATATTCACATAACGTGATTATCTGGGAAAGAAGGGGGATTTTATCACCCTTTAAGCCATTGGGGAATCCTGTCCCATCCCAGAGCTCATGGTGGGCTGCTGCTATTGGAGCAAGATGTTTAAGGATTTGTATCGAAGATATGAAGTCTGCTGTATACTGCGGATGTTGCTGATAGTCAGGTGATGGTGTTGCCAGAACGCCCGTGTCCCTGTTTAGTTCTTGTTCCGGAGGTGAATGGAGTCCAATATCATGCGTCAATCCAGCCCATAGCGCCTGGATAGGGTCAATGTTGGCAGAGTGAAAAGCTTTAGCAATACGGTGACAGTAAAAAGCAACTCTGGTGGAATGAAAGCCACCTTGTTTTACCTTGCTATCTGTCATTTGGGCAGTCAGCCAGAGGAGTTGGCAGATTAATTCCGGAATGGAGAGCGTGTTAATCGCCTGGAAATAGATATCTGTACCAGGGTCAAAATGTTTTTCAGAACAGCTTTCCTGGAGACGTGTAGATTTTTCCTGGGAGGAAAAGAGCTGTTTGGCTCCTTCAACAATTATGGGGGCGACACTTCCGGCGGATTGCTGGTTTAGGAAGAGCCGTATTTCTTTAAATGTTGCTTCCTGGTCTTTTCTAAGAAATATATCGAGCTGGTCCGCTAGGTGGAGAATACCTGCTTCAGATGTAATATCATATGTTGATTTTCCATCGGGAAAACCGGTTCCATCGAATCGTTCATGGTGATCTGCGACCCATCCGGCAAGAGGATGGAAGGGGGGAAAACTCCTGAGGATTTCTGCACCCTTTGTGGGGTGGCTTTGTGCTTCAATATGGTTGAAATCATTGAGCGCATAGTAGAGGATATGGTCTTGAAGGCCGACTCCTCCTATGTCATGTAACAGACCGGCAATGTAGAGTTGGGAAGGGTTGCCATGGTCCAGTTGTTTGGCAATGGCCTGGGAGAACGTGGCAACCCGCATTCCATGGGCAATGCTTTTGTCGTCATCCGGGTCGATAATTTCGGAGAGGAGTAGAACGATGTCGAGAAAAATTTTCTGTTTATCTGCAAAGTTGTGCATGAGAATTCCGATTTTGTGAATACTGTTTTTTTCTATAAAACCTTTCATGCAGGAAACGTGTGTTGATTCTCATTAACGAGGGAATGCGGCAGCTACTCCTCCATCAACGGGAAGAGTTGCTCCTGTGGTCGGGGTCAGTGACGATGCAAAAAAGACCACTGCATTGCCGACGTGATCTGCTAATACTTCAGTTTTTAGCAGGTTTCTGTCGCGGTAGTATGCTTTGAGGCCTTCTGGATCAAGATTTCGAGAACGCATTCTGTCCGGTCCTATTACATCCCAGAGCCCCGATGAAACGCCATGGTCATCAAAAATGGCATCGGCATTGATCATATTGACCCGGATATTATACGAAGCGAGTTCCATGGCGGCAATTTTACCGAGTTGGTGTGCACCTGCCTTGGAGGCGGAGTATGCTCCAAAGGCAGCACCGGGTGCAAAGACATTCTTTGAGCTGTTAATAATAATATGGGCAGGAGCGTTTCCGAGCAGGGCCTGGCGCTTGAAGATCGGAATGGCAGCCTGAATAACCTGAAAAACGCCCATGGTGTTGACTTCTGTTACCTGTCTGAATTTTTCTTCATCGAGCTCTTCGAGTGTGGCCACATGGGCCAGACCGGCATTAGGGACCAGGATATCCAGGCCACCACATTCGTTTATTATGGTTTGCATGCCATCTGTGACTGCTTTTTTGTCCGTGACATCCATTACCAGGGCACCGATTCTTTCCGCTGGAAATTCTTCCCTTAACAGATCGCAAACTTTATCAAGACGTTCCCGGCTGAGGTCCGAGAGGTATACATGAGCTCCGGCGGCGAGGAGCATTCTGCCGATACCACAGGCAATGGCACCACCACCTCCAGTTACCAGGGCTATCTGGCCGGCTAAGGGGAGGCTGGAGCCTTTTCCTAATTTAATCTGTTCGAGACTCCAGTACTCCATATCAAAGATATGGGCCTCCGCCAGTTCTTTGTAAGGGGCAATTGCACTTCCACGGTGTTTAGCAAGCAGGGTGTGAGCGGCAATATCCCCTGCAATCTGTGCTGCTTTTTCAGTGTGTCCACAGGTGATCAGGCCAAGTCCGGGCACTAGCGTAACTCGTGGTTTGGTGTCGAGACAGATACGCTGAACCGCTTTGTCGTTTACCTGTTGCTGGAAATAGTGAAGGTAGCTTGATTCATACTCAGCAAGAGTTGTCTCAATGACAGAGGTAATCTCTTTGTCCGGTATACCCTGTAAGTCGAGCCACAGTGGGTGGTTTTTGGTGCGAATAACATGATCGGGTGTGAGTACGCCTGAGCTGTAACGGGATTTGGCATCTTTTTCTTCCAGGAAACTCAGGATCTCCGGGGCTTGATTCAGATGCAGGTAAAAGGGACGGTGGTGTGTTTTGTCAGAGAGTGTTAACGCTCCTCGCAAGATGGGGAGTATGGCTTTTCCTGAGAGTTGGGGCTTTGAGGTGACGGCTGTCTGCTGGGTTGCTGCGATATACTCCTCAGCAAGAGTGACATAATAAATCATTTTTTCGTAAGCCTCTTGCCCGCTTGCGCCAAAGGTGAAAATACCATGGTTCAGAAGAATGATAGCGTCCATTTCCGGCTGTTGTTCGTAGAGTTCCACAACTCTTTTGGAGAGTGGAAACCCTGGCATAATCCATGGAAGGATGCCAATGTTCTCTCCAAGGACTTCTCGTAGCCTCATTTCCGGCTGCTCCATATTGGTAAGCGTTACGATGGCATCCGCGTGGGTATGATCAATAAATTTATGGGGCAGAAAGGCATGAACCAGTGTCTCAATTGATGGATTAGGAGCCGTTGAATCCAGCATATGGGTTCTGAACTGGTTTACCATCTCCTCATCGGTCAGTTTTTCAAGAGGACGAAGACGCTGTAGATAGTTGAGGTCAAGAGCCGGGAAGCCCTGTGGCTCGATGACTCCAAGGTCCCATCCACTTCCCTTGATAAAGAGAACTTCACAGCTGTCTCCAAGCAGGGTAGTGATTGTGGATTTAACGGAGGTGTTGCCACCACCGTGGAGTACCAGATCTTCTTCCTGACCTATAAGTCTTGATGTGTAGGTGCGCATCGCAAGATCTGCGTTGCAGGGAGCGAGCGACTGGGTGTAGAGGTCGACTTCTTTTGCTGAATATCTGTTTTTCATTTGATGACTTTTTTCCAGTATACCTTATCCACTATAGGCGTTGAGTTCCGCCATTAATGAACCAAAAAGATCTTCATAACGTGGAATGGCCTTACGAAGGATGGTCAGGAGTTCCGGAATCTCCTGGGTGTTCACAACAAGGTTTGCTGAATTGGAAAGCGCTTCAAGGTCATAGAGGGTGGAAAATTCTGGACCGATAAGAATATAGAAAATAAAGCGGCGCTTCAGCATGGACATATCACGCATAAAGTGGTGAAATGGAGATTGATCCAAGCCGCCATCTCTGAACTGTGTGTGGAGGATAACGCTTGCGTAGCTGACGAACTGCATCTTTTCCATAGCATCTTCATCCGATTCAGCAAAACTTGCCTGGTAGCCGATGGATTCTACGGCCTTGGCCACTTCATCTCGTTCTGTGCCCGGGGGAATAAGAATCAGGGTTTGCGGAATGTCTTCTACAACTTCCTCCTCTTCAAAGGTACCCTCTTTGAGCCAGGTGATATCGGGGGGGGATGGAGGCTTAATTATGCCCTCTGCCGGGGAATCCGATTGACTGCTGCTGGTAGGGAGGTAGCTGCTGTCAAGGACTATGGCTTCTCCACATTGTGGGCATGGCAGGCGCAGTAAGCGGCCCGGGGCCAGCTGATTGATACCTTTCTTGATCTTATCACTGAGCTTTAACTTTTTGTTACAGTTTTGGCATGTTATGGTCATTGCAATCCTCTTTACCAGCGAGTTTGTTCCTCTTCCTCTTCCATGGCCAGTCCGGAGAGTGTTGATGTGGCTTCTCCTCGTGAGGACTTGATGGTATCCAGGCCTCGGGCGACTTCATTTCTGTATGAGCAGTAGCGCATGGCTGTTTTTTCAGTGATCAGTTCTGATTCATAGAGCTCAAGAATATGCTGATCAAAGGTGCGCATATTTATGGCTGATCCCTGTTTGATAACTTTATAAAATGTTTTTTCTTCATCCTCACCATTGAGTATCAGGTCTTTTACCCGCAAACTGGTACAGAGCACTTCCATGGCTGCAATTCGGCCGCCTCCTACTTTAGGCAGAAGGCGCTGACCTACAACCCAGCGGACGGTGTCTGCGAGACGATTTCTGATTTGTGGCTGCTCCTCCTGTTCAAACATACCAAGAATACGGTTAATGGTTTGACCTGCATCGATGGTGTGGAGGGTGGAGAGGACAAGGTGACCTGTTTCTGCGGCGGTGAGACCAATTTCCATGGTTTCACGATCCCGCATCTCACCAACCAGAATTACTTTTGGAGCCTGGCGAAGTGCTGCACGCATTCCGGATGGGAATGTGCTGAAATCGTTGCCGAGCTCGCGTTGATTAAATGTTGCCTTGGCCTGTGGGTGGATATATTCGATGGGGTCTTCAAGGGTTACAACATGAACGGATCTATCCATGTTTATTTTGTGAAGAAGTGATGCCAGTGACGTGGTTTTACCACTACCGGTGGCACCTGTGAAAAGAACCAGACCATTCATCTCTCCGGCCATCTTGTTGAAAGCTTTGGGGAAATTCATTCCCTTGATGGTGGGGATCGTGGTCTCAAGCTTTCTTAGGACTGTACTGAAATAGCCCTTCTGGGTAAAAATATTGACCCTGAAACGAACCTTGTCACCGAGGGTGTAGGAGAGATCGCAGGAGCCATTTTCCACCAGGTCCCTTAACAGGCGTTTGTTGTTGCCAATAAGGTTGAGGGCAAAAACTTCAGTTTGAAAGGGGGTGAGGTTTTTGATTGGTGGTGCTACCGCCACGGGCATGAGAACGCCAGCAGATTCCACCTGCAGTGTTTTTCCCACGGTAATGTTCAGATCGGAAACATTATCGTAGGATTCAAGCATTGATGTGATCCAGTAGTCTATTTCTGTTTGTTTCATTCATCCCCTCCATTTTTTTTTTACACACCTGCTAATTTCATAGTATATTGGCACGAAAGAGACAAGAAATTCAAATTTTTTTATTTATTAAGGAAAGATAAGGTAAATCCCATGACGATCCCATTACGCAGTAATACAACGACTCAAGGAAGAAAAATGGCTGGAGCACGAAGTCTCTGGCGTGCCAATGGGGTAAAAGAAGAGCAGTTTGGCAAACCTATTATTGCCATCGTTAACTCGTTTACCCAATTTGTACCTGGCCATGTACATCTCCATGAAATTGGACAGCACCTGAAAAAGCGAATTGCGGATCTTGGATGTTTTGCCGCAGAATTTAATACCATTGCCATCGATGACGGTATAGCCATGGGGCACGCCGGAATGCTCTACTCGCTGCCATCACGGGAATTGATTGCCGATAGTGTGGAATATATGTGCAACGCGCATACCGTCGATGCCATGATCTGTATCTCAAATTGTGATAAAATTACCCCTGGAATGCTGATGGCAGCCATGCGTCTGAATATCCCGACCATCTTTGTTTCCGGTGGGCCGATGGAAGCGGGTGTTGATGGTGACAAACGGTATGATCTGGTAGATGCCATGGTGATGGGGGCAGATAGTGAAGTGAGTGATGCCGAGGTCGATGTGGTTGAACGCTGTGCCTGCCCCACATGTGGCTCCTGTTCCGGAATGTTTACTGCAAATTCCATGAATTCACTGAATGAGGCATTGGGCATGGCTCTGCCCGGAAACGGCACCATTGTGGCTACCCATGCAAACAGGATGAACCTGTTTGAGCGGGCTGCCGTGCGTATCGTTGAGATGGCCGATGCCTGGTATAAAAAGGAAGATGCCTCGGTACTGCCACGAAATATTGCAACTCGAGCTGCTTTTTTAAACTCTATGACACTCGATATTGCCATGGGTGGCTCAACGAACACAGTGCTTCATCTTCTGGCTATTGCCAATGAAGCTGAAGTTGATTTTACCATGGCCGATATTGATGAACTTTCCCGGAAAATCCCAAATCTTTGTAAAGTTGCTCCTTCCTCACATTTTCATATGGAAGATGTGAACCGGGCCGGTGGTATAATGGCTATTCTTGCGGAGCTTGATCGGGCCGGAATGATTGACAGCAGTGTCAGTCGAGTTGAGGGGAAAACGTTGGAAAATATCCTGAAGAGTTGGGATGTGGCGGGAGAGTCCTGTGACGAGGAGGCGCGTAACTTATATCTCAGTGCTCCAGCCCAGAGTGGTCGAAATCTTGTGATGGGATCCCAACAGAATATGTATGAAAGTGCTGATCTTGATCGAAGCGATGGCTGTATTCGTGATGTTGCCCACGCCTACAGTAAAGATGGCGGGCTGGCGGTGTTGTACGGGAATATTGCACTTGATGGCTGTATCGTAAAAACGGCCGGGGTTGATCCTTCTATTTTTAACTTTAAAGGAGCGGCCAGAGTATATTCCTCCCAGGAAACTGCCTGTGAAGCCATTTTGGATGGAACAGTCAAGGCAGGGGACGTTGTTATTATTCGTTACGAAGGGCCAAAAGGAGGACCGGGAATGCAGGAAATGCTGTATCCCACTTCCTATCTGAAATCCGTGCATCTTGGCAAAGAGTGTGCTCTTATCACCGATGGTCGTTTTTCTGGTGGTACTTCAGGACTTTCCATTGGGCATGTCTCCCCCGAGGCAGCAGGCGGTGGTGCTATTGCTCTTATCCAAAACGGTGATCTGATTGAGATCAATATCCCGCAACGTACAATGAATGTTCTTGTCTCGGATGAAGACCTTGCGCTTCGTAGAGAAATTGAAATAAAGAAGGGAAAAAATGCATTTCGTCCCGATGATCGTGATCGTTATGTGTCGCAGGCTCTTAGAGCCTATGCAATGTTTGCAGCCTCTGCTGATAAGGGGGCTGTCAGGCTTCTTCCTGAGGAGTAGGATTTCTGTTTTAGCACGATGATATGTGTCTTTACAGAGGGTGTATTTTTGGCATATATTGATATTGACACTTACTCATATCTTCTGTAGGTTAAGTGTTTGCTTGATTGAATCAATGTTATCGAAGGTCTTTTTTAATATATTTTGTGAGGTAGGGTTATGAGTAAAAATCAAATTATCATTGCCTTGGTTGTTCTCTGTCTGATTGGAACAATCTGGGGTTCGGTTCAAGACAAAAAAAGCACAAGTCTTGAAAGACAACTGGTTGCCATGAGAGCTGAGGCTCCAGCAACAGCATCGGCTGCGGACACAGCTGTTGCAGGTGAGGTTCAGAGCGCATCCGCTGAGGCTCTGGCTGAAATCGAGTCACTTAAATCTCAAAATCAAACACTCCTTGCCGATGCTGCAACTTTGAAGGGTAGTGTGGATAGCCAGAAAGGTGAGCTTTCCGCTCTTAAAAAAGAAGTGGCAGAATCCGATGGTGGTACTCAGGCAGTTGCCGTTATGCAGGAACAGTTGGATAAACGCGTTGCCGAGGTCGCAGCTCTTGAAGAAGCAGTTGTTGCTGCTAGAGCGGCCCTAGAAGAGAAAAATGTTGCTCTTGCCATTGCAGAAGAAGCTGCCGCGGGACTTGAAAATGTACAAGCTACTCTGGCTAACAGTGTGGATACCTATAGTGCTCAAAATCAGTCTCTTGCAGCAGAAATGGAAGAATATGGAATGCGTATCCTGTCTCTTGAAAAGGCACTGGAAGAACGCACCAAGATTCTTGTTGCCAGTGGAGAAGAGCTTGGCCGTACTAAATTGAATATGAATGTACTGCTTTCAAGAATTGCTGCTCAGAATAACTCTCTTGAAATTCTTGAAGAGACCCGGCTTACCCTTGAAAAGGAACTTGCTGGAAAATTTCTTATTATTGAAGAACTTCAGCATCAGCTGAGTACTCAGGTTATTCAAGAAATTATTGTACCGGTTCCCGTTGTGGAAGAAATTGTGGTTGCCATCGAAGAGGTTGTTCCTGCAGAAGAGGCAGCTGTTGAAGGTGAGGAAGTTCCTGCTCACTGATATTTTTTGCCTCAAATACACGTAGTCTCTAACTGCCTTTATCCTGAATAGGATAAAGGCAGTTTTTTTTTGTAAACTCTGGTATACGAATTATTCAAGGAGTGGCGTGATTAGAGTAGTATTGACGGTTGTCACTCTTAAATTGAATTGTGCTAACGAGGATCTTTTATGGAAGTATTGGATTGCAAAGGGCTGAACTGTCCTGAACCGGTGTTGAGAACAAAGGCCTATTTAGAAAAACAACTGGATCAGACCTTCGGGGTTCTTGTTGATAATGATGCGTCCCGGGAGAATGTGCTGCGTTTTGGCAGGAGTCAGGGATGTGAAGTTGCGGCTGAGAAGGCTAACGATGGTTGTTTTCTTATCACCGTTGTTCCTGGTATTCAGGATGCTTCTGCCCAGACTTTTCAGGAGGCTGATTACAGCTGTGATCTGCCTGGTACCGGGGGGAATCTTATCTATGTAATCTCTTCTGATTCCATGGGAAGCGGTTCGTCAGAACTTGGCTGGGCTCTGCTTCAGACCTACGTTACAACTATTGCTGAAATTGCCCCTCTTCCCTCTCATATTCTTTTGTATAATGCGGGTGTTAAACTTTCCACCAGGGAGGGGAAAGCACTTGAAGCATTGCAGGCACTGGAAGAGAAAGGTGTCACCATCTGGATTTGCGGAACCTGTCTTGAGTTTTTTAAGCTGGAAGAGGAGCGCAGAGTTGGTAGTATCACGAATATGTATGATATTATGAACACCATGGTAACAGCTGCCAAAGTGGTGAGTCCCTATTAAGTTGAGCGATTTTTTCTAAGTCTGAGCAAAAATGCTCAGGTCCTGAATGCATTTCCATCAATATCCAGGCGACGTAAAATCTTCTGCAGCGCTGCCCGGGTAAGTTGTGATACCCTCGCAGCCTGTGAAATATTACCGCTGGTTATAGTAAGAAGGGTCTGAACGTATTGTCTGGTGAATGAATCAAGGCACTCATCTTTGGCCAGTTTGTAAGGTACCAATTCTTTGTCAGCTGTTAAATGTCTTCCGCCTACCGGTAAGGACGTAAACGTAGAATCTATCATCAGCTGTCCACTGTCTATCTCCTGCTCATTACAGAAAAGGAAGGCACGTCGAATAACATTTTGGAGTTCCCGTATATTTCCCGGCCAGCGATGTGAACACAACACCTCCAATGCTGCAGGAGATAGACTTTTCTTTTCTTTTCCCAGTTCTTTTTGCACTTCATTTAAGAAATGGGTACTAAGAAGCGGAATATCTTCTGCAATTTCACACAGTGAAGGCATACGCAGGGTAAGTACTTCAAGGCGGTAAAAAAGATCTTCCCTGAATCTTCCATCGCCTGTTTTTGTTTCCAAATCTGCATTTGTGGAAGCGATAATACGTACATCAATTTTACGTGGGCTTGTGGCACCCAGTTGTTTAATCTCCTGTTCTTGTAAAACCCGCAGGAGTTTAATTTGGATACTGACAGGGATGTCGCCTATCTCATCTAGGCAGATTGTGCCTCCATCTGCCTGTAAAAACAGGCCATTGTGGTCCCGTTCTGCACCGGTAAAAGCTCCTTTTTTGTAGCCAAAAAGTTCCGATTCAAGCAAGTGCTCCGGTATCGCAGGACAATTCACCATCACAAAAGGTTTTTTGCTGCGATCACTTAAGAGATGGACCGCCCTGGCACATAATTCTTTGCCGGTCCCCGATGCACCACGAATAAGAACTGTATAGCCGCTACCAGCAGTTGTTTTTATGGTTTTGTAAAAGTGCTGCATGGGTACACTTTTACCAATGAAACCGGGGACACTTGTTTTCGGCAGTATCTGATTGCGGAGTTGTCTGTTTTCGTTAAGAAGATAACTACGCTCAAGTCCTTTTCGAAGAAGTCTTGCCAACGTATCAAGCTCCAGCGGTTTTGTGATAAAATCCCAGGCACCTCTTCGAATGGCATCAACTGCAAGCTCTATGGTTCCGTAACCGGTCATCATAATGACCGTGAGTTCCGGTTGTATGGTATGGATGCGATCCAGTATTTCCAGCCCGTTTGTCTCACCCATCATGATATCCATAAGTACCAGATCGATATCGTCCTGCTCAAGTGTGACTAATGCCTCGTTACCATCTTTGGCTGTCTGTACTGTAACCTCAGGCAGACGTTTCATAAATGTTCTTTGCAGCCCTGTGAGGAGATCGGGTTCGT
Organism: uncultured Desulfocapsa sp.; assembly: GCA_964621915.1. Lineage (GTDB taxonomy): Bacteria > Desulfobacterota > Desulfobulbia > Desulfobulbales > Desulfocapsaceae > Desulfocapsa. The sequence continues at coordinate 64,022 of CAZUPS010000011.1, read as the reverse complement.
CATCAACAATGAGAATCCTGGGATTTGGCAGTGATTGTTTATTCATTGTGTACTCCTTTGTTGCTGACAGGAAGGGTCACTGTGAAAACAGATCCTGTTCCTGTTGTAGAACTCACCTTTATTTCACCATTGTGTTCTCGAACGATGCCGTAACTGACCGATAAACCAAGACCTGTTCCCTGGCCCGGCTCTTTTGTGCTGAAAAACGGATCAAATATTTTATCCTGAATATCTTTTGGGATTCCTGGACCGTTGTCCTCAATCTCTATCAGGATCTGCTCACCTGCTAAACGGGAAGTGATGGTGATCGCACCTTTTGTGGTAATTGCCTGAACGCTATTCATAATCAGGTTAAGGAAAACCTGTTTGATACGCCTCTCATCAATAAAGCAGTCGGGCAGTGTTGCATCAAGATCCGCTGTCAGCTGGATTTTCTGTGTTAGAAACTGCTGCTGTACCATTGAGAGAACATTTTTAATGGAATCGTTAATGGACTGCTCTCTTCTCTCAATCCGGGACTCTTTACTCCTTGAAAAATCAAGAAGATCCGCCACAATACGCCTGCAGTTCTCTGCATGCCGATCAATTATTTCAATATCCGCTATGATTTCAGCATTTTCTTCGTTATTTTCCTTGATGATATCCGTATAACAGAGGATTACCCCAAGAGGGTTATTGATTTCATGGGCAACACCAGCAGCCAGTTGACCGATTGCAACCAGTTTTTCCGTCTGTTGAATACGACGCTCTGTTTCTTTTTCACCGGTAACATCCTTTGCGAAACAGACAATTTCTTCCACCGTATTTTTAGATCTCATAATGGGATAAAAAAACAGATCAAAGATCGAACCATTTTCCAGTTGAATTTCTTTTGTGTGCGGAGTTGTTACTGTCAGGTCAAGTTCCTGTAAACGGTCTTTAAAGAAACATTGAGGTTGGGTACTCAGCGTATCAATCATTTGCCCCAGCGCTTCTTTGCGGCTGATATTGTGACGAAGGAGAAATGCCTCATTCACCATTTTTAGCATTCCATCCGGAGCCAGCAGAATAAGCGGATCACTTATACCATCGACAACCGATTGCAGCAGCTCACTGCTGCGGCGTAAACTCTGGATATTGTCGAGGCTTTCAACGGTTTGTCCGATTTGACGTCCAATGGAGAGCAGCAGGGCATGGAGGCAGTCGTTGAGTACATCCACCGGTAGTTCTGTTATCACAAGAATTCCCTGCAATTGATCACGACAACAGAGGGGTACACTGATATTTATAGTTTCATCACTTGTTGTGTCATTTAAGGTGATGCGATCACACGTTGTAATATATTGTTGTGCAGTTAGATTTTGCGCTGTGTTGGACTCAAGTATTACGTTCGGGAGAATATCAGTTCCCTGTGAACAGCGAAGCTCAAAAGTGCCTTCTGCATTGGACAAATAGATCCCGACACCCTGCACGGGAACCACCTGCAACACCTCACCAAGCACCTGTTTTAGAATGGACTGCAAGCTCTCTGTACTGGTAATAAGACCTGCCAGAGTATTGTGGAGTCTCAGTTCTCTGTTGCGTTTTTTCACCTGCACTTGAAGCTGGCTTTCAGATTTTTTCAGCGCTTCTGTGCGTTCTGCTACCATTACTTCCAAATTAGCAGCATAACTTCGTAAACGGGATCGGCTCTCTCGCAAATGGCTGACCAGGGTTCTCGCATTTTCAAATAGCTCTTTGAGTTCCTCCCGGTGTCCTTTTTTTCGGTATGGCTCTGCTTGGGATTCATCTTCATCAATACTGGTTTTAAATAATGTTACCAGCTCGCGGAGATTGGTGATAATCAGCTGATGAAACAGCAGCCAGATTGCGCCGTACAAAAGGGTAGCCAGCAGTAAAACAGCTCCAAACATTCTAAATGACGTTTGCCAGATGGCAGCTAGGCTGAGTTCCACGGGAATGGAAATGGACTGAATTCCTGTAACCAGATCGGTTTGCCGGTGAAAACCACGGGTGCTGCCATACAGATCGAGGATAGCCGATGGTGCCTCAGCTGGTTCTCCGTGGCAATGCAGACAACTGCTCTTGAAACTAATTGGTCGATACAGGGTGTAGTAACGATCATTGGCTACCCGGGTCATTCCATGCCACTCCTGATCCTGGCTGTTTTTTTGAAAGAAAGTTATCATTTTTTGCTCCTGACTGTTTGCCTCAAAGTCAGGATTTCTGGCATCTATGGCTACTCGCCGATATTTAAAGTCAGGAAGTTCTTCGGTGAAACGATCCATTATAACTCGAGTAATAAAGGAGGTGGACATAGCCTCAATCATAAAATGATCATCACCCAGTTCTGCAAACATTTTAGGTCGTAATACTTCACGAATATACCCTCGGGTGGATTCAAGGGATGTCATCACCAATTCCGCCTGTCGCAGAGTTTCTTCTTCAAGCAGATTTTTTTGGAAATGATAGATGATGGTGGCGGTGAAAAGACAAAAGCAAAAGAGGATAACCCCTAACCCAACTTGAAATTGTAATTTGAGATTATGTTGATCCTTGTCTGCCAGATCTCGAAGAATATCTTTCATGGAAGCTCCAACTAATTGTTATGTCGTGGTTGCTACATGCCTCTTCCAGTATACACATTTAGAATACAGGTGTAAACCCAATGATGCACCACCGTGTGGTGGGGAGCTCTGGTGGGGTAAGGTTCGTTTCTTTTGTTGTGGGTTTTCAATAGGTTATGAAAAGGCTATTTTTTTTTAATACTGGAATGCGCTTTGCTTTAAGGAGTGAAAAGAGAAATAACCACAAACTATTATACAGGAGCACTTCATGAAGAGAACTTTTCTCGCCCCTATCGCCGTACTTGCTGGAATTTTAGGAAGTATGGGACTGATGGCAGGCTCCAATCTCTTTGATCCTCTTATTCGTTTTATTCACACAGGAGAAATTACGCCTATGCAGGCGGTTCTTTGTCTCCTCTTTACCGTAGGTGGATTTGCTGCCTATTTGTATCTTTTGAATCTTATCTGCAGTTACTTTGTGCCTCGTATTGATAAGGAGGCGCAGACCAGTGGAGAAAATGAAGGAGGTTTGACACAGCAGTAATGGGGAAGAACAGAAATTATAGTCGTTCAAAAAATGAAGGAGGATTTAGATGTCACAAATAAAAGAACAGATGCCAACCCTGGTCATGGGCGGATCGTTACTTATGTATGGACTTATTGCAAAATCAGGTGCCCTCTTGTCCATGGCGCAATATTTGCAAACCCATAAAACATTGGATTTGCAAATCACGATGACCTTGGTTGTGGGAATTATAGCAATTGTTGGAGCCCTTTTTAACACAACAAGAAAATCCGGAACCACCAAGCTTGATACCTTTGTGCTACGACCACTTGGCGGGATTGTTTTAATTCTGGTGATGGCCATGGCCATTCGTTGGTACGCAGAACCAATGATGAAGATTATAAGTAAAAACCTACAGCCAGCCCTTGGATTTAAGATTTATAAGGTCTTGAACCTTAACTATGTTGTTTTGGGGATTTTAGCAGGTGTTGTATTAACGAACACCTGGGGGATTCCAAAATTTGCAGCAGAAGGAGTCAAATGCTCCCGCTTTGTTCTGAAGATGGGTGTTATTATGCTTGGCGCCAGGTATTCATTTGCTGAGCTAGCAAAACTTGGTGTCTACTCTGTATTCTTAGTTGGCTTCTTCGTGCTCGGTACTGTTTTTCTGGTGCTGTGGCTTGGTAATCTATTTAAGCAGCCAAAATCCATGACAGGCGTTCTTTCAGCCGGTATGGGTGTTTGTGGTGTTTCGGCAACCGTTGCCGTCGCCCCTGTTGTAAAAGCAAAATCTGCTGAAATGGCTTACACTATCGGAACAATTCTTTCCTTTGGTATTATCTGTATGTTTGTTTTTCCAACCATCGGTAAACTCGCCGGGATGAGTCCAGTACAGTTTGGTGCATGGGCAGGAACCGGAATTCTGAACTCAGCTCAAGTTGCAGCCGCAGCTCTTGCATTTAATGCAGTTGATATTGAAACCCTTAAAGTTGCCGAAATTTTCAACATTACCCGTGTTCTTTTTCTGCCTGTTATTGTTCTTGTACTTGCCACGTGGTTTGGAAAAGAAACAGGGCAGAAGTTAAGTTTCAAAAGCGTTGTAATTGATAAGTTCCCAGTTTTTATCATCGGCTTTTTGATTCTGTTTTTCATGTCCTCAATGGGTCTTTTCTCGCCACCAAGCCATTACAAAGGAAAGTATATAGATGTATCCTATAATGACCGTAGTCAGGTTACTCCTGAAGAGTGGGAAACCTTGAACAGTGCCATGACAGCAGGCGAATTCTCAGGACTTACTGAAAAGCAACTTGAAGCTGTGACAAATCTTGTTGAGCAGCACCAGATTGCAGGTAACTTTGACGACCGTGCTGATAAAAAAACGTTTGATAGTACCGGTCGTGCCCGTATGACACAGTTGCAGGGAGTTCTCGCAGCTGCTAAAGCCAAGCAGGTTAAATTGTCTGCTGATGTTAAGTCCGCAATTAAACATGCGGTGAAACAGGTGAAAAAGAAATCCAAAACCGTTGTAACGCTTACTGACTTTATGATCTGGTTCTTTGCCTTTGGCTTAATTGGTCTTGGTATGCAGATCACCAAAAAATCCATTACTCAGGCTGGCGGATGGCCAATAGTTATGGGTGTTATTGCGGGAATCACCAAAGCGACACTTTCTTTCTTTGTTGTCCTCTGGTTAGTCAAGGATGTTGTTTTAAATTAACCTCCAATCAAGGAGTCTATTATGAGTGATGAAGAAAAAAAAGTAACTATTGAAACCGGTGATGCCGGTAAAGGAAGTACTGCTATCTCAGAAGGTGCAAATACTGAAGAGCTGGAGGAGCGGGCGTTGTCGGTTTTTTCCAGTGATCGTAATGAAGATATTGTTGCGCTAGTGTTTTGTCTAATAACCACCTTTCTGGTACTAGTATTCACCAAATGGCTGGTGTAATGGTGTGAAAAAGTTCACCAGCACCCCACCTTCGTCCGTTTGGAACTTCTCGCCTAGAATTACTAGGCTTCGAAATTCCAAACGAACGAATCTGGGGCACTGGTAAACTTTTTGATATCGCAGTATATTTAAAATAGGGTTTTTTTGCTTTGGTTGGTGTTAACTGGCCAAAGTCTTTTTGGGTTTTTAAGAAGGTGTGCTTTTTATGTTTAATCATATTTTGCTTTGTACCCATGGTACTGATGGTGCTAAGAAAGCAGAGGCTTTTGTCTTTGGGAAACTAGAGGTTGATCCAACACTCAAAGTTACTGTCCTTACGGTACTGGATGAAGACTGGCGTGAAATGACGGGGGATGACTGGCTTAATTCGAGCAAGACGCACACCACTTTTCTTGACCATGTGGAAAGCCAGATGAATGAAGAAATTGCAGAAGAGTGGCAACGGGTTACGACAAGTTATCCGATTGCAGAACAGGTAAAATTTCTGCAGCGAACAGGGAATATTGCAGAAGCCATCACAGACACTGCAAAAGAGCTCGCTTGTGACCTGATTGTTCTCGGTCCCTGGCAAAAGAGCAAAAAATTCTCGATACATAGTACCAGAGTGGGCCTGAAAGCCACTTTGAAAAATAAGGAGTTGCATCCACTGTTGCCATGTCCTCTCCTCATAGCCCCATGAATATGATCCATTCTACGGTTACAGAGGAAATGGATCTTGGGTTGCAAAAATTTCCAGATTCTTTTGACCTGCAGGCTCTTTTCCCCGAAGAGAGACTCCTGCTCCTTCATCCCAACTGGTTTGTCTCTGATTTTCAGCAAAAAGGATCATTCTTTACAGCATCTATAAAAGATTATGTGACGGATGAAGAGTTTCCTCTCTCGGGAAATTTTATTTTTAACAGAACCGGTGACGAACTGTTACAGATTCAATTGACTGAAACCCTGGATATTGGAATCTCATTTCTTATCCGTGATAATACGTTAAAAGTTCAGATTGCTTCAAATAGTGATGAAATTGACCCGGATGATCCCATTCTCCTTTGGATACGAGCTATAAAAGAGTATGCTCGTCTTTACCTGAAGCGTACTCCTGTCACCTTGTTTTTTCGTCTGTTTATGAATAAAATGATTCTGAAGATGGACCCGTCTCAACGAAAAATTTGTCTGATGATGGCTAAGATCACCGCTGTGGAACTTCTGGTTATTCTGCTTGTTGTGATTGGTTATGTTGTTTTTGTCCTATGATAAAGGCGCTACCAGCTCTCTTTTGTCAGTATCGGAACAACTCGCTGTAATATCTGTCCGGAAATGGAGGGTTTTTCAACATGGCTTTTCCAGAAGTCGGTGATACTCTTGATATTTTCATTCTGACCTCAAAGATCCATGATGGAGCGTTGGCCACCCTTTTTCTGGCTGAAGACCAGCTTTCCCGTGAAGAAGTCGTCCTGAAAATACCCTGCGGGGATATCCTTAATCAGCCCATTATTCTTTACCACTACCAGAATGAAGAACGAATAAGTCGTCTGCTTGAGCACCCTGGAATCGTCCGCTTTATACACAGGCAAAGAAGCCGCCAGTATATCATTATGGAGAAAATCTCCGGGCAGGATCTTCGGGCAAAGGTCGGCCGGAATCGCAGCCTTGAACTCCATGATGCTCTGCCTCTAATAGACAGCCTTTGTGACGTGGTTGGGTATCTCCATTCACAGTCGATTATTCATCTGGATCTAAAACCTGAAAATATTATTTGTCTTAAAAACTCCACGATTAAATTGATTGATTTTGGTCTGGCCAGTTGCCAGGCACTCCCCGATCTTCTCGCCTTTGATCTCCAGAATCCTCAGGGGACCCCATGGTATATAGCCCCTGAACAACTACTTGGTGAGAGAGCTGATCCGAGATGTGATATCTATTCTATTGGAATGCTGTTTTATGAGATGCTTACCGGACAGTTACCCTGGCCCCGTTCCAGTAAAGTCCATATTGCCCGTCGTCGTTTGCGCCATGAGCCGACCCCACCACGATATTTTAATTCGGATATTCCACCACAGATTCAGTCGATTATGCTCCGTGCTATTTCACGCCATGCCGGGAATCGCTATGCTTCCGTTCAAGAGATGCAAAATGATCTCAGATCCTGGCAGCAACTTCCAATCACGGTGAGCGGCCAAACTGTCAAACGGCCTTCTCTCTGGCGACGTTTTTTCCCGGGAAAAGCCATACAGAAATCTGCTGAAAAGAATAAACAAAAGACAAAGATTTTAGAAGGCAAACCACAAATTATTGGTGCCGTTATAGACGCTTCAACACGGAACGATATGCTCAGTGAGGTGCGGAAACAGGCACTTATCAGGTCCGGGGAAGTCACTTTGGTTCATGTGATTGAAGAAGAGAGTGACTGCCATACCACCCGTTATGGCATCACTGTCGAGGGTGAGCAAATGATGGCAGGGCTTGACGTGAGTGTCCAGAATCTGCGTCGTTTCAGCATTGATCCGGGTATTCGCCTTATTCGTGGAGAAGTTGTCCATGTGCTGGGAAATCTCTGTAAAGATCTGGGAGCAGAGCTTCTTGTACTTGGAGTATCCCGAAAGGAAAAAAGTTTGTTGCGCGGTGCTTCGGTCCAGCGCCGCCTTGAGAGAAAAAAAGAGTGTACTTGCCAGGTTGTGGTTGCAGCAAAGGAAGAATTTTCACCGGAAACCGATTTAAAAGATCTGCAGCCTGGTCAGTTGACAGAAAAGCAAGTGCTTGCCTGTGATATCTTTCTGGTTGATCTCTGGTTCGAGCATCTTCATTATCATACGGAATTGATCTATCAGTTACTTCTTTATCCTGAACAGGAGATTGATAACAATAAGATTAGCTGTCGATTTGGCCAGTTTCTTGTCTTGCTTAAGACTTCGAAGAACTGGCAACAGCTGATCACAATACTTGATCCAGTCTACCGTCAGTTTCAGGAAATTGTAGGCAGGATGGCAGAACTCCCTGCTCATGATCATGTCGGCCTCCAGGATATTTATATTCGCGAATCACTGCCACTCTCCTGTCAGTTTAAAAAAGAATTGGGGCTGGTTTCCTTGTCTCTCAGGGTACATCTTCAAGATGAGCCTCCTTTGGTTCCCTTTCTTACCGATGCCACCTGTCCGGTCACCATGCCTACTCTGGCCTGTCACGGGCCCTTGCTCGGCGCTTTGACCCTGGATCGGGACCTTTGTGTATTGATAGAGAAGAACAAAGTGGACAGTTGATATGCGATTAATGATCTTCTCAGATATACATGGCAATTTAGAGGCGCTGCAAAGTGTACTCAAGGATGCTGCAAAACGAAACGTGCATCGAAGCATCTGTCTTGGTGATCTGGTGGGCTATGGTCCCTATCCGAATGAATGCATTGAGCTGGTACAGAGATTGAGAAACTGCCGTTGTCTTGCCGGGAACCATGATGTGGCAGCTTTGTGGGAAACATCTCCCTATGGCATGTCAAAAGCGGCAAAAGAGGCTATCCTCTGGACAATGGATCAACTCTCTTCTGAAAACAAGGCTTATTTGGGATCTCTGCCCGATCGAATCGATTTTGATGCCATGACCTTTGTCCATGCCAATCCTTATAATCCGAAAGGCTGGCGCTACGTAATGGATCGAAAATACGCCCTGCGCAGTTTTGCCGCCACCCGTTCCCGTTTCGTTTTTATAGGCCATAGTCACCGCCCGCTAGTTATCAGTAAAAAGCACTGGCTGGCAGTGACTATTGAGTCCATAACAGGAGACACAAAATATTCGGTCAACGATTCCAAACGCCGTATTGTTAATTGCGGAAGTGTCGGCCAGCCAAGGGATGATAACCCGCGTGCCTGTTATCTTATCTATGACACCAGAAAACGGATAATCACCTTTTACAGAGTTGAATATGATGTACAGAAAACAGTAGAAGCCATTCAAAACGCAAAACTTCCTCCACTACTCGGACGAAGAATTGTAAAAGGCACCTGATGACCACGAGGCCGCAGCAATGACAATCAAACACCATGGAAAGACATCACCCACGAATCTCAAGCAGCGTTTTTTCCTCTGGTCTTCCCTTATCCTTATTGGCGGCGGATTATTACTGTCCCTTCTCTCTTTCTGGAACACACGTAGACTGCTTATGGCTGAAGCCATGGACAAATCTGAAGTATTGCTCCAGGAAGTGGAAGCCATTAGATCCTATGTGAAAAGTGAATTGCGCCCCAAAATGGCCGAGCTTCACGGTAAAGATGCATTTATCATTGAGGCTATGTCCACCACCTATATCAGCACTGCTATAATGGATAGATTCTCCAAGTCCATGCCCAACTATATTTACCGCAGGGCCTCCTTTAATCCACTCAACCCTGAAAATGCAGCAGATCTTTTTGAAGAGGAAATGCTGGACTGGTTTGAGGCGGACAGCACACGAACATTCTGGCAGGGAGTGGTGAAGAAAGATGGTGAATCTTTCTTTATTTCCATGGTTCCCGATTATTTTGGAAGTCCTTGTCTTCGTTGTCACGGGAAAGCAGAGGATGCACCACCGTCCCTTATTGAGCGTTACGGAGCAACCAATGGATTCCGTTTTCAGGCAGGTGATCTTGCAGGAATAAACTCCGTGGCAATTCCTGTTTCAGCATCCATTCGAGCTGCCTGGCAGGGAAGCCTTGTTCTTTTTCTTATCACAATTCCAGCAAGTCTCCTTTTACTATGGCTACTGAATCTTCTTTTTCAACGTCTGGTTATCGAACGTCTGGGAGCGATGCTCTCTATTATGCAGGAAAAGAAAAAAGAGACAGACACAGAACAACCGGGTGATGAACTGGATGCTTTGCATGCCTCCCTTGGCTCTCTGCAACAATATGTACATTCTGCCCGCAAAGGATCATCGCTGCAGCCAAATTTTATCAATGGATATGTCGCAGGCACACCAATTACGGCCGGGGCCATGTCCTGGCTTTATAATGGATATACGACGAAGGCTGAGAACAGAGAAGAGGTCGCCATTAAAATCGGCTTTGATGAGGCCCTCCAAAATCCTCTTTACAGAGCATGTTTTGAAACGGAGTTAAACCTGTTTGAAACCCTGTCCCATCCGTGTTTACCAAAATTTAGAGAACGAATTGGTGATGTTGTTATTCTGGATGCAGTGAATGGCGAAGCACTTTCGTCACTTTTTGAAAAGGGGCCATTAAAGGATCAGCATAGACAAAGCATTTTTTTGCAACTCTGCGATCTCACGGCCCACATGCATGCAACGGGCATTGTCCACCATGACTTACGTCCGCAGATTATCCATTTTGATGAAAACCAGAAACTCACACTTCTTGATATGGGACTGGCAAGCAGTGACCAGCAGCCAGACCCCATTGCGGCAGCAGGCCTTGGGCCTCAGGGAGATCTTCTCTATATGGCACCTGAACAGATCCAGGGTAAACGCAGCGATCCACGGAGTGATATCTATACCATCGGAGTACTTCTTTATCTGGCAAGTACCGGTAAGCTTCCCTTTTCCTCAAAACAGCGTTCACTGCAGAACTGGGTACAACATAAGGCAAAGTTTGTTGCAGAAAATAACGATCAGGATGATTTGCCTCCTGAACTGATTGATATTATCCTTAAAGCCCTTGCTAGCAGTCCTGGGAAACGATACCAGTGGGTGGAGGATCTGCGGGAAGATTTAGAAAAAGTGTTTTTGTAAATGTACAACACACCGCCCGATTATCATCAGGCCGCAGCAGTATTCTATAAAAAATAGTTACCGTTAGAATCCTGTTTCGGTCCTAAGAGTTTAAGATTTGGAAAAGCCTTTCTGGCAATGAAAAAAGTGAGCACAACCACAAAGAAAAGGACGAGCAGTTTTAAAGCAACGGGTATAGTTGATATGTCTGTGATCAAAATGTTTTCAAATAAATCATACAGACACCATAGAGCAAATAGTCGATAAACCCCTCCATGAAATCGAAAGGTGAAGTAAGCAAAAACAAGCGGCACCAACGTTTTGATCAGAATGAAAATAGTTGGTTCGTTCAGATTGATCGGTAATTCGGCAAGAACGTTGAGTACGGCATAGACAACAAGGAGGAGCGAAAGCAAGGCATTGAGGGGCAGATATTGTTTTCTCAGTGCTGGTGTGGGGATACTTGCAATACAATAAGCATATTTTGTAGCTCCTGCAGGATTTGATTGTACGTGTTTTTTGAAAACGTCTTCCCGACTCAATCCAGTATCTAACTCTGCTGAGATTTCATTGCTGATATTCAGTAAACCCATGCTCTTCCTTTGTTGTTATGCTGTCAATTGAACAGTTACCTCTCATCTACCCTCATAATCAAAATTTCAGGTATTTTCAACGGTTAGATTCTTCGCATCCTCTTCCGTCAGGATTTGATTGATTTTGGCTCCTGAATCCCAAAGTGCATCTATGATATCTTCCGTGTCCTCCCCGTTGATTCGAATGGTGAGGAGCTGGTGTTCCTGGCTGAAATTATTATAGATACTGATTGCCGTAAGTTCCATATCAAATTGTCTGCAGATATCCATCACTTTATAAATGGCAGAGCTGCTGTTTTTTATTTGTAATTCAAGCCGTATTCCCTTATCTCCCGCCCCCATAATCTCAGTAAAGGCTTTAAAGATATCCGTTTCGGTGATTATGCCAACAAGTGTACCTGCTTCCACCACCAGTGCTGCTCCAATCTTAAATCTTCGCATTAAAAGAGCCACATTTTCCAATGGATCCATTGGGCTTACGGTGACGGGATTTGTTGCCATAAAGGAAGAAACTTTTACTTGAGTGGCAATTATTGAATCCTCGGGGCTGAGTGACGAATCCATGGCGGCGGGAAGGGCCTTGCTGATATCCCTTTGGGTGATAATACCGACAAGTTTTTCATCTTGAAGTACTGGTAGGTGCCGGATATTATTTTGTTCTAGTATTTCTGCTGCCTGGCCAATCGGCATTTGCGAGTCTATGGTAATAACATCCTGATGCATCCAGAGTTTGATAAACATATGCCGCCTTTATAAAGATGTTTCGATAAAAGTATTGGTATGTGTGTCCAGTGAAAAACGGACATTTTCCAGATCATGTTTAGTGATTGTGGTGGCGTTGCCGATCTGCAGCTCGGTTTCACTGAAGATTTTTCCCTGTATGGATATTGTGATAGTACGCAGATATTCCGCTCCATTATCTGCCGAGTTTGCATTCGTTGTGGGGATAAGGTTCAGTCTTTTCATATCAGTATGCAGGGCCTCTACGGCTTTTTCCAGCGATTTCCGCTGCTTGGTCTTTTGTTTCATCCCATGACGCTGAAGAAAGGTGAGTCGCTCTTGTTCAATTTCAAAGAGCTGGGAACGCATTTTCAGGTAGCGAAGATATCTTCCCGGAGCAATGCCTGCCGCCAGTAATGCAGGTGGCGAGTTGGCTGATCCCACATTGCCAAGATTCAGACTTGAGGCGCTCATAATCAATCCGGCCATTATCTGACTGTTGTCTATGCAGTGTATCTCTCCGGTAGCCATGATTCTAGCGTGATAGGCTTGTTTGCGGATAATCACTTTGCCTTTGACCCGCAGGCGTCCCTGTTCCATAAAGCTAAAGTCTGCATCTCCCGATACTTTAGCTCTACATTTTTTGCCAAGAAGACCTCCTTTTACAACAAGGTTACCCTTACATTTTATAATAGCAGAGCGTGCGTTTCCATTCAGTAAAAGGTCACCATGGGTTTTCACTTTAAAACCTGGAAGGATGGTGCCGCCTATCTCCACCGCATCCTGAGATTCAACATTCCCGGTATTGTAATCGACATTTCCGGGTATCACCTGTTTGGCGCAGACCTTGATTGAGTTTTCATTCACAAGTGAGAGAATTCCGCTGTGCACAGCACTGACAATACCACTTTCTTCGTTATATTCAGCGTCATCCGAAACTGTTACCGGCAGGTTTCGTCCGGGAATCTGTGGAACTTCGCTGCCAAGTACATTCATTCCGGGTGTTCCGTCGGTGGGAGGGACCTGGGTCGCAATAGTTTGGCCTTTAGCAACGCCAACAAACATTTTTCGTTCTCGAAAATCGATTTTGCCATTCCCCATAATTTTTCCGGGAAGGGGGCCGACTTCAATTTCAAAGCGGAGGAAGCTGTCTTTTCCGTCTAGCGGCAGGAGGCCTCTTGCAATTATTTCATCTTTAAAAAGAGTATGGTTTTCTTTGCAGCGCTGTAGCAGTGTATCAATATGTTTAGTGGAGGAAATTCCAGTGCGAATACCACTGTCTTCAAGGATTTCCAGGAGCAGTTCACTGTTGAGTTCCTGGCAGTTATGTACAGGTGGATAGAGATTGGCTGTTGCAGACATTTTGTCATCTGAGATAGAAATCAGAGGGATCATAGAGATCATAACCAGATCGATTTCTTTGCCAGTTTTTATTGAGAGCAGGGGATACCCGTCGATCTCGGAGAGGAGGGAACGCTTGTCATCTGAGATTCGGGTGTGTTTACCTGTAAACAATTCTGTTGGTTTTTGAGGAGTAGCCGCTGTTGATTGCGGCTGGAGTAACTGCACCAGGGCCTGATCCTTACGTACCAACTCTATTGTTTGAAAGGATACCTTGTCTTTATCGGTAACGGGTTCTGTTTGAAAGAGGATCTTTGGGAGCAGAAGCAAAAGCTGCTTTTCTTTTTCACTACTCAAGGTGAGCTTTCCTGGTGTGGTTGTAAAAGTTTCTGCAACCATAAACGGCAGGCCTGGAGTTGCTTTTTCTTCAGTAGAATAGGGATTATTTCAGGCGACGCTTCCCTGAGACTTGTCTGTCTGGCTGAAAGGATTTTTTCACAGCGCATAATGTTGAATCCGCTGGAACTTTCAATGATGTGACTTATTTCCTTTTCCTGAAGAGAAAAAAGAACTCTGTCAAGTTCCGGACAGATCTCACCAGCGGCAATCAGGCCAAGGTTCCCGTCGCTGCCTGAGACGCTGCAGTCTGAAAAGAGTCTTGCCTGCTCTGCAAAGGTTTCAGGGTTTTTACGTACCTTTTGGTGGATTGTAGTGATTTTTTTATAAGCCGAATCAATTTCAGCGGCTGAGGAAGGGGGGAAATGAATTTGAATATGGCTTACAGAGCGTTGCTCTGGCTTATCGAAGGTGGTTCTGTGCTGCTCGAAGTAGTACTGTATCTCGGCAGATGTTACTGATTGGACTGTGGATGCAACGCGTGAGAGTACGGTTTCTACGCGAAGGTCGTTATGAAGAGCCATACGGTATTCTTCCAGTCGCATGTGGTTTTCTTCAAGGGTTCTATAGAATGCAGAATCATCAGGAAATTCTGCTATAACTCCAAAAAGTGTCTGCTGCAGGGTGGGTTCTGGAATGACCACACAGCAGGCATCGTCGGAGGTGAGGATGACCTGATGAAGAAGCATTTCTTCTTTGGCGTGTTGGTATGCGAGGGCATATTCCTTGTGATTCAGGTTACAGGCACTTTTTTGGAAATCCTGAAAGGCAAATTTCATAAGGTGAAAAGACAGCATTGGATCGATCTGTTTGTGTTGTTTTCCCTGTTGCATAGAATCCTCTGGTCGCGAATGCTGTTCTCGGTTACAAGTGATTATTAATTTATTGTATCGTATTGGCCTGTGGAAACAAAATTTTTCCGCATCTAAATGAAAAAAAATGTGGTCTTCTATGTGTTTTTGAAAAGATGGCTACTGCTGTGGCGGCGTTATACCGTTAGGATGTCTTATGCAGGTGGATAGCGGCCGGATTATTCAGGAAACCCTGGCGCGTCTTTCTAAACTCAATGATGGGGAAGGTTTGTTGTTACAACCCTATAAGAAAGATAGATCTGTGCTCGTAATACAATCTGCTTATACCTGTTGGGTAATCGAAAGGGGATTTGTAAGAAAAGAGTATGAAGTTGAAATGAAAAAGATCAGGAAGTTATTGAAAAAAGTATTCAAAAATGAATTTCAACGCAGTAACAAAGTATGGTTAAAACAGTGCTCCACTGAAGAAGTTAAAAAGCTGCGTGGGTGAGGTATCCTCTGTTATTCTTGTTAATTTGTCGCGCCCCAGACATCGCCGTTTTTAGGCTCGTGTTCCATTACCATCTCAGTCCAGTCCCATGCCGCATCTTCTATAGATCCACCTATCTCTATGGAGAGCCCATCCTTTGCTCTCCAGCGTTCTTTAACTTTTAGTTTGAAATTCATGTTGCTGTTTGAGATGACGGCAACAAAATAACCATTGCTGGTGTGGATTTTTCTTGAAATATCTGCAATACAGACTCCAAATCGGGAACAATCTTTAAGGGTGCCCGTGCAGAACCCTGCCCGATCAGAAATATGTACTTCGGCACTATGTAATTGTGTTCGGAAATATTGACGTTGTTCCATATTCAGCCCATATACTTTTCAAGTTAATGCTACTTTCCTATTTAGAGCATATCATGCTGCTCAGAAAGAACAATTGGTGGAAATACCAGTTTTTCTCTGGGTAAATATGCCTATTGGGAAAAAGAATCGCTCCCGTTATTGATTGTCTCATCTTCGTATATACCTTATTTGGTATGAAAAATGTGTCACCTGTACCAAAAAGTGTCTTTATCCTATTGCTCACTCTTCTTACTATTGCTAGCCCTGTGTTGGGGCAGAAGCAGGAGAAATTGATGAAAAAGAATACTATACAAAATGATGTTTCCTCTTCCCAACAGGGGAATCATCTTGTTTATGAAAAGAGTCCCTATTTACTGCAACATGCCTATAATCCCGTTGACTGGTATCCCTGGGGAGATAAAGCTCTTGCAAAGGCGAAGGCTGAAGATAAGCCAATCTTTCTCTCTATTGGCTACTCCACCTGCCATTGGTGTCATGTGATGGCTCATGAGTCCTTTGAGAACCAGGAAATAGCGGATTTTTTAAATGCAAATTTTATTTCTATTAAAGTTGATCGGGAAGAACGACCAGGGATAGATCAGATCTATATGGCGGCAACCCAGGCAATGACTGGAAGCGGCGGTTGGCCCATGTCGCTGTTTCTGTTCCCGGATGGGAAACCATTTTATGCAGGAACATATTTTCCTCCTCAGGCAGGGTACGGCCGGCCGGGATTTATTGAAATTCTGCAGTCCATTAAGACCGCCTGGCTGACAGACAGGGTGCGTTTGAGTCAGTCGGCTGAGCAGATAACAGCTCATATCCAAAAAGGGAGTCCGGATTCTGCCAGGACTATTGAAAGAATGTGGCTGGATAAGGGGTTCTCTCAGTTGGAAGAGAGTTATGAGCCTAAGTATGGAGGGTTTGCTCAAGCACCAAAGTTTCCACGTCCGGTGGTAATGGATTTTCTTCTTCGCTATTACAGGTCAACGGGAAATAAGGATGCCAGGGATATGGCACTTTTCACTCTGGATCAGATGGTCACGGGTGGCATGTATGATCAGATTGGTGGCGGTTTTCATCGCTATTCGGTTGATACCAGATGGAGAGTGCCCCATTTTGAAAAGATGTTGTACGATCAGAGTCAGCTGGTTCTGACGTATTTGTCTGCCTTTCAGTTAACAGGAAACGGGGCGTACAGGGAAACGGTTACACAGATTCTTGACTATGTCTTACGGGATATGCAGGATTCCAAAGGTGGGTTTTATTCAGCTGAGGATGCGGATTCTGTGAATCCTTATAATCCAGCAGAGCATACGGAAGGTGCCTTTTATTTGTGGACTGAGGATGAGATAGATCATTTGTTGACGGAAAAGCAGGCCTCTCTTTTTAAGGCGTATTATGGCGTGAAGAAAAACGGCAATGCTCTTCATGATCCCCAAAACGAGTTTACAGGCCGCAATATTTTATATCGGGAGACAGATATTTCAGAGGCAGCAGGGGCCTTCAACCTGACTGATCAGGAAGCTGGTGAGTTTCTGCTCGATGCCAGGGATACGTTGTTAACTCGTCGCCAGACCCGGACGGCGCCGCATTTGGATGATAAGGTGATTACTGCCTGGAATGGTTTGATGATCTCAGCTTTTGCAAGGGCTGGCATGGTTTTGGAAGAGGAAAAATATCTTCAGGCTGCGAACCTGGCAATGGATTTTCTCCTTGATACTCTTCTGGTGAATGGAGAGCTTATGCGACGCTGGCGGGATGGTGAGTCCCGCTATGCAGCAGGACTGGATGACTACAGCTTTCTGGTTCAGGGCTTGCTGGATCTTTATGCGGCAGAGCATGATCCGTCCCGTTTACAGACGGCAATCGTTCTAACTGAAAAAATGATAGAATTGTTTCATGATGCAAAGGGCGGTTTTTTTGATACCCCTGAATCTGTAAAACTGCTGGCCAGAATGAAAGCGGCCTATGATGGAGCGGAGCCATCGGGAAATTCCGTGGCTGCAATGAATCTGCTGCGTCTTGCAGGGTTGAGTGGAAATAAAAAATGGATGGCTCTTGCAACAGAAAGTATCGAAGCTTTTGGGGAGACATTGTCGAGCTATCCGCCCGCCATGCCTTTAATGCTCAGTGCCCTGGATTTTCAAACGGATAAGCCACGGCAGATAGTGATTGTCGGGGAAGCCGACGATGAGGATACCAGAGAGCTTCTTCGTGAAGTGCATTCCAGGTACCTTCCAAATAGTGTGCTATTGCTAGCAGATAGCGGGGGAAATCAGGAGTTTCTGCAAAAGAATCTTCCTTTTATCGCAACGGTCAAAAAGATTGATGGTCGTGCTACGGCCTATGTCTGTGAGGATTTTACCTGCAGAATGCCGGTTAATACGAGAAAGGCTTTAGCCATACTACTGGACGGGAAAAATGAAAAATAGCCTTTAGAGTGCTTCTTCTATTTCCCTAAAACGTGTAGTGGGTGCTGTGCAGATTGGGCATGTGTCGGGGGCAGCATTTTCCATAATAAATCCGCAGAAACCACAGACATGGTACGCTGTTTTTTTGCCGGGTTTTTTGTCCAATTTTTTCTTGAGATTTAAATGGATACGTTCAACTTTGGCTGATTGTGTAAAGGCGGATTCCATTCCCCGTTCATCCGTCTTGGCAGCTGTGAGTACTGCCTGATTGTATTGATTGATAAGAGCCGGGATTTCTTTTTCAAAAGCGGCAGCTGTGTTTTGACTGTTGTTCCCGATTTGGCCACGTAACTGGAGGAGGAAGCGGGTGGCCTGTACTTCTTCCGAGACTGCAATAGCCCGAAAAAGTCTTGCCAACTGCGGGCTGCCATCCTGCTCGGCACGCATGGCGTAGAGTTTTTTTCTGGCTGCATCGCGGGATAGACAGAGATAGCTTTTTTCCACTTCTTCGCGGGTTTGATTGTTTAGCATAAAAAATCCCATTTTCCTGATTGGTTCGTATTACCGTTTGCGCCAGAATCCCTGGCTTAAAGCAACTCCAAAAAATATTAAAAGACCTGCCCCGTATTGAAACAGGGTAAAGGATTCTTTGAAAATTATCCAGCTAAGGAGCATGGTAAAGAGAGGGATCAGGTTCACATATATTGCGGCTTTTCCTGCATCCATTTCTGAGAGTGCGTAGTTATAAGAGCCGTATGCAAGGATGGTAACGGCAAGGCCCAGATAGAGAATTGATGCCACTGGCAGCAGAACAAAGGTGTCTGGAAAGGGAACGGAGGGCAGAAGCAGTATGGGCAGAAAAAAAAGTGCTCCTACCCAGGCCTGTACTGCAGTGAGAAAAAGTGGGGAATAGCGGCTGGTCAACTTTTTAATGGCTATGGTATAGGCTGTAGCACAGATCATGGCCAGGAATTCATAGAAATTTCCCAATAGAGGTGCGGGAGCCTGGACACTGATCTCACCTCCCATGCTGAGGCCAAGGGCACCAAGCATGGCCAGCCCTAAGCCGGCAACCTTTTGCAGAGAAAACTTTTCTGCAAGAAAAAGTCCGGAAGCGACAGCAACCATTAAAGGAAGCATGGTTGTTATCATTGCGGCCTGTGAGGCCGATGTGTTTTTCAAGGCAAGGGCTTCAAAAATAAAGTATAAACAGGGTTCACAGAGCGCCATTAATCCCATCAGTTTGTAATCCTGATGGCGGATACGGATATGACGAAAGCGTGGTAGTATCAGGAAAAAAGCAAGAGATGCAACCACCATCCGACCTGCGATAACCACCATCGGGTGGTAATCAACGAAGGCCAGCTTCAGGGCAATAAAGGAACTTGCCCAGAGAAGCATGGCAAGCAGCAGGCAGAGAGCTGGTAATATTTGAGAGTTATTTTGTTTCATAACCGTAACGGTATATGGAAAAATTTTGATATTTTTCTGAAAATGATTATTGGTTATAGAGTCTTTTTTCCCTTTGTGTAGAAAGGGAAGGCGGTCAACTTATATCGTTTGTCGAGGAAGTCAAGAATTCATCAATCAATTTATTTGTTCTATTGAATAGGAAATGCGACACAAAAAAAGTGTTTTTAATATAATAGCCCTGCTTCTCTGTCTTTGTGGGCCAGCGTTGGTGCAGGCTCGTATTCCCGATAAGGGCTACAGTAAAACCCTGGAGGCATTTAGCAGGGTTGCCTGTGAAGATGAGACTTTGTTTACGTTTAATAAAGGGTTGATCCGAGCCCTGGATTATACCAATAAACGGGCCCTGCGCGCTTTTGCCAATCTGGAGTGTATCTCTGCTGTCGAGCTGGTCGCCGTTCTGAGAAGGCTGCTCAATGAGGAAATCAGCTTTGATAACCTCCTTCTTCTGGAACGCTTTGTGACTCTTAAGGGGGGCAACGCCGAGATGTCCTGGCTCTTTCTTGAAAAGCTTAAAGAGCTGGACTATTCCAGGGGCCGTATCATGACAGCATTTGAGCTGATTGATGTGGTTACAGCTGTTGAATTGCTGGCTTATACGGACAGGATTAAGGCGATGAGTGAGCCGGCAGGGTGGGCCTTAAGGTCCTTTCTGCTATTACCGGGACAAAGCCGTCAAAGTATTGCTCAGGCTATAAGCCTGATTGAGACAATGAATGAGAAACAGCAGTGGGCTACAGAAGAGTGCTGCAGAATCGAGGAGATGAATGCCTATAAGGGACTCGAAATAATTGAGTTGCTTGCTGCCCTTTCAAAAACCGATGCCTGGAATGCGCGAGGATTGTTTAAACAGACGATTACGCCGGAAGTTGCCTTGTATTGGGTGGAGTACTATTTTAACGAAAGTCAGCAGGATAAGGAGTGGCTCTTTTTTGCTCTGCCTGCCGAGGAAAAGGCTCTTCTTTTAAAGGGACTTGCTGAAAGCTCAGACTACCTGACCTGGAAGATTAATGATCTCCATTCGGTGACTGATTTAAGAGGACGAGAGATTTCTGCGGCATCCCTCAATGGTCGTTCTGTGTCTGGAATTGAAGTCCTGTGGAACCGGTTGGACTGGAAGGTTCGTGAGAGATATAAAAAATCATTCTCCAGTGCATTGGGGAGTGGAAAAAAACGAACCGCGATCACAGTTCTTCGTAAAGCAACGGGGAAGGCCCGGGTCCAGGCGGCGTACGATACCACCACCGCAAATATTTATATCCTGCTTTCCAAGGGGAGCGAATTATACGATTCTTCGTTTAGGGATATCCTGGTACCGGTGCTTAAAGATAGGGTGGACAAACGCTTCCGTGCGAATCTTCTTCGGTTTTTGCTCAATGTTGACCCTGAAAATAATCATGTATCAGATTTTATAATCAGTCTTGCCCAGCGTGGAAAACTTGCCATGTTTTTTCCGGTGGAACCGGAGGAACAGAACCGGGTGCTTGATCTGGTCATCAAGTCCGCCTTTCAGGATGAGAACAGTCTGATTCTTTTTTCCGCAACATTTATGACTCTGCTGGAAACCATTGAACCGGATACCAGAACCTATCTGATTGGTGAGATGCTCTCTGCTGTTCGTGAGAAAAATACAGTGTTTACCATGCAGTTGCGGGTAATTTTGCAATACTACCTTGAATATTACTCGGAGTTTGTCGGCGAGGTGGATAAGATCCGCATCAGAATGATGATGTATGAGTATGGTGCCATTCCTCTGCAAAAGTATGCCAGGACAGCTTTTGAAGAATGGAAGGCCGATGGCAAACTTTCCAGTCTGTCGGTTTTTCATGACGATGATGACGGCAGACAATCCTATCTGTCAAATTGTCGATTTTTAAGTAAGCAGGGATATAGGCCACGGCTCTCCAATTTTTTTAATCTTGGCGCATCTCCAAATGTTGTATCACGGGCTGCAGGGCTGGTTCGTTCCTATGCGGCAAAGCCGAGCAATACCCTGGCTGCCATGTTTCGGTTGCAGTCACGAAATCCTCTGGTGCTGGACTGGGTGAAAAAAGTAAATGGCATTGAAATATCTCATTCCGTGTTCTTGTTTCAGGGAGAAGCCCTGCAGGCGGAGTTGTTAAAGCAATTCCTTACCGGTGGTCATGAAATGTTTGCCCAGCGTGGTCATAGTTACTGGAGAACCGAGCAACTGATAGATCCCATATCCAAACTTGTGGAGGAGGGTGCTGTAACCGATGTTGATCTTGGCAGTAAACAGCGTTTTATGAGCCTTGGTTCCTGTGGTGGTATTCGAGCGTATTCAGAGCTTGCCAACCTTTTTGACAATAATGTGGATATCCTTGCAACCGTCGGGACTGGAAAGGCTGTGGTCAATAATCCCTATAACGAATTTCTTTTTGAAGCAGTGGCAAAGGCGAATAAGGATTTAAGTTGGGATGATATTGCAGAACGTTCTTCTAAGATATTTAAGCAGGGGTTGGGAGAAGATTATCTGCAGCCTGGTTCCCTTCCTGCTATTCTACATAAAATAATGGATCAGAAATCAATCGACAAAAAGCCCGACGAAAATGACACTGATTAAACGAACAGAACTGCCCGTTCTGCTGAAAGCCATGGAACAGGGGGAGGCGAAGGAGAGTTACAGTATTGTGCTCTTTTTTGGGGAACGGTTTTTATGTCGTGAAGCTGCAGACAGTCTCCAGGAAGGCCTTTTGGCGCATTCCGGAGGTGGGTCTGTTAATGTGATTGATGGCGATCATGAAGACAGCGGTAGAACACTTGGGCAGCTACTGAATTACAGTCTGCTACCTGGTCGTCAGATTTTTCGGGTTACCGATAGTAGGCTATTTCATTCAAAAAGTGTTGCCTCGGCAATTTGGACAAAGGTTGAACAGGCAAAATCCGCTAACAAAGAGACAGCATGTCGCAGACAGTTGCTTTCCTTTCTTTCCCTCGCAGGGCTTAGTAGTGAGGATTCTCTTGCTGAAATGAGGGGGGAGCAGTGGCAGGGACTCTTCGGGTTTGCACGACCTGGCGGTGATCTCTCCTGGGCCGATGCACTTATTGCAACTGCTGCAGTCTCACAGAAACAAAGTGGTGCAGCAGATATTGCCGCCCGCTATGTGGACGCTTTTACAAAGGGTGTTCCCCCTGATAATATTCTACTGTTGACTGCTGAAGCTGTTGACAAAAGGAAGCGGCTATTTACCTTTATTAAGACGGAAGGTCTGATTGTTGATTGTTCCGTAGCTGTTGGTGCTGGTGCTGCAGCGCAGAAGGGACAAAAGGAAGTCTTACGGGAGATGGTGTTAAAGAGCCTTGCATCTTTTCAAAAAAAAATAGCACCCCAGGCGTTGGAGCTTCTCTTTGAACGGGTGGGATTTCATCCCGTGGCCGTGGTTATGGAGACGGAAAAGCTGGCTCTGTATATAGGAGATCGTGATCTGATAACCGTGGAAGATTTAAATGCCATGGTGGGAAGGACCCGTGAAGATGCCCTTTTTGAATTAACGGATGCCTTTGGGAAACATCAGTCCGCCCGTGCACTGGTGCTTCTGCACAGATTACTTGATCAGGGGATGCATGGTCTGGCAATAATAGCCACTATGCGCAATTATTTGCGGAAGATGTTGATTTTTCGATCTCTGCAGCTTGGCTCTGAACCGACCTGGCATTCAGGGATTAATGCTGGACAGTTTCAGAAAGTGTATCTTCCGGCACTGAAAGATCGTGGTGAATGGGTTGATCAGCTAAAGGGACATCCCTATGCTCTCTTTATGTCGTTTAGTAAGGCACAGGAGTTTTCCTGTGGGGTATTAAAAAACTGGCTCGCCTTATTGCTACAGGCAGAGTTTCGATTGAAAGGGTCACCCATTCCTGCGGATCTTGTTTTAGAGGAACTCTTTCTTACTCTGTTAAAGCAAAAAAGGCAGTAACGTTGAAAAAAAATCGAATAGTCCGTATGATAAAATTGGTGAAACAAGAGTATGTTACAAAGATAAAACTAAAAAAGATATCTGTGATGGTGTCTTGTGAAAAACTTCATTAAGCCTCGGAATGTAACTGTTTTGCAGTTACGGAAAAAGAAAAAAATGAGTGACAAGAAAGGATCGGTAGCAACGCGAGATCGCAGTAAGATTCAGGAGCCTTCTCTCTATAAAGTATTGCTGCATAACGATGATTATACCTCCATGGAGTTTGTGGTGGCCATATTGGAAAGGATTTTCAGGAAGAATACCTCTGAAGCCAGTAAAATTATGCTGAATGTGCATCAGGAAGGAGTTGGTATTGCCGGGGTGTATACCCGTGAGATCTGTGAAACAAAAGTAGTTATTGTTCATGATCTGGCACGGCAAAGTGAATTTCCCCTGCGCTGCAGCATCGAAAAAGTTTAATAAAATTCTGTAAGAGCACCTGGGTAGTAACAGGTTTAAATGGTATTGTTATGATAAGTAAAGCACTGGAAACAGCCCTGATACGGGCCATACGCGAAGCAAAAGAGCATCGTCATGAGTATGTTACCGTGGAGCATATGCTCTATGGACTGCTGTATGATGAACTGGCAGATTATATTATCCAGGAGTGTGGAGGTTCCACCGAAAACCTGAAAAATCGTCTGGAGTCCTTCTTTGCCGGTGAACTTCCCATCCATAGCCCTGAAGTTCAGAGTGAACCAGCTCAGACCATTGCCTTTAACCGTGTTCTGCAAAGAGCTGTGGCCCATGTTCAGAGCTGTGGCAAAAAGGAAGTGGATAGTGGTGACGTACTGGTGTCGATCTTCTCCGAGGCTGAATCCCATGCAGTTTTTTTTCTGGGCTCCGAAGGTCTGGGCAGGATGTCTGTTGTGGAATTTATCTCCCATGCCTTACCGGAAGGTTTGCAAAAGGAACCACTGGCAAAAATGCCGGAAGGTGCGGGAGCCGAGAAAAAAGTTGATAAGGATGAAAAAATTCTTCAGGAGTTTACGGTTAACTACGCACATGCTGCAGCAGCTGGAAAGCTTGATCCGCTGATCGGACGTCACGGTGAAGTTCATCGCATGATGCAGGTGCTCTGCCGCCGCAAAAAGAATAATCCTCTGCTGGTGGGAGAGCCGGGTGTCGGAAAGACAGCCATTGCTGAAGGGCTGGCTCTTCTTATTTATGCAGATTCCACGGCAAGGGAAAAGGGGCATAAGGCACTGGTTCCGGACCTGCTTCAGGGTGTTGATATCTTTCTGCTTGATATGGGCAGTATGGTTGCTGGAACAAAATACCGCGGTGATTTTGAAAAGCGGATCAAAGGGGTTATTTCTGCTGTTGAGCGCAGGGATAATGCCATTCTTTTTATCGACGAAATACACACCATTGTCGGTGCCGGAGCAACGAGCGGTGGTTCGATGGATGCTTCCAACCTGTTAAAACCAGCTCTTCAGTCCGGAAGCCTTCGCTGTATTGGTTCCACGACCTATGAAGAGTATAAAAATCATATAGAGAAGGATCGCGCTCTGTCGCGCAGGTTTCAGAAAATTGATGTTGAAGAACCAACGGTCGAAGAAACCAAACGTATCCTGCAGGGACTGTTGTCGCGCTATGAGGAACATCATCTGGTCAGGTACTCAAAGCCTGCGGTTCGTGCTACGGCCGAGCTGGCCGACAGGTATATCAATGACCGTTTTTTGCCCGATAAGGCCATCGATATCCTGGACGAGGTTGGTTCTGCCTTCAGAATGGCTGGAAAGATGGGCAAGGTTGTTAAGGTCAGGGATGTGGAAAATGTGGTCTCCCGTATGGCGCGGGTTCCTGCCAAGAGTGGGACGAGTGCTGAACTGAGCTCTTTAAAAGAACTTACCGCTTCCATGAAAGAGGTGATTTTCGGTCAGGATATCGCAATTGATGCCGTGGTTTCTGCCGTGAAACGATCACGGGCGGGCCTTGGTAATCCCGACAGCCCAACTGGAAGTTTTCTTTTTGCAGGGCCTACCGGAGTCGGGAAGACAGAAGTGGCACGGCAGCTTGCGGCTCAGCTTTCCATCCATTTTGAACGTTTTGACATGAGTGAGTATATGGAGAAGCATGCCGTGGCCAGGTTAATCGGAGCGCCTCCAGGGTATGTGGGCTTTGATCAGGGTGGATTGCTCACCGAGGCTATTCGGAAACATCCTTACTCGGTCCTGTTACTGGATGAGATAGAAAAGGCCCATCCCGATATCTTCTCTATTCTTTTGCAGGTGATGGACCATTCCACCCTCACCGATAACTCCGGAAAAAAGGCGGATTTCCGCAATGTCATTATTATTATGACCACTAATGCGGGCGCACGAGAGATGTCTGCAGCTCCCATCGGCTTTGTTGCTGAGACGAAAGGCCGTGAGCAAAAGGCTTTGAAAAATCTGTTTGCTCCGGAATTTCGTAATCGACTGGATGCAAGTATCTCTTTTGCAGCACTTGACTCAAAGTCCGTTGAAAAGGTTGTTGATAAACTGATGGCCGAATTGCAGATTCAGCTTGCTGAACGGAAAGTTGAAATCACTCTTTCGGCAGGAGCGCGGAGCTGGCTTGCTAAAACCGGCTATGAACCGGCATACGGTGCACGACCTCTGCGTCGCCTGATCTTAAAAGAGATTGGAGATGTGCTCACCGATGAGATTTTGTTTGGTGAGCTTGTTTCGGGTGGTTTGGTGGCGGTTGGGGTGCGTAATAAAAAGCTGACATTCAGCTATAAGCAGGGGAAATAGCTGGTCCAATGTTTTCGGAGATGATAGCAGGTCTTAAGGCCGGGACACTTCCTGATCTTGCTCTTTTACGCGGAAGATGTCACGCTGCGGTAACCAAAAAACTGGCCTTTGTTCGCCTTCCCCCCGTGTACTGGGAAAGTGATCCCAAACGGAATCCAGATTCCAGCCATCTCCTTTGGGCAGTTCTGCTGTTACATGACCTTGATATGCTGGAAGTTGTGAAGGGTGTTATCCTTATGGAGCAGGCTGAAAGAGAAGGGCTTACCCTGGAGGAATTTGTACAACCAAGTCTGGAGGAGTTGTATGCTCTGGCTCCAGATCCGCAGTTTCTTGTGTTGCTGAAGGGTTGTGTCGAAAAATTAGCTGAGCATCTATGATACCTCAACGTTCTTCAAATGCAGTAACTCTTCAATAATCTCTTCTAGAGTGTTTCTATTCAGGGCGATGGATTGTGCCCGTCATCTAGTCATTATCACTATTTGATATGAAAGAAGAAAAACCTTGTCCATTCATTATGGATAATAGTAATGTATTGTAAACAATATAAATATGAATCAGGAAGAGACTTTTCCTGATCCTCCTGGCTTCCTTTTTTCAGGGCATTAATGTATACGAACTATTTCGGACTCAAAGAGCAACCCTTCTCCCTTACGCCAGATCCCCGTTTTCTCTATATGAGTGAGTTGCATCGGGAGGCTTTGGCTCATCTTCTGTATGGAGTCAGCAGTGATGGCTGTTTTATCCTCCTCACCGGAGATATGGGTACGGGAAAGACCACCGTTGCTAAATGCCTTTTATCCCGGATTCCCGAGAATACAGATGTTGCCTTAATTGATAATCCCCGCCTGACCGTTCCTGAATTGCTGGAAAGTATCTGCCGTAAATTTGCTATTGATCTCGGTGGGGTGGAAAACAATCAGGACTCTCTTGTTGGTGAAATCAGTCACTTTCTTCTCGATGCTCACGGCAGGAACAGAAATATTGCTCTTCTTATTGATGAAGCACAAAATCTAAGTCTTGATTTGCTTCGCCTTTTGTTAAATCTGGAAAACGATCATAAGAAAATACTGAAGATTATTCTTCTTGGCCAGACTGAGCTGACCCAGATTCTTAGCCAGGAAGGGGCAGCAGAGATTAATCAGTGTATTACTTCCAGATACCATCTGCTTTCCCTTGATAGAGAGAACTGTTTTCTTTATATTCAGCATCGTCTGGCCGTGGCAGGCGAGCGGGAAACAATTTTTTCTCAGAAGGCCCTGGCTCGTGTTTTTGAGCTTAGCAGTGGTATCCCCCGCCTGATAAATGTCCTCTGTGACCGGGCTTTGCTTGGTACCTATAAGGAAAAAAAATACCTTGTTTCAGCGAGCATTGTGAACGCTGCAGCTGAGGATGTTCTGGGCTCCATTAACGAGAAGCATCTGGTAAAACCGTTGTGGCAGAAGCTTCTCCTTGCAGCAGTTCTTGTGACGTGTGCCGTTGGTGCTGCTTTTTATTGTGTAACTGATCAAAACCCGGTTGTATCCATTCCGTCTGCTCCGCTTCAGCCTATTCAGGTAGAAACGACGAAGGCTGTGTCCGAACCTATGGTGAAAGAAGAGAAGGTAGAAAAAATGGAAGAACAGAATCGGGTAAACATCAGAATAATCCCTCTTGAGATCGAAGAGTAGGAGTGTCTGAAGTGGGAGTTTTTGTGGTGAAGATATCTTGATATCCTGGTTTGATCCCCTTTTTCTCTGGTTTCAGCAACAGCCCCAGGCCACCCGTTTTTTGGTGATTGGAGGATGGAGTTTTCTCTGTGGCCTGCTTCCTGCCTGCTTTTTTTTCTGGCTTATTTCTCAAAAACAAAACAACAGACTCAAAGTCATTGCTGCCTATGAAAAGCAGGCTCTAGAAGAGCGTATTACAGCTGGGGAACTGGTGTGTGAACAGCTGGGGCAGGAAAAAAAAGAGCAGGCAGCAAGGATTGATGAGCTGCTGGAACGGGATGCGCAGCAAAGAAGTGAGAATGTCAGGCTACAGACGTTGATTGAGCAGGAACGCCTTCGTACAGTGGAAAAGCTTGTTTTACTGGGGGATGCCCGTGAGCAGTTGCGTCTGCAATTTGCAGAGCTTGCCACATCTATCCTTGAAGAAAAAAGTGCTCATTTCTCACGTGAGAGTCAGGAAAAACTTTCCGTTTTACTTACTCCGTTTCATGAGCAGCTGGCATCGTTTCGTCAAAAGGTGGATACTATTCATCATAGTGAGACCAGGGACCGTGCAGCACTGCAACGGGAAATCTCCTCTCTACAGCTATTGAATCAGCGGTTGAGTGATGATGCTGTTAATCTAACCAAAGCGTTAAAGGGTGATAAACAGATCCAGGGGACCTGGGGGGAAATTGTGCTGGAACGGGTGCTTGAGCAGTCTGCCCTGCGTAAGGGGGTGGAGTATGAAACCCAGGCCGTCTTTCGTGATAGAGAAAATCGTTTTCAACGGCCCGATGTAATTGTTCACCTTCCCGATGGCCGTGATGTCATCATTGATTCTAAAGTCTCCCTTGTCTCCTGGGAAAAATATGTCAAATGTGATGACCAGGAGAAACAGGACGGGTTTCTTCGCCTTCATGTAAGGGCAATCAAGGAACATGTAAAGCTCCTGGGAGAAAAGGATTACGGTTCACTTGCAGAAATAAACACACTTGATTTTGTTCTGATGTTTCTGCCGGTGGAAGCAGCATTTCTTGCAGCATTCCAGGCCGATGACTCGTTGTTTTCTGAGGCAATGAGCCGGAAAGTAGTTCTGGTCAGCCCCACGACACTTCTTACCACCCTTCGTACTATAGAGAGTATCTGGCACTATGAAAAGCAAAGCCGAAATGCCCGGGAGATTGCAGAGCGGGCAGCAGCACTCTACGATAAGTTCTGCGCATTCACTGAAGATATGGAACGCATCGGGAAGCAGATGCAGGCCTTGCAAAACAGTTACGATAGTGCAATAAACCGTTTGAGTCAGGGGCGCGGCAACCTGATTTCCCGAGTGGAAAAATTTCCGAAAATGGGGGTTAAGGTTAAAAAATCGATCCCTGATTCCATTGCGGATCGTGCTGATAATGCCCGGAGCCATGCCTAACGTATTTTTTTAGTAGAAATTTTACCTAAATAGACCTATATAGATTGTATTCCACCATATTTTTAGTCAACCTCCGCTAAGCTTTGCAAGAAGTCGGGACCTCCTTGAGAGGTGATATCCAGAGAAAACATGCGTTCACTTCGTTCAAAACTGGTTCTTACCTTTGGGGCTTGCATGATGCTGATACTTGGCATTATTGTGACCTATACGGCCTATAAACTACGTGCACAGGCTATCGAGAGCGCCCATACTCATATTCTGCAAAACGTTCGCAATACTGCCTGGCGCACTAAAGCAGTTATCGATCAGGGCGTTATTTCCAGTAGAATTCTGGCCAGTGTTATTTCTGGTATAGAATCGACTTCACAGAAAGAAACCACCGGAGCCATGGATGCAACTCTTGAGCATGCGATGCGGGAAAACCGCTCTCTTGTTGCTGCCTTTGTCTCCTATAAAAAACAATGCCTGCTGAGTAAGGCTGATGATTTAGAAAGGAATTCAAGCATTGAAGGCTCTCTCTGGTTGAGGGATTCTGACCGTGGATTGTACTCTCAAACTATGTCTCCGCTGCAGTTTTTGAAGGAGGAGTGGTGCCAGGCAGGACTTGATGACAGGCTAGTGGTGACCGATATCTTTCGATTCCCATTCGGACTAAAGGACAGGATGGTCTATGGAATCCTTACTCCCCTGCATAAGAATGGGGCGGTCGTCGGTATGATAGGTGTTATTCTTGATGCGTCTGACTTGCAGGCTATTATTGATGAAGTGAACCAGTCTCCGTCGACGAAGGAGGCAAAAGTTTCTCTGCTTTCATGGTATGGCTCTATTGTTGCTTCAACATTAGGGCGGGATATGCAGGGCAAAAATATGGAGATACTTCGTCCATACTGTAATCTCAGTCTTACTGATCTTCAGGCTGGTAAACAGAGTAAACTTGATGCTCTTGATTTTATAGGATATCGAATTCCGGTTCCAATCCTGGGGCTCGATACCCCATGGTCTCTTGGAATGCGGATTCCAAGCAGTGTATTGCTGCATGAGGCAGATAAGCTGGTGAGAGAGCTTGTCGGGATAGCGCTTGGGCTGATTTTGCTTGGGATGGTGGCTATTGTCTTTGGAGCTGCCCAGATTGCAAATCCGATCAGGAAGTTATCTGAAATTACCAGGAGGGTTGCAAAAGGCAATTTGGATCAGGAAATCCCTATTGCCGGTAAGGATGAAATTGGTGAACTGGCCGAAGATTTTCGAGTGATGCTGAGTGCCAGAAAAGAAATTGAAGTGGAACTGTTTCGTCAGCAACATAATCTTTCAGCGATCTTTGAGCGGGCACCCGTTGGTATGGCTCTTTTTAATTCCAAGTTGAGGGTGGTGAAAATAAACCGTGAAGCGGCATCCATGCTTGGCTACCGAGCAAGTACTGCCCAGGATAGATTGCCCGGAGAAGTTCTACAATGCGCTTCGATCGCAGGATCAGGCCTGGGGTGTGGTGATAGTGGTAACTGTAAGGATTGCTTTATTCGTCAAACGTTGGAAGAAGTTGTGGTGAGCGGGCAGGCTGTTCATGGAAGGGAAGGACAGTTTGTTCAGGACAGCGGGTCTGGGAAAAAGGCATTTTGGCTTGAAATCAATGCTGAATCCGTTGATCTGGATGATGAGTTTCAGGTGATTTTGACTATTGTTGATGTGACTGAACACACCAGGGATAAAGAAAAACTTGAGTCAAATGAGAAACTTCTTTCCACTATTCTTGATAGACTACCGGTGGGAATGGTGCTTATAGATGTTACAAGTCATACTATCCATAGGGTTAATCCCTATGCCGCGTCAATGATAGGAGCTTCAGAAACTCAGATTCTTGGGAAAACCTGCCATAACTATATCTGTCCTGCTGAAAAAGGAAAGTGTCCCATTACAGATATGGGGAAACAGGTGGAGGACAAAGAACGCGTTCTTCTTACAGCACATGGAGAAGAAGTCCCAATTATCAAAACGGTGGTTCCTGTCAAGCTTGAAGGAACCGATTATCTGCTGGAAACGTTTATTGATATCTCTGATATTAAGCGGATGGAAGATGCACTGCGTCTGGCAAAACAGGCCGCAGAGTCGTCTCTTGAAAGTGCTGAACTCTACGCAGTTGATTTGGAAACGGCTAACGATGAACTCGATAAAGCCCTTATTGCAGCACGGCAGGCAAGTGTTGCCAAATCGGAATTTCTTGCCAATATGAGTCATGAAATCCGTACTCCCATGAATGGAATTGTCGGCTTTACTGATATTCTTATGGATACGGAAATGGAGGATCGGCCTCGTGAGTTTCTTGCCATGATAAAACTTTCAGCCGATCGCTTGCTCTGTTTAATTAATGATATCCTGGATTTTTCAAAGATTGAAGCAGGACACTTGGAGCTTGAATTGCGCGATTTCGGGCTGCGTAAATTTTTGGATGAAATTCTCTCTGTTTTCTGGGTAGCAGCAAGGGACAAGGGGCTGAATCTTAAGTGGCAGGTTGATGGGGATGTCCCTGATCATTTTCTCGGCGACTCAGGGCGTCTTGGTCAGGTGTTAACAAATCTTGTGGGCAATGCCATTAAGTTTACCAAAAGTGGATCTGTTGAGATTTCTGTTCATTTGAAAAGCTGTGAGGATGAGAATGCCACCCTCTACTTTAAAGTGAAGGATACAGGAATTGGTATCGCTCCTGAAAAGCAGTTACTGATCTTTCAGGAGTTTGCCCAGGGGGATGGTTCACACACACGGAAATATGGTGGTACCGGTCTGGGGCTTGCTATTTCTGCAAAGCTGGTCACTCTTATGGGTGGTAGGGTGTGGGTGGAAAGTGCTGCCACAAGAAGACGCAGCACTGATAGTATCAGCGGCGACAGTGTTGGGTCTGTGTTTAATTTCACTGTGAATCTGACCCAGATTCTTTCTCTGCAGACGGCGAATGAGGCCATTTATGGCAGAATAGAAAAACAGATGTTTGCCAGGCCTGCTTCTGTCTTACTTGCTGAAGATGATGATATTAACCGTATATTTGTGGAAGAACTGTTGCGCAGCAGAAACTGTACAGTTGTTTCGGTTGAGAATGGTCAGGAAGCCCTCAGGGCTATTGATGAAAATGACTATGATGTAGTGCTTATGGATATCCAGATGCCAGTAATGGATGGAATTTGTGCGGTGAGAGAGATTCGACAGCAGGAGAAGGGGAGTAAGCAGCATCTACCGGTTATTGCACTTACTGCCCATGCCATGGTTGAGCACCGTGAAGAGTGTATGCTGGCGGGAATGGACGAATATTTAACCAAGCCCCTGGTTGTAGAAGAACTCTTGGAAGCAATTAGGAAATTTCTCTAAAAGAGAACAGTTATCATTATTGTCTTTACAAAACCGCAGGAAATGTGCATAGTGTTGGTCATACACATATATCTCAAGAAAAAAATATAAATAAATTTGTTAAAAATAGGGAGAAACGCTATGTGCCAGGAAATAAGAAAAACATGTAGTTGCGGAAAAAAAGATGCAACTTTTCATCTGCGTGATAATGTCATGGGTCAGGAAGTAATCGATCGCCTCTTTTGTCCAAGCTGTTCTGTTGATCAGGAACTTGACAGGGAGACAATGGTTAATGATAACAACTGGATTATTGAGTATGATATGGATCTGGTTCGCATGTTCGCTATTACCAAGTTGAGTATGGATCCTGCCCATGTGAATCCTGCGTTTGTTTTTGATGAAGGGTACGCGACGTGGCGTGAAATGTATCCCGGTGAGACTGTGGATATTACTGAAGAACGTAATAAGATAATTGCGATGAAGGATAGTGATCCTAAAGAGTATCTTAGCACAATTAATTCCTGGGCTGTTGAAAGAATTCAGCGTTTAAAGGATGAGGGCTGGCGAAAGGCAGTACAAGCCTGCTGATAGATTTGTTCTCAGATACTACGCCTGAACGGGAAACTGTTCAGGCTTTTTTTGTGTTTCAGGAGAAGGTGTAATGAAAAAAAATCTCGGGCTGTTCCATTGGTCAAGAAAGAGTTGTTCTTTTGCCGTAATTCTATTGATTCTAGGAATTACATCATCTGCGTTGGCTGCTATTGGAGTTGACGATTTCCTGCACAATGAGAAATGGCTGGGGGATTATGATAAGATGCTGGAGAAAAGGGGGCTTCGTGTGCTCACTCCGTACAATAAAACCTATTATTTCCTTGATGGTGCCACTGAAAAGGGCCTGGCTTATGAGGGGATTAAGGGCTTTGAAGAATATATTAATAAACAACAGAAAACAAAACATTTACAGTTTCATATTATAATTATCCCAACCGAGCGAAGCCTGTTGGTATCCCAACTCAATGAAGGCTATGGTGATATTGCCATGGGAAACCTGACTGTCACCGACGAACGATTGAAACAAGTTGATTTCTCAGCACCATTTATAACGGGTGTAAAAGAAATAGTTGTTGCCGGAAAAGATGGGCCTGAGCTGAAAAATAGTTTTGATTTGGCGGGAAAGGAAATTTATGTCCGTAAATCGAGTAGCTATTATGGAAATCTATTAAAACTGAATGAGGTCTTGCTTTCCATAGGGAAAAAGCCAGTAAATATAAAAGTTGCCGATGAGAATTTGGAGGATTCAGATCTTCTGGAAATGCTGGATGCCGGAGTACTACCTCTGCTGATAGTGGATAATCATAAAGCTGAGTTTTGGGCGAAGATATTGAAAAACATTCGATTGTATCCGGATGTGGCCGTGCATAGTGAGGGGAAAATAGCCTGGGCGATCAGAAAGAACAGCCCAAAACTGAAAGCTGCAATTGATGGATTTGTAAAGAAGAACAAAAAAGGAACCCTTCACGGTAATATGGCATTTAGTAAATATCTTGGTAATACCAAGTATATGACAAATCCTACTGCTGTAAAAGAGCGGAAAAAACTAGAAGAGTTGGTGAAGTACTTCAAACGTTATGGCAAGAAGTATGATTTTAATTATCTTATGCTTACAGCCCTTGCCTATCAGGAATCACGTTTGAATCAGGGAGCAAAAAGTCATGTTGGTGCTGTGGGGGTTATGCAGATTTTACCGTCCACCGCTAAAGATAAGAATGTAGGTATCGATAATATTCAGGATGTTGAGGCAAATATCCATGCCGGTACAAAGTATCTGCGCTTTATGGCTGATCGCTATTTTGCAGATGAGGGAATAAGCCAATTGAACAGAGGGTTACTCTCTTTTGCCTCCTATAATGCTGGGCCTGCAAAAATAGCGAAATTACGCAAAGAGGCCAAGTCCATGGGACTGGACCCAAATGTCTGGTTTAAAAACGTAGAAGTGGTTGCAGCCAAGAGGATTGGCAGAGAAACGGTTCAGTATGTAAGTAATATTTATAAATATTACGTTGTGTATGCCATTCTTGCTGAACAGGGGAAGCTTTAGGCGCAGGAGGTTGTCCGAGAATAGATATTTCGGAGTCTGCGCTATCTGCGAGCATTATTTTTTGACTCTTCTGAAGAGTCTGGGCGAAAGGGCATTCTTGGATATCCTACTAGGTTATTGGGCCAAAACTCTGTTGCGTCGCTACTTCGATGGCAAGATCAGCTCGAGCGCTGGAGTCCATTTCCCTGTTCTTATCATTGCACCAGGCAGGAAATGTTTCCGGGTCGATATAGACTTTCATCACCACATCGCCATTCCCTTCAACCTTTTTGACCATTGCTTCTGCCCGTGGCAGCCAGTCATTGTACGTTTTTGGGAGAAGATGGGTGTCGGTGAAGAGTTTCATAAGGCTGTCCCAGTCTTCTTCTTTGTACCAGACCATGGCCTGAATTGAGGGGCCCTGCTCATTGTGGCTGCTGTTGTCTGTCATGTTGTATTCCTGTGATTGCTTGTTGGTAGAGGTTGTAACGGATTGTCAACATACCAGAAAAGTCTTTTCCTTTCCATGGTTGCTATAAAATAAATTATAGAGAGTCGGAACGAATACTCTCTATAAATGCATTATAGGCCTCAGGTCCCTTTTGGTAGTGCTGGTAACATTCACCCAGGTGGATTGCCTGCAGACCCGTTGCGGCAAGCCAGTCTGAATTACTCCCCGTACTTCCTCTTGTCATCATAACAATTGTTTCCGGATCCATCTTCGAGAGAATACCAAGACGAATAAGGAGTTTTTCAGGAAGCATTTGAATGAGCTTTGTTACAAATTGTGCAAGGGACAGTGGTACCGAACAGCTGTAGAAAAAATCCTTATCAAGTGCTTTGGCGGCGGTTGCAAAGATTTCCTCCCAGGTCATTGGGACAGGGCCACTGGCACGCAGAATCGTTTTGGTGAATCCGGCATTACGGGTAAATAGACGGACAACACCAATTGCAATTTCCCGGCTGTGGACTGGCTGGATCTGTGCCTTTCCCACTGAAAAATTAATCGGTATTCTGGCAATCTGCTCCAGCAGAAGATGACCCCGCTCCGGTTCGTAAATAACATTTGGTCGAATAATTTTGTAACTAAGGTCGGTGAGTTCCGAGAGGTACTGGTCGGTTTTTGCTTTGCTGGCGGGATAGGGGAATTGATCCCGATCGGGCCAGTCTACCCCGGTGGTCGAGATCTGAATAACTCTGGGAAAGTTTGAACTGCGTTCGGATTCCTCCCGTGTCTGCAGGTGCTGCTGCATTGCCTTAAACAGGGCAAGTGGGGCCAAAACATTTACGTTGTCAAGAGATTGTCCTCCAAAGGACGTTGCAATCCCAACGTTATTTACAACTCTGTCAATAGTGTGCTTTCGAAGGCGTGTGAGCCATATGTCCTGATCAGTATCTTTGTTGAGATCAACCTTAACGAATGTTATCCCGGGATACGGGAGTTGTCTTGCTGCTTTTTGTATATTGCGTACTCCGCAGACAATCTGAAAACCGGCAAGATACAGTTCCTCAACGAGTACCGGCCCCAGAAAGCCGGTTGCCCCAACAACAAGAATTTTATCTTTACGACCTTCAGTCATGCTTCTTCTCCTTTTGCTGCAAGAAGTCTGGGATAAAGAAGGGAGTGGTGAGTAGATATGTTTTATAGCTTTCCCCAAAGCGCAGTGCCAGCTCACGTTCTTCAATAAGTTTGATATAGCCATAACCGAGCAGCATTCCAAAACCCATGCAGAGAATCCCGGTAGCCAGGGTGTCGAGCCATGTTCCAAGGGCAAGAAAATAGAGATTGGTTCCAAGTTCAATGGGGTTGCGGCAAAGCCGGTATATCCCGTCTGTAACCAGGGTTTTAGTTGGAGTAATGGGAGCAGGGGTTCCTTCGCCATTGATCCATAGAGCGAGGGTGCCTTTGGTCATTACTGTCAGGGACAGGGAAATTGCGATTAGAGCGATGCCTATTTCAAATGTCCTTGGGAATATGAACGGGATGAATTGGCTGAGGTAGCGAGAGAAAAAAAAGAGGAAAGAAGGAGAAATAACCAGAAATACAAGTGTTCCCGGGAGGAGCGAAAGTATTTTGTAGCCTGGAGAGTAGTTTTTTCCGGTAAATTGTAAAAAGTAATGAATTATTTTTTCCATATGGATTTCAAGTCTCCAGTAGTGTGAGCTCTTTTTTGTCCGGGATTTGCAAAATCATATGATACCATACAGGACACATGATTTGAATAGTGGTGGTAAAAATGAAAAGAAAATGTCCATCAGGAGCAGGGCGTATATTCTGCTTGCAGGGGAGAACGATAATGAAAATATTTATGGTCAATAGTGTGTAGCTTGCCACGGATTAAAAGGACAGGGAGATGGTGGTCGGGCCAAGAGTGAACAGCTTGATCCAAGGCCCGGGTACATGGCAATGGTGCTTATATGAATATGATCCGTGGCTGTAGGATTCCGGTCCTGCAAGTGAGCGCTCAGGACCGGTTAAGGGGCAGTAGTATTTTTGGGTTTATTTGAGCCCCACTTCTTTAAAGTATTTCATTGCACCCGGATGGATTGGTGCGGAAAGGCCTGTCAGCATACTCTCTCTTGTGAGAGTTGCGTAGGCTGGGTGTAGTTTTTTAAATACTTCAAGATTATCAAAGACTTCCTTGGTAATAGCATAGACAATGTCATCGGGAATTTTGGAGGACGTTACCAGTGTTGCCTTTACCCCAAAGGTTTCTATATCCTTCTTGTTGAGAGCTCCGGGATAGAGTTTTATAGGAATGGTGGCTTTGGCATAGTAGGGATATTTTTCAAGCAGGCTTTCGACACCGGTAATGTCAGCGATGACAACTTTGCGGGCACCGGAAGTTGCCTCTTTGATAGATCCGGATGGATGTCCAACGGTATAGAAAAAGGCGTCGATTCGATTGTCCTGAAGAAGGCCGACTGCTTCTGATGCCTTGATGGACTCAGCTTTAAGGTCGGTTTCATATTGAATGCCAACTGCAGTAAGAGCATCGATGGCATTATGTCGTTGTCCCGATCCAGGATTGCCGATATTTACTTTTTTTCCCCTGAGGTCTGTGATATTGTGAATCCCGGAATCAGCGGCTGCAACCAGTGTTACGGCTTCCGGGTGAAGAGAAAAAACTGCTCGTAATTCAGTTTGTGGTCCCTTTTCCTTCCATCCTGCCATACCCTTCATGGCCTGAAATTGACTGTCGGATTGGACCACACCAAACTCAAGATCTCCAGCCATAATTGCATTTATATTAAAGATCGAGCCACCGGTTGATTCGACGGTTGCACGAAGACCGTATATATCTTTTTTCTTATTAACCATTTTGGCAATTGCGCCGCCTGTCGGGTAGTAAACTCCTGTTATTCCACCTGTTCCAATAGTGACGAAGGTTGATTTTGCCTGGACAGATCCAACGCTTAAGATGATTGCAAGTGAGAGTGCGGCAAGTGATGCTGCTTTATGTGTCATGCATGGTCTCCATAAAAAGAAGAAAGGGGGAATCGGTGCCTTTAAGGGACTGATAATACCAATATTACGGTATTTATACTATTGAACAGTACTCTTTTCTACAAAATATTTGCGTGAATGGTATTCGGATATTCTTATTCTCAGGCTATCTTTTTGTTTTTTAGAATGATATCATGGACGAAGGTGCCATTGAAATATTTAAACAGGATACGTCTATTATGTTCTCTACCAAGTTTTGTCCTCCATGTCATTTGTGCAATGCTACGTTTGCGGGAGTTGTTTTCTTGTTCCTGGTGACTGTAATACCGGGATCCGCAACAGCAGCATATCCCGTTCATGGTTTGATAACAGGAGGTAATGCTGCGCAAGTGGCTGCATCTGAAAGTTCAAAAGAGGTGGAAGTGCCTGATAAGAAGCAGACAAAAGCTGAGTCAGGCAGTTACACTATCAGTGATTTGCAGATTATGCTGGAAGGATTGATCAATGTTCTGTATTGGCGGTTTGATATTTTAATCACCGCAAATTCTGCAAAGGTCTCATATGATATGGCTCAGGCAATGGATCGTATCAGTTTTGGGAATGGAACCCGTGGTTTTCTGCGAATGCTTGGTATGCTGGGGCTTGTTTTTTCTCTGGCCCTGGGCGTTGAGTTTTTGCTGCGTCGTTTTGTCCTTTTGCGGTTTCGACTGGAGATACCTGACGATGAAGACTTGCCGGTAAGTCAGCGTCTTTGGATACTGCTTCTGGAAGCTATTCCAAAGTTGGTTCTGCTCACCATATTTGGATTTGCTTCCTATTTTTTCTATGTACTACTTTATACCGATTATTTCTCAGGTATTTGTCCTCTGTATCTTTCTCTGCTTACTGCAATTCTCGTTGCCCGTACGCTTTCGATATTCTCCGTGGCGCTTTTTTCTCCTACATTCAGTAGTCTACGCTTACTTCCGTTGGACACTGAAATCAGCCGGATAGGACATCGCAGTGTGGTCCTTTTTTCCTGGTTGGTGTCGGGGGGGATTCTTTGTATTGCTCTTTTTGAACATGCTGGAGTTGATGGTGACAGTAAGCTGATATTGCGGATGGCTTTTGGCTCTTTTTGTCTTTTTGCAGTTGCCATGCTTCTGTTCTTTTATCGTACCATAATTACTCAATGGATTCGGGGAAGTGATTTTTCAAAAAGGGCTCATTGGTTTCGGGATCAGATGGCCTCAAAATGGGTTTTTATGGCTCTTGGCTATATCTTTCTGCTTTGGGCTGTCTGGGTTGTGCAACTTGTTCTTGTTGGTCCTGAATTTGGATTTGCCTACGGTGTCAGTCTTTTTGTTGTACCTATTTTTCTTATACTGGACAGCCTGCTTGGTTGGCTTCTTTCAACCATCAATGAGCCTGGATCAGCGCAAGTTCAGGAACCAGATGATTCCTTGCCGGAACCTCCTGAAGCCCATGTGGCCTTTTTCTATTTTCGTACTTTTACCCGGGTGTTTCTTGTCGTGGGGATTGGATTGTGGATTATGAGCTTATGGGGAAAAGGGATACTTTTCTCAGAGGCAACAAAGGCAAAGGGTACGGAGGTGGTTTTTATTCTTCTGGTTGCCTATATTTTGTGGCAGGGATTAAATCGGTCGATCTCCAGTTATCTTGATAATCGTGCCAGAGAACAGGCCGAGACCGCGGAGGACGTGGATAGTGAGTGGGGAGATTCGCCGCTGCTTGACCGAAGTCAGACTCTGTTGCCTCTGGTACGCAAATTCAGTGGTGTCATTGTGGCGGTTATGATGGTTCTGCTGATTTTGTCTGTCCTTGGGGTAAACATTGGTCCTCTGCTTGCCGGAGCAGGAGTTGTCGGAATTGCCATTGGTTTTGGCGCACAGAAGCTGGTGAATGATGTATTGTCTGGTTTTTTCTTTCTGCTTGATGATGCTTTTCGGGTGGGGGAATACATTAAAACAGCTTCTATTTCCGGAGCAGTGGAAAGAATTACGCTGAGAAATGTAATGCTTCGTCATCATCGTGGAATGCTGCAGATTGTACCATATAGCGATCTGGGAGCAATCACCAACTTTATGCGTGGTGGTATCGTTGTTAAATTTAATTTGCAGTTTCCGTATGATACCGATGTGGACCAAGTGCGAAAGGTGATTAAGAAAGTTGGTATTGCCATGTTAAATGATCCTGAATTTGGGAAAAACTTTATCAAGCAGTTAAAATCCCAGGGGATTCGTGAAGTTGCAGATTCTGTCCTTACCATTCGGGTGAAATTTACAGCTCACCCTGGAACGCACTTTCTTATTCGTCGTGAAGCGTATCGAAGACTTACGGAAGCCTTGGCTGAAAAAGGTATTTTCTATGCCCACCGCAAAGTGATAGTTGAGGTGCCTTCCGATGCATCTGGGGCTGCTCAGGAAATGGATGATGCAACCAGGCAAAAACTGGCAGAAGCCGGGGCTGCGGCTCAAATTGCAACGCAGCCAGCTAAATCACAAAAAGAGGGGTGACAACATCTTGGATACTCATATTATCGTACTGTACGATAAGCGCATTTATTTAAAAGATAACTTTTGAGAAGGGAAAAAATGAAAAAACGCTATTTGATTGCGATGTCGGTTGGTGTCCTGCTTTCAGGAACACATAGTGCTATGGGGGCAAGTGGGGATGTGGGGCTTGGGGTGAAGGCTGGTACTCTTGGGGTTGGAGTAGAAGTTTCCTATGGCTTTACAGATGATCTCGTTATGCGTGGAGGGTTTAATTATCTTAACTTTGATTTTGATGTAAAGCTGAGTGAGATTGATTACAAGATGGAACCAGATTTTAAGAATCTCACTCTGCTGCTGGACTGGCATCCATTTAGTGGGGCTTTTCGTTTGACCGGTGGGTTTTCATTAAATGATAATACGGTTGGAGTGGATGGAACGGTAAGTAAGGATGCAATTCCAGCGCAGTATAGCCAGCATGCTTATCTCACTGACCTTGTACATATTAAAGGGGATGTCGATTTTAATAGTTTTGCACCCTATGTCGGTCTTGGCTGGACTTCCGGATATGGAGAATCCGGTTGGGGGGTAAGCTGTGATTTTGGCATGTTGTTCCAGGGCGCGGCAACGGTCTCCGAGTTGGATGTTGTCACCGGTATTAATTACGGCGGATATCAGAATGAAGTAACTGACTATCTTGACAGGCAGGAACAGGAAATTCAGGATGAACTTGATAAGTATGAATACTATCCGGTGGCATCCATTATGTTGAACTATGTGTTTTAACCAGAGCTTGAATCGTTGCGTTTTGCTGTCGGGCGGAAGTTACCTCAGATAAAACATTTTCTCATCAATGGGATGGTGTGTGTTCAGGAGCGTAGAAAAGGATGTTTTGTCCTTCTTTTCGCTCTTTTTTTTGTTCCGTTTCAGGAAATATGAAAGATAATTATTATTCAATAGCAAGGAATTGGGGAGTGTTAAAAGATCGGTGCAGCTTGTTTTTTTTTGTTGTGAAAAAAAAGGTGGCGAGAGTTGTTGGGTGGCTTTATATGTTCGTTAAAACAGATGTTTGTCTATGTCTCTGGTCTGTGAACTATTTGTGTTGTACCTCCAAGTTAAAATGAAAAATAGGTATATATACCCATTGTAGAGATCTTTGATTCATGGTCTACTGAATGACTATTCATCTATTGGCGAATTTCGTTAGGTAGTGCCTGTATGACGAAAGAAGCTGTAAAGTTATTGGGATGGTTGTTTAGCAAGGGGAGGGCTTCTAAGGGTGGAGGCTGGTTTTTATTCTTGTTTTGTGAAATTTATTGAGGTGGAAAATGTTTAAAAAATGCTTTGTAGTTTTGTTGTTTCTTTTAGTTTCTGTCAACAGTTGGGCAGAGACAACGGTAACTTTTGCTGTTGATCCAACATTTCCACCCATGGAATTTGAGGATAGTGATAAGGCAATTACCGGATTTTCAATTGATTTTATAAAAGCAGTCGGCAAAAATGCTGGTTTTACACCTGTCTTTGTAAAAGTTCCATGGAAAGATATTTTCACAGGTCTTGAAACTGGAAAATACGATGCTATCTGCTCATCGGTATCAGTTACTCCCAAACGCATCAAAAAAATGGATTTCTCATTGCCATATTTTCATGTCAGACAGGCGATTCTGGTACCCCATGATAGCAATGTAAGGACAATTGAAGATCTTGCCGGAAAGGATGTCGGTTGTAAGGGAGCCACAACTGGTTTTAAAGCCGCCAAAAAAGCAAAAGGTCTGAAGGTGAAATCCTACGATACTTTTGATGGTGCAATGACGGCTATGAGTGCAGGAATTGTCAGTGCTGTAATCCTGGATGGTCCTATTGCTGCTTATTATGCGAGTAATGACTATAAGGACAGTGCGAAGATGGCTGGCCTGGTACCAAATAATAATTATATTGAATTTTATAGTGTTGTTGTAAAGAAAGGGAATATGGAAACACTCACGTTAATTAACAGTGGAATAGCTGCAGTAATTGAAAATGGTACAAACGATACCCTTCAGCAGAAGTGGATTCCACGTTTTCAATGGAAGAAATAAGAGTTTTTATTAATTTTGTAGAATTTTAGTTAATGGGAGAAGAGTCATGGGAAGAATTAAGACGGATGTGAATCGTTTTTTGACGTTTTTTATTGTGCTGGGAACTCTGTTTTGCTTGTCGGCTTGTGGTCCGACAGCTCCCCCGCCGATATCATCTATAGCAACACCGACGCCACTGTTAGATAATAGTGGAGAATATATGTGTCCATTTACTCAGGATGAAGTGATGGCAGAATGGACAGACAATGCGATTAATGCTAAAATGGGTGCAGCAATAGGCGGGACAATTGGTGCCCTGGCCGGCCAGCAACTTCTTGAGCAGATTCCATTTGTTGGTGGTTTTATCGGTGCGACTGTTGGAAAGGCAATAGGTCGAAAAATTGCTGTTGAAGCTGCGGGTGGTGAAGAATTCATTAGAGAGACATCTGATATTTCGTTTACAGAACTAGATGATATGGCTGTCTATATGTATGTGAAATTTTCTCACCTTGAGCATTATCCAGAGGCACTTGATGCCGCCATGGAAATTTATCCAGACCTTAAAGAAGGTGGATATATGGCTGCCTTGCACAGAGCGCCAAAGTCTTAATTGGTTTTTTATCTGGATGTCGGGCAAAAAACGTCTGGCACCCGAATGATCTTCTGAGTTTCTGGAATTGAATATTTATTAACCAGTGTGGGGAAAACGATGATTTTTTTACGAAATGTACTGCTTGTGTCCTGTGTTATTCTTGTTACAGGGTGCGCGACAACAACGACAAGAGTTAACAACAGAGCAGGGCGCCCCAGTGTCTATGAAGATGTAAATGGTCCTGGACGAGTGCAGGGAATAGGCGTTGAGTCGCAGGATATTGCAAGTATGACCGATCAGATGATGCGCGATATGCTGTCAACGCCTTCGCTGGCGGCCAGGAAAGTGGCACCATATATAATTGTGGATGATAAGTATTTCGTTAATGAAAGTGCTACTCGAATTAACAAAAGGCTTATAACAGAGCGCCTGATGATCAATCTCAACAGAGCCTCCATGGGACGCATGGTTTTTGTTGAAAGAGCAGCCGCAGGAATGGTTGAGCATGAGCGTGCGCTGAAAAGAAGTGGAACAGTTTCAGGTGCCACCACTGGCCAGACAGCAAAGACGGCCGGGGCTGATTTCAGGCTTACTGGAAAAATCATGTCTCAGGATAGTGTGAGTTATGATACTGGTTTTAAAGCACGTTATAATATGATAACTTTTAAGATGATTGATCTCGAAACTGGAATCGTAGTCTGGAGTAACATGTATGAATTCAAAAAGAGCTCGGCTGAAGATGTTATCTATCGTT
Organism: uncultured Desulfocapsa sp.; assembly: GCA_964621915.1. GTDB lineage: Bacteria > Desulfobacterota > Desulfobulbia > Desulfobulbales > Desulfocapsaceae > Desulfocapsa. Next base: position 20,184 of record CAZUPS010000011.1, on the reverse strand, counting down.
AAAAGATTTGTCGTTATAGCTCTTGCAGCGTCCTTCCTATCGCTGGCCGGTTGCTCTAACAGACAAACATTTGCAAAGCTCGATATTCCCAAGAGTGAAATGCAGTCGGTACTTGCTGGTAAACCCAAGCAGCTCCATGCCGACTACATAAAATTGATGGAAGAGGGTGTACGGAATCAGGTTTTAAATGAGATGCAGATTGGGCTGAAGGCCAGGCAACTAGGGTATACTGATCTTGCGGATGAAGCCTTCGATAATGCCCTTGCTGGGATTGAACAAATATATGGACCCGGTCAGCAGAAAGCTGATGTGAGAAGTCTGTGGATTGAAGAGGGAGCCAAAAATTTTAAAGGCGAACCCTATGAAAGGGTCATGGCATATTATTATCGAGGGCTCAGTTATTTCGAGCAGGGAGATTATGATAATGCCCGTGCCTCATTTCGGGGTGGACAGTTACAGGATGCCTTTGCCGAGGATAATCAGAATCGATGTGACTTTGCCCTGTTAATGTATCTTGATGGTTGGTGTTCGCTCGCTGGGAATGATAGTGAGCTTGCCAGGCAGAGTTTTGAGGAATTCTCGGGGTTTAGGCCAAGTATTGTTCCACCTAGAAGTCAGAACCTGTTGCTTGTTGTTGAGACTGGAAAGTCTCCTCGTAAGGTCGCTGATGGTTCCGGACATTCGGAACTCAAGTTTCGAAGAGGCCGAAATTTTCCGGAATTGTATGCGGAGGTGTGTATTGATGACAGGCCATGTCAGAAATTAGACCCCGTTGAAGATATTTTCTGGCAGTCATCAACCCGTGGTGGTCGTCAAATCGATAAACTTATCGGTCGAAAAGCGGAGTTTCGTTCCTCGGCAATTGCTGTGGGTTCCGTTTTGAGTGATATGGGATCTACGGGGATTATTTACGCGCCCCTGTTTAATAATTCCGGTGCTGCAACGGCTATAACAGGTGGTCTGAGCATTATTGGGGTGACGGCAATGGCCATTGGCCAGTCGGCAAAACCCCATGCTGATACCAGGTACTGGAATAACCTTCCCGATACGGTGCATCTCTATCCCTTAACGCTTTCTCCGGGGAAACATACGGTGAAGATTCGTTATCGAGATAAGAACCAGGCCATTGTTCCTCAAATGGATAGTGTGGAAAGTGTAACTGTTAAGCAGGGAAAACGTAATTTGCATTGGGTTAAATCAAGATAATGTCCATCTCGACACCCGAGAGAATAATAAAAAATTTGAATGAGTGAGGTTGTAATGAAACGTTTCACGTCATGTCTAGCAGTAGTTTTCCTTTTAGGCATTCTCTCAGGATGTTCTGAAACCTATGTGGCTGAAGGACCAGCCCCTGGAATGAAAGTCGACAGTAATTATGTTGGGATCAGGATGAACTCAGTGGCAATTCTGGATCGTGAGCTTCAGGATTGGTACATTTATCAAAGTAATCTTACGGGACCGGTAGAGTGGGGGAAATCCGGAAAGATTGCAGTTGAACAGACAGGTGTCACACGAACAGCTACCAACACTCTGCAAGTATATACAGTTCTGCGAAACAGAACTGACTATCCCCTTCAGATTGAAGTAAGGGTTCAGTTCTTTGACGCCAATAAAGTACCTATCGAGGGCCCAAGTTCCTGGAAACGTTTGATGATGGATCCGCAATCTATTGTGCCGTACAAGGAGTTTTCGGCAAGAACGGATTGTTACTATTATTACATTGAAGTGAGGGAGGGATACTAAATGAAACGAATTGTATTCTTTGGTTTAATCTATCTGGCGAGTTGTACGACTGCCTGCACCCGGCAGTATCTTGATCATCCGGCTCCTGCCGGTAATCCTCCACCTCCAGCGTATGCCGCTGTCTCACAGCCTGCTATTCAGGAAATTCCACGCTATAAAGATGCATTGCCTCCTAGAGGTGGAAACGCTCAAAAAGGAAGTTCATCTGTAACAGGTGTGACGAAGAGCGAAGCCCGTCAGACAGCGCAGGATTTCCAAAGTGAGTACAAAAGGCAGGGAGCTCCCAAAGTCGCTATCTTTTTGAATAGACAGTTAAGTGCTGAAGTTCGGCAGTGGAGAACTTCTGAAAGAACCGTAATTTCCGGAAAAGGTGGTGAGATTGGAGATACCACTCAAAATGCTTTCACGACTACAAGCTCAAAAACGAAGGGTGAAATCTCGGCTTACGATCAGAAGTATATTGAAGAGGTGAACCGGAGAGCTCCTTCCGAGAGTTATCTCTGGGCCTACGAAGATGGATTTATGCAGCAGCTTCTGCAGTCTGGAGTGTATCTGTTGGATCGGGCTACAATTATGCGCCTGAACGCCGTTAATAATGGTCAGGGGAGTGCCTATGATCCACTCTCTGTAAAGAAGGTTGAAATTAATTCTTTAACAGATAATGCGGATATCTTTGTTGAACTGCTTATCAGTAAGAGTTCTTCAACCCCTTTTGGCTATGAGTTTAAGGCAGTAGCAAAAGAGGTCAAGACTGGCAGAATTCTCGCAAATACAACTAGCTTAAACTGGAACTGGTCGAGTACCAAGGGATACAAAGCTGTTGCCGATAACAGTGGCTATCAATTAAAAAAAACGGTGACATTACCGCCATTATCTAGGGTTTCAGCAGATTTAGCCACAAATATGATGGCGGATCTGGCGCGAATGTGGGGAAATTCTCAAGCCGGAAGTTATAAGAAAACTAAATCTGTACCGACGAAAACCGTCCAGAAAATAGAAATTGAGGAAAATATTCCATCTCGATCTGTATCTCCAGCTGTAACTTCTCCGCCTCCTAGTGTGACCCCTGCCGCTAAACCTACGAACGCTCAGGCAGCGGTGCTTGCGATTCAGCCACTGAACACCTATGGGAAGTTCTATGCACTTCTTATTGGAATTACTGATTATAAAAACATGACGCCTCTGAAAACTGCATTGACAGATGCAGAGGATATAGCGGAACTTCTCAAGCAGCAGTATGGCTATGAAGTGAAGGTTTTAAGAAATCCAGGACGTGAGGAGATTATCGATGCCATGACTGAATACAGGAAGAAATTATCAAAGGATGATAATTTCTTACTCTATTACGCGGGACATGGCTGGCTCGATCCTGAAACAAAAGTAGGCTATTGGCTTCCTGCAGATGCCTCTCTTGATAGCCCGGCACAATGGATTTCAAATGCAACTCTCACCGATTCTATTAAGGCATTAAGAGCAAAACATGTGATGGTTGTCGCAGATAGCTGTTATTCAGGAACTCTGACCCGAAGTATTGTACCAACAATTAATAAACGCTATGACAGCCCGGAATATTGGGAGAACCTGTCTCAAAAGAAGGCTCGTGTTGTCCTTACGTCTGGGGGGAATGAACCTGTTTCCGATTCCGGTACAATTAACGATGCCAAGCATTCTGTTTTTGCTTCAGCCCTTATTAGTCAATTGCAGGACAATAGCAAGATTATTGATGGTAATGGTCTTTATCAAAAGCTTCGGAGGAATGTTGTGATGAATTCTGCTCAAACGCCGTCCTATTCTGATCTTCGAATGGCTGGGCATGATGGGGGAGATTTTATTTTTGTTAAAGGCAAAGTGAATGAATAATGATAGGTCTGTAAGTTGCGCATGATCTTTTGGCAAAATAAACATCATTTCTCTCTGGCAGCACAGTGTTTTAGTTTGCTTTTCGTGTCTGTTTTCTTCTGCTCGACAAATTCTTTTGGGAAGGGAGATGGAGAGAGCATTTCTCTTGTTGAGTCAAGCATCCTTTGTGCTGTTTCTGGCTACGCATATCATCGTCCAGAAGATTCACTCGATAGACAAAAAGAACTTGCAACTCAGGCAGCAAGCTATCTTGCGGTAAAAAAGGCCACCTCGTTAATTTCTAAGTTATCGGAATTTGTTCCCGATAGTCAGGGGAATGTTTTCAGGATCGATTCTTTGAAAGTTCTGCCCCCTGCTATAGGTGGTGAAAATCTCGTCGGAGTGGTTGCCTTTGGTGAGTTGGTGTACAGGCAATTTGCTTCCTCTGTACCTGCAACTTCTTCAGAGTTTTCTGTCCGTCTTCGCAGTAATAAAAAACAATTTACAGAAGGTGATTCCATCGTTCTGACGCTCAGCGGGAGCCAGGACTTTTATGGAGCAATTCTTAATCAGAGTTCCGGTGGAGAAGTCCTTCAGCTTTTGCCCAATGAAGGAAGAAGAAGGATGTATTTTAAGGCTGACAGGAATTACAACTTTCCCGATCCCCTGGAGGGTGATGATTTCCATCTGGAAGTTTCTCCTCCATTTGGGCGGGAACTGATCTGGCTTGTCGCCAGTGACAAACCTTTTAGTGTGCTCAGTTCCAGTGATGCCTATGAATTCTTTGCCATTAGTCAAAAGAGTTTTACAGATATAAAAAGTGGTTTTAAAAATCATATACTTCGCACGATGGGTAATAGTACTAAGACAGAAAATTTTCTTCATAGCCAGTTTCTTGTGTATGGTGTATCGCTGGAAACAAGACCAAGATAAGTGAGTAGAGCAGTGCTTGGCGTCTTAAAAATGAATTAGAGTAGACACGTTTTTTTATGATTAAAAAAATAGGCAACTACGAGATTATTGAGGAAGTCGGTAAGGGGGCAATGGGAGTTGTCTACAAAGCCAGAGATTTGACAATTGATCGTATTGTTGCCTTGAAAACGATTCGTTTACCCGATACATCCACTGCAAATGAGCGAGAGCTGATTGCTCGTTTGAAGCAGGAAGCACAGGCAGCCGGCAGATTGAACCACCCTAATATTGTTGTTATTTATGAGTATGGTGAAGAAAACGGAATAGCCTTTATTTCCATGGGCTTTGTTGAGGGAAGAGAGCTGAAGAGTTATATGGATTCCGGAGAGAAGTTTTCTCTTGAGACCATCTGTGACATTATGTCTCAGACACTTGATGCTCTGGCTTTTTCCCATAAGAATAATATCATTCACCGGGATATTAAGCCTAGTAATATTATGATAATGGCGAATGGCCATGTCATGATGACCGATTTCGGTATCGCCAGACTTGAATCATCGGAGCTAACCCAGGCAGGCGCCACCATGGGAACTCCAAATTTTATGAGTCCCGAACAGTGTATGGGACAGCGAGTTGATGGCAGAAGTGATCTGTTTTCAGCTGGAGTTGTCTTGTATCAGTTGCTTACCGGTGAAAAACCATTTGATGGTCCCTCCATCGCATCCATTCTTCAAAAAATAATTACCGTTGAACCACTACCGCCTTCTCAGCTGAATATGATGATTCCCGTTGAATTTGATGCGGTTATTTCGAAGGCTCTCGCAAAACGTCCTGCTGAACGGTTCCCTTCTGTTGTGGAATTTGCCGCTGCGATAAAGGCTGCCAGTGAGGGGAAGGCCTTTGTTGAAGAGGAAAAAATAGCAGCAGTGTCTCAAGTTGAAGATTCGGATGCCACCGTTGTATTGTCAGCTGTAACGAATACTGTTGTTGATAGTGCTGCTACTGTGGTGCCTTCTGTACCTGCAGGTATGGATAACGATGCCACCGTGGTATCCTCTGTGTCGCAAGTCATGAATGATGATGCTACCGTTGTTTCTTCTATGTCAGAATTAGCTGATGATGATGCTACCGTAGTTCTCTCTGCCGGGGATGGTAGTGTGGCTAATAGTGCTATTGCTGGTAGTACTGACGATGCTACTGTTATGTTTTCAGCCATGGATGAAACTATTGGCACCCAACAGAAAACCCCAGCCGTTAAACCTCCGATTCCTCCCGTAGTACCGCCAAAGATAGAAAGAGGCAGTCGAAATGAAGAAGTGACTTCCAATCCTCTGTTGAAAAAGCTACTTTTTGGGATTCCAATCCTCATTGTTCTGGCAGTATCTCCTTTTCTCTATAATTTCTTTACTGCTCAATCCCCTGAAAGCGAAGGGGATATAACATTGGGGACGGATACTCCTGAGAATGTACAGGAAGATCCGTTAAAGAATAGACCTGTGTCGAACGAAACATTACCTGTAAAGGTTCAAGAGATACCAGCGGTTACAAAAGTTGAATCAAAGGAGACAGCCAGTTATTCTGATGAATCAGCCACTTTGCCAACTGTGACCAACAGTCCAATTACTGAAGATCCAAAACAGGAAACGAAGCCGCTGGTTGTTAAAACTTCTCTTGCTATTCAGTCAACTCCGGAAAATGTACAGGTTGAAGTTGTTGATCATAATTCATCCGGGATGACTCCATTTAAGTTTAACGGGAATCATGGGGTTATTCAGCTCTATTTTTCAAAAACCGGTTATCAGGATATGTCAGTTGTAGTTGAACTTAAAGAAGGAGAAAACCTTCCCGTTCATATTAAAATGCTTTCCTTGTAGAGTTGCAAAAAAAGAGTACGAGTTCCATAAGAATCTATCAATTTATTAGTGCCTATGACTATTATATCCGGAGTATTTAACCTCTCACCATATAGACTTGACTACGCCGGTGTTACCGACACGGGCATGGTTCGCAAACACAATGAAGACAATTTCCTGGTGTTAGAGGATAGTCCCGTTTTCTGTGTGGCAGATGGTGCAGGTGGCCATGCAAACGGTGCCCAGGCAAGCAGTCTAACGCTGCACAGCATCAAGGTCCTTATGGATCCCGTAAGAATGGAGGCGGAGGATGAGACTATCCCTCTGTTTATGTCCGTGGATAAGGCTCCGAGCACTATGTTGGAGTCAGCTGTTCTTTATGCAAATACCATGGTTTATCTCGATGGTGCAGGTCAGAAAATGGCTTCAACGATTGTCTGCTGCCATTTCGAAGACGATTTGCTCCATATTGCTCATGTGGGTGACAGTCGTATGTACCTCTATAAGGATAAGGACTTACAGCAGTTGAGTGAGGATCATTCTCTTGTGAATATGCTGTATCGGCAGGGTGAGATTACCAAGGAGGAAATGCGTACTCATCCAAGGAAAAACGTCATTGTCAGAGCCATCGGGATGGAAAAAGATGTGAAGGTCAGTGTGGCGTCAAGAATTTATAAATCTGGAGATTGTTACCTGCTCTGTTCGGATGGGCTTACTGGAATGGTAACTGATGATGAAATCAGTGAGGTCTTGCAACGAAATGCTGATCTTACAATCACTTGTCAAATTATATTGGATATGGCTAATCAGAACGGTGGACGAGATAATATTACATTTATTTTAATCAGGGTGTCTTGATGAATAACAGGCAGAAGAAAGTCAGCAAATTGTTAGTTTCATGCCTGGTTGCTTTTTCCATGGCAGGATGTGGAAAAGTTGGACCGGATTATCAGCGACAGGCTCTAGAAACCGATGCAGCATTCGAAGATGCAGCACCCACACAACTGAATCCGGCGAAAGTAATTCGTCCCGACTGGTGGGAAAATTTTAACGATAGTACGTTGAGTGGTCTGGTGGATCAGGCCATTGAAGGGAGTTTTGATCTCAAGATTTTGCTTGGAAGAATTCGCTCTGCCGGAGCAATGATTGATCAGAGTGAGGCTGATCTCTATCCATCTCTCGGGTTTGATACAGGGGCGCGCTTTGCTGACAGTAAGGCGAGCGGAGACCAGCAGTCCTATAATGCCAGTGCAAATCTGAGTTGGGAGCTTGATCTGTGGGGAAAAAAGAGACGTGCAGTTGAGGCGACCAAGGCGGAACAAGAGGCAATCAAGGCTGATTATCGCGCTGGATACCTGACACTAGTCTCCGATGTGGCCCAGTCCTATTTTGTGATCAGGCAGTATGACGCTGGTGGAAGATTAGCAGCCAGATATCTGAAAAACAATGAAGTGATTCTTTCTATATATCAACAGCAGTTTAATGAGGGGATTGTCAGTGAGGAGAAGGTCTTCAGGCAACGGGCTCAGGTGAATGAACTTCGGCAGGAAGAATTGGAAGTAAAGAGGGGGCGTGCTATCCAGGAGCATAAAGTGGCGGCACTTCTGGGGCGTCCTCCCGGTAAGATTAAAGTTTCCAACGATAAGAATTTTCAGGCTGTTCGTCCCATTGAAGTTCCGGTTGGATTGCCTTCGGCCCTGTTGAACAGACGCCCGGATATTCTGGCTGCGGAATATCGCTTACTAAAGGCGAGCCAGCAGATAGGTATCGCTGAGGCGGCTCGCTTACCTTCGATTAGTCTGACCGCATCTGGCGGGCTTATGAGTTCAACTCTGACAGCTCTTTTGAGCGGCGGTATGCTCTCTTTTGTTCCTCGTATCAGTGTTCCTATATTTGATGCCGGTAAGCGAAAAGCTGAGGTGGAGAGAGTTAAGTATGAATTTGAAATAGCAAAAAACGAATGGGCTAAGGTTGCCAATACAGCCTTTCAGGAAGTTGCTGATTCGTTAACTAATCTGAACAGTAGAAAAAAACAGCTGGTAGTTCTCCAGGCCCGTGTTGATGATTTAAAAAAGATACAGTCCCAGATTAAATCACGTCTTGAACTTGGCCTGGTGTCCCAACTCGAACTTATAGACGTTGAGGAAACACTGTACACCGCAGAAAAAGCAAAGCAGAAGATAGATACCCAGCTTTATAGTGACACTATCCTTCTGTATAAGGCGTTGGGCGGTGGCTGGCCGAGCTCGGAAACACCACGATAAGTTTTTTGGGAAATAGTATGTGCTGCAGTTCCTTTCTTAGATATTTGTATTGTGTTGAATTATGAAAATAACGTTTGTTTCGACAATTGATGCACCCGGCGAAAATCTAACCCTTGAGGATTTTCCCTTTATTTTTGGAAGGGGAGCACCTGAGTTGCTGGATAACTGCAGTGATCAAATTCGTTCACTGCTTCAGCATGTTTCGAGAAAACATGCCTCTCTGACTGAAGAGCAGGGAAACTTATATCTGGAAGATAACGGAAGTTTGAATGGTACTTCTGTGAATGGCAGAAGACTGACCGATACCCGGGTTCTCTTGTCTACTGGTGATGTAGTTCTTTTTGCTGATAAGCTGGGGTATGTAGTTGAGTTACAGGACGAGCAGGTTCCTGTGAGAAATGCTGTTGTTATGCTGGTTCCTGAACAGAATGCACAGGGAGAGTCAATTACAATTGATGTGAGTCCCTTTTCTTTGCCAAAGGATATCAGTGGCCATGATTCCGGCTATCTGAAAATTGCGTTTGATAGAAATCAGGCATTGCTGCTTTCACTAACTGCACAGAGTGGAGCAATGATTGATGGTAATACTGTGCAGCCTGGAAGGAATTTCCTGCATCACGAGAGTATAATACAGTTTGCCTCCGGATTGAAATATCGTCTTGTGTGCGACACTGGACAACTTCAGCCTCAATCGAACCAGCAAAAAAGTGAAAATGATTCGGTCGGCGAAAGCACCGTCTATATGGATGAGGCAACCACTTTTATGGGTGTTTTCTCTGGAGCGGAAGAAGGTGAAAGTGCTGTTGAGAGCAATGCTGCAGTAAAGGTTGGAGCAGATGAAGCCATAAAGAGCGTTGCTGCAAATGTGGCGGCCTTACCCAGGACTTACTGGAAATATGCTCTAGCTGTTGGTGTTGTCGTGGTTTTGATTTTTGCTGCTTTTGTTTCTTATCGCTCAACAGATGCCTATAGAGTGCAGAGTTTGTATGAGGGAAAGGATTACAGAGCATGCCTGATACTTGCCAATGATATGCTGGCAAAGGAAAATCGTGATAAAACACAGAATTTGGCCCAAAAATCTTTTATTGCCTCTAGTATTCCATCTTATATCGGGATGTTGGCAGAGCAAGATTATACAGCGATCAATACGGAACTGGCCGGGTATGGTGAAATTGTAACAAATGTTGAAAACAGTGAGTCTGCAGTGAGTGCTCTGCTGTTTGTTGCCCGGGTTCATCGATTTTTCAGTATGGAGCAGAAAGAACACACTATTGCTGATACTGAACGAAAGAGTGAAATTTCTGCCATAAATGAACAGTGGAAAGAGAAGAAGAATAATTACCGACCTGTCCTTGATGAAATAACCCAGCAGCAGCCGTCCTTTTATCCAGTAGTCGAAAAGTTTTATGCTCAACTGAATGATAATCGGGAACTTGCACTCTACGAACTTGTGGATCTTAAGAAGGTGGAAGAAGATATTAAGGCGCTACTTCTTGAACAGAAAGTCTTCAAGGCAAGGGATTTGATACGTAGCTTTTCCGCTTCTCATCCGGATATCCAGGGGGAAGAAGACTGGCTTCTGGATCTGGATCGATTCGATTTGTTGATTAAGGCAAACGAAGAGAAAAATCTTTTTGGTCTGGAAAAGGTAAGGGAACAGGCTGCCATGCAGACCAACCTTTTTAAGGGGCTGGCTGTATCATATGTTGAAAAATATTACCCTGGGGTATCTGTACAGCAAGCATTCAATCAGGCGAGGCAGTTCTGGCAGAGTGGAAATCCACATAAGGCAACAGCTCTATTGAAAGGTTTGCCGCAGGGGAACTGGCAGGCAGCAATTGATAAGGAAACAGAGCATATGCACAGCTTGATGGCTCTGGTTGAAAAAGTTGAGATGGCTCGCGAAACATCGGCACGTTGTGAAGTGGTTGCTGAAATATATGGAATGGCTCTTCAACATGATGTTTTTTATAAACGATTGTTCGCTGATGAGCATATCCGTTGTCGGAATCAGGCATCAATTACAGGAAAAAGCTATCTGGCAAAGGCAAAATCTGCTTTTGATGAGTACCGGCAACGAGGTGGAATAACAGGACAAATGCGTATGGCGGATGTGATTTCTCAACAATTCCGTACACAGGCTCGAACATTGACAAAGGCCAATGCCTTTGCCGTACAGGCAGTAAAGGGAATGCGGCTTGCCAACAGCGAAATGAGCGCAGCTGATCAGAAGATTATTGTAGAAATTAAAGAGGAATTTCAGCTGCAATATGCGCGCTTGCAGGGTAGCACGGTGTTGTCAACTTCCCTTATTCAGCAAAAAATAGACTTGTTTAAAGATTGAACGGAGTTTTTATGGCCAGACAAAATGAAACTGGATACAGAGACCTTGTAGAAGAACACAGTATTGAAGGCATTGAGGTTTTACAGGGGACAAGTTCTTTGATTGCTCATGCAATATTGTATCTCATTATGGCGATGATTGCTGCAGCGTTTGTGTGGGCATTTTGCACCAGTGCAGATGTGGTTATTTCGACGAAAGGACAGCTTAAGGAAAGAACAGATTCCAAACGGATTTATTCTCCGGCAGCAGGGGAACTGATCGAAATGTTTGTTTCTGAAGGAGTTCCCGTTGACAAAGGTGACCTTCTTGCCAGAGTACGTTCCCCTCAGGCTATTCAGATAGCTTCTGCTGCAGTTCAGGCAAAACTGATGCTTGAGGATGCTGCTGTAATGAAGGAGCGATTCCCGGACCAGAAAAAGCTAATGGAACGGGAACTTGACAGTATGCTGCAAAAAAACAATATGATGCAAACGGAGTATGATCGGCAGAAAAAGGAAGGATTACGCCAATTGTCGGGCACCCAGAAAAGGCAGTTGGAAGTTTTACGTATCCAGGTATCTGAGAAAAAACTGGCATCGGACCAGGCAGAAGAGCTTTTTGGAAAATATAAACGACTTTTTAATTCTCCAGGCAGTGGTGGGATATCCAAGAAAGATTTTTTAGAAAAAGAGAGTGAATTTAAAAGAGCGGAATCAGCATACCAGCAGGCGATTTCTCAGATTGAAGATCTTGAACTGACTTTTGCCAGCCAGTATCTGGCCAGCAGTCAGAAGATAGAACAGGTTAATATGGAGCTTATTCAGGGGAAGCTGCAGTATGACCAGAAAAAAACGATGATTGCACGTACGGCCAACCAGATTGAAATGAAATATCTGGGCGCTCTTGAGGGGTGGAAGGCTGCATCAAAAGTTAATTATTCTGATTTGGATGATAATAACTTTCTGGTTTTGAGAGCTCCTGTTTCGGGAGAAGTTTCCAGCGTTTGGTTTCATCAGGCCGGAGAGAAAATTAACCCCAATGCTCCATTGCTGGCCATCTCCCCAAAAGAGTCAGGGAAGGCAGTTCGTTTGACTATTTTGGACAAAGACAGGGGATTATTGAAAGTTGGACAGCCTGTAAAATTAAAATTTCATGCTTTTCCCTATCAGCGGTTTGGTTTTTTAACGGGTAAGCTCGAGTATCTTTCAAATAATGCAGTACAAACGAAGGATGGTAGGTCGCAGTACAAAGGGAAGGTGAGTCTTGCTAAGGATTATTACACGGTCAATGGCAGGCAGCTACCTATACGATTTGGCATGAATGCCGATGTGGAAATTGTGGTTCAGAGACGGAGAGTAATAGATTTTGTATTAGATCCGTTTAAGAAGTTGGTGAATAAGTAAGCAGTTAACTCAAAACCTTGGGAGGTAAGAATTATGGGAGTTGTATTACGGATTGATGATGTACAGATGACTAGTGATGACATTGTGAATTACCTGAAGTTTAGCGGTGAATTTGATGAAATTGCCGATCGGATTGTTAAAGACAAGATGACAGTTCTGGCTGCAAAACAACGTGAGCTTGGTTTATCCGGGGATGAATTGCAGCAGGCAGCAGACGACTACCGACGTTCGCTTGGGATGCATCGTGCCAAGGATACTCAGGAATGGTTGAGTGAATTGAACGTTACCGCTGAAGATTTAGAAACCTTTGTAACTGAGTTGATGCTGAAGAACAAGATGGTCAATGAGGTTATTACTGACAAAGCTGTTGACGATTATTTTGCCCTTCATTCTCCTCAGTTTGAGACTGCTGATATTAAGCATATCGTCGTTCAAACCATGGAGAAGGCAAAAGAGATAATGGCTTTGCTGGATGATGATCCGGATATGTTTGATGAACTGGTAAAAGAGCATACTCTCGATGAGGATACCCAGTATACTCAGGGCCGTATGATGAATGTAAGGCGCGGTACTCTCTCTCCCGACCTGGAAGCAAAGGTTTTTAATGCATCGGTAAACGATGTCGTCGGACCGGTTCAGCTAGGGGATGAGGATTTCTTTGAGATCGCTTGTGTTTTAAAAACTCATCCGGCAGACCTTAATGACGCAATTAAGGAAGAAGTTGGTAAAGCTATATATGAAACATGGTTACAGGAACGGGCCAAAGATACTTCTGTTTCCAATAAGTAGAAAAAATCCCGACATACTCCCCCAGCTGTTTTAGGCAGATGGGGGAGTATCTACGCTGTATTGATTTGAACTATCCATAAGTTCCTTACTTTTCTTCTCTGAGGTTTGATACCGTATGTCTTTGCTTGAGTTTTTTAAAGGTGTGGAGATTTTTTCTTGTTTTAGCGACAAGGAATTACAGATATTAGAAGGTGCTTGTCAAAAGCAGAGTGTGGCCTTTGGTGAGATTGTCGTTGAATCTGGTCAGCCCTCTAGTGGTTTGTATCTGATTTTAAAAGGCAGGGTACGACTTTTCTCTCACGAAGGAGGGAAAGAAAAAAGTCTTGGAATCTGTAAAGAAGGCGATACGTTTTCAGAAAAATCTCTGCTTACAAATACTGTTCATGAGTATTCTGTGCGTTCATCTGGCGAAACGGAGTTATTGCTTTTTTCAAGAGAAACTTTGCAGCGACTTTTGGAAAATAATGAAAGGGCAAGAAAATTTATAAATCAATACATTGCTCTAACGTTTACCGGCGGTATTGTTACCGAGTTTTTCAATCTTAAGAAAAATAAAATTGATCGTAGTAAGTTTGAAGAAATTGTTCAGAGTATTGGTGCTAAAAAGGTTTCTGCTGGCAAAGTTATTCTTGAACAGGATTCCGGGGATGATCGAAGATTGTATATTGTCCGTTCCGGTAAGGTTACAATTACCAGGGATGAAGGCGGCAAATCCTATCTGATTCGTACCCTGCAGGCTGGGGAAATTTTTGGTGAAAAAGCGTGTCTTGATTATGCTGTACAGCCTGCGGCTGCAGTTGCCGAAACCGATTCCCTATTGATTATTATTCCACAGGCGACGATTCATCTGATTCTTCAACACAATGGCTCCATTCGCAAGGTTCTTGAGGAACGAAATGCGTTTTTTGTTAAGGAGCTTGAACGTCAGAAAAAGATTGATTCTTGGCAGGGAGCAAAGTCTCTTTTAAGTACTGCCGGCAGAGCAGGAATGGGCGGTAAGCTGATCAAGCGCTTCAGTCTTATTGAACAGGCTGAAGAGATGGACTGCGGTGCGGCATGTCTTGCTATGATCTGCAAGCACCATAAAATTCCAATGACCCTTGGAAAACTCCGTGAAATGGCCAACGTAACCACGGAAGGGGCCACCATGGAAAGTCTGGCCCAGGTCGGAGAATCGCTTGGCTTTGCCACTAAAGGCGTGCGTTGTACCTACGGCTCAATGTTGAATTTTGAACTTCCCTTTGTGGCCCACTGGGAAGGGTATCATTATATTACAATATACGGTATTTCCAAAAGTCATATATGGATAGCTGATCCCGGTGCTGGCTTTAGGAAACTGTCAGTTACTGAATTTGAGCAGGGTTGGACAGGGAATTGTTTGATCTTTCAGCCCACTGAAGACATGGTGGAAATGCCTCTTGTCAGGTCACCGTGGAGCCGTTTTTTCGGATATGTTAAACCGATGAAGCGGATTTTACGTGATCTGTTTCTTGCCGCTCTTATTATGCAGTTGTTGGGGCTGGCCGGGCCTATAATCATCCAGAATATTCTTGATAAAGTAGTTGTTCATCAGAATTACTCTTTGCTGAATATGATGATTCTTGGTCTCGGTATCGCGATGGTTTTTTCCCAGATAACCGAATTCCTGACTGCCTATCTGTCTAATTTCCTTACCCGGAAAATGGACTTTAATATGATGGCTCATTTTTATAAGCATGTTCTGTCGCTACCGGTTGATTTCTTTGCTAAAAGGAAAACTGGTGATATTATTGCGAGATTTCAAGAAAATGAGACAATCAGGCGCTTTATGACCGAATCCAGTATCAGTACGGTACTGAATGCATTTATGGTGATGCTCTATTTGATTGTGCTTTTTAAGTACAGTGTCAGTCTTACATTTGTGCTGATTGGTTTTCTTATTCCTCTTGTTGCAATCACCCTCCTTGCCACTCCTAAGTATAAGTATTTCGCTCGTAAATCATTTTATGCCTCCACCGAATCGGAAGCATTTTTGATGGAAACTCTTAGCGGTGCCGAGAGTGTGAAGGCGATGGCCGTTGAGCGAAATATGCGGATGAAGTGGGAAAAAAAATACGTTAAATCACTGGATATTAATTTTCGTTCGGAAATATTTACTTCTGCTGTTGGCGGTATAAGTGAGTTGCTGAAAGCAGCGGCCTCGATTGCCATTCTCTGGCTTGGGGCTCAGATGGTACTAAAGCAACAGTTTACCATTGGTCAAATGATGGCTTATAACGCTCTTGTTGGTGCTGTAATGAGTCCTGTGCTGGGACTTGTTGGGGTCTGGGATGAGTTTCAGGAGGCTCTTGTTTCCATGGAGCGCTTGGGGGATGTACTTGAGCTGGAGCCTGAACAGAGACGATATGAAGCATCCTCCAGAGTTATTCTGCCGGACCTGGATGGTGATATAACCTGTGAGAATCTCTATTTTAGATATGATGGTGGTGGTTCCGGCTATATTTTGGAAGACATTAGTCTGACCATCCCGGAGGGATCAACTGTGGCGATTGTCGGGCCGAGTGGGTCTGGTAAAACGACACTTGCAAAGCTTTTTGTCGGGCTCTATAAACCAACGGAAGGAAAGCTTATGGTGTGTGGCTATGATATAGATACATTGGAACTTGAGTATTACCGGAAGCATATAGGATATGTTATGCAAAATAATCTTCTTTTTGCTGGTACTGTTTCGGAGAATATTGCAATGGGTGCTACCAATGCTGATCCGCAACAGATTATTAAATCAGCAAAATTAGCCGATGCCCATGGGTTTATAAATAACATGCCACAGGCCTATGAACAAGTCGTTGGGGAACGTGGTGTTGGTTTGTCCGGTGGTCAGATTCAGCGTATTTGTATTGCCAGAGCACTGTACCATGAGCCTAAATTCCTGATTTTTGATGAGGCGACTTCCGCCCTCGATGGTGAATCTGAAAATCATATCCAGAAAAACATGCAAAAAATCCTGCAGAATCGTACAGCAGTGGTAATTGCCCATCGTTTAAGTACTGTTATGAACGCCGATCAGATCTTTGTTCTCTATGATGGACATATCGCTGAGAAAGGTGTTCATGCTGATCTTCTGGCTAAGAGAGGTATGTATTATCAATTGTTTCATAAACAGCTTGCCAGTTAATACTGATTATCTGGGATCTGACATATGAGTGTAAATACTATAGGCAAAGCCATTGAGCGTGTTGAGATTATACGCTCTGCATTGCGATGGAGTAGTCAACTCGACAAGGTAGGTATTCAAAAAATCATGATGCAGGTGAACCAACTGCGTAATGAGTTATTTGTGCTTTCTCGAACGGGGGGACATGGAAAAAAAGCAATTGCCAAGGCCGATTCTCCTCAGCAGGCAATAACGGCTTCGGAAAGACGTCAGGCCCTGTTGGATAATGATTTTGCTTTTACCGGGATTTTTGGTGAAAACCCGCAATTGTTGACGGTACTTGAAACCGTTAACAAAGCAGCAAGAACTGATTTTCCGGTTCTTATTGAGGGGGAGAGCGGGACAGGTAAGGAGTTGATTGCAAAGGTTGTGCATGCAAATAGTAGCAGGTCTGAAGAGGCTTTTGTTTCTGTGAACTGTGGTGCTATCCCTTCTCCACTACTGGAGTCAGAACTGTTTGGTCATGTTAAAGGTGCCTTTACCGGTGCTGATACAACCAGGAAGGGAAAGTTTGAGCTAGCTCATAATGGGACTCTTTTTCTTGATGAATTTGGTGAACTGTCCTTAGATAATCAGGTTAAGCTCCTTCGTGCCCTGCAAACCGGGGAAATCCAGAGAGTTGGGGCAGACTCCAATATAATGGTTGATGTTCGTATCGTTGCTGCTACCAATAAGAAATTATATGAGATGACCTTAAGTGGTGAGTTTCGTGAAGATCTCTATTATCGACTTGGAGTAGTCACCGTCACCATTCCACCACTCCGTGAGCGTCCCGATGAAATCCCTCTTTTGATTGACTACTTTATACAAGAGGCTGCTGACAGAATGGGGCGTAAGCCTGTACACCTCTCTCCTAGGCTTGTAACATTCCTTGAGCAGCATACATTTAGAGGGAATATTCGTGAATTGCAAAATCTGATTTACCGGGTTTCCTGCCTCGCTGAGGGAGTGGGCGGCTTGCACCATCTGCCGGATACCATTAAGCCTCAAATCGTTTCTAAGGAACTTGCTGGTACGATTTCGTCAAAGAGTCTTGAACAGGTAAGGAGTATTGCTAAAGATACTGCAGAGGAACAATTTTTACGTGAACATTTGACAAGAGTTCAGGGGAAGGTTTCTCAGCTTGCCAAGGAGTTGGGTCTTAATCGATCTTATCTGCAGACCATTATGAAGAAACATGGTTTGAAATCTGGTGACTTTAAGAAGTAATACCTGTCTTGGGGGAGCTGGGGTTTTCCAAAAAAAAGCGAAAGCGGTATGATTCAGAATTGAATCATACCGCTTTGTTGTTTTACCAGACAGGTTCATACCCATGAGTTGTTGTCGTTGTGGTGGTCGTAGTTGTTGTCTCGATATATTCTCCACCATTATAGTCTGACTGATAGTCATAATTCGAATTCGTGCCATAATTGATATCTGGCCGTCTTTGGTATACGACTGGTTGCTGAATGTATCGGGGAGGTTGTGAGTATTGTACAGCCGATGGCCGGCCATAATAGGGAGCGGGAGCACTGTTACGGTAGGATGTCCTTGGCTGAGGATTCATATACCCATCAAGCAGTAATGCCGATGCTGCACCTATCAGGGTTGCTTCAGTGTTTCCACCGATTGCCTGTCCAATGCCAGCACCAATACCACCTGTTACCAAAAGACGTTCAAGTGATGCGCCACTTGCTGTAGCTGTGGTTCCAACCATTAAAGCGATGATGCAACATTTTAGTATCTTCTGATTTTTTCTCATGACTGACTCCGAGTATGGTTTGTAGCTTTTTGGGAATTCTATCTATCTGTTGTATATTATAAGCATGGAAAAGAGAGAAGTGAATAGCATTATTGCGTACTGTTTCAAGTCCCTTTTTGTAAGTCCCTTTTTGTAAGTGCCTGTTCCTACCAGCGACGGCTGTTAACCCAAACGCGACGATAGTAAGTACGACGATAAACGCGACGGTATCTAACTACCCTCCGGTAGTAACGAACGTAAGTTCTGGTGTAGCGTCTGGTTACCCAGTATCCACCGAAAATATTTTCAAGAGCGTTATTGTCGAGTTCCTGATTTACTTGCAAGTCGTTAATTGTGATAGCAGCCATGATGATCTCCCGTGGTAGATTGTTGGTTGAAACGTTTTGTTCGTTTAGTTGCTTTATTTAATGCATTCATCATGCCAGAATGCTTTGTTGGTTTGGGGTTGGTTGTTATGTTGCTGATAGACCATCTTATTTTTGCGTTTTTGTTTTTCGGGATATCTCTTGCTAGTAAAGAGGTATGTTCTGTGTGGAAAATAGTTGTTCTGTGGGTAACACTGGTGGTGCAGTTTGTTTCTTCATAGGAAACAGAACTGCCTCCTTGCGTTAGGGGCGGAATGCGTTTTCGGGAAGCAGTGGGTATAAAAAAAGGTGCATTCAGCAGCCAAGAATTGACTGTTGAATGCACCTGATTGTTCCCAGATACTGAGGTGGTATTTCAGTACCTGGGAAATTATTGAAGAGGAATAATGTGGTACTTTTGCTTCCTGCTGGTAGCCTCAGTTATTATCTAACCCAGGTCCTGCGGTAGTAGGTGCGACGATAAACGCGACGGTATCGAATTACTCTTCGATAGTAACGAACATAGGTTCTGGTATAACGTCTGGTTATCCAACGTCCACCGAGAATGGTCTCGAGAGCAGAGTTGTCGAGTTCCTGGTTCATTTCCAAGTCGTTGATTGTGATAGCAGCCATGATGATCTCCTGTGGATGATTGTTGGTTGGAACGTTTTGTTCGTTTAGTTATTTTATGTATTGCATTCATCGTGCCAGAATGAATCATTTGTTTGGAGCGAACTGCTATCTGTCCGTTGTACCGTGGAATGCGTGTGTCTGTGTGTTCTGGAGTATTTCTTTCTAGTAAGGAGGTCCATTCTGTATGAGGAATAGTTGTTCTATGGGCAACATTAATGGTTCTGTTTGTGGCTTCGCAAGAAACAGAAGTGGTTCCTTATGTTGGGGATTGAGTATGGTCTTGAGGGAACGGCAGGCATAAAAAAAGGTGCACTCAACAGTCAATTCTTGACTGTTGAGTGCACCGATTGCTACCAGGTGCTGAGTTGGTGTTTCAGTACCTGTGTGATATTGCTGAAGGAGAAGAATGTGACACTTTTCTTTCTACTGGTAGTCTCAGTTATTACCTAACCCAAGTTCTACGGTAGTAGGTGCGACGATAAACGCGACGGTATCGAATTACTCTTCGATAGTAACGAACATAGGTTCTGGTATAACGTCTGGTTATCCAACGTCCACCGAGAATGGTCTCGAGAGCAGAGTTGTCGAGTTCCTGGTTCATTTCCAAGTCGTTGATTGTGATAGCAGCCATGATGATCTCCTGTGGATGATTGTTGGTTGGAACGTTTTGTTCGTTTAGTTATTTTATGTATTGCATTCATCGTGCCAGAATGAATCATTTGTTTGGAGCGAACTGCTATCTGTCCGTTGTACCGTGGAATGCGTGTGTCTGTGTGTTCTGGAGTATTTCTTTCTAGTAAGGAGGTCCATTCTGTATGAGGAATAGTTGTTCTATGGGCAACATTAATGGTTCTGTTTGTGGCTTCGCAAGAAACAGAAGTGGTTCCTTATGTTGGGGATTGAGTATGGTCTTGAGGGAACGGCAGGCATAAAAAAAGGTGCACTCAACAGTCAATTCTTGACTGTTGAGTGCACCGATTGCTACCAGGTGCTGAGTTGGTGTTTCAGTACCTGTGTGATATTGCTGAAGGAGAAGAATGTGACACTTTTCTTTCTACTGGTAGTCTCAGTTATTACCTAACCCAAGTTCTACGGTAGTAGGTGCGACGATAAACGCGACGGTATCGAATTACTCTTCGATAGTAAC
>CAZUPS010000010.1:0-93316 GCA_964621915.1 uncultured Desulfocapsa sp. | reverse complement strand
CTGGTTTTACAAAAAGTAGCTTAAGAAAATGTCCACTTTTACTTGACCACTTCAGTTAATAGCTAAACTTTTAGAAGTTTCTCTTTTTGTATTTTAAACTCATCGGCTGTCAATAATCCTTTGTCTAGCAGGGTCCCCAACCTTTCTAGTTTGGAAATAACATCATCGTCTGGTCCTGGGGCAGATTGTTTAACTGGATTTGGTTGTTGAACGGGTTGTTTTGTGGCTCTCATTAGTTTTGAGATAAGCTCAGTTAACCGTGGGGCATCTGACTTTTCAACATGGCGGATCTCCTTCTCTCCTCCTGATGTGGAAACTTTAATTGAAGAGAGTAGCAGTCCTGTTTTGTACGATATTGCACTTATCTGTTCGTAATGCATTTCAGCCTGTTTTAACCCGAAGACCATCCCCTTGTCTAAAAATAATAAGCGCTGGTCAGTGACGACAATCAGCCAAGTGTTGCCATCTAAAAGTCCGCTTCCGAGCCCTTTTATTGTTTCGTCGTTTCTTATTGTTTTTGGTAGGTATTTAATTTCTTTTTTTGTAAACCAAGTGTCAATAGTACCTAATTTGTAGAGCTGTTTGTTTATTCTTTTGCTTGAAGTGTATGCTTGTAGCTGCCTGGGGGGTCGTTTCTTTGTAGCAGGTTGTACGCTTTTCGGTTCAGCTACTGGCACTGATTTTTTATGCTTGGTCTTGATCCTGGCAAAAATAACACCACAATTGCTGCATTCAATAGATCCTGCTGCTCTTGGTGTATTGCATTTTGGACATGTTTTTATGTTTCCGTCTGTGCTCATGCCGACTCCATATGTTTACCTTCTGACATAATTAAAATTGGGTCAGACCCTTTTTGTTCAGATCTATCTGTTAATGTTATTTTTTGCCTGAGTCTGTTTTTTGATACAATATTCAACCATCGAATAATCTTTGCCCCACTTTTGCTCGCATCTTGTTTTGATGTCTCCGCGATATTGCTGCACATTTGAATTTGCCTTGCTCTGTTTTTTTATGCAATATTCAACCATCGAATAGTCAGATCCCCATTTCTGTTCGCATCTTGCTCTGATCCCGCCTCGATGTCGCTGGACGTTTGAATTTGCTTTGCTCTGTTTTTTTATGCAATATTCAACCATTGAATAGTCAGTACCCCATTTTGCTTTGCAGTTGGAATAAATTGTATTTCTGCTAAAACTTGCGGCTGCTGCATTCCTCTCCTGCACTTCGTTCATCACATCAAATCGTGTTTTTCTTCCCGGGTTGTAATCATTGTTAACGATAATTGTTGGAGGATTTTCTTTTAAATATATTTCATGTAGTTTGACTTGTGATCTTGTCAGCAGGTCTTTGGCTTCCGTCAAAACCCCAGGGAATTTATTGATTACATTGTTTGCAACTTTTAATGATTTCTCATAATCTTCAGTCTTGAAATACATGCTTCCTAGTTCTAGCCAGGACCATCCTGTTCCATGTTGTTGTATGGAAAGGAGGTATGATTTAATTGACAGTTCGTATTCTTTGTTTTTTCTATATTGTCTTGCTTTGAAAGCGTAAAGTTGTGCACGTTTCACCTTGTCATCTGTTGCTGCAATTTCCTCGTCCAACTCTTGTATATTTTGTGATATGTCCTGGGTATATGCATGTAGTGACAATGGGTACAATAGGAAAATAATAGTGATTAATGTTTTCATTTTGTCCTGATTCGGCCGTTTGTTTTTGCGGTGAAACGGTGGTTGCCCCCAGTGTTCCACCCTTCTAATAATATTATCTTGTGAGTTTTGATGAGAATTCTAAGGTTGTGATTTTCTCTCTTGTTCCATTGAATTTACCATACATATCAACTTTATATGTTTTGTTGGTGATTGTTTTTTCGTTGTACCCGTTGAAAACTATACCCATTCCTGGTTTCATGAATATCGTTTTAGAAGTGTATCCGGCAGGTAGATCATAGATACTAGCATCATCATCTCCGAATATCTTATTGTCTTCTTCCACGTAAAGAAGCTCAATTTCCAATCTGTCAATTGCTTCTTCTCTGTCGTTTCGCACAACGAATTGTATCCTGGGGTGATAGAGCGACTCTTTTTGTGAAGAATTTCGTCCAAGGTACCACTCCATTTTAATATCTTCTATTGTGATGTTAAATTTATCCCAAGTGAGTGATGTTTTATTCTCTGGGACAATGGCACCTGTTTTGACAGTTTGTTTGGGTTTGGGTGGGTTCTTTAAATGATAACCAGGAGGGCATACATTGTTTGTGTAGGTTGATCGGCCCTTACTATCGATGCATTCTTTGAAATCTCCAGCTGATATTAACATTGGAGAAGTGAGATACAAAAATAACGTAGTTATAAACAGGCTGAACGGTTTGATATGCATGACGAGTTGGTTTTGTTGAGTTGTGGTGATTCTAATATGAGCACATGAATTGTTTGATTTGCCTGTTGTTCTCGTAGTTTATGGCTGGTTTGTTTTTTAGAAGAACCGGGGCAGACCTCAGAAACTACGTAGAGTTTTTCCTTAGACAGTCATTTTAAACTTTTTATCTTTGCTAGTATTTTTTCCCTGTAGAGCATACTCAATACATCAGAGTGTGCGTCAAGTTCACGCTTAATACCCGCTTCGATTCGGTTAGCACGGCGTAAAGGGCAGATAGAACTTACTACAAGAAAGCCTAGTAATACCACCAAAATTGGAGATATGAGGATTGGCTTAGTGCTCATTTGGCCGATGGCGATAATTAGGCTCAAAGCTACCAGAGCAAAGAATGATACTCTGAAAACAGCATCCCATACCGCTGTTTTTAATATCTGTTTGTCATAGCGTGTTGAAGCAGTTTTGAGCGCATCAGTCGTTAATTGCAGGGCGCCATCAAAGTCACTGATGTTGTCCAGATTGTTCGTGACCATCGTGACGAAAACATTATCCTTCACGTCGTTACCTGCCTGAACAGCCAACTTGTTTTTAATGGCCGATTGGCTCATCTCCCCCTCTTTTTCATCCATTGCCATTCTTTATTTATTTGTCCTCAAGCAGGGTTTTAATATTCAGAAGACGTTCTTTGAAACTTTCAATGGTTTTGGAGCCGCCGTACTGGCGGATCAGCTTGATGAGTTCCCGTTCTTCCTCAGATAACTTTTTAGCACCACCTTCTACAATGTTTCCTTTAGCATCTCTTCCGGCCTGAATTGAAATGCCGTTACCGGCTGACGATTGGTTGGTGGCTATACGTTTTGTGGCTTCGGGTGTTATTTTTGGCCCTTGCCAAGTTTCGTTCGTTGGGACTGTTGCCCATGTCAATGGATTGAGCAATCGGCGATAAAAAGTTTCTAAGGCTGGATAGTTAGATTTTCTTTTGTTGTTTGAAAAACCACATTCACAAGCATTAAATGCGGCAGAATAATGCTCATTGCATTTTGGGCAGAATAGAGTCTTGCCTGCTTTTCTCTTGTTTTCTAGCTCTTTAAATTTGCCTACAACATCGAGGATTATCCCTTTGCGTTTATAGGGAGAATTTTTAATAGTGCAGTGTGTGATTCTGTGTCCGCCTGCTCCTTTTCGACCTTCCTCAAATGGTGCGTTTTTTCCACCTCTGCCATGCTGATGCCATTTTCTGCAATGTATGCAATAGAAAAGTAAGTGAATTTCTTCATCATCATAAGCCTTTACAACCGGAAAGATACTGCCATCGCCTGCATCTTCAATATCAATCACTTCAGGATCAACCTCGAAAAAAGAACGAAGGTTTACCTCGGAAATATTATTCATTTTCCATTCATCAGGAATTGGAGGTTGGCGGTCAGAGTCCAGCCAGGTCCACGGTACATTGCAAGCTGCAGCAATTTTCTGAAGTATGTTGATCCGAGGTTTCTTAATTGTTCCTTTAAGGTATCCACGCATAGTTGACTCGGATACTTCGCAATAATTCGCAAAGCCCAAAGTGGAAAGACCTTCTTTTAAAAGGTGTAGTTTTTCTTGGGTCTTCATATGTTATGTGGATTCAATATGTTACGGTACATAAGTGCACCCTGTGTGCGATATTGCGCGAATATAAATATTGACTCGCAACTGTTCGTGAGATAACCTGGTCTCATGATCGAGACAAATTCAAACTTTTCCATACTTGCTGGCCATCATAACAATAATGTTATCGAGGGCATTTTTGGCTTGATTCAATCCTTCAAGAGTTTCTTGAAACCCTTGATGAGCACCTGCCTGGCCGACGGTATTGCCATACTGTTCCTCATTAAAGTGAGTCACCAGGTGTATGTAATATGCTGACTGGGAAAGGATATAATCGTTTGCTGCTGTTACCAGCTCCGGAAAGTAAAGCAGACACAGAGCAAGAGCTTTCCTTGCGTCAGGCGATTGAGCTAGAGCGTAAAGTGATGACCTCGTGGTTTGGTTATTCACTTCTACCATCCACCCTAGAGAGTCTGAAACGTGAAAAAACATCTCTTCATACTTTTGGCGAAGCATTATCCGCCTTTGGTGTTTTTTCTCAGAAGACGCTCGAAGCAATGATATTGCTTGGGAGAGAGCTACACCAGAGAGTGCGGCAGCTGCTGCAATTATTGCGGTGGTAATTTCAATATTCACGAGGGTTTTATGACTCAAATACAAATCATCGGCCTGCTTATGTACCGCACCAACATGCGGATTGAGCATTGGGCCAATAGCAAAGGTTTTACGAAATCCACCGTGTACCGAGTTGTTTCCGGAGAGATGGCAAGAGGTTCGAGCACGGAAAAGGTGCGGAAGGCGATCTCCGCAGATGTGGGGAAGGATTTGATCGAGCTTTGGCCAGAAGCAGCACAGACTCAATAATTTTAGATTCCCCGGCCCTTTGTTCGTTCTCTGAACGCAAAAATGGCTTTGTTTGTTGGTACTTACGATCCTAGCAGAGGGCAGGGGACTTTGGCAACTATATTCTCGCATATGTACAGCATAGCAGCACAGGAGATTCGGTAAATGACCAAACAATTACAAACTTGGCAGATCTGGCACGCAATGCGGAAGACCATTGGTGACAGTTTTGTCATGGCTGTCCTTGGTCGTCGTAACGCCAGGACTATCAGGATGTATGCTCAGGATCCTCGATACACTGTTGATCGGAGCAAGGATCCCATTGAAGCGTTGGGAATTCTGTTTGATGAGTTGGCAACATATGGCCGGAGAGATATTGCGGAGCTTGGCATTAAGCATCTACAGCGATCTATTGGGTGTGATGAAACTCTGAGCTGTCCTGATCAGCTAAAAGAAACAATTGATGCAGAAGTCTTGGCAGACTTTCAGGCTGTTGCCGACCTTAAAGAATCAATTGATTCAGGTGCAAATATTAAGGATGTCCACAACCTTATGACTGATGCTGTCCACGAGATAGAGCGGACCTATACAAAATATTGTCAGGAGCTAACACCTGATCACGGTACGAAATAACAATGGCGCTGCAACCGCTTGCACAATCAGCAATAACTGCCGCCACACTTCGAAAAATGGCAAAAGACTTGATTCTTCAGGCGGAAGCCTTGGAAGCAGAATCAGCACCCCAGAAACCACTAAAAAACGTTGAATTCCTGTTCACGAAAGAGAAGAGAAAGCAGCGTAAGGATTTAGTATGGAACGGTTCATAAGAGATTATCTCCCCTTACTGGTTGTGGCTGTAGCAATTGTAACCATGGTTATATCTTCGATTCTATCCCTGGCTGATCATGCATCAAAGCCCGCTGTGCACTCAGCTTCCTATGCAGTACTTCACTCTCAACCTCCCTATTCTCCTTCAGTACCAACTGATCAGGGGCGCGCCACCTTGGTGAGCCTAAGCGGGTCGGCCCCTGATCACCTTATTGCAGAGGTGGTGCAATGAGTGATGCGGATAATGTCGTTCTGTTACAACGTTGGCTCTCAATACTCTTTGATGCTGCAGTGGACCAGGGCAACGGTGAAAGCCTAATCCCCAATGAAGACCTGGAAGATGCAAGAGAAGCTGCCTTTGGTGTGAAGGTTGAGATCAATGAATGATGAAATCATATACACCTGTTCAAGGTGTGGAAAGGAAATACCAGGCCATGAGGCTGAGCGTGTTGGGTTGAAAGTGTACTGCAGTGAGTGTGCTGATGAGTACATGATTGATGATGCAATCAGGCAGTTGGTCGCAGCACCGGGTAGATCATGACACAATTGTTAATCGTGTGCCTGGTGCAGGCATCAAATAAGGCAGTCCCCTCTGTGATCGATCGGCCCCTTCTTGGTTTGCTAAAGAGGGGGCTTTGTTTTGCCGCTCCCCCTTCCCCCTCTCCCATAAAAGCCAGCCAAGAATTAAACACTCCCCAGACTCCACGGGTCCTTCTGGAAGAAAGACATTCACGGGTGCGTAAGAGCTCGACAGAATCGCACGGATTAACTTTTAAAAACATCGGAAAAACGGAATCTTAGATATGAGTGCAAATGGTGGTAGCGGTGGAAAACCGCAATGTCCTCGGTGTGGTGGTGTCGTGGTCTGGAAGAATGGGACTTCCCGTGCAGGGAAACAGCAATATCGGTGCCGTGATTGTGCCCGTGTTTTTGTTGCTGAGCCTCACCTTCCCAAAGTGATAAAAGAAATTGCAGACCGGATGCTCCAGGAGGAGTTCCCTGTTCCTGATATTGCGAGGGTTCTTTCCGGCCATGTCTCCCGCCGTTGGCTTTATAACCGTAGGGTGAGTTATGTCAGTAGCAGATATCAACTCCTATAGGGATAAAGTTGAAAAGAGAGTCGAAGCTGAAAAGAGCAAGGGGGCGGGGAAAAAGGAGGGCGGTAGTGAAGAGCCTCCAGTTGATTTCATCCGTAAGTGCTATATGGCAAATGAGGTTGGGGATTCATTGCTTTATAACTCAGTGCACCGTGGCAAGTTTGTTTACAATGTTATTACAAAAAATTGGATGACCTGGGCGAATCCGCACTGGGTCGATGACCATAACGATTCAACTCTTGCTGCCATGGAGGGTGTTGTCGATCAATATCTTCGTTTGGTGGATGTTTATGACGGTGAAATTGGTAAGGCAGAAAGCGCTGGAGCATCCAAAAAGCTGATAGATAAAAAGGTATCTATTCTGAAGCGAATTTCAAGCAGACTTCGTGGTGATGCTGGCCGTAAGAAAATTCTCAACTGCAGCCGGTCCAATGCGGATCCGCTCACCGTCCATCCAAAGCAGCTCGACCGGGAGCCGTGGTTATTTCCTTGTGCAAATGCTGTTGTAGATTTGCGTACTGGATTGGATCGCCCTGGGCGTCCTGAGGATTATCTGACAAAGGCGTCCGCAATAGAATGGAAAGGTATTGATGAGCCATGCCCAAACTGGGATGCCTTCCTGCAGGCTATTTTGGATGAGGATCAAGATGTCGTTGATTTTTTGCACCGTGTTCTCGGTTATTCGATAACAGGGCTCAATATGGAACGTATTTTCCTTGTTCTTTTTGGTAAG
This sequence comes from uncultured Desulfocapsa sp., assembly GCA_964621915.1. Classification (GTDB taxonomy): domain Bacteria; phylum Desulfobacterota; class Desulfobulbia; order Desulfobulbales; family Desulfocapsaceae; genus Desulfocapsa. The sequence continues at coordinate 85,852 of CAZUPS010000010.1, read as the reverse complement.
CATGGCCAGAACGGTAAAGGTACCATGATGGAAATCCTCTACCATGTGCTTGGCAGGATGGCTGGGCCTATCCAGTCGGAAATGCTTATGAGCCAGAAGTTTTCAAAGTCGAGCTCTGGGCCATCCCCTGATCTGATGGCATTAAAGGCGAGGCGTTTGGCGTGGGCTTCGGAGACTGAAGAAGGTCAATCTTTTGCAGCAGGGCGTCTCAAGCTCTTCTCCGGTGGTGATCCTCTGGTTGGTCGTGGGCTGAATGATAAGGACCAGACTACTTTTCTGCCATCGCATACGCTGTTCCTGCTCACCAACACTCTTCCCCATGCACCAGCCCATGACAATGCTTTCTGGGAGCGAATAAAGGTAATCGATTTTCCATTTTCTTTTGTGCGGCGCAAGCCAACAGCTGACCATGAACGGCAAGCGGATCCCAACCTGCTGGATAAACTGAAGGCAGAATCTTCCGGTATCCTGGCCTGGCTGGTGCGTGGTTGTCTGGCCTGGCAAAAACAAAGCATGGCGCCACCGGAAAAAGTCCTGAACGATTCTTTAAAATATCGAAGAACAGAAGACGATCTGCAGGATTTTATCGAGCAGTGCTGCAAAGTGGACAAAGAGGATCCTAAACTCAGGGAACCTGCCTCTGCGATGTATGGAAGATATAAGACCTGGTGGGCGGATCAGTCTCCAGCCAGACCCATGTCATCCAAAAAATTTGGCGATATTATGTCCCGCAAGGGCTTCGATCGCATCAAGTCCAATGGCAAGATGCAATACATCGGCATCTGTCTTGTGGTCACAGCAGAGGATAAATAATGGTGAATTCACAAAAGATCATCCCTTCATCCCCGTATCCTCCCCGTATCCTCCCCGCGTTAACTGCTTGCCACGACAATGCTTTTTTCGATTTCGGGGATGAAGGGATGAAAATCCCTATACGCACACACGGAACGAATACTATAGGAGAGATAGGGTTGCCGTGTGTGTATGTATATATATCCTCCCTTACTCCCTATTTATATAAAAAGAAGGAAGAAAGAAGAGGTATGTTATTAATATTGCAGACGTTATTTTCTGGTCTGTTTTGGGGAGGATTGACAAAAGTTTATCCCCGTATCCTCCCCGTGTATCTGTCGTTCGTACGTATCTTCCTGATAAATCAACACAATAGTACAGGGAGGATCATCCCTTGTTAAATATCACCGATCTCTACACTCAAGATGTGGGCGAACCAAGAAGAGCGGGCCCACGTGAAGCCCAGGGGCCATGTCCTGGTTGCGGCGGAAATGATCGCTTCTGTCTCTACCCGAAACAGGGTGAAGGATACGCCCAGGGAATGGGAACATATCACTGTGGCCATGGCAAAGGCGGTAACGGTTGCGGCAAAGGTGGTGATGTTATCCAGTATCTGATTGATTTTCGTGGAATGACTTTCAAAGATGCCTGCGGATATCTTGGGATTGAGATCAAAGGGGCATCCAGTGCGATGAAGTATCGTGCTCCGGATGCTCCTAAAAACTGTTCTCGCCAAATATTCACTCCGGCTGTTCTCAACTATTCGGATCAGGTAGAAGAGCCACAGCTGTGGAGTAAAAAGGGAATGGAGTTTGTGGAGCGCTGCCACCTGGCTCTGCTCGAACGACAGACAACCATCGATTATCTGGCAGGCCGTGGGATCTCAATGGTCTCCATCAAAAAATATAAACTCGGGTTCCATGAAGGTCAGGAACGTAAGGGCGAAAAGTATCAACCCTCGTTCCGTCCGTGGCCTGCATGGGGCCTGCGCAACGAGAAAAAAGAAAATGGTCGTGGCCGTATGCTTATGCTCCCTGCAGGGCTGGTTATTCCGTATACGGTTGGCAAATTGCTTCACCGGCTCACCATTCGTCTTCTTCGTCCTGATCCTCAGAACCCTAAAAAGAAATATCATTACGTTGTTGGCTCCATGCGCGATGTGTGGCTCTCTAATCCATCAGCTAAGGCTTTCGTGACCTCAGAGGCGGAACTTGACTGTATAGCCGTTGACGAGGCCGCTGGGGATATTGTGGGGACGGTTGGTATTGGTTCGACAGGTGTTAAGCCGGAAAAGAGGGCGGATGAGGCGCTTTCCCGTTCACTCTGTATTCTGGATGGCCTTGATTACGATCAGGCTGGAGCCAAGGCTGGTGCCTGGTGGGATGAAACCTATTCTCAGTCAAGACGCTGGCCGGTGCCGGAAGGAAAAGATCCTGGAGAGGCCTTTGCTGCAGGTGTTGACTTGCGGCTGTGGATCCTTGCTGGACTTCCTCCGGTTTTTCAGGAAGAAAAAGAGCCTGCCCGGGTTGAAGAAATTGAGCCTCCTGTGGCGGCGGATCCACTGCCTCCAGTTCAACTTGGTAGCCGTGCCGATTTAACGGAGCTCAAACAGCTCCTGCAGGAGTCGAATGGTGCATTTTGTCTCTATGATCTTGGTAGTGGTCTCAAAAGAGAGATACCTGCTGGCTGGTGTGAGAAAAATCCTGAAAAGAATAATCGCATGAATGATCTGTTTTATCGCTCAGATGTTGTGGGTGACTTTATGATGGAGCTGGCTGACGGATTGTACCGATATCAGTCTGTGCCTGGGTAGGGGGAATAAATGGAAATCTTCAAATCAAAAGCAGCTGTATTCCGCTATCTGGAAGAGCAGGGCGATTGGGCTGTCAGCCGATCGCAGTTTTACGATCATTGTAAGGATCGTCTGCTTCGTCCTGGTAAGGATGGACAATTCACCCTTGCCGATGTGAATAAATATGCAAAGCAAAATCTGAAAGAAGCAGCCACGGGCAGGAAGGCGTCAGACAAGCTGGATAAGATGCATGAAGAGAAGATGGGAGTCGAGCTTGATCAGGCAAAGGTCAAGCTCGAAAAGGATCAGCACGATCTGGATACTCGCAAGGGAAAGTATGTGAGCCGTGATGAGTTTGAGCTGGCCATCGTCTCCAGGGCGGTGGCCTTTATGGCTCATCTCAATCATGCAATCCAGGCAAATACTCCTGATTGGATCGATCTTGTTAATGGGGATCAATTGCGTGCTGCAGAACTTGTGCACGCTGTGTCGGAGGTTGTTGAACAGCGTATGAGTGATTTTGCTGCTGATGCTGAATTTGATGTGATATTTGAGGCGACTTGATGAATGAAACGGCACATATAGGTGGAAATAGCTATGAGTTGGCCCGGGAGATGCGTAAAAGGATGCCCTGCCCGATTCATAATAATTTACAAACCAGGATTGCAAAGACATCGTTTGTTGAAATGTGTCTGCGTCATCAGCAACAATCAAAAGTCCCTGCAGCTGTAAAGTTTAGCCCTGGGCGGTCGCACTGTGTTGGGTGTGCTACTGGGAAGTTGATTGAGGATGGGAAGAAATTTAATAAGCCGGATTCTGTTGTTTGGCTTGGGTAACGTTTGAAAATAAGGGGAAACAAGCGGAATTAGCACGAAACGCGGCATGGAAACCAGTTGTTTCCAAAAAGGAAATAGCTGGCCTGAAAATGGACGTGCTTGTTTTCCCTCTTGATTGCGTTGTTAACTTTTTTATTGAGGATTTGAGAATGAAAAATAAATTAACTGATTTGAACAATCATCTTTTTGCACAATTGGAAAGGTTGGGCGATGAGGATCTGGAAGGTGATAAGTTGAAAGAAGAAATTGTACGCTCTTCTGCCATCACTAGCGTGGCCAAAGAAATTATAGCAAATGGTGCTTTGGTGCTTAACGCACAAAAGGCTATCGCTCAAGGTGATCTGTTCGGAAAACCTGTTCCAGCAATGCTTGAGGGTAGCAAATAGTGCCGTTTCGATACACAGATGAAATGTTGGGATTTCTTGAGATTGGATTTAAGAGCATGCCTGTGGCTGAGTTGACAAATGCTTTTAATCAGAAATACGACACCAACAAAAAGAAAACAGCTATCCATGGTTTGCTTACCAGGAAAGGTTTTACTTGTGGTCGCAGCGGACATTTTAAAAAAGGTCAAAAATCATGGAACCATGGAAAAAAAGGTTACATGGGGCCCAACCGCACCAGTTTTAAAAAAGGCAATCTGCCACATAACCACAAACCATTATGGAGTGAGCGGATTAGTAAGGATGGTTATGTGGAAATATCGGTTCCGGAACGAAACCCACACACGGGTTTTAAGACAAGATATAAGCACAAGCATGTCTGGCTTTGGGAACAACAGCATGGCCCTGCACCCAAAGGTTATGCTGTTGTTTTTAAAGATGGAAATAATAGAAATTTCGAGGATGATAATTTAAGGCTTATAAGCAGGGCTGAATTGCTTTATCTGAACAGAAACGGATATTCAAAGTTGCCTGTTGAGTTTAAGCCGACAATGAGAAAAGTCGCGAAGGTAGCCGTTAAAGCGGCTGAGTTGGGGAGAAGTTAACGTCTCAAGCTAAGGGGAAACAAGCGGCCAAGCACGGGGCGTGGGCCGCAGTGAGTTGTTTCCATTTTGGAACATACTGAATTCGGAGAACCGCCGTGCTTGTTTTCCCTCTTGAGCGTTTTGTTATGCGAATTTTACATTTAACGTTGAAAAAGCAATGGTTTGACATGATCCTGTCCGGCGAAAAGAAAGCCGAATACCGGGAGGTAAAGGACTACTGGGCCAGGCGGCTACTGGTAACAAAACCATACGGTGAGATTGAGTGGGCAGTATGGGAGGAGATGTTGTGTGATCTTCGTCAGCCGTTCAAGCGCCACACTGATGTTTCCGAGCTGTTGACCTTTTTTGATCTGCGCTTTCGAGACTACGATGCTATCAAATTTCGGAACGGTTACGCAAAAAACGCCCCCTCATTCCTGGTCGAGTGCAGGGGTGTTGCAGTAAAAAATGGCCGTCAAAAATGGGGAGCAAAGCAAGGCGAATTTTATTTTGCTTTGCGGCTCGGCAATATTTTGCATGGGGAGCAAATATGAGCATAGCTAAAAAATTGTATGACAGGGCTTTCTCCGGAGCGAGAGATCCGCGCAGCGATGCGTATAAATCAGGAGTTTTGTCAGCCTTGATGTACAGGTCCGGAGAAGGCCCAAGCCCCAAAGAACACATGCCTTTTGTTGCTGGCACCGCTGAGTTTGATGCGTGGTGCGCCGGGCTGGATGAAGGGTACAATCGGTGGCGGATTTACGCCGCATAACAGGCGATATAAAGCCACATGGCACGATAACCAATAATATTAACCGACAAAGCAGGCCAAGGAGGAAACATGAGCAAACCAATATTGATGGAACAAATACGAAATACCATGGCTTTCATGCATTATTCTCGCAGGACCGAAAAATCATATGTTGGTTGGATTGTAAGGTATCTCCGGTTTTATGACTTCAAAACTCACCCTAAAGACTTGCACGAAATTGACATTGAGCGCTTTCTCACTTACTTGGCAAGAGAGCGTAATGTGTCAGTTTCTACTCAAAAACAAGCTCTTAATGCAATAGCGTTTTTATATAAAAAGGTGCTCAAAATTGAGATGGCGAGTTTCGCAAATTTTTCCAGGGCCACAAAGCCAAGGCGGCTCCCTGTTGTTTTGTCTCATCAAGAGGTCGATGCTGTTTTGGGAAATCTTTCAGGCGTACATTGGCTTGTTGGGATGATTATGTATGGTGGTGGACTTCGTTTAAATGAAGCCCTTTCTCTTCGCATTAAGGATATAGATTTCGATCGTCAGGTGTTAAATGTTCGAGACGGAAAAGGCGGCAAGGATCGTGTCACAGTTTTACCAAAATCATTGACAGAACCACTTAAAACACACCTGCTTTTTGTTCACCGGCAACATCAGCAGAATTTGAATGCAGGATTTGGAACAGTTTACCTGCCTCATGCTCTGGCAAGAAAATACCCTTCTGCCGAGTCTGAATGGGCATGGCAGTATGTTTTCCCTGCGACGCGTATTTCAATAGATCCTCGCAGTAAGGCAGAGCGTAGGCATCATTTACACGACTCAGCTATTTCAAAGGCTGTTCGTCGGGCTGTTAAAAAATCAGGAATAACAAAACAGGCAAGTAGTCATACATTCAGGCATTCTTTCGCTACTCATCTTCTGGAGGCTGGATATGATATCCGCACTATCCAGGAGCTGCTTGGCCATAAGGATATTTCTACGACCATGATTTATACCCATGTTGCTAAACGGGGAACCTCTGTTCTTAGTCCTGCAGATAGGATGGCAGCGTAGCCATATGACAGCACCAGCCCCCTCAGTAGATCTCAGTCGTACAAAAGTAGTCCGTCTCAGGACATCTCCCCCCTGGTTGCCAGAAAAATTCCGCAAGCGCACCAAGCGGATCCGCGTCTCCTTCAAACCCTCCCCTGGTGAAAAAAAGGTATTCAGAAAACGTAAAAAGATCCCACCATCGGTATGGGCCCCAAAAAATCGTACCGTAACCTATGGCCCCCTGGCCGGATCACGATGGGATAATTCATTTATGCCCCATTTTAGAGGGATAATGGATGCCTCGTTTTTCCCCTCTGTCAAAGTAATTGGCAATTGTAAAGCACCACAAACAGGATCCTCTGCCGGGGTGGAGACTATTCTAGGCTATGTTGCAGATATGCAGCCTGGGCCGGCCTTTCTTGTATATCCGGATCGTGATACATCATCGAAACGATCAACGGATTACCTGCAGCCGATGTTCACCAAGTCCCCAAGGTTGCGCCAGCTGCTCACCGGATCATCCGATGATCTGGCATCGCTCCGGATCAATCTCCAGACCATGCTCATCTATATGGGTTGGGCGGGATCTGTTACTTCACTCGGTAATATTTCCGCTCGGTATCTGGTTGGTGATGAGATCGATAAATGGCCTGAACAGCCTTCCAAAAAAGAAGCCCGTTCGCTTGATCTCTTCTTTGAGCGGTACAGATCATACAAATATGGTGCCAAGGCCTGGCTCTCTTCCACTCCAACCGTTCCCAGCGGTAGTATCTGGAAATTTCTCACCGAAGAGGCTCAGGTTGTTTTTGATTATAAGGTGAAGTGTCCTGATTGTGGCAAGATGGAGCTTATGGATCCCACACGTATCAAGGGGCCAGAAGGGGAACGGGATCCCAAAAAGATACTCGAGGAGAAACTTGCTTATTATGTCTGTGCACAATGTGGATCCCAATGGGATGATCGTGGGCGTGATAAAGCAATACAGGCTGGTGTCTGGTTTGCCCGGGATGATGGCCGTGAAATAAATATTTACCTTTCAGAAAAACGTCCTGAAAAAATATGCTTTCATTCCCCTGGGTGGATCTCTCAGCTGGTGTCCCTGTCTGAAGTGTTGTCCAGGTTCTTTAAAGGCCTGAAAGACAAGAAGGACATGCACTATTACGACACTCAGATCAAGGCAGAGCCCTATGTGGATTTTGAGACCATGCGGGAAGAGGATCAGATCCTCAAGCTGAAAGACGATAGGCCTGCAGGGTTAGTTCCTGGTATGGGAAGGGTTGCAGCACTGACTGCAGGCGTTGATACCCAGGACGATGGTTTTTATTTCGAGATTCGGGCTTTCGGCTGGGGAATTGAGCAGGAGTCGTGGCAGGTTCGTTTTGGTTTTGTAAAAACATTTGATGCCCTGGCGAAGATTCTTTTTGAAGATGCATATCAGGATGCAGAGGGATTGTTTTATCCGGTGCACCTTGCTGTCCAGGATGCCATGGGCCATAAAACATCCGAGGTGTATGACTTTTCCAGAAAACACCCGGGGCGGCTGCAGCCCTATAAAGGTGGATCCGGACGTCGGGCAACGCCACACACTTTTTCCACAATCGATACTTATCCTGGTACCAATAAAATTATCCCTGGTGGCGTTCGCCTGGTGACCTGCGATACTCATCACTACAAGGATGATCTGGCCTCAAAGCTGCGGATTAATCCGGATGATCCTGGCGCCTGGCATATGCATTCTGAAGTAACCAAAGAATTTGCCCAGCATCTCTGTGCGGAATATGTGGATACCAGGATGCTGTGGCAGTGTCCGAAAAACAAGCCTAATCATTATTTTGACTGCAGCTTTATGGCCCTGGTTGCGGCTGATATTTTACAGATCAAATACTGGCAGAGAGAGGCAGCATGATGGCAGGAGTTACGGTGAGCAGGATTGCAGCGGCAAGCAAAGAGGCTGCTGCAGGGGTGGATTATTCTTCACGGTTTGGTGCTGTTTGTCCTTGGTGTGGGAAGCGGACTAAGGTGCAGACTACGAAACCGTGGGAAGATAATATGCGGATCAGGTATCACCGTTGTGAGAATGAGCGGTGCAGCCTGGCTGTCCTGGGTACTAATATTAAGTCGCTTGAAGTGGATGTGGCATAGAGAATTTGGAGGAAGGTATGGGGCTGAAAGAGAATCTTGATAAACTATTTGAGAGCCCCCAACCTAATGGTTGGGAGCCCGGTCCTATCCAATATCTTTATGATGATGAAGTCCTTTTTATTCCTAATACGGAAGATTTATCACAGCAAAAATGCACAGGCTGCAGAGAGAAGCAACGAAGAGCCAAGGAAGTACCTTCTGAGCGTACAAGAAGTTTTTTCTCGGGTTGGTTGCGCTATTTTTTTCCATGGCGTTGGCAACATGTGCATCACCGTATTGCTGACGATTTTTGCGAATGTTCTTTGCCGCATCCAAAGGTGTTTGTGCTTCACCAAAGAGGGCAACAACTCCAAGAGATATACTCAAAACAAGTCCCACCCAACACAATATTAATAGCGGTAAACCCTTCGGATTATCCGGGATGTAATTGCTTTGAAGCGAGACCAGTATCGTTAGCGCGCCTGAAGCAAGAGTCACAACATGCTTGATCCAGTTGTAATATGCCTCTCGATGCATTGTTATAAGACGACGTTCAATGTCTTCAAAAGTTACCGTTTTACGTTCCATTTTGGCCTGCTCCTTGTAGTGATTGTTTATGTATGGGGATACATTCCATCTTACATGAAGCAGGCCATTTTTTTCAAAAATCTTTGACAAAAGCTGAGGTTTCGGGCTATGCTCTCTTTGTTGCTGGGATACTAGTGACCGGGATTTGCAGCCCGACCTCAAAGGGGACATCCGCCTTCTCTTTATTGACTGGCGGTTTTTTTTTATGTCCTTTGTTTGGCGATCTCTTTTGGTCGTTGGGCAGGAAGCCTTCGGGCTTGCCGTTTCTTTGGGGCGGTCTGCAAACCTGTTCAACGGCCATTTTTCGTTTTGCAGCGGAAAGTGGTGAAGATTTATTTCACCCAAAGGAGATTTACCATGCACGAAGTAACAACTTTTCAGTACCAGTCTTGCCAGTTTCGTTCTATTACACTTAGTGATGAATTATGGTTTGTTGCCAAGGATGTTTGCGATATTCTTGAGCACAGCAATCCAACAGAAGCGTTAAGGAGTCTTGACGATGAAGACCTGACCTCAGAGATCCTTAGGTCAGGTGGTCAAAATCGAGAAATGCGGCTGGTGTCAGAACCTGGTCTTTATCACCTGATTTTAAAATCCCAAACAGCAGCAGCGAAAAAATTCAAACGCTGGGTAACCCACGAAGTCCTCCCCCAAATCCGAAAAACCGGAACCTACTCCCTCACCACTCCCACCTGGTCAGGGCAACTCACTACAGATAAATTACAGGAAGTGGCATTTGCCACCCGCAATGCGGCCATGATTGTTCGTGGTATGGGATTTTCCTATAACCGTCCGCTTATGCAGCGGCTGGTCAATGATATGGTGATAGAGTCCACCGGCTATGATCTTCTGGAGCGTCTGCGATCAACGGGCCTGCTGCCGGAAGAAACCCATGCTGTTGAGTCAGACAGACAGATGGTTGCCGATTTTGTGGGAGATTGCTGCGATCTTGACGAAGAGGGAAGAACGTCCGCTTCAGAGCTTTATGGTGCCTACTCCAGATGGCAGGCCCAGTGGAACAAATCTCGGCCCATGAGCAGGAAAAAATTCGGGGATTGCTTGAGTGGCAGCTTTGACAGGTTGAAGTCCAGTACTATTTATTATCTGGGGATTAGCTTACGACAGGAGGTTTTGGTATGAAACTTATAGACCACTACCGCATGAACGAGAAAGTTGAAAGCGTAAATGACTGCGTGATAGTAATGATGACTGCTGAGAAATTCATTTATGAATACATCGACAGGATGGACGATGGTGAGGACTTGAATACGTTCACTTTTGATGGGTTATGCAAAACCTTGCGTATGTCTATTGAATCAATAGGTAGATCCGTTGATGATATGCGAATACTTTTAGATTGAGTCCGTGTCATTTTATGTAAATGGTCTTCTGATGGATGAGTAGAAACAAAAAAAGCCGCCATGCAAAACTGCATGGGGGCTTTTTTTTTGCATCTGTGATGCCGGAGGAAATTCTTTTACCCAAGAACATCTTTCAGATTATACCCAGATGTTGCTAAGAGGCACTTAGAGTATAGAGTGAGAAAATATTTCCTTGCGTCTCCCTCTGGCACATCTTCATAGTAGGATATTTCCTTCATGAGATCAAAAGCGACGCGCTCTTTGCTTGAATCCTGGATGCTGATTGATCCGTCAATCGTTCTGCTGTCTGACATTGTGTTGCTCCTTGTCGGTTGAAATGCTTGTTTTGTCAATCGGTTACTGATTGGCTTGTGTTAGGAACTGTAAACATATGCTTGAAATAAGCAAGGGGAGGGAGGAACAAAAAAAGCTCCTGTCAAAATAACCCCGCTATTAGTGTACGCGAACGGTCTTCTGTTGGGGCCGTTCAAGGGGAGATGCTGACAGGAGTGCTATGAGGTTTATATAAGGTTGTATCTTCTTTTTTGGCTTGGGGAGATAGTTTGAGCACCTGTGACTTTTTCTGTTGCTGCTCCCAAGTCTGCATCGCCAATAGTGCCGATATGTAATGCGGGATCGTTGGTGATGATATTTTTCAGATCGTCAAATGTCATGTCATGTATCGACGAACAATCAAGATAAGAGTCATGATCCAGATACTCGTTGCTTCCGGCATCTAGTGGTAAGTGAAGTGCTTGCAGGCTGGCATTCCAGTTAACATTTGGATTTATTTCACTGTTAATAAAAAGATAGCCAACACAAATTTTATTGTCGCTAATGGCTAGAACAACCAATCGCTTTGTTTTTGGAGGTGTGGTTGTGTCGACGTGAATTCGTAATACGGCTCCAGGTTTTATCGCCCTGACAACGAAATCTTCTCGCGCGTGTTCAGGGAATAGGCTGCCCAGAGAGGGAGACATAAGTCTTACGCAAAAGCCATGCTGTTTACTGCATTATGCCGAATATAGGAAATCATATCTGAATCCGCCCCAGCTTCAAGCGCCATTCTTTTGTATGACATTTTACAGTCTTTACTGGCAGTTTTCCATGCTGATCCATGTGACTTGTTAACCAGATCCCAGAATCTAAGATGGACATTGTCTTCAATGGCTTTTTTCAAAGCTTCCAAGTCTGATTCAGACAAAACGTCCATATCTGGATCTTGTTTTGCCTCAACCCACTTTTCTCCATATACTTTAAAAAAAGGTGTGTACTTTTCCGGGGAAATAAAAGAACTGTCTCCCTTTGTACTTTTCAGCATATCGTAGATATTGGAAGGGACTGGGCCATATTGCATTGCTACAAAATAATCGCCCGTAATCGGTCTGCCCCAAGAGACAAGATGATCTCTATCGGCAAAATATAAAATTTTAAAAACTTTGTGCAGTCCAATTTTATCTTCACCTCGTGCAAGCACTTCGCGAACGATATGAAGAACAGCACTGATTGCTTTTTCTTCGTTAAACTGGAATTTCATGATAAGAACCTAGTGGAATCTGAATGGTCATTCAGTTTTTTTGCGTATTAAGTCGATGTACCTAACCTACTTATCGCATATTGTCAATTATAAAGTCAATATAATAATGATTGTCAGAAGGTCAAGCGTTGGGACGTTGAAGCAAAACCTAAAACAAGTCCTATTTCCCTCTCTTTTGCACATACACCATATATAGCATATTTCATGCCAGTGCACAAAACATGGTACTATATATAGTAAAGTACTAGCGCTAGTACTGACTCCCTTTTTTTCTCCCCCGTCCTATCGTACCATTTCTCCAATTGAGACACGTTTTTTGAAAGAGTTTGAAAACGCCTTGGAGAAAACATGACCATCACCGAAATGCAGGAGCGTCTGACCCTGTACCTCACAGCAGAAAAAAAGATCCTTGAGGGCAATCAGTCCTGGGCGGTGGGTAATCAGTCTTTCACCAAGGCGGATCTTGCTGAGATCACAAGAACCATAAACTCCCTGCGTCGTGAAATCTCCATTGCCAAAAACGGTGGCAGCTTCGGTTGCTCCCAGATGGTGATCGGGGGCAGACGTTGAAAATAGCCACCAAAATATATGACTCCTGGACAGCTCTAGGCGGTGGCCTTCTGGCCCTCGTCTCTCCTGGGCGTGCAGCTGGCTTTCGTGCGCACCGCAATATGTACCGCTCCTTTGTTTCCGGAGACGCCTCCGGAATGGATCGCAATTTCTTGCCCCGTTTGCGTACAGCCGACGCTGATATCAAACGAGGCCTGAAACTCACAGTAGCCCGCTGCCGTGACCAGGTGCAGAATAATCCCTATATCTCAGGAAGCCTTGAGCGCATCTGCAACAACGTAGTGCGTGGCGGGATCCTGCCCCAGTTTCAGATCAGAAACAAATCAGGCAAGCTCAAAAAAGCAGACAACCAGAAATGGGAAGGACTCTTTCGCAGATGGATGCGCTATGCCGATATCTCCGGTCACGATTCCTATCCTGCCTTGCAGAAGCTTGGCTTGCGCCATATGTGGAGCGATGGTCAGTATTTTATCCACCGGGTTTATGATGATTCTCTGCCAGGGGTGGTTCCGCTGCGTGTTGAATTTATCGAGTTTGATCAGCTGGACAGCAGAATAGATGGTGTCCTGGATAACGGCAACATTGCCCGTCGTGGTATCGAGCTTAATGCTGCTACCGCAAAGCCAATTGCCTACCATTTTCTAAAAAGTCACCCTGGCGATTATCTCCCTGCCCTTGATCGTGATTCCATCCGTTACCTGGCAGCAGATATTATCCATGTCTGGGATCGTAAACGCATCTCTCAATATTCAGGTATTTCCTGGTATGCAGCCGTTGTTATGGAAGCCTACCGCATGGATGAGTACCGCCATATTGAACAGGATGGAGCAAGAGCAGCTGCTATTTTTGCCGCCTTTATAAAATCCGCATACAACGATTTTAAAATTGGCCCAGGCAATCTTCCAGCAGGAGGACAGGTTTCTCCGGATGTTCCAACTCCCACCGGTGCCAAGGATGCCCCCACGGAATTGCAGTCTGGAATCTTACAGACTTTGCCCACCGGTACGGATGTCACCTTCGCCTCCCATAATCGCCCTGGCAACAATTACGAACCTTTTCGTCAAAGACTCCAAGCGGGCCCAATCAGTGGGAACTGGAATGTCATACGAAGGCTTTGCCAACGATTACACAGATTCATCCTATGCCTCGGCCCGTTCCGGATCGCTTGAAGAGCGCCTGGGCTACAAAGGCCAACAGATATTTATGGATGAGAAGATGAACAGGGGAGTGGTTGCCTGGTTTATGGAGGCGGCTGCTTTGGTTGGCCTGGCTCCTGCCATGGTCGATTATTTCCGCGATCCTCATCAGTATCACGAAATGGTGATCAGCAGAGCTCCAGGCTGGCAGTGGGTGGATGAACGAAACGCCACCCAAGCAGCAGAAAAGAAACTGGATCTGGTGATCGAAACCCGTACAGGGCTCAATGCAGAACGCGGCCTTGTTTTTGAAGATACCGTGGAAACACGAATCGAAGAGGAAATGCTCCTCCAGAAACTTTACACCGTAATGGCTAAAACCGTGGCTATGAAAGAGGCACTTGTAAATGAAGAGTAATCAACAAATTGAAAAACTCCTGCAGGCTGCCGGTATGTACCGTGGCGATTGGGCACGACATGCCACAGTTGCCAAGCGGGAAAGTACAGAAAAATCAGAATCAGGCTACCTCTGGACCCTTTCCTCAGAAAAGCCGGTTGTGGTTTTCGACTGGGATCGTTGGGATTTCGTCGAAGAGGTTCTGCTTATGGATGGAATGATGGTTCCCCCAGTGGGTCAGGTTCCTCTGCTCGATTCCCATAATCGCAATTCCGTTGATGATGTCCTGGGGCATGTTCGTGATTTTACCGAAGCCATAGCAGGCCAATATCCTGCCCGGGATGGCAAAGTCTTTTTTGCAGCAGACGACAAATCACAACGAACTGAACAGAAGGTCATCGACCGTCATCTCTTGGATGGCTCGGTCGGTTATCACGTAGATAAAGCTGTCTGGATAGAAGAGGGAACAGAGGTTGCCGTAAATGGCCGCATTTTTCAGGGGCCGCTCAAGGTTTCCTATCTCTGGTCCTTAAAAGAGTTTTCAGTCACACCCGTTGGTGCAGATGTGCTGGCCAAGGTGCGAACTCTCTGTGGCGTTGGTCGCTGAGAATAAAATATAGGGTTTCGAGGGGACAGGATTAAATCCAGTCCCGCTCCTGACAAATATTTCCAAGGAGGAAATGATGAACGAAAAATTACGAAAGTTTCTTGAGGCCAACGGGCTCCGCACAGATGCTACCATGGAAGAAGCATGGGCACGTTATGAAGAGTTGCTGGCCGATGGTATTGAAGTTCCTGGCGTTGATCCTGGTCAGCGATCTGCCTCTGCAGGTTCTCCTGGCGGTGCAGATAATGACGATGGCGATGATGTTTCAAATCGCGCTGCAGCTGAACCTCCAGCTCCTGTTTCTGTGCCTGATGTGCAGGCGCAGATTGATCGTGCACTTGTTGCGGATGCAGGTCGTCGTTCTGAAATCGAAGGCCGTTTACAGACTGCATGTCTGATGGATGAAGATCATGGCGATTTTGCCCGCAATATGCTGAACGATCCATCTTTTACCGTGGAACGTGCATCGGTTGAAATTTTTAAACGGATGAAAGAACGTGCTGTCCCCCTTGGCACAGGCGCTTATGGCGCTACTTCAGTTGGTGTCGAAGGTCGTGAAAAGCTCCGTTCTGCTGTAACCGATGGTTTGGCGCTCCGTTCCGGTATCCGGGTGGAAAATCCTGCAGAAGGTTCCCGAGATTTTCGTGGTCGTTCTCTTGTGGGTATTGCCCGTGAATGCATGGAAATTGCCGGACAGTCCGTCCGCGGTATGTCCCGCACTCAGCTTGTTGGCCGTGCTCTTGCAGCCGGATCAACCTCTGATTTTCCAATTATTCTTGCAGGGCTGGTAAGCAGCCATCTTATGCAGGCGTATAACGAATGGCCAGCAACGTTCCGGCCTTTTGTTTCCGTTGGCAGTGCCAATGATTTCAAGGCGCTCCATGCCATGAAGATGTCAGAGGCTCCTGATCTTATGGATCTGAACGAGAACGGTGAATATAAATCGGCAAACTTCTCAGAGTCTGGAGAAAATTACCGTGTAATCACCAAGGGCCGTGTGGTGGCATTGACCCGTCAGATGATCATTAATGATGATCTTCGGGCTTTCACCCGCATCCCAACTCTTTTCGGTTCTGCAGCTCGTCGAATGGAAGCAGATGCGGTGTATAGCCTGATCACAGCAAATGCCGCGATGTCAGATGGCACGACTCTGTTCCATGCGGACCATAAAAACCTTGCAGGTGCTGCAGCGGCGCTTTCTTCAACCAGCCTCGGTGCAGCACGTGCTGCAATGCGCAAGCAGGTTGGAATGGCTGATGCATCCATCGATGTAACTCCTGCATTCCTGCTTACAACCGTTGATGCAGAACTTGATGCAGAGATCCTGCTCCGTTCAGCTGCGCTTCCTGACGATAACAAGTCTGCAGGCGTCTACAACCCATGGGCCGGTAAGCTTACTCCAGTCGCTGATCCGCATCTCACCGGTACTGCCTGGTATCTTCTCGCTCATCCCAACCAGTTCCCAACCCTTGAGGTTGCATACCTGGAAGGTGAAGAGCAGCCATACATCGATGAGGAGCTTGATTTTGATTCTGATGCCCTCAAGATCAAAGTTCGTCACGACTTTGGTGCAGGTGTTGTTGATCATATCGGTGCGTATAAAAACGCCGGTGCATAATCACTGATCGCATTTGCTGACGGGGCCTGAATGTTTGGGCCCCTCTTCTCAAACCAATTTTAAGGAGTTTTTCTCATGGCCACAAATCACGTAC
The DNA here is from genome assembly GCA_964621915.1 of uncultured Desulfocapsa sp. Taxonomy (GTDB): domain Bacteria; phylum Desulfobacterota; class Desulfobulbia; order Desulfobulbales; family Desulfocapsaceae; genus Desulfocapsa. The sequence goes on along the minus strand of CAZUPS010000010.1, from coordinate 69,647 downwards.
AAAAAGGGGCGGTAATGTCCTGGACCAACGGTACCGGATCGGATGTTGTCTCCGGTGAAGTAGTAGCATTCGCAGATATGATTGGTGTTGCAGCCGGTGATATCGCAGACGGTGAAACAGGTGAACTTTTGATTGAAGAGGTTTTCACCCTCACCAAGGAAGCCCCGCTTGTTATTGACCAGGGCGATCTTGTTTATTTTGACGACACCCTAAAAGAGATCGATAAGACCAATACCAATGTTATGGCTGGTAAGGCTTTTGCGGCTGCTGGCAGTGCGGACACTACTGTTCAGGTTAAGCTGGGCGCATAATAGATGGCTGACCTCCGCGATCATATGGCCGATGATTTGGCCACAGCTCTTGCAGATAAGGATGGGGCTGCTGTTGATATTTATCTGGATGGTGTGGGGCTTAGGGCTTTTGTCGAAGATGTCGAGTTTCAGGATAATGCCTTTGAGGGCGTTGTCCTGGCTCGTAAGCGGCTCACCCTGCTGTATGGCTCCATTGACGATCTGGTTCCGACTCAGGAGGTTGATTATAACGGGATCCGTTTCACCGTTGATTCGTTCCTTGCGCCCTTTCCGGCGCTGGAAATTATTCTGACAAGGTTTGGATCATGATTGAGCTATGGGCAGACAAAGAAGATATTGCAGAGCTGCTGCATGATTTAAAGGTTTTACCCAAAGGTCTTGAGAAAGCTGGCGCCAGGGCAATTAATAAAACGCTGGTTTCCACTCGTGCTTTTATGGTCACGGCAGTTCGTGAGGATTACGCGATCAAGGCCAAAGATGTACGGAGTGATCTGGTGATTAAGCGTGCCAACTGGGGGAATCTCCATGGCACTATTAATGGTTCAGGATCTCCAGGTATCCCGCTGATCTCTTTTGCCAGAACAAAAGTAATACCTTCAACCAGGCGGCTTAAATCAGGTGCTTATCGTCCCTTAACGGGTATCCCGGTAATGGTACGAAAGTCACGGGGAAAACAGGCTGCAACGGGAGTGTTTCTGCAACGTATGCATTCCGGGCATACCGGGGCATTTAAGCGCACCGGAGTTAAATATTCAACAGGTAAGGAACAGATAGTGGAGGCCTTTGGCCCATCCCCCATAAAAATCCTGTCATCTGATCGCTACGACGAAAAAATTGAAGATTTCGCAGACGAAACCCTGCAGAAAAACTTCAAACATGAAGCGGATTTTCTCCTCAAAAAAATGGGTTTACGATGATTGCACTGCTGCAACAGCTAAAAGAAGAAATTGAAATCCTGCTGGACGGGGAACTATACGACGATCCGGCAAATGAAGGCAGCACCACAGACGTACAGGTGGAGATCGGTTCCATTGCCCCAAAACGATCAGGGCAGCAGAACGAAAACGATTTCCCTTTTGTTATTATCCGTCCCATGACTGGTGGTGGTGGCGACAGAAAATCAGATTTAACAGTACGGCTGCTGCTCGGTGTGTTTACAGCTGGTGATATTGTTTCCGGCATTACGGCCATTGACAAGCTGGCGGCAAGCCTGCTGCAGCTGCGCTCGAAAAGAATGTGGAATGATTTTACCATGCAGCAGCATATCGACTGGCGGTATGGGGATAAGGACGGGCGCCATACCAATCATTATTACGAGGCAGAAATAAATCTCGGATTCAACCGGGCAAAAACACGAACGTGCTAGGAGCAAATAATGTCACTAATGCAACGCAAATTCTCCGGCTGTATCCGGGGCTATAAAGTAAACGATGCCGGTCTAAAGATCGGTGAAATATTCAGCTTTGGCGATATTGCCACCCTGAATCTTGATATTCAAAAATCACTCATCAAAGCAATTTCCAATCAGTGCGGTACAGCAGGGCAAACACTGAAATCACGAGCTAGGCCTGCTGTTGCCTCCGGTTCGATGGCCTGTAATGAGTGGCAGCCAGATGTTGTGGTTGAGGCGCTTGGTGCAACTGTATCAGCGCAAACAATCACCGCTGCAACGCTTACTGAGGAGTCGGTAACCATGGTTGGATTCGGCTATTGGAAAGAGATCGGTGAAAAACGCCTTTCCAGTACCGTGGTCAAAGATGCGGCTGCTGGCAATGAGCTTGTTGCCGGGGTGGATTACATCATTGATGAGTTTATGGGGCTGATCAAGCCGGTTGAAGGTAGCAGTTTTTTTCTGCTTGGCACGGAAGAGGCTTTTGTGACCTCAACTGCTGCTGAGGATACCACTCCCGTGTACACCATCGGAGCTGGAACTGCAGGAACTTACGCCCTCACAGGACATCTTGAAGATGCCTGGTCAAACAAAGAAGGTGAGTTCTTCCTGCGTAAATGCCGTCTGGTGCTCACCTCTTCCGTCCCTGTAGTGGCCGGAATAGATGATGAACTGTCTCCTCTTGAGTTTGAGGTAGCGCCTGAGATCGTCGAAGGGCAGTCCGGTTTCGGTACCTTTGCCGGTGAGGTACTTGGATAATGGTAAGCCATAAGCTAGCAAACAGAGATATCACGGTGCGGAAATTCACCATGAAGGATGTGCATAATTACCTCGAGGGAATGGAAAAAGACAACGCTGCTGGGGGTCGCCCCCATGTGATGGATATCCTTTTTAACGACGATGTTACAGCTCGTGCAGTCTCTATGGCCACCGGGCTTTCCATGGAAGAGCTTGCCGGAAACTATACACACGATGAGATGCGCGCTCTCATCGATAAGGTGAGGGCTGAAAACCCTTTCTTTGTCGGGATGATGGAGCGCATCGTCAAAATAAAAGAAAAAAATCCCGAACAGTAACAATCGCTGCAGATATTGTTGCAGCAGTAAATGCGCTGATCAGTGCTGGGCACCTTGATGCCTGGCACTACACCTATCCTATTTTTGAGCAAACAATCACATGGCTGTCAAAAAAACAAAAATAGAATATCAACTCTCTCTGGATAGCGATGGTTTTAGCAAAAAGCTCTCCGTTGCCGGAAAGAAGATATCCTACACAGCCAAGCAGATTAATAGAGACTTTGCCCCGGTAACAGGGGTTTTCAAAAAACTTGCCACAAATATCACCTACGCCGGAACAGCTGCAGGAGTGGCTGCCACAGTAGGTGGCTTCTATGCCCTGCAAACAGTCCTCAGATCATCAGTAACAGATGCCCTGGCCCTTGATCGTGCCATGTATAATATGGGTGCCAGTCTGGATGCTGCCAACCGCCAGTTTGACGTTGGTTCGGTGAGCTCCTGGGAAACAACCCTTAAAAGCCTGCGAACCGAATTAAAGATTTTCTCCGAAACAGATCTCCGTAACGCCTCAGCCAGAACCATAGATATGACCAAGCGCCTGGGTCTTTCAGAAGAGCAGATGCGCAAAGTTATGGTAACTGCTGCTGATCTTGGTGCGGGAAAATTCGCTCTCGTTGATTCCGTCGAGCGCATTACTGCCGCCCTTCGTGGTGAAGCGGAAGCATCGGAAGCACTTGGCCTGACTCTGAACGAAGATTACGTCAAGGGCTGGTACAAGGCAAATGATGCCACCGGTAAAGCGTGGAAGAGTCTCACCGATGTTGAAAAGGCACAGGTTCGTTTCAATATATTGCTTGAACAGGCCGGCCCCTCTGCAGGTCGTGCTGCAGGATCATATGACACTATGTCCGGAGTGATATCAGCTGTTAAGGCATCCTATAATGAACTCTACACCTCGCTTGGCGGTATTATCACAAAGAACGCTTTTTTTGTTGAGTCGGTAAAAGTAGTCAATGAACTTCTCCAGGAGTGGAAAGGAAATATTGACGAAAACCGCAACGACTGGATGGAGTGGTCAAAGCAGTCTGCCCTTTCTGTAATGGAGTTTACCGCTGATTTTGCTGATGGTATGGACACTGTATATCGGGCGTTGCACAAAGTTTCCGGCATTCTCAGCCTTTCCTGGGGGGGCACGGTGAAGCTTGGCCAGGGCTTTCAATATCTTTTTGAGCAGTCCAATAGATTTTTTGGAGATGATGAAAAGGCTGAATACTGGGCGCAGGCGCAGAAAGAATCTGCAGCAATAGTTGAAAACGCAATGGAATCTGCGGCAGCTGCTTTTGACAAATCTGATACAGGATTGGAAGCGGCCAAAAAAGCAGCCGAAAGAATCAGGCAGTTAAAAGACGAGCTGGAAAAACTTGACGCAAAGCCACTGGATGAGGTGGCAACTGCTGCCAAAAAGACAGCCACCGAAATGAAAGAGGTGGATGGTGTCTGGAAAGAGACATATACGAAAATTGCAAAAGCTGGCAACGCCACCACAACTGACCAGGTCGAGGATCTCGACAAGTTTAAGGACGAAAACGGCAAAACGTGGAGGCAGATCGAAGAGGACGCTGGTAAATCCATTCAGGAAATCTATAACGAGCTGCAAAAACTCACAGAAAAAAAGTGGGTAGCGGATGTGAACATCACAAGCTCCGGCGGCGGAGGCGGAGACGGCTACGCAGTAGGCGGAAGAGTAACAGGACCAGGCGGTATCGATAAGGTTTCTGCCTGGCTGACTAAAGATGAAGTCGTAATCAAAGAACCTTCAGTGCGTGCTGCAGGCTTGCGTGCTGCTCTTGCCTTTAATTCCGGAAACTGGGGCGTGGTTATTGAAGAACTACAAAAACGATTCTCGAACAGATTTCAGCATGGTGGAGTGGTTGGTTTGCCGAGTATGCCTAATTTTAATTTGGGTGGTGTTGTGAGTGCCGGGGCCGGTGGTGGGTCTGTGACTATGCATATCTATGATCATGCTGAAGAAGAACAATTCACTCTCACGGCTCCCACAAAAAATGACTATGACGCGTTTGAACGTATGCAGCGCAGGAAAAAGAGGTTGTCGAGCACATGACGGTTTCTCTGGGAAATATAATTCTTGATGATGATCTGCGTCTCGATGGAGTACGCAACCAGTCAAAACTGGCCATCTCTGTCCGTCCGACTTTTGGGGCACCTGTTGCCCAAAGGTGTGCAAGATCTGGCGGTGATACCCTGACTCTTGTAGCAAGCTCTGATAACGACAGTGTCATGGGGATGTTTACCGGTGCTCAACTCGATCAGATTGTTGGGCTGCGTGATATTGGTGAACCGGTGACGCTGGTTCATCATTTGGGAACATTTACAGTGATGATTCCAGCCACCGCTCTGGATGCAGTTGAGTCTTTCGAGGGGCATGTAAATCCTGATGCAGATGAATGGCACATCGGCTCAATCCCGCTAATAACAGTTTAAGGAGTAAATAAAGCATGTCTGACCCAATCCAAAACAACGAACTACTATTCTACAAACCACGCCTCGTAACCGACGACAACACAAACGGCGGAAGAATATCCGGCAACGAGATCATAACAAACACCCTCCAAAACACATTCGGCCATGCTTTCTCTGCTGATCGTGAAGCAGGCCTCACCAGTTATCGCTGGGTTTACATGCTGGTAAGCAATGCAAACAAAAAATCCCTAATGGCATCCCTCTTTCGTTTCTTCGAACCAACGGCAGGCGATGATTTCTGCTGTTTTTTTGATGGTGATGGCATAGATACCCAGGCCGATATCGTCGGCACTGAACGAAAGTTTTCGGTCGGTACGCTCAATACTGCTGTAACTGCAGGGGGTAGTACCCTGCTCGTTGATCTACAGGATATCTCGCACGCCAGCGGCAATGATAAAGTTTTAGACGTTGGCGACGATGTAATGATCTCCAGCAAAGCAACATTTGACGCAGTCAGCGGCACGATAGAACAGAAGGCAATCGGTTCCATCACATCCATTGTCGATACCCTGGCAACCGTTGTGCTCTCCACTGCTCTTGCTAATGATTATGCGGCCTGGGATAACGATCTCAGAACCGGAACAAAGATAATGTTCTGCAAGAATTTTGGTGATATCACAACATCTTTTGACTCCTGGGTGGAAACATTCTCCACCGATGGTGCCTATGATGAGGCTACATATCAGCCGATCCTTGATAATCAGGGAACCATGGATATGGAGATCACCCATTCATTCACCGATGATGCTGGAAATTTCACGGCAACGTCCGACGATCCCGATCTCTCCGACCTCGGATCAGGCAGTACCGGAGTTGATTTCTCCCCAATAAACACAATCCTTCCCGGCGGTCATCCTCTCTACACCCTGGAGGCTGCAGGCTGGAGTGGTAGCCCGAAAACAGGAGATACCCTGGTATTCAAAATCAAAGGCTCTTATGTAAAAGTTATTGAAAAACGGGTTATCCCACCACTCTGCGGCCCGCTCACTGGAAACAAACTCACACTTGTTGTTGGCGGCGAATCAGCATAACGGCTATGGAAGAGCAGTCCCTTTCCATAGCTCTGACCACGCGCAGCAGTGCCGACGATTCGGATTATGTTCTGATCGAGCAGGAACCGTGGGCCGAGGATGTTGGCCGTACCTCAAAAAGTCAGGGAATACTCGGTGTCGGCTCCATGATATTTGGTGGCACTATTCCTCTGCCAAATTGTGGCGGGTTGGCTGGTTTCGATACTCCGGTTTATGTCTATCCCTCCCGTGCCGATCTCTCGTTTATTTTCCGGGTGTCTCATGGGGAACATCAAGCAGCAACAATCACAACCGTGATCAGGGAGGAGATACTAAACTGCTCGCTGCAGGATCAGGCAACAGCAGAGTATCCCATTGCAGCCCTGCACTCCATGCGCTGGCTCGGGCCATGCACCGATGCGGATGGTAACACGGTTCCCTGTCCTGCAATTGTTCGGCGGGGGCGGGATTTTCATTTTTCACAGCCTGTGCTCGGTTCACTCCGTCTCAAATATGGGGTGTATCGCAAAACCTATTTAGTGCGGATCGAAGAGCGGGAGGATTCAATTGAAAATAATTTTCAGTGTCTTGCCTACTGCGTATGGGCTGACGGCGGAAAATGGAGGGAGATAGAAGCACCTAGCGGATATGAAGAAACAAAGGGTAATTGCGGAAACGGAATTTATGGTGACTCGGCAACTGGATTACTCGGCAATGGATCTGCTGGAGAAATATGCCAGCCGGAGTGGGGCCAAGGGACATACCCAAAGGCTGTAAAGGCAGACCGCAAAACAGAGTATGAATATTGCTCTCAGGAAATTCAGTCAGACACTGTGACAGAATCTGAGGAATCAGGAAGCGAACCAGGGGAGGATTGCAGTGATGGACCAATCGTTACAAACTAGCCTGGTTGCAAAGAGCGATTCTTCCACCAGCAATAGCCGTTGGGTAAAACTCTCCCAACCCGTGGAAAGTGGCATGGATAAAACAGCTTCCATGTTTGATATCGCCCAGATGATTGCTCGGGCAAGTGCTGGAGAGTCTGCTTTTACATACAAAAAAAATAATTGTCCTGCAGGATTGACAGACACCGGAGTCACCGTCCGGCTTGACTTTGAGGCATGGCCATCGCTCTTGGCACCATTTACTTACACCCTGTCATCAAATATCGGGGAGATTTTCCCGGCTGTAGTGATCGACGAATATACAGAATTTTCTGTTGTTTTTGAAATGTCAGACCACGTTGACCTCGGTTTCATCTTGGCATCAATCAGCAGCATCAAATGGGAAACCGATTGCTACGACGAAAACTGGCAACCGCTTGCTGAAAAACCAGATATCACCATGGATGGCCTGACCACCCTCAAAGCAGATCAGCCCATTTTTGCGGTTGTTCGTGTTCTCGGTACAAAAATCGGAGCTAGGCACCGGGTAACTGCGCAGTTGATAAAAGCCTATCCCGTGCGGCCAGACGCTCCAATCCCAGAAGAGGGAATAACAGCAGACGATCTTGATGCGTATTGGGCCTACACAGATATCTATACCTGGAACGGTACACCACTCGACGAAACAGACACCATTGATATGACCGGGTTGAGCCTGGATAATCTTTCTATCACCATAACTGCAAAATGGATGAATGCAGACGGTGAGGAAGAATCCGTACAGATGCCGCTTACTATTCCGCAATGCGTCACGGATTTGCTCTCTGTTTGCGATGGTGATCTGGAGAGTTTTAACGGTGGTATCTTTAGTTCCGGAACAAGAATATGTGGTGATGAAGATAATGACGATCATCTGACCGTTTACACCTCCGGCTGCACAGGCAAAGTGCTCGACGAGCGCAAAACAAAAGACGACCCTGATAGCTGGTGTGAATAATGACTGAACAACAGCTCTCTCTCGGTCTCGTCCCTTCCTCGGTTATCACTGATCCATTCTGGTTGAATATTGAGATCAAAAAAGATCCGCTGCAGGACGGAATGAGCGTGGCCGAAGCCGCTGAGATGATCGATGCCACCTACAATATAAAAGCCTGCGAGCCAGCAGCTTTGCAGGATATCTGGCAACAGCCGGACACGGGCAGTGAACCGGATATCTGGACAGCATCCAAAGAAACCATTGCAGCAGCAGTGGAGTCCCTCGATGCAAAAAAACGCTTTGCAGATTCGATCACAGACTACACCCAAAACTGCGCTCATAATCAGTTGCAGCCTATTTCAGATTTAATTGCCTACGATGTCACCCTGAAGATTTTCCGTTCTCACGCCAGTGAGTTGTATAAATTGCAGATGGCAAACGGTACGGCTGGTGCAGCGATAAAACGTGTCGGTAGGGTTGTGCATACTATCACTATTGATAACAGCTCTTCCCATACATTTGACAATCCGATAATCAGACGGCCAGTAATGAGCTGGCAGGGATTTGATGGCCCGAAAATTCGGCTTATCGGAAATACCGCCTATTGGGATGGCACCGTAACAGGAATTCTTCGTGCCGAATTTGATACCGAATGGGACGAGGTGACGGTTCATGTCACAGGTGATTTTAATGATAGTGAAATGGTCGAGGGGACAGACAGCAGCGTCATGGGCGTTGGCTGGTATTCCGGTACTGAAAGCGGGGACGAGATCGACGATTATCAGGATGTGCAGTGTTCTGTGCTCGCCTTTTATCATCACCAATATTCCGAGGTTGTTTTAAGCAGGCCGGAAAAAGATGAATCCACAACTGATACGGATAAATTGAATATCTGCCATTTTGTGACCTCCATGGCCGGGGCTGGTGGTGATAGTGATAGTGGTGGTGATGGTGCCGAGGATGATGAGGGAAAACGTCCGGATTGCAGACAGCATGTAAATGAGCACATTGTCTGTGAGTGCGATGGCAAGGAAAAATCGAACAATCATTACGAGATTGTTCCCTGCCCGGACGGTGTTTCTGAAAATGCTCTGTTGGATGGTGTGGAGCGAACGATATACAAGGATTGCGGGATTCGAGACAAAGTATATGACCCTGCATTTTACGAGGCTGTATGCTGTGAGTCGTGGCCGTTTGTTGGTTTTAACGAAAAAGAAATGCCTCATTGTGAAAGACTAATCAAAGGCTTTGCCAGAAAGCCAACAGAGCCGGAAGAACTTAATTACCCTGAAGGAACCAACTTTATCACCGTTTCCCCTGCTGATGGAATATGTGGAACGTGGACAATCACTCAGCGAATAGTAAACAGGCAATGCTGTGATGAGGTTGAACCGCTTGTGGTGAGTGACTCGTCCGTGGAAGTTCTGGCACCGAGTAGCTGGGGGACGATTGCTGTTACTGGCGGGAAAATGCCTGTTACTTTCAAAATTAATGGTGCTGGAATTTCATTTTCTGGTGGGCGTAACGAGATCACTGTGGATGGGAACCAGGCAACTGTTATTTCAGACGATGAATTTTGTGGGATGGCATACTGGACTGCGAAGGATGGCTGTTCGTCAACTTCTGGCACGATTCGGTCTACTCAGGGGCGTTGGGAGTCAATTGACCCTGATTCCCTTGGTGATGTTGAGTGGACACCGACAGAATTTAATATTGCCGGAAACGCTTATAGTTGCGGGGGGTCTTGGTGGCTTGGCAGGGCGTATAACGGCAAATATAAAGTTGAGATGTTTTTTGCAAACGCTTCCTGGGGTGACGTGGTGGATTGCCCTTCGGACAGGTCCGATGCAGATAAATTTATTAGCAGTATTAACGCTATTCATTCAACTGAACCGGCGCAGCTTGTAGACCGTGGGCCAATTGTTGAGTTTTATTACAACTATTCAGGTAGGACAACATATCAAAATGATTTTTTAGACATCGATGCTCCTGGCTGGGGGTATTGGTTGACATCCCCACCATATATAAATTGTCATGCCAGTGGCGGCAGCGTAGTACAAAGGACGGATATATCTAATTGCGTACATGATGGATCAGCTTGGGAGTGGACATGCTAGAAGCGTTTACAAATAAGGAAGTACAGACAGCTAAACAAGTTCTTACTCTATGTTCAAGGAGAGGATTTACCATGGAACAGTCCCTTGCTCATATCGAGAAAAATATCAGAAGAGCGATTCAAACTGTTCCCTGTCCAGAGTGCGGAAATGCTATGACAAATAGGAGTGCTGATGGCTTGTATTTATGGATGTGTGCAGAGTGTCGATATAGTGAGGTTGAAAAATGAGTTTAGCTGGATGGAACGAAGATCAAAAGATAAAGCTGACTGTCCCTGCCCAATCATCCGAGCTTATAGATTCCCCTGTACTTGTAAATTTGTCTGGTGCGTCTGGTGTTGGTGGTTTTGATTGTTCTGCTGTCTTTGATGATATTAACAATGGGAATGACGAATATACAAAACTATTGATTCATTCTGATTCTGTTGATGGGAGTACAGTTTTTACTGACTCGTCCTCTTCTGCGCACACTATCACGGCCCATGGTGATGTTCACCATGAAGTAGATCAAAAGAAGTTTGGAAATACTTCTATGTATTTTGACGGTGCTAGTGATTATTTAAGTGTTCCTGATTCTGAGGATTGGAATCTTGGCGCAGATCATTTTACGCTAGATTTTTTGGTGTATATGTCAGATGTTACCACTACTTATGCCTTATGCGGCCAATGGACTAACGAAAACAGAGGCTGGGTTCTTTATCATGCTAGTGGTAATTTGCAGTTTTCGATCACGACTAATGGTTCAACTTCAATAAATTATGTGACAGCATCTGGCTTGGCTATTAATTGTTTGGCGCATATAGCAGTAGTGAGAAGCGGCCCTGATCTACACATATTATTAGATGGTGTTTTACTAGAAACTCACAATATCGGTTCATCCGTTATTTATAATTCAACACAATTTTTGGAAATTGGAATTGCTAATAATGGCGAATATGGTGACTATTTAGGATATATAGACGAATTTAGAATTTCAAAAGGAATAGCTAGGTGGACAGAAAATTTCACTACGCCTACTGCTCCTTACAATTCAAACAAGAAAATAGCTGTAGAGCTTGCTGACACTGGAGTTCAGACACAAGTTGAAGTTGAGAATTGGGAAAGTGACAAGGCCATTTTGCATGTTAAAGTTCCTACTATTTCCGCAACTGTACCCACAATACTCAACCTGTATTACGACTCAGAGCAACTAGACAATACGACCTATATAGGCGATACCGGAGACACGCCAGCTCAGGCAGTTTGGGATAGTAACTTTGTAGCTGTTTATCATATGTCTCAAGACCCATCTACCGGTGGTGCATGTATCTTAGATTCCACCGCAAATGCCAGACATGCGACACCAAGCGGATCAATGACGAATACCGATCTGATTGATGGTTACACGGGCAAAGCGTTAATATTTGATGGAATCGATGATTACCTTCAGACGGGAACATCTGACCTGTCGGCATTGGAGACGGGATTTACATTAGAAATATTCGCAGATTGGGCGCTTACCTCGAACTGGTTTGGCCTATTATCCTGTGGTGTTGCTGATACAGGACAGCCAGTAATCGGCAGATATCTGGACACATCATTTATTAATAATGGTGTGTGGGGAGACAATATACAATCATCAAGAACAATCACTGCTGGTTTTAAACAATATGGGTTGCTTTTCGAATCCGGTGTCACGAATGCATTTTCAGAGGGAGCGATAGACAGTACCGGGAATGCAGTAACAATACAGTCGCTATCAAATAATGTTATTACAATCAACAGTACTGGATATACTGGTCAATATTCTCAATCGACAATCCAGGAAGTCAGGGTCTCCGATGTGGCCCGTTCCGTGGATTGGATAGCGCTTACAAATAACTCATTACGTGACAATTTAATTACGTTTTCTGCTGCTGGAGGCGGCGGAACGATATCCGTCCTTGCAGCGCTTGGCCAACCCTACGACCTGGCCCGTGATCCCGTGATTGCCGCACTCGCTCAGGACTATCACCTAACAGTCGCAGTCAAAAACGCCCTCTCTCAAATCTGGGCGCACGTCCTCGAACAAGCCCTAAACCAGCATTACGGTGATGCGGATCAAATCCTCGCAGAACTCTCTCAATACTATAACGATGCTCCCCACGTACTTCGTGCGCTAGTCCAAAAATACGACGATATGGCGGCAGTCGCGGCAGCGCTCGGCCAGCAATACAACATGATGTTCAAAGCCGAAACCGCACTCACCCAGGAATGGGCAATCTGTGGCGATCAGGCAATTGCAGCGCTGGTGCAGGAATACGACATGCTGCAACACGCTGAAGTAATGGCGGCGCTCGGCCAGTATTGGGGATTATTTCGGGACAGGCAGGACGTCCAGGCACCACTTTTCTATATCATGGCGGATGGGGTTTTTCTCAATCCTGCCGAGTTTGGCTGGACAATTTCTGCCAGTTCAGCGGCTATTGAATGCACCGTCCCTCTGTTTGACCAGGCTGTCTGGAAATCCATACAGCTCCGTGGCCATATGGAAATACACTGGAACGGAATCACCTATGAATTTTTTATTGAGGAAAAACCGCGTACCAGAGCTATCAGCGGCAAAGAGTTTACAGCCAGTTATATTTTAAAAGGGCTGTCTCTTACCGCCGGCCTCGAGGCTCCATATGCTCGTCCTGTTACTAAAGACTGGCCGATCACTACCATGGCCTCGGTCATTGTTGCGGAGCTTGCCGAAGGGGTTGAAATCGCCTGGCAGATTGATGATTTTCCGGTTTTGGGTGGCACGTTTAACGTTGTCAATCAGACACCACTCACCGCCATTAAATCGTTGATTGGCACTCCAACAGTCGAGGCAGTTGTTCAGACCAGCCATGATGGGAAACTGATTATCAGACGTGAGTTTCCAGTGTCTCCGAATAAATGGCACGAGGTTGTGGCGGATCATACTGTTATTGATGACGGTGGTGTTTTTTCCGATTCCGACAACCGGGATGTGATGCCCGGATATAACTATGTGGAGATCAGTGACCAGGAAGCGGCGGACAGCAGCAAGCGGCTTGAATCCGAGAATATTTCCGACACTACCAAACGGGTGCGCGGCTATTCCGTGCCCTGGGATGATGATTTTCCACTCGACACATCCGGTGGAAGTTGGGTGGCCATTGTTGATAATGGTGTGCTGGTCGAAAGAGTGACGGAAACATGGAAAGAATTTGTTGACGGTGCCTGCTCTGTTTCCAAACCTATTTATGACCGTGACCTGCAGGGCAATGTCTCTGCATTATCTGTCACCTGGCTGGAGGATGATCTTGGCGAAGTAACAGCCAGTGAAGATGGCAGTCTGAGCAGCGCGATCCCCGGCAACTCGCTGGCTACTATCAGTTATCTGACAAAATATCGTGAATGGACGGTTACTGACGATGAAATCGAATCCGTACAGGTTTTTATCCCAGGCGAGGAGGTTGCAGCATGAATACTCCTGCAACGCTGGTTCTGGAATTTGGTGCCGGGGTGGATTCTAACGCCCTGGTTGTCCCTGAATTTGATCCTGTCCGTAATATTGATTCCTCTGGTGATCCAAAAACTTCATTTGTCATCAATGAAGATACGGATATTTATTTTCTGATTCATTTAGAGGCAGGGCTGCAAATAGAATGGATCCGCCCGACCCATGGCAGTGTGCAGGATTTGGGTATGTCTTGTCAGTTGCGGGAGGAGCGCTGCGGTTTCTCTTTTGACGATGATTCCAGATATAAGGATTTAAAATATTTTCCTGCAGAACAGCCAGCGAGTTTCTTTTATGGCAATACTCCGGTTTTGCAGCCTATCCGGGGGCGGCGTTTAACGGTGGATGGTGACAACGGTCTGCCTGCTATTGCTGATATCAGCTACAAAGTTGATTTTCATTCGTTTTTGTTTCGTGCGCCCACCGACGTTGCGATCCGCGAGGGGAAAACGGATTATCCGATTGAGATCAGAATAAAAATAGGAGTGGTGTAATGGCTGTTCGCGTTGTTTGTCATCGTCTGCCCTGTGTAATTCTTGCTGATGGAACGCCGTGCGAGGAATGTCGCCGGGCCGATCCGGTGAGTGGGCCTCTTATTTCGACGGCTGAAGTGGCTCGGGCCAAGGGAATTGCTATCCTTGATCGTGAGGGGCAGGACTGGCAACCTGTTACTGCCGAGATTCCTGCGGATAAAAATATGATGCCAGGTGATTTGATCGACAAAATAGACGAGGAGGGGCCGTATAAAGCGCAACTCGAGTCCATTACATACACTGTTAAAATCACTGATAAGGAATTCACGGCAACTGCCAGTTTGGCTATGAGGAGGGTTGCAGATGAGTAATGCAGTGCGACAGACCGGGAAGATTATTTCACGCTCTGGCCGGAATTATAGCCTGGCGTTTGATGGTGGCGGCAGATTTAGCGCAGAGTCGGATACTCAATATCCGGTTGGTGTGCGAGTTGATGTGCTGGCTGGAATTATTGTTGCGAGGGCTGGTGTTGAGCAGAAAATAAAATATTATCAGGTGTAATCGGGAATTATCCCAATTTTGAAAGAGGTTTTTTGATGCGACATTATTTGAATTTTGGTGGTGGTTTGCTGCTTGTTTGTCTGTTGCTGTTTGTTGGAGGTTGTGCTGCTCCAGAGTCTGCTGTGACCAAGCGATATGATATCGATATGCAGACCGATGATGGTCACAATGTCTTGGTGCTGGTGCTCGATGCCGACGTGGACAGCAATACGGCTGTCAGACAGGATGCCAAGACAGATGCACGAACAAAACTCGATGCTGCTTTGGCACAGAATGGCTCTACTCAGCAGAACGCACGGGATAGTGCTGGTGCTGCTATGGATGGGATAAAGAGCATCTTGGATGCAACAAACGATTCCAGACAGACGGAGAGCAATAACGACAATTCTCGCCCTGCAGCTGCAATTCCTGTGGTTGCGCCAACACAATCCGCCCTTGAAAAAGCAGAGGTGCAAAGCGGAGAGTTCAACACTACGGAAACCCACTCCCTGGAAGCGCTCAAGGGAAACAATAAAAAGTTCACCTGGTTGCCTGAAACGGGATCATATTACGGCGGGGAAATCAAGTTTAGTTTTCCCGGTTGCGCTGATCTGCTGGTGCCGGATGCGACCACGACCATCGGGGCCGATGGTAGCAAAGGGACGAATCAAGCCTATTGCTTTTGCGGGACTGATTTTCCGGTGGGATCGCATGAAAACCTGAACTATCGAGCCTCTGTTTTTGCACCTCCTGGGTGTGCTGCTGATACTGTAATTATGGCCTATAATAAGGAATAGTCATGTACCTGTTTGCTCCAGCAGAATATTTCCAGCTCAGTCCTGCAGCACACAAAGCAATATGCAATGGCTGCGGGACATCCGGCTGGAAAGGCCGCCTTGTGCCTGGGCATTTGCTCTGGCTATCTATCAAAGAGGCGTGTGATATACATGATTATATGTATCACGTTGGTAATAGCATAGCTGATAAAGAAGAAGCTGATCGAGTGTTTCTGAATAATATGCTCAGAATTGTGGAGGCTGAATCTGTGTGGTTGCTGAGGCGTTGGAGACGGCATATGGCCATTGATTATTACGGAGCTGTGCGGGATTTTGGCGGCCCTGCTTTTTGGACTGATAAAAACGATCTGCAATGCATGCAAGTGGTGATCGCCCATGCAGGTTGATAACAAGGATATCGGGGTTGCAGCGTTTGTAATCACCCAGCTCTGTGTAATATTTGGAGTTGGGCGTACCTATGGGGTGCTGATCAAACGAGTGGAGATCCTGGAGGAATCAACAACACAGTTTTTCGAAAAAGTTTCTGTCCTCGATGATGAAATTGAAGCACAGATTGACAAAAGAATGCTGCAGCTGGATTTGAAGATATCCGAGATTGATGAACGATTCATCACCGAAAACGGGGAACCTCGATATATCAGCTATAGAGCACATGACAAGATGCAGGCACATTGCCAGAATCATCTGCTTACTGAAATGAGACACCAGAGAGAGGCGGTGGAAAGGATGGACAAACAGCTGGAAAATTTAACAGGGAAGTTCGTGGCTGTCCTTGAGACTCTTGCTGTACTCAATTGTCGTTATGAAAAGCAAAGCACTAAAGAAGGGTAGAAATGCTATTTGTCAAATCAATATATTGGCTGGCTCTCAATATTTACCATGAGGCCAGGGGCGAACCACTAGAAGGTAAAATCGGGGTTGCTCATGTGGTGATCGCAAGAACCACAAAACGGAGGAAATCCGTTGTCGAGGTGATACAACAGCCTCAGCAGTTCTCTTGGTACTCGGATAACAAACCAGACGACGTCACCGACCACCATGCGTTTGAGATGTGCTTCGAGGCAGCTGCTATTGCAATGGATCAGCGATTACAGGGAAATACTATGCAGGGTGTAGATCATTACCATTCTGTTGATGTTAATCCTGGATGGAATCGACGTATGAAAAAGATTGCTGAGATTGGTGATCATATTTTTTATAGGGCTTGAAATGCACGAACTTAGAATCTACCCATATGCTTGTAATGGAAAATCATGCCACCGGTGCGAAGAACTTCTTCCGGGGTTTGTAACAAAAGAAAACGGGAAATTGTCTATCTCTGATTTTTTCCTGAAAGAGCATGACAGTTTAATAACAGAAATGCTTGAATCTTGTCCGACTTCTGCGTTGTCTCTTGATGAAATGTGAAGAAATATTGAGGCAGTGGTTGGGGGGGGCGTTTCACCTTGGGGTATGCGCTGGGTATGCCCCAAAATAAAAACGCTGTATGGTGATCCCGGCGCGATTCGAACGCGCGACACCCAGATTAGGAATCTGGTGCTCTATCCTACTGAGCTACGGGACCATGCCAAAATATGTAATCTTATAGCAATTTAAGACTGGAAAAGCTACCTGATTTTTGGCTGCCGCTGATCGTAGAATTTACTCCTTATCCTAAGGAGGTGTCAGTGCTTTTCTTATTGCCCTGGCCAAGCGAAGTGTATCAACTGGTTTTTTGATATAGTCACGAATACCAAACGACTTTGCCTGTGCTTCGTTAATCGCTTCACTAAAGCCTGTACACAGAATAATTGGCAGTTCCGGTCTGAGAGTAAGTAATGCCCTAGTCAGATCAATCCCGCTCATTTCAGGCATGGTCATATCGGTGATAACCAGATCAAATTTGTCAGGATTCTTTGTGTAGCTGGCTAATGCTTCCATGGAACTGGAGAAGACAGTCACCCTGTACCCAAGGATATCCAACACCCGCTCCAGCATACGGACAATAACCGGTTCCTCGTCAACCAGCAGTATTCGTTCATCTCCTCTTGGCAGGGGCTCGATAAGCAGTTGTCCAGTGTCCACAAGCTTTTTATTAATCACCGGCAGGTATACATGAAAAGTGGTACCCTGATTTGCTACGCTGCAAACGGTAATCTCCCCCCTGATGCTGTTTGATTATTCCATGGACGACGGACAGGCCCAGCCCCGTACCTTCTCCGGTTTTCCTGGTTGTGAAAAATGGATCAAAGATCATTGCCATGGTTAATCCATCCATGCCACAACCCGTATCACTTATTTTAAGATCAAGATAGGTGCCGTGTTCCAGCTGTGGGCAATCCTCAATGGTCTCAGCTTCCGTGACCTGTCTTTCCATTAATGAAACACTCAGGGTTCCAATTTGTCCATCAATGGCATGCTTGGCATTGGTACAAAGATTCATTAGTACCTGATGGAGCTGGGTGGGGTCAGCCAATATCATGCCGCAGGAAGTATCGATATCCTCTTTCACTTCAATGGTTGTTGGCAATGAGGATCGTAAGAGTTTGAGGACCTCTTTTATGATTATCCGGATGTCGAGGGGTTTTAACTCTTCCTCTCCCTGGCGGCTGAAGGTCAGGATTTGTTTCACCAGGTCCGCAGCTCGTGCACCGGCTATGAGAACCTGATCAAGATCATCTCTGATCGGATCATCAACGCTAAGCTGATCTTTTGCTATTTCACTGTTGCCTATTATGGCGTCTCGTTTCAGAACAACTGGTACTTTATCGGTTCTGTCTTTTTCTTTTCGATACTGCTGGATACGTGCAATATGAAGTATCAGTTCTTTAATAACATGCGGCTTTTCAATATAGCCCCAGGCACCGCTGACTATGGCTTTCTCTGCACCATCATTATCGCCTTTTCCTGTAATAATTATGACTTCAGGAGATGATGATGCATCCTTAAAGTTAGGGATATATTCCAAGCCATTTCCATCAGGTAGCTGGACGTCGAGGAGAGCGATATCATATGTTCCGGCAAGGACTTGTTCCAGCCCTTTAGAAAGTGTGTCGGCACAGTTTGTTTGATGACCGGAGAGTTGCAGCTGCCGGACAAGCATTTGCTGCAGCATTACATCGTCATCGACAATGAATATCTCAGCCATGATGAGTTGCCTCTGTGATCATTTTTGTCCACGCTCTATCCGGCGTTGTTTTTTGACTTTATACATGGCCTGATCTGCACGATGAAGAAGGGCTTCCATATCTTCCTGGGTTTCAGAGTGGGATTGCACAATCCCTATACTCAAAGACAGGGTGAAATCCTCACTGGAGGCCTTGTTCCATTGGACCAGGTTTTTCTGGAAACGGTCAGTAATGGTTTCTTTCTCCTTTGCTGAGACATCAACGAGAAGCACTGCAAATTCATCCCCCCCGAGTCGACCTATAATGTCAGTCTCTCGGTAAGTCTTCATAAGGAGTTTTGCAATTTCTTGAAGGGCAAGATCTCCTTTTGCATGACCTAAATCGTCATTAATACGTTTCATATTGTCCAGATCAGCAAAGAGCAGAAAAAGGGTGTTATTCTGGCGCTTGGCAAGGCGAAGCATTTGTTCGGAACCACGGATAAAACCACGCCGGTTCATCAGACCGGTTAGGGCATCGGTGCGGGCGAGCAGTTTTAATTGCTTTTCGAATTCCTTGCGGTCGGAGATGTCTTTAAAATCTTCTATGATTCCGATGACCTCGTTGTTGCTGTCTCGGTAGGGCGTGGCAGTAATTATACAGGGTGGAGTCCTACCATTTGGAAAATGTTTAATGGACTCGTGTTCAATCCACTCTTCACCGCCTACTGTTATGCGTTCAAGCGGACAAGTATTTGTCATACAGGAAGAAGAACCGCCAAAGACTTCGTAGCACTTGAGACCTAATAACTCCTGCTCCTCCATACCGCTCAACTGCAGGAAACGTCCATTTACCCGTAGAACATTGTGGTTTTTATCTATAACACGCATGCCACCGGCTGCAGTATTGAAAATCTGTTCTATTTCGGAATGGGATTTGGTGAGTTCTTCTTTGGTCTCTTCGAGTTTTTTGATCTGATTGAAAATTCTATTTGTGGACCAGCGATAGAGAAATAAAATAGCAAAAATAAGAATAGAGCCTATAAAGTAGGAAATAAGATAGCCCCGTTCAATATAGCTGAAGTTTGGATCTCTTGAATACCAGACCAGATATCCGATATCTGCGTTAAGGATATTTTTGAGAGGAAGAAATGACACGAGATAATTCTCTCTGGCTACCTTGGTCGTTATACTGAATGTTTCTCCATCGGGTAGTTGTATCTTTGCCTGTTTTTTAATATTTTTGTCTATCGTTGCCATAACAGGCAGGGAAATATGGTTTGGGGTTTGTAAATGCTTTGCCATCAGGTCATGGTCAAGATCTGACTTTTCCATAAAAAATTGTTTACTGAGAAAAGAACGTTGAAAATTATTCTTCCCATCGGTAACTAATTTCTTCTCTGCTATTTCTTCTTTGACCAGGAGGTAATACTCACCTTTTGCAAGCTGATAGAGGCTTTTTCGGAACTGCGGAAAGGAAACACCTGTTTCCACGCTTCCTAAAAACTTTTTCTCCACATTAAAGAGAGGATAGAGATAGCGAATGGCATAAAAATGACGCCCGAGTTCAAAACCTTCGAGGAATTGCTGTTCCTGGCCAATAAGTCGTACGCTTTCCCGTGCCTGATTTAGGTTATCCCCGAATAGTTTTGGCTTATGCATTCGTAAAAAACTATTCCCGTTGGGGAGATGAAAGTGCACATGACGGAGTTCACTTTTTGCCGCCTTGGACCTTGGATTAATTTCCATAAAGAGGTTCTGCCTCAAAGAGACTTTTTCAGCATCGGAAGCACTGCCAGCCTGCTCCATAAGTGATAGAATTGATGGCTGATTGATCTGAGTCCGAAAGAAAAAATTCGAGAGGTCACGGTAATGAGAAAGGGTGAATGCGAAGTCGTTTTCAAGCTCTAGAGAAAACTGTTGTTGGTAACTGTCTGATACCTGTTGCTTGCCATAGGAGAGCAGCCCTACGAGAATAAACTGCAACAGGACGAAAATGAGCAGGTAGATGGAAAATGGTAATTGACGGGCAAAGGTGAGCATATATTTGTGTAGTTTGTCTATGTTTTGTGTGATTTTGAACAACACTCTCTCTTCAGTACCTCATATTTGAGGGAATAAATCAAGAAGTTGTTGTTTTTTACACATTCTGACTAATGATTTTAATGCCTCCAGCTGTTCAGTTTGTGTCTGGCTGGAATAACCTTGTATTTAGGGGGGGGGGCTCTTTGTGCCGAAAAAACGTACCAGTGCTGAATAAATGACAATTTTTACGGATTTCTACTGGTATGTGAATGAAAAAAAAGGATTCTCTTTAAACGGAATGGCCAACTATCGGAAAAATTGGGTGAAGGTGGAGGAAGCTTCACGTGGTGTTCGGTAACTGTTTATCAGTGCCTCTTTGTCTTCATATCCTAGTGCCATGCCGCAAAGTAAAATGGTTTCCTGTGGATATCCCAACGTGGTTTTAATAATTTCCGGATAATCCGCTAAGGATGCCTGTGGACAGGTCGCTAAGTTCTGATCTAAAGCTGCGAGCATTATCGATTGTAAAAACATACCGTTGTCGAGGTATGCCCCCGTCTGCATCGAAGCATTCATAAAAAACAGAAGCATCACCGGAGCATCAAAGGAACGATAATTTGCGGCCCACTGATCCAGCCGACTCTGTTTATTCCGTCGTGCTATCTTCAGAGTATCGTACATCTGTCGTCCGCAATGGATACGACGGCGTTTATACGGGTTAACCCATTCTTTTGGGTAGTACTGGTAGTCGGCATTTCCCCTTTCACCTTGTCGAAAGCTTTGTTCAATCTTTACCTGCAGCGTTTTTTTTGTCTCTCCAGAGACTACGGCTACCTGCCAGGGCTGCATGTTGGCCCCCGATGGTGCGTGGCTGGCGGCTGAAAGAATAGCATTGATTTTCTCTTCTTCAACTTCTTTGTCTAGAAAAGCACGTACGGAGCGTCGTTGTTGAAGGGCTTCGGTGGTATTCATAATAAAATTTCAGCCTGATGCTGGCGGGGTGTTAGGGGGAAGAATAAAAAAAAGCCTCCGTGTAAAAAAACACAGAGGCTCAGGTGAATCAAGTATTCTTTTTGATATTCGTCAGTTCTAACCGAAGTATCTTTCCAGCAAGCCCTTGAAAGCCATGCCGTGACGTGCTTCATCTTTGCACATCTCATGAACAGTATCATGGATTGCATCAAGGTTTTGTTTTTTGGCTTCAACTGCAAGATCTTTCTTACCCTGACATGCACCATGCTCTGCAGCAACTCGTGCCTCAAGATTTTCTTTGGTGGATGCGACAACTACTTCGCCAAGCATCTCTGCAAATCTAGATGCATGCTCAGCCTCTTCCCATGCAATGCGTTTGTATGCTTCTGCAACTTCAGGGTAGCCTTCACGATCTGCCTGACGACTCATAGCAAGGTACATTCCAACTTCAGTACATTCACCGTTAAAGTTGGCACGTAAGGCTTCGACGATTGCAGGATCAACATCTTTTGCAACGCCAATTACATGCTCATCGGCCCATGCCATTTCACCTTCGACAGCTGCTTTGAACTTATCGGCAGCTGCGCCACACTGAGGGCATTTATCAGGTGCACTATCGCCTTCATGGGTATAACCGCATACTGAACAAGTAAACTTTTTCATTATAATTCTCCGTGGTATTTATTTTAAGTTTGTAAGAATAACTATTCCCATATAATAGCTATTTCTAAGTATATTGCAAGGGAATATTTTAATGATAGGGAATAAGTTGTTAGGGCGTTGTGGTGGTAAAATTTCTTTCCAGAATGGGTTGTGTTTGTCTGAAAAGGTCTTCTGCCGTTTTGCCGCCAATGGTGTTCGGGTAAGAATTTCCAAGAATTGAAGAAACAATTTCCTGGTATTGTAAACTGGTCGGAGGTCCTGCAGGAAGGAGACGTCCTTTTTCGGTGCAGACAATTGTTTGTGATAGTGTAAGCTTCTTGAGGCTGCTGAAAAGAAGAGTGGCTGAATAGGCAGAACAATGGGCCGGGAGTTCTTTTTTTGTTAATTTCTTTTTTTCAGCATAGTGTGCATAAATAATATTTAGAATGTCAAAAGCCGCACTCAGTTGTTCAAGTGGCGAATGCGTGAGCTTTTGGAGCTGATAGTTTCGATGCTGCTGGCAGGCAAAGGCTAGTTGGGCACCGCCAAGAATAAAAACCCACCCAAGAAACATCCATATCAGAAAGAGTGGCAGAGTGGCAAAAGAGCCGTAGATTGCGTTGTATTTCGATACTCCTATCTGTAGGCCGATATAGAAATTTTGCGCCAGAAACCAGAATGCGCCGGCAAAAAGAGCACCGATAAAGGCCGGACCTGGTTTAACTTTTGTATTTGGAAAAAAGATATAAATAAGAAAGAGGGTCAGGGTAATAAAAAAGAGTGGAACGAAAAGCAGGAGTCCTGTTTCAACCAGAGGACCGGGGATTACACCGAGCACTTTGTTGAGAAGATTGTCATTTTTCAACACTGCATTAGCCGCAAAACCAAAGTTGAGTGACAGCGGCATAAGGATAAGAAAGGTGAGGTAGTCTGTAATTTTTCGAAGCAGTGATCTTCCCGATGATATATGCCAGATCGTATTCATGGAGAGTTCAATATTACTGAGGACAAGGATTGCACTGAATAGAACACCAAGTACACCGATGGTACCAAGGGTTGCAAAGTCTGTATTATCTACATATTTAAAAATTTGATCAGCTGCTGTTCGGAACTGAGCAGTGATTGCCACATCTTTCTGAGAAGGAAGAGTGGCCGTGTCAGGGGTGGTTGTGGGGCCAGTATTCGTCAGAATTTCCGGCACCCCGATATGGGTCAGGGGGGTTGTCTCTTCAAGAGTGTCAATATAGCTGTAAACCACCTGGCTTAACTCATCCCCACCACCAAGACCCTTCACCACAGCAGTACTCATTGCAAGCATGGGAACCAGTGATAAGAGAATGGTGTAGGTTAGAGCGCTTGCACGAATATTGAGATCGTTGTTGCGAAATTCTTTGAAGGTTATAAAAATAATTCGGACAAACGTGTGAATTTTATAAAGTAAAGATGAGCTGTCTGGGAGGGGGGTATTGGCCCAGTTGAGAAGTTTGTTGAAGGAGGATATCTTCTCTGTTTGCTGTTCTGACATAAGATTCGGTGTATGGAAGAGGTGATCTGTTTTGTTACTGTATGGCAAATTATGGTTTAGAACATAACCACTTATCCAGCATATTGAAAACAATATCTCTTTTGATCGGCTTGGTTATGTAATCATTCATTCCGGCTTCAATACAGAGTTCACGATCCCCCTTCATGGCATTGGCTGTCATGGCGAGGATAGGAACGTCGGTAAATCCGAGTTTTCGAATCTGTCTGGTGGCTTCGTAGCCATCCATTTCCGGCATCTGCACATCCATTAGGATAGTATCAAAATTCTCAGGAGCACTGCTGAACATATCCACTGCAATTTTTCCATTGGCGGCAACTTCCACATTATATCCGGCTTTGGTAAGAATCATATTGGCAAGTTTTTGATTGACCAGATTGTCTTCAACCAGCAGAATCCTGATTGATTGTTTGATTTCTTCCCGTACCGAATATTGAGTGACCAGTTTTGTATCAGCCTCAGGAGCTGTTTCGAGTTCACCACTCCCCAGGGTCCTTGAAAGAGTACGGAGTAGGATGGAACGTCTTGCCGGTTTATTGAGAAATGCCGTGAATCCGACATCTTTACATTTCTTGGCAATCTTTTCCGTTGAGGAGGTGTAGGCGAGAAATGGAATATCCTTACTCTTGAGAGAGGATTTCCTGATCATGGTTGCAAGTTCGAATCCGGAGATGGCTGGCATCTGCAGATCAATAATGGCAAGATCAAATGGCTTACAATCTTCTTCTGCTTGCGCCAGTGTTTCCAAGGTCTTCGTTTCATCGAGCAATGCGGTGGGTTTAATACCCGCATTTTTAAGAAGGTGCACAAGAATGTTGTTATTGGCAGCATTATCATCCACAATAAGCATTCTGGTTCCTTCAAGATCCAGTTGCTTGAGTGTTTTTGTTCGTGATATAGACGATTTACGCATTTTTGAAGTGAAGTGGAATGTTGAGCCTTCCCCCTGGACACTTTCCACCCAGACTTTTCCCTGCATTAAGCTCGCAATTTTTTTACAGATGGAAAGTCCAAGGCCGGTTCCGCCATATTTTCTGGTGGTTGTTCCGTCTTCCTGCTTAAATGCTTCAAAGATTGAGTCACATTTTGAAGGGTCAATGCCAATGCCGGTATCCCGGATAAGGCAGTGGAGTGTGAGTTCCTTTTCGGTCTCTTCTTCCACGTTAATCGTGAGTTCAAGCTCTCCTTTTTCTGTGAATTTTGCTGAATTGCCTAAAAGATTGACCAGAACCTGGCGAAATCGACCAGGATCGCCACTGATATTTGCAGGAAGGTTGTCATCAATTTTACAGAGAACTTCAATAGGTTTTCCGGCAACGCGTGGCCGAACCAGTTCACACACGTCATGCGCTGTGATTTCAGGGTCAAAATCGATATATTCAAGGCTCATCTGTCCTGCTTCAACCTTGGAGAAATCAAGGATGTCATTGATAAGCCCGAGCAGTGCTTCACCGCTTCGTTTGATGGTCTCAGCGCTGTCTCGCTGTTCTTCATCGAGCTCTGTCAGAAGAAGCATTTCTGTAAATCCAATAACACCGTTCATCGGAGTTCTGATTTCATGGCTCATAGACGCGAGGAATTGACTTTTTGCAACGGATGCAGCCTCCGCGGCAACTTTTGCCTTACGCAGTTCTTTGGTCTGTATCTCAATTTCGATTTGCAGGGTGTTGGAGTAATTTGCCTGTTGCTCCTGGATTATCTGATAGCTTTTTTCATTATCTTCCAGGGTGGACTGATATTTTTTTTCGAGGACTGAAAATTTCCGGTCAAATTGTTTTTTTTGAATATCGAGCTTTTTTTGTGCAGCTGCCGTTTCCTGGTGGCTAGTGAAGAGTCTGCAGCAGAGGCGAATGGTTTCGGCTTCAGTTGCGCTGCTTTGGTCTGTCTGTTGTGGGTGAGTGAACAGGAGTAGGGCTTTGATCTTTGGAAGAGCAAGAGCCGACCAGTTCTTCTCGGGTAGAGAGGCAATTGCAAATTCTTTGTCTTCGCTTTTTAGCAGTTTCCGAAAATTGTCAATGTTTGCCTTGTCCGGTAATGATCCGCTACTCAGGCCAGATTGTTTGCCACTGTTATCGATGCATACACAGTGGCTTTCGGGAAGGAAATTGGTAAGGAGTTGCAGCAGTTCGTCTATCTCCTGCTGATATGAAGTTACAGTGTCAAAAATCGAGAATCTATCAGCCATGATAAGTACCTAGCCTCCGTAGAGGTCCTGAGCATTACTCATTTCTTCCGGAAGATCTTCTATCAGAACTTTATATTCATCCATGTTCTCCTGCATATGGGTAACAAGATGGGTGGGAAGTTCCGGGGTGATATTTGAAAGTGCGGTATAGCCGAGTTGTCCGGTAATATATTCAGCAATCTGAATAATACCGGTCAGGCTTTCGGGGGCGTAATCACCACTTTCAAGGTGATGATCCCGTATAGCCTCCTGGATGGTTACAGGCATTTCCCAGTCAATGGTAAGCAGGTAGCCAATTTCACTATGATCTGTTCCCAAATGTTCCTGTTCATGAGTGGTAAGCGATTCACCATCTGCACATGCATCACAGGCTGCAAAAAAGTTTTCTGGGTCCACCTGTGACTCAACAATAAGTCCAAAGTCGTGCAAGATACCACAGAGGTAGGCATCGTCTCCATTGGCTTCAAAAATTCTTTCAGCAATCATCTTGGCACAAATAGAGACAGCTGCACAGTGGAGCCAGAGTTTTTCCCGGGAGAATGCCTGTGATGTGCTTTTTTCTTGGAAGATATTCTTCAGAGCATCTGTCACTGCAAGGTTATGAAGGTTCTTCATGCCAAGATACGCAACAGCGCGTCCAATGGAGTCAACCCGCTGGGAAAGTCCGTAAAATGGAGAGTTAACAAGGCGCAGTAGACGTACCACCAGGATAGGATCCATTTTGATAACATCTTCAAAATCCTTCATGGTGGAATCTTCGTCTGCAATAAGGCGGGACAGGTTAGTTACCACATGGGGAAGTGTTTTAGTGTCTTTGAACTTTCGAATGAATTTTTTTGCTTTAGACATATGGTACCTTTTAGTGGAGGATCGCTAAGCCATTATCTCTTTTTTGGTGATCGCTTCTGCCTTGACCCTGTCGAGCAGTTCTGCGAGTACGGGTTTGATATTCTCACGAATGTCTCCTGCCACGATAAGATAGAGCAGGTCATCTCCAGGGAGGAAACGTCCAGTCAGGGCCTCTGTAACAATATCAAAGATTCCTTCACGCGTAAGAAGCTCCTGGCGAATAGCTTCGATTTTTTCAAGATCAGGAGTAACTTCGAGTGCAACAACCGTTTTTTTATTATCAGCTCGGGACCACCCACGGACGGTACCATTATGCATGAGGATCATTCCGACATTATCATTGAATCCCGGCTGTTTTTTCATTTCTGCAATACGTTTTGAAATATCCATTGTAAACTCCTTATTAATACGAATTTATTTTAATTTAATATGGCACTCTGAGTGTTCTCAGATAGCCTTCACAATCGGAATTGTCAACCGTTGTGAGGGTTGAAGTCTGCTGAAATCAAGGTCTGCATTATATTTTTTTAATAACCAGAAGGGAAGGTCGAATTTTTTCCTGCAAATTTCCCATACAGTATCCCCTTTTTTGACTTTGTATGAATTGACTCCAACAATTTTATACGCACTAAAGAAATCTTCCTCAGTTTCGAGGTGAAAGTCAAATCGTTTTTCTTCAAATTGTTTGGCAGACACCTTTTTTAAGGTGATTTTGATTTTCTCATCGGGCTGTAGTTTACGACTTTTTGAAAAATTGTTTAGCTTGCGAAGTTCCGGTACCTGGATTTTTAGCCAGTCTGCAAGAAGACGTAAGGATTCATCTGGCTGTACTATTATAATTCCAAGTTTTGCATTGTTCCCCTTATGGGAGCGCTGAACGCCAAGTTCTCCTAGCACAACACTTCGGGCTTTCTGGATATTTTTCCATGTGGGTTTATTCTTTTTGCTATCGCTAAGTGTCGGCAGAGTGTTTGCTTGGGTTGCAGTGGGCTTTTGGGCTTTTTGGCTGGAAACCTTTTGTTTTGTAGAACGGATAGTTTTTGAAGATTTTGATCGTGGGGCAGTATCGGGGATACGCAGGTTCTGGCCAATAAATATGGCTGCATTTTTATCAAGATTATTGGCACGTCGTAATGATTTGAGGCTGACCCGGTATCTTTCTGCGATTTTTCCGGCAGTATCGCCGCCGCGAACCCGGTGAAATTTTGTTGGTTTCTGTTTCTGGTGATAGATTTGAGCAGGTACCCTGCTTGCAAGTTTTTTGTTCTGGTTGTTGTAGGGGAGAAGCAGTGTGTATCCTTTAGGGATATATTTTTTTCCCTGAAGTACAGAACGTCTCAGAGCGGGGTTAAACTGCTTCAGAGTTTTTTCTGATATCTTAAAATGTCTGCAGATGTCACGGGTGGAGATGTAAGCGGGAAGGGTGAATCTTAAGGTGGCAGGAGGGGTGTGTTGGTGTACAGAGGGGTCTTTCTCAAGTCTCTTTGCAACCCGCACGGCTGCTAGATATTCGGAGTAAAAATTTCGCGATGCAAATTTGAAATGTCCTTTTTCGTAGTGGGTGAAAATTTGTTCATAACTGCCATGGGCTTTCTTCGCACGAGCCATTCCTGCAGGGCCATAATTATAGGCTGTGAGAGCAAGTGGCCAGCTGCCAAGGCGTTTGTAATTTTTTTTGAGGAATTTAGCAGCGGCATGGCTTGCCCGTATGGGATCCTGTCTTTCATCAATAACGTAGTTGATGGTAAGGTACTGTTTTCCGGTGGATCTGGTAAATTGCCAAATCCCGGATGCACCAAATTTAGAATATGCCTTGAGATTAAAAGAAGATTCCACATGGGGAAGGTAAGCAAGGTCCTGTGGCAGTCCTTGATCTTTAAATATTTTACGAATTTTAGCCATATAGGCTCCCGAGCGAATCACGCCTTCCAAAAAGCGGTCTTTCTGGCCAATCTGGACACGAACAGAATCTGCTGCTTTTTGTAAACGCCTGCGACTGCTTTTTCCAAAAAGAGCTGCCACCCGTTTTTCATCTCTGGTTCTGGGGTGTACGCCCTTGGCGAGTTGATTCAGGATTTGAGTATATTTATTCTTAATCCCTTTGATAAGTGGGCGGTTAATTTTCGAAGCACCTGGTAGGCGATGGCTGAAAATAGGGAGTACTTCATATACTATACCAAGATTATTTGAATCATGAACCACGGCCTGGCTGGTAGAGTATTGACTGTAGATTTTCTCCCAGAACTGAACGTTTTTGCTAATTACCGGGTAATGGGGAAAAGGGTTTGCAGCAAAAATCGATAAGGGGTAAAAAAAAATAAAAAGCAAGAGACAGCCACTAAAGGCAAGCTGCTTTGAAGCACCTGACAGTGGCAGAAAAAGAGTTTTATAAGAGTAGAATGCCCGCATTATATACAATGGTTTGTTTGTATAAGGAATAAAAGCCTGTGTAGGGAAAAGCACACAGAATAATATGAGAATGATAAACACTTTAATTGCATTTAGCTCTATTAAATCATAAGGAGTAGTTGATGTATACACCAATTTTGGCAACCTTGGGATTTATCCTTTCAGAGGATAGGAAGAGTGTGTTGTTGGTTCATAGAAATAAGCGATCCGAAGATCAGCATCTGGGAAAATACAATGGCCTTGGGGGCAAACTGGAACCGGATGAAGATGCGCTGTCCTGCCTGAAGCGTGAAATCTATGAGGAAGCAGGTATTGAATGTATTAAAATTGATCTGCGGGGGACAATTAACTGGCCAGGGTTTGGCTTGAATGGTGAGAACTGGTTTGGGTTTATTTTTTTGGTGACAGAGTATCGTGGTAACCCTGCGACATCAAATGAGGAAGGTGATCTGCACTGGAAACGGATATCAGAGCTGCCAGAGCTGCCGATGTGGGAAGGAGATAAACATTTTCTTCCCCTTGTTTTTGATTCAAACCCCAGTCCTTTTCATGGTCATATGCCCTATAAAAACGGGTCACCTTCAGGCTGGCAATATTCACGATGCTAGCAGGCTTGCAATAAAATAAATCGCGGGTATAATTGTCCTGTATTCTAAATTACACGTATTGTTATATATTATATTTATAGTGGAGTATTTGTTATGACTGAAGAAAATGAGCTTGGCCGACTTGAAAGATTTGTTTCAACATTACTTGAGAAATTCAATGTACTGCAGGCTGAAAACACGGATTTGACTGAACGTTTAGAGCGACGTGAGGCAACCATTGAGACTCTGCAGGATGATCTTGCCTCTATGAAGAATGAGCGTGGTGATATCTCTTCAAGGGTAAGCAGTTTGATTGGTAAAATTGAAGAATGGGAATCTGAAAGCGGAGTTCCTGCGGAGAGTGATAGAGAAGCTGATAAATCATCCGATTCCGTAGTTCAGGGTAATTTGTTCTCGGTGGAAGCCCAGAACAATACAAATGAATAGGTTACAGTTCAGCGTTTTGGCCAATCCTCAGATACTGGCTGATGAATGACTAGTATTCAATCTATAAAAGTTAACCCTGTATTTACTGCGAGGTAGAGCTATTGGAACGACTTGTTCGTTTTCAACTTATAGGAATTGAGTTTGCCTTTTATACCGGTGCGCCGGAAGAAGAGGTTGACGAGATTATCAAGATGGTGACGGATCTGGTGGAGGAAAATTGTTCCTCCGGAGCTTCCGGAAGCGTTGCTGTTGGCAAGGTTGCAGTTCTGGCAAGTCTCAATATTGCCTCGAGGTATGTCGAATTAAAACGTGACTTTAAGAACTATAAGCAGGAAACTGAAAAGCGATTGGCTCGATTGGGCGAACAGATTCATGAGGGACTTGAAGAAGAAAAGAGGCTTTCAGGAAGATAATATGTTTTTTTTCGAGAACTTTGCTATACTAGGTTGAAATAAGAAGAGTTTATAGTTTTCCCTGGCCTGTTGGTGATCTTCAGTGTTGTTGAGCCAACTCTCTTAAAAAGGGTAACTCCGCTGTATTTTGAAGGAAAATCGCTTGCGAATTCCCCGACGGATATATGAGGCTGCCCACCTATACTATAGGTTTAATATTCCTGAAGACACGGCAGGGTGGGGAAATTTATTATATCAGAGCAATGCACTGTGATTTGACATTGTTTCTGTTTGCATATTCCGAAACGTCTTTGCAGTATATGTGAGGACTTACGGAAATTACCGACAGAATTGACTGCGGTTGGAATAAAGAGTTTCTGGAAGGAAAAAGAAAACAGGAAGAACAGAGTCTGTCTATAATACTGGCTGACGGCTGCTTGAATAAAGAGCCGATTTTACATATAGAGAAGAAATTACGTATTTGTGTATGTGTGGTGGTTCTGTAAAAGTCCGTGACCTTGCTATTCATGTGTAGCAGGAAACTCAGGATAGAGTGAAGTACAGAATGAAGGGTTGTGGAAAATATTGATTTTCGCGGATCCATCATGTGTGTTGAGCATTTTTTTTCGCATAGCAGATCGATTGTCGCGTTCGCTGGATATGGTGGACGTGAAATTTCTCCGGCTACATGAGTAGTTATGTAGCTTACTTCGTGTTGTTTCCTATTTCTAAATCCCTTTTTTTTCGAAGGGATCCTCTACTTACTCCCGTTTCACTGGTCTGTTCAATTGTGTTGTTACGGGGGAGTCTTTGTGGATTTTCAATTAATTATATATCTTGGTGTGGGGCTTGTCGCTGGTATTGTGGCAGGAGTGTTACTGCGAAAACGGCTTGTTGAAGGCCATGAGGCTAATATTAATTCTCAGGGAAAACTGATTATTGAGACAGCCATTTCTCAGGCCGAGCAGATAAAAAAAGAATCGTTGTTAAAGGCAAAAGAAGTAGCCTATAAACAAAAACAGAATGCACAGGAAGAAATCAGCAAGGAAAAGCGGGACCTGAAAGAAGAAGTTCAGCGTCTTGGACAGAAAAAAAGCCAGCTGAAGCAAGAGTGGGGCACTCTCGATAAACGTAGAAAAGAACAGGAAAACCATTCTTCCCATTTAGAAAATCGGGAAAAAGATCTGCTGGAAAAAAATAAGGAAGTTGATCTTCTTATTGGCAAGCAGCGATATGAGCTGGAAAAACTTTCGGGATTGAGCCAGGATGAAGCGAAGAAAATGCTTATGGAGTCTCTTGAAAGTGAGGCTCGTATGGAGGCTGCAAAACGTTTAGCTCAGATTGAAAATGAGATGAAAATGGAGGCTGATCGCAAAGGAAAAAATATCCTTGCGCTGGCCATATCCCGTTATGCTGGCGACTACGTCGCTGATAAAACCGTGTCCATGGTGCCTTTGCCAAATGATGAGATGAAAGGACGTATTATTGGCCGTGAAGGAAGAAATATCAGAGCCATTGAAGCTGCCACCGGTATTGACATTATTATTGATGACACTCCGGAGGCTGTAATTCTTTCAGGGTTTAATCCAGTTCGGCGTGAGGTTGCTCGTCTTGCCCTGTTGCAGCTTATCAATGATGGTCGTATTCATCCCGCCCGGATTGAGGAAGTTGTAGGTAAGGTAACCCAAGAGCTTGAAGTTGTGATGCGTGAGGCTGGTGAACAGGCCACCTTTGATGTTGGAGCTCATGGTGTTCATGTTGAATTGATCAATCTTCTTGGTCGCTTAAAATTCAGAACCAGTTATGGCCAGAATGTACTGCAGCATTCCCTTGAAGTTGCCTTTCTTTGTGGAATTATGGCAGCTGAGCTCGGAATTGATGTGAAGATGGCGAAACGTGCTGGGTTACTCCATGATATAGGAAAGGCAGTGGATCATGAGGTTGAAGGCTCCCATGCCGTGATCGGTAGTGATCTTGCTAAAAAGTATGGTGAGTGCGAAGAAGTTGTGTATGCAATTGGAGCTCACCACGAGGATCAGCCGCCGCAATCTGTGCTTGACGTGCTTGTACAGTCAGCTGATGCCCTTTCAGGGGCACGGCCTGGTGCTCGTAAAGAGATGCTGCAGTCATACGTAAAACGGCTTGAGGATCTGGAAGCTATTGCAAGTTCCTTTGAGGGTGTTGAAAAATCCTACGCTATTCAGGCTGGTCGTGATCTCCGTATTATTGTTGATTCACAAAAGGTGAAAGATGGTGCAGCAACCCTGTTGAGTCAGGATATTGCAAAGTCTATTGAAGAAAAACTGACCTATCCCGGACAGATTCGGGTAACAGTTATTCGCGAGACTCGTGCGGTTCAATACGCTAAGTAGAGAGTAACTATTCAGTGTCAGTCCAACTATCAGGTTCACGCTGAATAATTAAATAGAGAACGATTGATTATTTTTTGAATATATAAAATGGCAAACATAGAAGAACAGATAGCCCTGTTGGAAAGGGGAGTTGTTGACTGTATCAGTCATGATGAATTAGTAAAAAAACTCAAAAAATCTGAAAAAACCGGTGTTCCCCTTAGGGTGAAAGCAGGGTTTGACCCAACTGCTCCCGATCTTCACCTGGGGCATACGGTGCTGCTCCAGAAATTAAAGCATTTTCAGGATTTCGGGCATGATGTCTTCTTTTTGATAGGTGATTTTACCGGAATGATAGGAGATCCTACTGGGAAATCGGAAACTCGTAAGGCACTGACTCGTGAAGATGTTGCGGCGAATGCTGAAAGCTATAAGGAACAGGTTTTTAAAATTCTTGATCCTGATAAAACCAAAGTTGTTTTCAACTCCGAATGGCTTTCCAAACTCGATTCTTTTGATATGATTCGTCTTGCATCAGAGTTGACCGTTGCCAGAATGCTTGAACGTGAAGATTTTAAAGTCCGTTTTCGTGAGGGGAATCCCATTTCCATTCATGAGTTTATGTACCCGCTTATTCAGGGGTATGATTCTGTTGCACTTGAAGCAGACGTCGAACTTGGTGGCACTGATCAGTTGTTTAATCTATTGATGGGACGAGATCTGCAACGCTCAAGAGGGCAGGCGCCCCAAGTGGTTATGACTCTTCCGCTACTTGAAGGACTTGATGGTGTTCATAAGATGAGTAAGTCGCTTGGAAACTACATTGGCGTTTCTGAGCCCGCCAATGATATCTACGGGAAAGTACTTTCTGCTTCCGATGATCTTATGTTTCGTTACTATGATCTGCTGAGTGATCTGACTCGTGATAAAATCGCTGCTTTGAAAGCTGAGATGGAATCGGGTGCTTTGCATCCTAAAGAGGTTAAAAAACAACTGGCTCGTGAACTCACCGCCCGTTTTCATTCAGATGAAGCTGCACAACAGGCTGAAGAAAATTTTGAAAAGGTGTTTAGAAAGGGCGGGTTGCCGGACGATATAGAGGAGAGGAAAATTCACTCAGAAGAAGATATCTGGTTGCCTCAGCTTCTAGTCGACCTTGAAATGGTTAAATCAACTTCAGATGGGCGTCGTATGGTTAAGCAGAATGCCGTATCGCTTGATGGAGAAAAGATAACTGATATGAAGACCAATGTTAGTCCCAGTGGTGAATTGCTCGTGAGAGTGGGGAAACGCCGTTTTTGTAAGGTAGTATTTGAATAGCTTCTCAGGAAAACAATAAGACAAAAAAAAGCCCGTTGGAATATGTTCCAACGGGCTTTTTTTTACGTTTTTGAAACTTAAAAAACGGTCGTGTTAAGCAGGTGAGCTTAGTTTACCAGTGCTTCAGAATCACTGTTGCTGCATTCGCTGCAAATTCCGGAGAATTCAATATGATGTCCAAGAACCTGATAATGACTTAGGTCAGCTGCTGTCTTGTTAATATCAGACATAACTGGAAGTTCAATATCATCTACCTTACCACAGCTGAGACAGCGGATATGGTAATGAGGGACGACGGTGGCGTCGAAACGTTTTTGGGTTCCACCAACTTCGAGTTTCAGGATAATTCCGGTTTCAGCCATAAGCTCAAGATTTCTATAAACCGTTCCCAAGCCAATACGAGGGAGACGTTTTCTGACCATGTCATAGACTTCATTGGCTGTTGGATGGGAGGTGACCTTTCCAAGTTCTTCAAGAATGATTTGACGCTGAGTTGTTAAACGCATTTGGGGAGTAAGTTGCATTGTGGCTCCTTGTAAATAGTGAGTGGTAATTATTCTTGAAGAACAATGTAGATCAATTCACACATATATCAAGAGAAAAATGCAAATTTAATTGACATAATTTGAGAAAAAGCCTTGATCTAAGTCAAGAAAAAGCAAAAAAAACGAATCTTCCTAACGAATTGCGGGGTTGTAATAACCAAGTTGTAA
Organism: uncultured Desulfocapsa sp.; assembly: GCA_964621915.1. Taxonomy (GTDB): domain Bacteria; phylum Desulfobacterota; class Desulfobulbia; order Desulfobulbales; family Desulfocapsaceae; genus Desulfocapsa. Next base: position 34,588 of record CAZUPS010000010.1, on the reverse strand, counting down.
TTGGGGGAATTCGGTGGTTATTCTTTTAAGCCACTGTCTCATACCCATAGAAATGATTGAATGGTCAATGTTAATGCTTTGCATGTACCATTCTGGATCCATGTTCAGGTTTCGTAATTGGATACGATCTGGTTGGAAAGTGTTAAGGAGGGAAGCCAGGGCATCAAATTCTTTTGTGGAATCTGTGAATCCTGGAAGAATGAAATAGTTTAAAGAGACAAAACCACCTTCTTCTTTCATTACCCGAATAGATTCGAGTACATCGGAAAGGGTAAAGTTTTGTGGTCGGTAGTACTTGTTATGATGGAATTCCTGCGCGGAGTTGATTGATACACGCAGACTATCAAGTCCCGCCCCTGCCAGACGTCTGATTGCTCCAGGAAGGCTGGCATTTGAATTAAGGTTGATTGTGCCGCGATCTGTTTTTTTGCGGATTGATACGATGGCTTTTTCAATGGTATCTGCTTGAAGGAGAGGCTCTCCTTCACATCCTTGCCCAAAACTCACTATGGCGCTGTCTGCTTCCTGAAGATGAGGAATGGCGACCTGCGCTATTTCTGCAGGAGTGGGCACAAATTGGATCCTGTCCTGTGTTGCAGAGCATTTCCCTGAAGCCTGGAGAGATATACAGCCAATACACCGGGCATTACATGTCGGAGAAGTTGGTAGAGGTGCCTCCCAACGACCAAGAAAGTAATTTCTGGCAGCGGGACATGCATAAGTAAGGCAGCACTTACCCAGATGTTGGATAAGTCTGTTGTTTTTATTGTTTTTAAGTTTTTTGGCCGTTTTTGAGTTAATTTCATTCTGGTTGAACTGAGCACTGTCTTGACGGATATCATTATCACTGCGAAAGGCAGTTGTCCAGAATCTGTCGTCATACCAGCCAATTGCGGTATAGGCAAAGAGAGGGAGACGGGGGGCGTCGGCCGTGGTCTGGTAGGCGCTGTTCAGTATGGCGGTATGGGCAGGAGACATAAAAGCTGCCACCGCCTGAATAGCTTCGCCTGAAAAGGGATCTTCTTCAACAAGAAGAGGCTCTTTATTGTTCAGGTCGCATCCAACGGGAAGACGACCTGGCAGAACAAAGAGTTCACTGCCTTCAGGGAGAGGAATAAAATCTTCTTTATCAGGAAGTAACAAATTTCCTGCACTCATGCCTGCGGCATACAACTCAGGAAAATCTTTTATATTTCCCTGAGCATCGGCATAGACAAGAGAAGGTTGGCCTGCGGGATGGATCACTGTTGAGGTCGTAAGACTTTGAAAATGGAATCTATGGCACGATAAATATCAAGGTCTTCACCAAAGACATCTTCTATGGCCGGGTTTTCTATAAGATCCTCAATAATATACCCTGTGAGATAGAGGCTCAGTATGTTAGGGTCAGGAATAAGCGTTCGTATCGGGGCAATCTTTAATTGAATATCAAAGTCCTCCATCTCTGGGAGACTTTTGATGAGGCGGACAAAGGTATCACGAACATCCTGAACTGAATTGATTTCAAGGACCTCACGATCTATAAGCCTTTGAGTGACCCGGGTTGCAAATTCTTCAGCGTTATCCCGAGCTTTATTAAGGATAAAACGTCTTTCTCTTTCTCGTTTTCTGTCAATGGCACGGATTGTTTTATCCGTAGCATTGGTCGCACTTATATGAGCTTTGGCCATTCTATTTACCTCTGGAGGAAGCTGTAGATCAAATTTTTCTAAAAGTTACAGTATAATCGAGAATCTTCCAATCAAAATATTCATTCGTTGCTATTATACAGTCCGGCAAATGCATCCATTGTGGCCTGCAGTGTTGATGGAAGCTTGAGCTTGTATTTCTGAAGATATTCAGCTGCCATTCTATGGGTGTTAAATATTGGAATATTTAAACAAAGATTCATAATAGCCTTGTCAATTATAAGAGAGCGAGAGCTATCTTTATAGAATTCCTCAAGTACAGTGGGGAGTAGTTCGTAAAAAGATGCAGAATCTTCAGCATAGAGCAGGGTATCTGGAGATTCACTGAGATCAGCCTCATTCACTGGACCCTCATGGCCAAACTTCCATCCGGTTTGACCCTCGTGGTACCCCTCAACCCACCAGCCATCCATAATGGAAAGGTTGGGTACACCGTTCAAGGCAGCTTTCATACCGCTTGTACCGGACGCTTCAAGAGGGCGTTTTGGATTGTTGAGCCAGGTGTGAACCCCTGCAACCATCAGTTTGGCAATGTGCATATCATAGTTAGGAATAAAAATAAGATTAACCAGCCCTTTGCTTTTGATATGCAGTTCTTGCTGGTAATCAAGGATAAGCTTTATAACCGATTTGCCGGGTTCATCCGCCGGATGAGCTTTCCCTGAAAAGATAAAGTTCATTGGCCAGTTGTTGTTGACTGCAATGGAACAGAGTGTGTCAATATTATCAAAAATCAGATCTGCACGCTTGTAGGTGGAGAAACGTCTGGCAAACCCAATGGTGAAAACGTTTGGCGTGAGTTTTGTCGTATCGTCAATGATATTTGAATAGTGATTCGGAGGATCAATCCATGTGCTTGACATCTGGTTGCGATGGTGAAGGAGCATGGAGTTGATGTACTTGTAAAGTATTGCAGAATCTTCTTCCCAGGCACGAAGCAGGTATGTTCTGAATTGTTTATTATCTTTAAGTTTTTTGGCGTTCTGCAGTACTCCCGGGTTGTTTCTCCAGTTGCTGAGTTCCGGAAAACTGTCAAAGAGCTCGGCTCGGGCATCGCTGATCCAGGTCAGGTGGTGGACACCATTGGTTATGGCCGTAATCTTGCTAGCAAAACCAGGGAATTGTTTATGGGTAACATCCCTGTGCAGTCGGCTAACACTGTTCGCTGTACGGTTAACACGCATGGCAAGGGTGGTGAAGTTGTAGGCATGTGGCTCATCATCATCATGGGCCAGTAATTCCAGAATATGCCTGCATGATTTATGACTGATTCCAGCATAGACGGATTTGTTAAATCGATCATGGCCAGCTTTCACCGGGGTATGAATGGTGTAGACCAGGCTTTTGGAAACTTTATCGGCCGCAGCAAAAATCTGATCATCGGTTGCCTTGGTGAGATCGGGGTTGTGTAGGCTACTTTGGAGTTCTTCGGCTATCAGTTGGAGGGCCACCACAACACCATGCTGCTCATTGAGATGAAAAGTGCTTGATGTTATCCCAATAGCCTCCATGACAGGAAGGATTCCGGTTCCAAGCATCCTTCGCTGGGTAGCTTTGATAATTGATGATTCCGAGTTGTACAGTTGTCCGGCAGCATCCCGGATGGGAGCTGGGTTATCTTTTTGGGAGAAGTCAAGAAGTAGTTCAGGAACGAAGTAATCGAGATTGTGGTTTACTTCCATCTTCATCCATACCTGGGCCGATGCCATAGTTTCCTGGTCATATTCATTGAAAAATGGAATCTGAATTTCAAGGGGTTCCTCTGGGTTCTCAGGATTGCGAAGGAGGTAGAGTCCCGCTGTTTCTTCAGGGTGCCACTCTACACTCTGAGATATCTGGCCGATCTTGGAATCAACAATTTGAGAAAAGTACCCATGTCTATAGAGCAGGCTTACGGCAACCACAGGAATCTGGCAGTCTGCGAAACTTTTTAAGGTATCACCTGCCAATACTCCGAGTCCTCCACCATAGCAGGGTATCTTCTCTGGCTCATGGAAGAGTTTCTTGATAAATACTTTGGTTTTTGAGTCCATGCTGTCTGTTTTCTCAAGATTCATCAGGGTGTCTTTGATGGGATGGAAAACATCGGGATCTGCTCCAATTTCCATGGATATATAGACAACTGAATTTGAGTCAGCGTTGGTAAGATTGTTCCAGACAGTATCAAATACTTTCTGGGAGACGCCAAAGAATGTTCCAAACTTATTTTTTGCTACAAGGTTGTGGGGGGCTAGATTTGTATCAACGGGCTTGCTCACTTGCATAATAATATATATGGCTAATTGTTATTGAGGCTATTTTTTAATAGTGTGTATTGCGATTATATCGCTGTTATCTGGATCACAGCTGCTTTTTTATTTGTGATTTTGTACCCTAGAGACCTGTGTTCTATTTTACAAGTACAAAACATCTGGAATCAAAAAAACAAACGCTTTCCATCTTATCATGGAGTGGGGGAAAACGTCTGGTATTTTTTATTAAATAAAAGTAGAATCAAAAAGTGATTTTGAGTGATTGGAATATCTTATAATATTTACGTTACTTGAATATGGAATGGACTTTGAGGCTCGGAGGAAAGTATGAGTAGTCGAAACGCTCTCTATTACGGATTGGTTCTGTTTTGTACAATATTTGTATTGTCAGCTTGCAGCAGTAAAAAAACTGACGATGAGAGTTTACTCCCCGATGTTGATCCTGCCGCTATTGGTCAGGAAGAGTCGCTGGAATCAAAATCCATAGGAATAATGGAAGGTCGGACTACGGGACCTATGTTGCCAGTTTATTTTGGCTTTGACAGTTATTCTATTCGTGCCGATCAGGCTCCAAGGATGAAGGTAAATGGTGATTTTTTAAAAGATCAGCAAGATACAAAAATCAGAATTGAAGGGAATTGTGATCCCCGAGGTACGAGGGAGTACAATTTGGCTCTTGGTGAAAAACGTGCAATAGGTGCAAAAAAATTCCTTGTTAATCTTGGGATTGCCTCCGATCGAATTTCCACCGTGAGTCTGGGAGAAGAAAAAATATTGCTTCATGGCCATGATGAGATGTCATGGGCGCAAAATCGTCGTGATGATTTTGTTGTTGAGTAATTAGTCAGTACCTATCGATAACTGAGGCATTTTTGTCTAAATCGAGGCGCGAGGAGAATTTTACCACAGGCATATAATTGATATTCCGAGGATAAAATTTCCACAGCAACGAAGAGTTAGACAAAAAGGGCCATTTAGAGGCAGGCACTAGTTAAATTTATGGGTAATTCCTACAAACAGGAGAAAATTTGATGTTGAAACGCGTAACGTTAGTAGTCGCTTTGATGGTATTTACTGGTTTTGCTTTTAATGGCACTGTTGCTCAAAGTGCTGAGACGCAGAAAATGGGTGTGATGAATATCCAGAAAGTTCTTCTTGAGTCAGTTGCTGGAAAAAAAGCAGCAGACATCTTAAAGAAAAGAGATGGCGAATTAAAAACTCAGTTTATGGCCGAAGAGACGGTAATTAAAGCTTTGCAGCAGGAAATTGAAAAGAAACAAACTGCCTGGAGCAAGGATAAGAGAGATGAAAAAACACGTGAGTTTCAGTTGAAAGTGCGTGAATTGCAATCAAAAGGAAAGGATGCACAACTTGAGTTGAGACAACTGCAGGCAAAAGAACTTGAACCTATTATGACAATGCTGCAAACAGTTGTAAAGGGCTATGGGACCAAGCATGGGTTTACTGTTATCCTTGATTCCACCGCCAGTGGTCAATCCAGTGTTTTGTTTGCAGATCCCAGCATTGATATTACTAAAGATATTGCAAGCGAACTTGATAAGCGTCTGAAGTAAGAGAACGATTGCTTTTCTGAAATACGGCTGTTTATAAACGATGCAGAGGATTGATCCTCTGCATCGTTTTTCTTTGTCCGGATAAAAAATATGCAACCATTAGAATTTATAAAATTTACTCCTCGAACAAACTGTGGCGAGTGTGGCTATGCAGCATGTCTGGCTTTTTCTGCTGCAGTGACAAAGGGCGGTGAAAACCCCGAGAAATGTCCCTATGTTGATATGTCACAGCTTGGAGATGAATTCTCCGGGACAGATAGGGGCAAAGATGGTCTTGAAGGTGTTGGCAAGTTGCTTGATGAAAAGGATCTTGCTCTGGTCGCCTACCTGAAGAAAAAGACAAGCGGAATTGATTTTAGTAAGGCTGCCGAGGCCATTGGCTGTACCTGGTCAGGACCTGAAAAGGATTGTCTGCTGCTTCGGTTTCTTGGTTCTGATGTGGAACTGTCCCATAATGGTATTCGTATTGACGGCAAAGAAGTTGAAGATCCCAGGGATCAGATTCTTCTCTATAATTATGTGCATTTCGCCGGTGGTGAGGAACCTGAGCAGGAGTGGATAGGCATGGAGTCTTTGCCCAATTCCATTTCCAAAGTGCGTACTCTCAGGGTCTATTGTGAAGAGAGGATTGCTGCCTATTTTACCGATAAAACAGATCTTCTTATAGAAAAAGCTGTTGCACTCGGAGCAATACGTCAAGAGAGTCCTGAGCAGAGTTGCAGTGCAGCTTTTTTTATTCCGGCTCTACCGCGCTTGCCGCTCTTTGTACTTTTTTGGGATGAGGACAAGGAGGATGGCTTCCCTGCAAAAGTTAAAGTCCTTTTTGACCGGAAAGTGAATGATTTTCTCGATATTGAATCATTGGTTTTTGTTTGTGAACGAATGGCTGAACACTGGGTGAAAGAATAATATGACATCAGAACTTTCAGAGCTGGTTGGAGCAATTGGCGGAAAAAAAATATTGGTGGTTGGTGATATTATTGTCGACCATTTTATATGGGGAACGGTGAGTCGTATTTCGCCGGAGGCGCCTGTTCCTGTAGTGAATGTTACAAAAGAAGAGTTTCTTCTCGGGGGCGGTGCGAATGTTCTTCACAATATCTATTCTTTAGGTGGAACAGCGGTGCTTTGCGGTATTATCGGGGATGATGAAATGGGAAGGCGTCTCCAGGATCTTCTGCATATACTCGATGCTTCAACTGACGGTCTTGTGAAAGGGAAACGTCCCACCACTGTGAAAACCCGTGTTGTGGCCCAGGGACAGCAGGTTGTCCGTTTTGACAGGGAACACACACGAGCCCTTTCGGAATCAACCGTTGCTCAAATAACAGCTTTTCTAGGGGCTAATTTGTCAGATTTTGATGCCATTATTGTTTCAGACTATTACAAAGGGGTTATAGGAAAACCTCTGATGGAACAACTTCTGGCTCGTGTTGCCCAGGTTGAAGAGGAGAGTGGTAAAAAAATCCCGGTGATTGTTGATCCCAAGCCGAGCGAACCGGAACGCTTTTATGGCGCGTCTCTTATCACGCCAAATCATATGGAAGCAGAAAAAATGTCCGGCATAGCCATTGAAAGTGTCGAAGATCTTAAGCGTGCTGCAGATCGTCTTCTTGAAAAGGCAGGGTGTGAGGCAGTGTTGATTACCCGTGGAGAATCGGGTATGGCACTTCAGGAAAGAGGTAAAGAACTGGTTTCCATCCCGACTACAGCCCAGGCTGTGTTTGATGTGACAGGGGCTGGAGACACCGTGATTGCGGCTCTTGCTCTTGGGCTTGCAGCAGGTGCAAGCTATGCCGAAGCAGCGTCTCTTGCAAATATCGCAGCAGGAGTAGTGGTTGGTAAGATTGGAACAGCCACCGTGGACCAGGAAGAACTTCTTGGTGTGCTCCACGGAGAAAAAATTGTGGAAACAACATTCAGTAGTTGTTGATAAAGGAAGATGGTGTCGTAAAAACGCTTCATTTGCTTCGTTGGTGCGCCTCGCATATGAAGTTTTTTCGAAGTCTTCGCTTATCTACTTAGTCATCACAAAATGTACTCTTTTTAAGAGTTGATAAAGGAAAATAATGTCTAGTAAAAGTATGACCGGTTTCGGTCGTGGTGAGGCAGATACCGAAGGACGGCAATGGGTTGCAGAAATCCGTTGCGTTAACCATCGATATCTTGATCTGAAAATTAAGTTACCAAGAGGCTATGCAGGTCTTGAAGAACGGGCACGAAAAATGGTTTCCGAAACCCTGCAGCGTGGTCGGGTTGATGTTGTATTAAGTGTCAATGGCGATTTTTCTGATCTCCACAAAATAGAAGTAAACAGCGGGCTTGCTGCGACCTATAATGATGCCCTGACAAATCTTGGTACGTCACTTTCTCTTGAGAATGATACAACGCTCACTAAACTTGCTTCATATCCCGATGTTCTTATTTTAAAACAGAAGGAAGAGGATCTTGATGCGGTATGGCCTGTTATGGGTGATGCCCTGCAGTTGGCGGTTGCAGCCTGCGATACCATGCGGATTCGGGAAGGTGATGCGATGGCAGCTGATCTCTATCAGCGCCTGGAAAATTTTGCTGCCGTTGTCCAGGAAATTGGAGGGAGTATTCCAGAACTGTTACAGCGCAGAGAGCAAAACCTGAATGAACGGCTGCAGAAATTACTCGACAGGGTGCAGCTTGATCCCCAGCGTTTGGCCCAGGAAGTAGCTATCCTTGCCGATAAGACCGATGTTACTGAAGAGATTGTTCGTCTCGATAGTCATATTAATCAGTTTAGAGAATTTCTCGCCTCCGATGAGGCGACGGGAAGAAAGATAGATTTTCTTCTTCAGGAGTTTCTGCGTGAGGTCAATACCATGGCCTCTAAAATTAATGATGCTGATATTGCTCATCTCACCGTTGATCTCAAAGCAGAACTTGAGAAGATGAGGGAGCAGGTACAAAATATTGAATAGGAACGCATCACCATGCAGCTTATAAATATCGGATTTGGTAATACGGTGATGGTTGAACGTATTATTGCAGTCATTAATACCGGTTCCTCTCCTGCCAGAAAATTAAAAGAACTGGCAAAAGAGACAGGACAACTGATTGATGTTACCGAAGGGAGACGGACACGTTCACTGCTGGTAATGGATTCAAATCATGTTATTCTTTCTTCCATTCAACCAGACACCATTAATCAGCGGTTAGCAGCACTCCAGCTAAGTCCTCACCTGAGAGATGCAATAAAAGGGACAGGAGACTGATAGTAATGACACAAGCCGGACAGCTTTTTATTCTTTCCGCCCCATCGGGTGCCGGGAAAACAACACTCTTAAAAAAAGTTATGCAGCAGGTTGCAAAACTAGCCTTTTCTGTTTCCCATACCACCCGTTCACCGCGTGCAGGAGAAACAGATGGTGTGGATTATCACTTTGTTTCAGTTGCTGAATTTAAGGCCATGCGTGATAAGAACCTCTTTCTTGAATGGGCCGAAGTGCATGGAAATTACTATGGGACGAGTAAGCCTGCTGTACTTGCACAGCTCGAGCAGGGGCTTGATATTATACTTGATATTGATGTTCAGGGAGCTGCAATTATCGCTGCCGACAAATCCGTGCACGCTGTCTCTGTTTTTGTGGCCCCACCGTCACTTACGGAGCTTGAAAAACGGTTGCGTGGCAGGGGAACAGACAATGAGGAAACTATTATGGTACGTCTTGGGAATGCGGAAAAAGAGATGAGTTGCGCAGCAGATTATGAATATCTTGTGATTAATGATAATTTTGAAGATGCCGCAGCTACCCTGCAGGCGGTATTGATTGCCGAAAGAAGTCGGGGACATCGTCTTCCTTCAGGAGAGCCAATAACAATAAGTGGTGCCAAATGAAAAATAATCAAAATTCGCATAAAGGACAGGAACGTAAAATTCGCTTAAGTGAGGATTTGCTCTGGGGGATTCATCCAGTTTTTGAGGCACTTGAACAGGAAGTAGAGCGTATAAGTGAAATTTTCATCGTTAAAGACCGGAAGGGCGGAAAACGTGAAGAAATTATTGAGAAGGCAAAGGCAGCAGGCATAAAAATTCATTTTATGGATTCGTTACGTCTTGTGGGAGAGGATGCCGCACAGGTTCGACATCAGGGTGTTGTTGCTAAAATGTCACAGACTGCTCTTATGCCCTTTAATGACATGCTTGATAAGTTTCAGGGCATGGTGAAAGAAGGCCTGAACCCTAGAATCATAGCACTTGATACCCTTGAGGATCCGCATAATATTGGGGCAATTATTCGTTCAGCCCATGCTTCCGGGGTAGATGGGATTATTGCCACCCGCGAACGTTCGGCACCCATTGGAGGCACTGCTGCCAAGTCGGCGGCCGGGGCTATGTCTCATATTGATATCTGTCAGGTGACCAATCTTGCCCAATCTCTGCAGGCCTTAAAAGATGCCGGAGCCTGGGTGTTTGGTGCCATAAAGGATGCTGATGCCCAATCTTTGTATCAATCTGATCTTGTGCTTCCAGCCTGTATTGTGATTGGGAGTGAGGGATCTGGTATTCGTCCTCTGGTTCGTAAACAGTGCGATGTCTTACTCTCCATTCCCATGGAGGGAAAGCTGGACTCATTAAATAGCTCTGTTGCTGCAGGTGTTATTCTGTTTGAGATGCTGCGACAGCGGCAGGCAGCGGCTTAACACTTTTTTGTAGCGTCACCCCATATAATCGTCTTGATAGAAAAAAAAAGCCGAAGTGCATTCCTGAAATGCATTTCGGCTTTTTATATACCGCCTGGAATCTGATATCATTTCGTTTAAACAGCTAGAAGAACTTCCTGATTTCTCTTTGTGCTACCTGGTAAGTTTGGCTGTGTGGAGTATTCTTTCGGCTTCACTCTCCTGTTTTAGGAGTAATGGTAAGGATCGTGCACATGGCTCTGCATTTTGATAACGACCTGTTCCAGGTTCCCAATGTCGCTATCTGAAAATGCAATATATCGTGGTTTCAGGGTATGGCTTATGGCGACGGTTTTTATGTTATGAGCCTCTACAATCAGAATGACACGGAACTCCTCAAACTTGTCATGCATTGCGAGTAGATTTCGTAATTCCTGGTCCGTGGCTGCAAAGAGTATTATCACGTCACCGTTTCGCAGTTTCAGGCTATGATCACTATTCAGTTTCGCCCCTGCAGGAAGAATTGTGAGAGAGCTTAAGACATCTTTGCTAAGGAGCAGCTTTGTAAACTGCTTAGCTTTTCTAGATTCTGCACTTGCATAGAAAAAAATATTCATAACAGAACTCTCAACTCACTGGTAATGGGAACAGTCCAATTCTATTAATGTGGTGTAGCAACAGCTGTGCCAGAGAGGATGAAAAATGAATAAAATATTTGTCACCAGAAAATCAGGAAGATAGAGGGGGAACTAATGAGGATAGGTTTGGGAGGATGTCTACAATAATAGAATCTGTCTACTTTTGTGGACTAAGGGGAAGGTTGTGTTTGTCCAGTAATTGGTAGATTCTGGCACGGGAGAGACTTGAGAGTTTACACGCCTCCTGAATATTATGTTCACTCAGTTTCATAAGATCTACCATATAGCTTCGTTCTGTCTGTTCTTTAAATATCTTCCATGATGGAAGGGCAGGAACAGAGGGATTTCTGTTCTTTTCACCTTGTTGTACACCCGCGCGGGCAAGACTGATACGTAGTTTCTGTGGAAGGTGGATGGAGTAAAGAGTGGGGGCTCCGACACTTTCTGCAAAGATCTGTTCGATAACCTGATAGAGTTCTCGGATATTGCCGGGCCAGTCGTGGCTTGCCAGGGCATCGATCAGGTCTGGGGCGATGCCCTTTGTCTCCTGATTGTAGCGTTCACAGAGCTTCCCTAGAAAATAGACGACCAGTTCTCTGATATCTTCAAGTCTGTCCCGAAGAGGTGGGAGAGGGATGTTCAGGGCCTGCAGGCGGAACAATAAATCGCTGCGAAAGCTTCCATCGCATACCATTTGTGACAGGTTGCGATTCGTGGCTGCAACCAGTCTGAAGTCGGAACGTATTTCTTTTGTACCGCCAACGGGGCGAAATACGCGTTCCTGTAGAACCCGTAAAAAATTTTTCTGTATAGGGAGAGGCAGCTCACCCACCTCATCAAGAAAAAGGGTTCCCTTGTGAGCATGTTTAATCAAACCTTCCTGGGCCCTGTCTGCACCGGTAAAGGCACCTTTGACATGGCCAAAGAGAGTACTTTCTATCAATGTGTTTGGGAGTGAGGCACAGTCTACAACGACAAAAGGGAAGTTTGCTCTGTTGCAGTTTTCATGTAATCCTTGAGTAAAGAGTTCTTTACCCGTACCCGTGGCACCTGTAATAAGGACATTGATATCACTTGCCGATGCTGTGGCAAGCTGGTCCAGGCAGCGATTCAGCCTATCTGATTTGCCAATAATTGCATCCCGTTTCAGAGCAACCGGAACGATTTTCAGTCGTTGTTTTTCTTTACGGAACTGCAGGGCTCTTGCCAGGTGCAGGGGAAGGTCACGAATGACATGGGGTTTTTCAATATAACTCCAGGCACCACCCAGTATCGCTTTTTCAGCACCATCTGCGGCTCCATGTCCGGTGATAATAATCACCTCCGGATAGGAGGGAGAACTGATAAATTTGGGGAGGTTTTCGAGTCCGTTGCCATCTGGCATCTGCACATCGAGCAGGATTATGTCCCAGCCGCCCTCTCCGGCAAGGAGCAGGCCCTGCTCCAGGGTGTTGGCCGATCCAGTCGTGTAGCCCTTTCGTTTGAGCTGTTCGACCAGCATGGAACAGAGAATCAGATCATCATCAACGATTAGAATTCTGGCCATGTCTTTTTGTTTTTCAATCTGTATTTTTTCTATCATCTAATAAATCACGTATTGTTTTGGCTAGTGTGTATGGTTTGATGGGCTTTTCAAGAAAACCACAAAAGCCATACTCTTCTACTTGTTCTTTGGATACCAATCCTGCATTACCAGTACTGAGAATGGCAGGGATATCCGGTGATATACTGTGTATGCGGGCAGTGAGTTCTCTGCCATCCATCTTTGGCATGGTCAGGTCGGTCAGTAGCAGGTCATACTGATGAGGGGTATTTCTAAAGGACTCCAGAGCTTTGGAGCTGCTTAAAAAAGTTGAAATTTGATAACCTAGTTTTGTAAGCAGTCTTTGCCTGATCATAAGAATATTCGGCTCATCATCCACCACTAATATATGTTCTGTTCCTCCGGGCATTATTTTATCGTTTTCAACTGCCGCAGTTTTTGGGGCTTCCTCTGCGACGGGAAGAAAAATTGAAAATGTTGTGCCTACTTCTGGATCACTCGCCACCGAAATATATCCGTTATGACTTTTTACAATGCCATGGACAACGGCCAGTCCCAAGCCTGTTCCCTCGCCTATTCTTTTGGTTGTGAAGAATGGATCAAAAATACGTGCCAGATCTTCTTCAGCAATGCCATTCCCATTATCTTTGATGATGATTTGGGCATACTTTCCAGGAGGCAGGTTTCCTGGTGGTAGAGCTTTTTCTTTGTATTCTATTTGGGACACGTTGATATGAATGTCTCCACCTCCGGCAAGCATAGCCTGTTGTGCGTTTGTGCAGAGGTTTAAAATGATTTGATGGATTTGTGTCGGGTCCGCCATAATCGGCGGGCAGTCTGGGGCGATGTTCTCTTTTAGTATTATGGAGGCTGGAAGAGATGCGCGGAGCATCTTGATCGCCTCTCTTATGATAACTTGTAGCTGTACCGGGATTAACCCCTGCTCTTGATGGCGGCTGAAGAGCAGTATCTGTTTGATAAGATCTGCTGCCCGATCTCCTGATTGGATAACCAGGCGAAGATCCTGAAAGGGCTGGCTTTCTTCGGATATCTCTTCCATGGCCATTCTGGTATAGCCAAGCATTGCCCCAAGGATGTTGTTGAAATCATGGGCAATGCCTCCTGCCAGGGTACCCATGGACTCCATTTTTACGGCGTGCCTCAACTGCTCTTCAAGTTCAAGTTCACGGGAGATATCATGTTTAACTGCTACAAAATTGATGATTTGTCCGCTCTCATCTCTTACCGGGGTTATTGTGGCTTCTTCTGTAAAGAGTTTACCTTCACTGTTTTTATTAATAAATCTTCCGTTCCATACCTTGCCGCTGGTGATGGTCTGCCACAGGTTGTGATAGAATTCCGGTTTATGTTCGCCACTTTGCAGGACACGTGGGTTCATACCGATTGCTGTGTCTTTCGGGTAACCGGTGAGTTCCTCAAAGGCTGGGTTAACGTACTGGATAGTTCCTTTGATATCGGTGATCACAATGACATCAACTGCCTGGTCAATGGCAGTAGCCAGCCTCTTGTGAGCCTCCTCGGCCTCTACCCGTTCAGTTATATCCTGTACTGTTCCCATAGAGCGTATAGGTTTATTGTCCTTGTTATATGTTGTGATGCTACGTTCATGAACAAATTTGATTGTGCCGTCATCAAGAAGTATTCGGTGGGTGATTTCGTATAGACTTTTTTCATCCACTGCTTTTTGGTAGGTAAGACTGACGAGTTCCTGGTCATCGGGATGAATTAATTGAAGAAATTTTAGCATACTGGGAGTGAATTGTTCAGCATCGAGGCCAAATGTTCTGTACACTTCATCGGACCAGAAGAGTGTGTCAGTCTCCAGATTGTGCTCCCAGTGGCCTACCCGGGCGAGTTTCTCGGCCTCTTTTAAGTCGGTCTCACTCTTTATTCTTTTTTTGTTTTCATCTGAATGAAGTTTCTCGCTGTACTGTAGGCAGAGTCGGGCATGTAGAATAGGAGCGATGTGAGAACAGAGATCATCTAATACAACAGCATGTTCAGTAGTATAGGCATTGCTTCTGTTACCGAGAAAAAGGACACCAATAGTCTCTTCCTGGTATTGAATAGGAACGGCAATTCCATTGTGGAGGGTGATATGTCCAACGGGAAAAATAAGCTGGTCGTTTTGGATAAAATGTGTCCCTGTCTGCAATGCTTTACTCAAAATATTATCAGATGTCCCCGAACCTGTAGTAATGGTATTGACTGTTGTCTGACTCCATTTCATATTGCCGTTGTTCAGGCTTGTGGCAATTAATTGTCCCTGGTTACCCAGATAGCCGAGAAACCCATAGTCACTCTTAAGATTTTCTGTGATTAAATGGAGAACCTGCTGATACACATCATCGTCATTGATGGTCAGAAACTGGGTGATAATCCTGTTTTGCAAGGTGAGCTTTGCTTTGGAATGTTTCAGTTCTTTTTCCAGGTTTTTTTTCTCGGTGATATCATCATATACAACTACGATTTCACCGGAATCAAGACTGAATATATAGTTGTCCTTATACTGCTTTCTATGATGTCTGCGGTGTGTAGTGGTGGAAATGTGTTCAGGGTTTCCGGTTGTGTGTACCCTCCGTATTCCATCACTGAGCTCTGTACTTATGGTATCTTGCGAAAGTTCGGAAAGTCTGCGACCTATGTATTCTCTGCGGTTGATCTTGTCTATCTGTTCACCTATAAAGTTGATATCTATAAGTGTAAAGTCCTGGCCCTGATTGACAGGTTGGTATAGCACTCCGCCTTTACACATATTGTCAAAAAGTGAGTGGTAGCGTGTCTCATTATGGCTGGCGCTCTTTCTAAGAGAGTTTTGCTGTGCGGCAAATCGATAGATCAGAAAGAATAGTGGACCGCTTGTAAGCAGGAGAAAAAGAGTATCATGCAGAAAATGGATAGGGGGAATCCACGATGAAGCACTGTTATTATTGAGCCAGGGAAGCAGAAGCAGGCCAACACCAGCGAGTATGAGATATGAAAAAACGATCTTGAGTGCAGTTCCGGCTGCAACTGTATCTTTGCATTTCATTCGGGATGTGCTTGAAAGGCAGAGTTTTTTTGTGAATAGCTATTGGCGGAAATTGAATAATTCATGTTTAAAGTCTATGCTTTGAGTGGGATGAAAGTCAAGCGCTGCTTAAAAAAGAGAATGAGTGACACAGGGTATGGATTCGTTTTGTCGCATGGAAATGAACAGACAAAGGAACAGCGACATTTTCCTTTTTTAGCCTATAAACGTTGACGTTCGACAATTTTGTCGATAAGAACTGTAATTGTCGAAAGTGAGAGTGCTTTCTAATAAGTAAACTCTTGTTTTAACGATGTCTTTGTAATTACTTCCATTATGGCATCTTTCTCGCATACAATAAGGGATGTATTTGAGTGAATCCGCATCTCACATTTTTTATCAAAGGAATATTTTATGAACAGTAGAAAAATCACTTCCATGACCATGTTTATTTCGTTTCTGCTTCTGATTCTTACATCGGTTATTCTGTATATTGTGCCCCATGGTCGTGTAGCCTACTGGGCTGACTGGCATCTATGGGGACTGTCCAAGGGAGAGTGGGGAAATCAACATGTAAACCTTGGCTTTCTCTTCTTGTTTGCCGGGTTACTGCACATGTACTACAACTGGGCTCCCATTAAGGCCTATATGAAAAATCGTGCACGGGAAATAAAAGTCTTCACACCCGCATTTAATGTTGCTCTGCTGCTTACTCTTGTTGTGGGAGTTGGAACATACTTTGAAGTACCACCAATGAGTACGGTTCTAGATTTTAGCGAATCCATCAAAGATAAGGCTTCAGAAAAATATGGTGAACCTCCTTATGGCCATGCGGAACTTTCGTCTTTAAAACTTTTTGCCAAGAAACAGAACCTGGATCTGGATAAAGCCATGGAGCTTCTTCAAAAGGCAGGGGTCACGCTTACGGATAGTAAGGAGACTCTTATGGTTATCGCTGCTGCAAATAAAATCAGTCCTCAGGATATTTATGCGATTATAAAACCTGCAGCAGGGGAGAAAAAGACATCGGGAACGGTCAGCTTCCCAGACTCTCCAATGTCGGGATTTGGCAACAAGAAGATTGCTGCTCTTTGCAGTGAATATAATCTGATGTTTCAAACGATACGTCAGGGGCTTGCGAAAAATGGAGTGAAGGCTGAGGCTGATATGACTGTTAAAGAGATTGCAGCTGCAAACGAAATAGATCCAATGGCAATTTTTGAAATACTCCATGAGCTTACGCGTGAAAAATAAGATATCTAAAGGCGTGATTGCCATTCAGGCAGTCATACTTCTGATATTCATTTGTACCGGAGCTGGTTTGGTCTATGCTCAGGATTATCTCGTGGGAGAGGTCCTGAGTGTAGATAGGAATAAACTGGAAATTACTCTGTCTCCACTTGTTTCCCCTAAAACTGCCCCAACAGCCTTCGAAAACGAGAGTGTTCTTGTGCAGATTGCAGAGGTGAATACTATTTACAGGCCTGGGAAATCAGCAGTTCTACCTGAATGTGTAGCTGTTGGCAAAACCATCCGTTTATGGGGACAGCGAAAGGGAACCGATGGAAATATTTTTATTGCAAAAGATATCAGAGGCTGCCGGGGCAGCGGTTGTGTCTCCGATCCCACCGGCGTTCGGGCTAGGCTGTTGAAGAGCAGAACGCAAAAACCTTCCTTTACCGGCCATGATGATAGTGAAGCTGCATTGGATGGCTTTGCTGGCGGTCGTAGCAGTAGTGGTAATGGCAACGGTGATGACGGTGAAGGTGGCGGGAATGGCGGAGGCGGTGGTGGAGGCGAAGGCGGTGGCGGCGGTGGCGGCGGTGGCGGTGGCGGCGGTGGCGGCGGTGGCGGTGGCGGTGGCGGCGGTGGTGGTGGAGGAAGATGAAACTCTACCCAAGCTGGCGGATGAACCTAGCATTTTTTTCCCTGATTATCGTTTTGGTCGGCGGCTATTTCTTTCGACAAACACAGTTGGCTTCCCATGAACTTCAAAAACATGCTCAGGATCATTCCGAAATTCTTGCCGCAGTAGTTGAGGTAAATCTTCGCAATACTCTGCTTTCACAAAGTGGCCTGGAAGAGAACGTGGCCGCTTCCCTTGAAAACAGTGCTCGTTTTATTCATTATCTGGATCTTGTTGAGCCTTTTAGCAGTGCTGAACTTACTGCTTTTGCAGGAGAGTCTGGCTTTGCCGGGGTGAAAATTGTGGCAGCTGATGATGGGATAGCAGTCAGCGGTCCTGCCGGTTGGCTGAGTGATAAAACATGCAGAGAATCAACCGGATTGGAACGGCTTGAAAAAGAGCAACTGTATCTGTTCTCTTATTTTCCAGCGACTGCCTCCAAGCCTGAACGGAAGGGGGATTGCGTGTTGGTTGGGTTGTCTTCTGAGGCAATAGACAGCACTCTGGAAAAGATTTCTGTTGAGCGTCTTTTGAAAATGTTCAAGGACCTCTACAATATTGCTTATGTGTCGTTTGATGTTGATCCCCGTGCCAGAGCTGTACTGAATGATGGTATCCTGGAAACCGTTATTGCAATTGGAGACAAGCAGCTTGTTGTCGCTCTGAAAACAGACCGTTTTGGAAAGCGGCGTCAACAAATGCGTAAAGAGTTTATAATTTTCATCACTTTTTTGATTCTTTTTGGAACAGTTTCTTCCTGGCTGCTCTATCGCATTCAGAAGCAGCGGATGCAACAGTCTCAGGAATTTGAAAGAAAAATGGCGCGTCAACATGAAGACGCAGCTCTGGGTAGGGCCGCTGCCACCATAACTCATGAACTTCGGAACCCCTTAAATGCTATAGGGATGGGGTTGCAGCGTCTGCAAATCGAGGCTGAAAATCTGGATCAGGATCATATTAAACTGCTTCAAAGTATGCGCAGTGCAGTGGATCGATCAAATACTATTATTACCAGATTAAAAGATTCCATTCATGCCTTTGAAATAAAGAGTGAAAGACTGAATCTGACAAATCTTGTGAACCAGGTCTTGATTCTGTACCGGGCGCAGTGTGATAAGCAGGAAATTGATGTGGAATTGCTGGGAGAGAGGGAAGTCTATCTGTCTGCTGACAGGGTTCTTCTTGAACAACTTTTTGAAAATCTTGTGAAAAATTGTGTGGAAGCCCAACCTGATGGAGGCTTTTTACGTATCTCATTGCACCTGTTACAACAGACAGAAGTCTGTCGGATTGAGATTGAAAATGGTGGTTTTGTCCTGAACCAGGAAGAGAGTAAGCTGCTATTTGAACCCTATTTTACCAGTAAAAGTAAAGGAACCGGACTTGGGCTGGTGATCAGTAAAAAAATTATTGAGGCTCACAAAGGAGAGCTTGAATGGGATGCTGATTATACAAAACAGACTGTCCAATTTGTGATTAGCCTGCCGCTTGTCTAAGTGGCTTGAAATATGAAAATCATGGTGAATATGTATGCTGATACTGATTGTTGATGATGACGAGACCCAGCGGGAAATGTTGCAGGGGTTTCTGGAAAAACAGGGTTTTAGAGTATTGACTGCAGCTGGTGGGAATGAGGCGCTTCATCTATTTGAATCAGCTCCAGTGGGACTTGTTCTTCTTGATCACCGTATGGAGGATATGAATGGAGATATGGTGCTCGAAAAGATGAGAGCTGAATCTCCACTGGTACGGGCAATTATGATAACCGCCTATGGAGATGTGACAACGGCCGTTAAAGTGATGCAGCTCGGTGCCGATGATTTTATGGAGAAACCAGTGGACCTTACCGAGCTTCTTCAGAAGATCCGTAGAGTTGAGCAGAGTTTGTTGGTGGTTCAGGAGTCTGATAAAATAACGGAGTCACTGGAACGTATTGAACTGCCGATATCTATAATTGGTTCAAGTAAGCCCATGCAGGAACTTCTGTCTCTTGTGTATCGGATTGCTCCCACGGAATGGGCGGCTCTTATTCATGGTGAAACCGGGACTGGAAAGGAGCTGGTTGCAAGATTGATTCATCTGATGGGACCTCGAAAGAACGGGCCATTTATTGAGGTGAATTGTGCTGCGATCCCTGAAAATCTGTTTGAATCGGAACTTTTTGGTCATGAAAAAGGATCCTTTACAGGGGCAGCTTCACAACGACGTGGTCGTTTTGAGCTGGCCAGCGGCGGAACCCTTTTTCTCGATGAAGTAGGAGAGTTGCCACTGCATCTTCAGGCAAAATTGCTTCGTACTCTGCAGGAAAAAAAGGTGAGCCGTGTAGGTTCTGAAAAGGAGATTGACGTTGATGCCAGGGTGCTGACTGCTACCAATAAAAATTTGCAACAGATGGTGAGTGAAGGTCTTTTTCGTGAAGATCTTTTTTTCCGTCTGAATGTCTTGGAATTAATTGTTCCGCCACTGAGAGAACGGCGGGATGATATTGTGGAACTGACAGAATTTTTTCTAGATAAATATGCACCCTCCGAGCTGTGTTTTGCCACCGATGCCATGGCGCAACTGGTGAAATACTCTTTTCCTGGAAATGTTCGTGAACTTGAACACCTTATTCAGCGCCTGGCAACCCTTGTACGTGGCAGCAGAATCGAAGTAAGGGATCTTCCGGAGACTATCCTTGAAAATCAAATAAAGAGCGGGTTGCTTAGTGAGCGTCTGGCAACGGTGGAAAAGGATATGTTGGTGGCAGCTCTTGAGGGACACAACTGGGTCCAGACAAAGGCTGCAGAGGCGTTGGGGATAAGTGAAAGGGTGCTGCGCTATAAGATGAACAAAGCAGGAATTAAAAAATAAAAGTTCGTCTGTTCTTATTTGTTAAAAACAACCAGAATCGAAGAATCATCCATCCTGAACTGCACGCCATCTAATCGATCCAATTTATACTGGCTGATAAGGGAGCGTAGTGATTTAACATACTGCTGACCATGGACAGAATACTGCCCAAGAGTTCCGGCCATCGCATGCCCATTTAGTTTTTTGTCGGTCTTCCTGCTTTTTTCCCGTTCTTCTCTGAGGGGAGCGTATGTTTTTGTGGTGTTCAGGGTATGGATATAACTTGCCGTGGAATGGTATAAATTGTCGAAACTTGCAACTTTCACCTTGCCACCCGGGGTGGTAAGAAAGCTTCCCTTGCTGTTTTTACTGAGATGCTGACCGTATAATGCATTTCCTTCTCTGGCAAAATGAGAAGTTCCCCAGCCGCTTTCGTCAATTGCCTGGGCCAGTACCAGGCTGTTTGGTATGATATCGATTCGTTGCAGTAATTCATCAAGTGAATCAGTTTTGCAATAGTAGTCTGCGGTAATGGCTGCAAGCCAGTTGGACTCTTTTGCTAAGAGTTTCTCGCCGCGCTGTTTTTTATCGGAAAGATTTTGAACTTCTGTTCGTACTGCTATAATGCTTTGATTTACCTTTGCAACGGATGTGAGAAGCAGACGAATAAAAAGAGCTGTTTTCTGGTGAACCTGGAGTGCATTGATATCTGGTGGGAGATTGGCTACAAAAATAGTGGGAATACGCTTTGATTGATGAACATCCTCGATGCTGTAATGATTCTGAGTAAAGAGATGCTGCAGCTCGGTGGCACGTGTTTGCTGTTGCTGTGTAGCCTGTGCAAAGGGGAGTTTGAGGTGAGTCGGAAGCTCTGGTAATACTTGGGTAAAGCCAGGCTTTGGAGAGAAGGACAGGGTAAGGGCGATCAACACTATCAGTGTGCTGGAAATTTGTCGCATCATATCTTTATTGGAGTAATTCAAGAATGTTTTCCGTGAGAAGGTTTGCGTCCACCGGTTTTGTAATATAGGCATCCATTCCCGCTTCCAGACATAACTGCTGATACCCCTGCAGGGCATGGGCTGTCAGGGCAATGGTCGGGGTTCGGTTCTGCTGACTGGATTCTTCAAAGGAGCGAATGGTCTCCATGGCTTCAAAACCATTACAATCCGGCATTTGTACATCCATAAGAATGCAGTCGATCTGTTTCGTCTTGTAGACATCTATTGCCTTATTACCATCTTCAGCAAAATAAACCACCGCTCCTTTCTTTTCTAAAATGGAAGAGAGCATGCGTCTGTTAATGAATTCATCATCGGCCAACAGGATATTGAGTCCAAGGAGATCGGTGTTTGTTGCATTTTCCGTTGAAGATGATGCCTTCGATTTTCCTGCCGTGGCAAATGTAATATCAAACCAGAAGTGACTTCCTTTACCCTGTACGCTCTCCATTCCAATTCGTCCACCCATTAATGAAACCAGCTTCTGGCAAAGTGAGAGACCAATACCGCTTCCGGGACTACTAGGCTCTTTGAGCTCGAAGTCTTTGCTAAAGGCATCAAAAATATATTTCTGATCCGGTTTGCTAATTCCAATTCCAGTATCAACGACAGAAAAAGAGAGGGTTATTCGTTTGTCATCAAGCTGTTCCCGTAATTTGACTGTCACCGACACGTCACCTTGTCGGGTGTGTTTAAGGCTGTTATCGAGTAGTTTTCCAAGAATGATCTGAAGTCGCCTGCTGTCTCCAATAAGAAGTTCAGGCACTTTCTGTTGGATATCGCTGACCAGGGTAATATCTTTATCTGCGGCACGCAGGGTGAATTCTTTGACAATTTCTTCAATGGATTCACGAAGGTTAAAGGCTGTGTAGACAAGGGTCAGCTTTTTCGATTCAAGTTGGGAGAAGTTTAGAATATCAGTGAGGAGCCACTGCAGACGTTCGCCGTAAAGATGAAGATTTTGCAGGTTATCCCTTTGAGACCCTGATAATTCCTGCAGAGGGACTGTATTGCAGATAGAGATGATTGATTCAAGGGGCGGCTGGACTTTATTTGAAATAGTAGAGAGGAAATAACTCCTGGTACGACTCGCCTGTTCGGCTGCTTCCGTTGCAACCTGGCGTTCGGCAATTTCCTCCTGTAATTCACGGTTGGCAAGCTGCAGACTGGCTGTACGTTCTACTACCCTTTGTTCAAGCTCATGTTTGGCAAGCTGTAATTGCTGTTCATATTTCTTTTGATCACTGATATCACGAATATTTGCCTGGATAAAGATGGTCTCTCCAAGATCCATTCTGGCAAGCAGTACTGCAACATCCAGCTCCTTGAGGTCTTCCCTTTCGAGTTTCCACTCACTGAATGACGATCCGTGTTTGAGGCTGTCATGGAGCATTTTGTGCAAAGTTTCCTGTGATGACAGATCTTGTTGGGAGAGGGGAGAGAAGTCGATAAGGCTCTTGCCCAGTAGTTGTTTGTCATTTTGGCAATAGAGAAGCCGATACGCGGCAGGGTTTGCATTACTTATGCGGCCGCTTCTGTCCATTAGGAGAATGGCATCGGTTGATGTGTCAAAGAGTGTTCGAAACTGTTCCTCACTCTTTTCGAGATGTTCTTCAATTAGCACCCGATTGGAGATATCACGGAAAATAACAACGGCACCAAAGGTACCATTTACTTCGTTGGTCGGAGTAACAATATATTCCACAGGAAAGCTTGACCCATCTTTACGCCAGAAGATTTCGCCTATAACTTTTCTGATTTTTCCATCCTGACGGGTTTTATAGACGGGGCATGTGTCTGCGGGATAGGGCTTGCCATTGTTCTGTGTGTGATGAAGGAGTTCGTGCTGGTCCTTTGCAAGGAGCTGGGTTTCGTTAAAACCTGTGAAACTTAAAACAGCACGATTGATAAAGAGGGTTTTCCCGTCATGGTCAACACCATAGACGCCTTCTCCAATAGAATCCAGAATAAGTTCGTTACTGCTGTGGAGGGACCTAAGTGTTGTGTTGAGACAACTGTTTGTTATGCTTTTTTTGTCTAAAGAGGCCGAGGCGAGAAGATATTTCTGTTTCTGTTGAGTAAGCCTGTAGCGGAACGAGGTATAGAGTGTTCCTAGTATTCCACCGAGTAGCCCTGGCAAGAGGTAGCGGAACAGCTCCCCTTCGATGCCAGAACCGCTCAGCAGGAGTCTGATCAGTAGAATAAAGCCGATACTGCCCGTAAGGCAGTGGAAAAGTGAAAAACGGGCTACCAAGGTTTTATTATTTTGATTTCTCCGCAAATTTTGCCTGCAGGAGATCTCCAAGAGTTCCCAGGGCTGAGGCTTGTTTTTTGTTACTGTTTTGAAAGTTTTTAACAAGCGTGTCTTCGGTTTTCTGGTCGTCTTCGGGGCTTACATAGTCAGAAGGGGTGAGGCTGATACGTTTTTCCACCGTATCAATACTTTCAATCTGCACCTCAATTTCCTGTCCCTCTTCAAGGACTTCGCGCGGATGATTAATTCGTCTCCCCTTTCCAAGTTTTGAGATATGCAGCAGACCATCGACTCCTTCTGCCAGTGAAACAAAGGCACCAAATTGGGCAAGACGAACTACTTTGCCAGTGACAATTTGTCCACCACTGAGTTCTGCAGCAGCCTGCTCCCAGGGATCATCGAGAGTTTCTTTGATACTGAGAGTGATACGGTTGTTGTCCCAGTCCAGTTTCTTGACAATAACGCTGACCTTTTGATCTACTGCGTAGTGATCGTTAATATTCTCAACTCTGCTCCAGCCAATTTCTGAAATGGGAACCAGACCATCCACTCCACCAATATCAACAAAAGCGCCGAACTCACGAATGGAGGTAATAACACCTTCCAGAGTATCACCTTCAGCCAGTTTTTCCTGGAGAGCATCACGGAGTTTCTCTCGTTCCATTTCAAGAAGAGCACGGGCAGAAACCACAATGTTTCTACCATTCTCCTCAAAGAGGGTGACCAGAAAACTCATACGTTTTTCGATATATTCCGCGGCTGCATCCTCAACACGACGCAATCCCATTTGCGAATAGGGGCAGAAGGCACGAATGGATCCACCAAGAGTAATTTCAAAACCGCCCTTAATCTCTTCCTTAACAAGTCCTTCAACGGGGATACCGCTACGGCAGGCCTCTTCAAGATGTTCGGCGTTTTTCCCGGAGCCAATGCTGATGGTAAAGATCTGGGCTCCTCCCTTGGCTTTAAGAAAGTAGACATCAAGCTTGTCGCCGATAGCAGGGCCATTCTCTTCAGCATCAGTTGCAATTTCGGAGGCGTCAAGGATACCTTCACTTTTACCGCCGGTGTCGAGGAAAACAGAATCTGGGCTGGTTCCTACGATGGTGGCTGTGATTTTCTGACCGGGTTTGAGGCGGCGGACGGGTTGAGATTCGCTTTCCTGAAACAGTTCTGCAAAACTGGCGCTATCTTCTGACATAGTTAATAACCTGTTGGTTGGACTTTTTTTATTCTTTAATTTGAGCTGCTAATACCTGTGAGCCATTGTACTTTTTTCTCAAAAAGAAGGAAAGGGAGAAATTAGCGATTAATGGCAAGTGCCAGAAATTTATCCATTTCCTGAAAGAGGAGCCTTTTATTGCTAAGATCCTGGAGAAATCCACGCAGTGCGGGTTCTTTAAGAGTAGGAAATTCCTGGCTGATATCACTTAAGCTACGAATCTTTCGGCAATAGAGATAAATTTTTCTGGAAGTTCCCAGCAGTCTGTGTTGCAAAACGGGGCCTGTCAGTTGCTCCTGGCGGATAAGAAGGAAGCTGTTGCCGTCCCGGTAGCTCAGTGGGGATTGTCTGGAATTACGATCCCCGTGAAACCGTTTCCAACTCTCAATCTTAGTTGCTACGACCTTCCACTGTTTGCGCTGAATGCTTCTGTCACCCCGATAGTTCTGTATCAGCATTGTAAGGTTTTTTAGGATGTCTTTGGGAAAGAGTTTTGTGTTTTTTGTATGCTGGGTTACGGCAAGAATTCCAAAACTACCAGGATCTTTGGCAACGGGTGATCCGTACCCAAGAAAAAATGAGGCGGCGGCAAGGGGAGTGTAGGGAAGCACAAAATCAAGGTTGTGAAGAGTCTCCTTGACTTCAGTTGTAGTGCTTCCCGGGAACTGGATAATAAGATTGCCATCAAGTTGTATGCCTGCTTCTGCGCTTTGACGCATGGCAGCAATATTTTCAATGGCCGATGTCCCTTTCTTCATTTTTTTAAGCAGAGAGCTGGAGAGCGACTCGATACCAACCTGAATTGTGGAGAGTCCGCCTCTGCGATAGCGGCGCGGGGTGTCCGGATCAGTAATTACCCGAACCTCTGCAAAGAAATCTAGATCGGTATCTTCCGTGGCCAGAGTGTTGAAAAAAAGGTCTGCATCACGAGGCG
Source organism: uncultured Desulfocapsa sp. (assembly GCA_964621915.1). Taxonomy (GTDB): domain Bacteria; phylum Desulfobacterota; class Desulfobulbia; order Desulfobulbales; family Desulfocapsaceae; genus Desulfocapsa. Next base: position 9,060 of record CAZUPS010000010.1, on the reverse strand, counting down.
GCAGGGCGTTATCGGTAAAACAGAAATCAAGACATTTATGATGACTACTCTGCTGACGCACCTCTGCAAGCATGGTTTTTGCTGTTTTCCACCTGTATCCTTGCCACTGCAAGTTTAGATTGCAAAAAGTGCATTTGTTCCACCAGCATCCTCTGGAAAACTCGATGGGAAGGACTGGGACAAAGGGTTGAGCAGGGAACACATGTTTCATTTCCTCAAAGTAGGGATCGTAGTTCGGGACAGGTAGAGTGTTTAAGTCTCTGATACCGGCACAGCTGCTCTCTACTGCGTTCATATTTGTCAGACTCAGGATCTGGGGAGGCAGGGCAGCTGAATGTTCGGAAGAGTGCAGCAGGTGACAGAGCTTGGCGAGTGCCTCTTCACCTTCACCGCTTATAACGTAGTCGATCTGAGGGAAGTTCCGGAGCAGAGACATACCGATTTCCCCCACACATCCGGATCCTCCTATTACAATTGGCAGCTCGGGAAAACGCTTCTTTATTCTATCTGCTGCAGTGAGTGACGAGATAAGCTGATTAAAACAGACAGAGAATCCTATAAGGTCATAGGATGAAAAATCAATGCCTTCAAGCCACTGGTCGAGGGCCTTCTCAAGTAATGCTCCGCATCTCTTGAAATCAAGATGTTTGAGTCCTTTTTCGTTTTTGCAGCTGGTATAAAAGAGTTTTTCAGCAGCTTGCTTTTGTTCAGGGAAAAGCATGGGACTGTACAGTGCTTCTCCGGCCCAGCTATTTTTTGCAAGATGGTAGTAGGTTTCGCTGCCAATGGCTGCCGCTGCTGTAAGGTATGGGTGGAAAACAGAAGTGGAAATGGAGTTGCTTTCGTTGGTGTCAAGCCAGGCTTTCAGTGCAGCAAGCTGGATGGATGGACGATTGAAAATAGACCAGGGCATGGAGACCAGGCCCAGTCGAAAAGGTGTTGCTGCATCCATTACTGTTGTATGATTTCCGTGCCTTCCGGCGGGATAAAATGAAAAAGATGTTCCATGAGTTCCGCATCTTCCCTATCAAGAGTGTTTGCAGCAAGATTGCTGAAGTTCAGGACGGTTATGGTGTCGAACTGATCGACGATTTCGATGCGGCGTATCAGAGAGTCGGCTGTGACCCAGAGCTGAATAAAGGCAACCTGGGATTGTTTTGCCTTGGGGGTAAGTTTGATAACGTTTGTCTCTGTATTGGGAGCACTCACCTGTTCCGGGGGTAGAATAGTGAAATCCGTTAACAGATTGCCGGAACCCGTAAAAAAAGAATAGGTCAAATCCTGCTGCAGGGCATCGGCCGGAGTAACGATCATCTGTGCCATGGATTCAAAATACATGGAAAAGCTGATCCCATCACTTACCAGTACCTGTTTGTCGGGTGCCATATAATTCCAGCGCATTTTTCCAGATTTTTTGTTTCCCTTCTCTGTCTTCACAAAGAATGCCTGCCCACTTCCCGTTTTGGCCCGGCCACTAAGCTGGCCTCTGGTGTCCTGAACAAAGTCAAATGTCAGGGACACGATATTGTCGTAGCGCTTCTGCAATCTGGTGGCAACCTCTTGCGGTGATTCAGTGGAAGCGGTTGCAGGACTTAAGCAGAGAAGAGAAAACAGGAAAAGAAAGGTGCTGAAAATAACGATTTTTTTCATGCAATAATTAACTCCATGGGACGGGAAAAAATACGTTCAGCCACTTTTCTGGCCGTTTCTGTACTGTCCGAGACGTAATAGTTGTGACTGACAGAGCCATTCTTTGAAACAAGGTCTGGGGTCTGCTCTAGGAAATCCTTTACATATTGAGCGGTTTCAGTGGAAGAGTCAATAAGTTTAACCCGCTTTCCCACTCGCGCCTGAATCAGATTTTTGAGCAGGGGATAGTGGGTACAGCCAAGCACCAGGGTGTCTATCTGTCTGTTTTTAAAGGGGGCAAGATAACGACGCAGGATCATTTTTGTCTCCCGTTTGTTTAGCCATCCCTCTTCCACAAGGGGTACGAGAAGAGGACATGCCTCCTGAAACACCTTGAAATCCGGTTGTTCTGTAGTGATTGTTTTTTGATAAATACCGCTTTTTACTGTTGCTCTGGTACCGATAATTCCAATTCGACCGCTTCGGCTTGTCGTGAGAGCACGACTGGCTGCCGGGGTGATCACTTCAATAATCGGGACCTTAAATTTTTCCCGAAGCGTTTGGGTTGCTACAGAAGATGCCGAATTGCAGGCAATAATTATTAACTCAGCACCATGGTCGAGCAAGAACTCAGTATTTTGAATGGAGTAGTCTATAATGGTTTGCGGGCTTTTCGGGCCGTAGGGGGTGCGCGCGATATCACCGTAATAGACGAGTGAATAATCGGGGAGAAGTTGTTCAACGGCATGAGCTACTGTCATACCGCCAACACCTGAATCAAAGATACCTATCATGGATACGGGATATAGTTATTTTTTAGCGTTCTTTCTTGGGGTTGGTTTCTTCTTGTTGAAAAAACATCAAATAATAGCGTTGATAGTATATCGGGGAGTCTAAAAGTCAAGTGAAGAGAGGGCTTTCGCCCTGATAATGTCCTGAACTGCGTACCTCCGCTAAGAATTGAACCGAGGGAGTTGACAGGTACAAAGCTGCGCATTACAGTAACTGCACTTCAGGGCAGGGGAGTGTCTGCAGTTGATACGCTCCTGATATACGGTGGAAAAGCCTTGAGTTACAGAATGGCGACAGTGCGGAAAACCAGTCAGTGATGGCCATAAATACCTGTAAAACAAAACATTCCACAGAATTGTTAGACGATATCTGAAATTCCATATTTACAAAGAGTAAGCGGAGTAAGAAAATGCCAGTATATGAGTATGAATGCCCAGCATGTGAAAAAGTAATCGAAGTTCAGCAGCGTATGTCCGATGATCCTCTGTCTCAATGTCCCGATTGTGACGGACCCGTAAAAAAGATCATGTCCATGAGTTCTTTTAAGCTCAAAGGTGGTGGTTGGTATGCAGATGGCTACGCCTCTACAAAACCAAAACCTGAAAAAAAGAAAGAATCTAGTACTACCAAAAGTGCTCCTCCCTGTAAAACGGGTGGCAGCTGTCCCTGTGCCACAGCAAATTCATAAATCAGACTCAACTGGTTTCAGCTGTATATAGAGCCATTGCATCGCCGTAAGAATAAAAGCGATAGCCCATTGTGATGGCTTCCTGGTACGTTTTCATCAACGTTTCACGGCCGCAGAGTGCTGAAACCAGAAACAGCAACGACGATTCCGGCAGGTGGAAGTTAGTGATAAGATTGTCCACCACCTTGAATGTATATCCAGGCATTATGTAGAGGCCGCACCAATCGTCCCCTGCCTGTACCCGGCCTGCTGCGTCTGTCATAAATTCCAGGGTCCGTACCGTTGTGGTTCCCACCGCCCATATTTTCCCGCCAGCTTTTCGTACAGCATTGATTTTGTCTGCACTTTCCTGTGACACCGACACATATTCCTGATGGATTTTGTGCTCCCGGATATCTTCACAACGAACCGGAGCAAATGTACCGTGTCCAACATGGAGGGTGATCCCTGTAAAATCGACACCTTTTTCGCGGATGGCCTCTAACAGTTCCTCTGAAAAATGAAGCCCTGCCGTGGGCGCTGCAACTGCACCTGGCGTCTGGGCATACACTGTCTGGTAGCGTTCTCTGTCTTCGTCGGTGGTGCCTTCTTTTCTGCTGATATAGGGAGGGAGTGGCACCTGACCATAATTCTCCAGAATTGCAGAGAGGTCTTTATCATGTGAGTAGCTCAGTTCGATGGTGACTTTGCCGCCATCAAGCAGTTCGAGTACCCGTGCTTTAAGATCTGGCCCGAGAAAGAGAAGGCTTCCAGGTTTGGGACGTTTGGAGCTTTTAATGAGTGTTGTGACTTCGGCTCGTTTTTTGGCATCTCCATTCACTGTTTCCACGGGATAGGAGAGTAAAAAAACTTCCACCTTACCACCGCTCTCCTTGTGGCCAAATAGCCGTGCCGGAAAAACTTTTGTATTATTGACCACCAGCAGGTCGCCGGGGTTTAACAGGTCAATAATCTGATGAAACCTTCCATGTTCCCGTGTGCCTTTTTCAGAGTTGAGAATAAGAAGGCGTGAGTTTTCCCTGGCATCTGCTGGATGTTGAGCAATATTTTCAGGCGGAAGGGTGTAGTTGTAGGCTTGAAGTGAGAATTCCTGTTGCATGCGTAATTCGCTGAGTGTAAATTAAAAGAGGTTATCGATTGAATGGATCAACTGGTACCAATTAATGTTCCTAAAAAACGTCTTCCTACCATGTTCCTTGTCGTTTGCGCAACAGAATTTGAGCTACAGTCACTACTGGATCAGGGAATTCCCGAGTCGAGTGAGTGGATAACTCTGGTTACCGGAGTTGGCCCGGTGGAAACGGCACTCAGCTTAACCCGATTTCTCGAAAGACGGAAGAATAGCGGTGAGGAACAGGTTCATACCGTTCTCAATTTTGGAGTTGGTGGCGCGTATCTGGATGGTGGCAGTGCAAATACAGAGATTCTGGAACTCTGTCTTGCTGAAAAAGAAGTTTTTGGGGATTTTGGAATCTGCTATTCGGATCGTATGGAATCCCTTGCTGAGCATTTAGTCCATCGATCACACTATACATTAGACAATGATCTACTGAAAAGAGCTGAAAAACTCCTCAATATGGCACATCTCTCTGTTCGCTGCGGTAATTTTGTTACTGTCTGTGGGGTGACTGCAAGTGCACGCCGTGGTGCAATGCTTATGCAGCAGCATAATGCTCTCTGCGAAAATATGGAGGGAGGCGCCGTTGCCAGAGTTTGTGAGGCATATAACCTACCCCTTCTTGAAATGCGTGCAATTTCCAATTATGTGGAAGAAAGAGATCTGTCACGATGGAAGTTACAGGAAGCCTGTGACCTAGCAGGAAAGGCGGTTGCCATTCTTTTACAAGGATTAATGAGCAAATGACAAAACCATTAACACTTGGCTATTCACCTTGCCCGAACGATACCTATATCTTTTATGCCCTGACCCATGGTCTGCTGGATATACCCGGTGTGCAACTTGCCGACCCTTTGCTTGAAGATGTGGAAACACTGAACTCCTGGGCTGTTGCGAAAAAACTTGATATTACCAAGCTTTCCTTTCATGCCCTTGGCCATGTTCTCGATGAATATTGTGTGCTGTCGGCGGGGTCGGCTCTTGGCCGTGGCTGTGGACCGCTTCTTGTTGCAAGACCAGGCATCGAGGTAAGCACTCTCGAAAATGCACGCATCGCAATTCCCGGAAAACTAACCACTGCAAATATGCTGTTTCGTATGTATGCGCCGCAGTCGAGTAATCTGATAGAAATGCGCTTTGATAAGATTATGAAACAAGTGGCAGATGGAGAGGTGGATGCGGGAGTGATTATCCATGAAAGCCGTTTTACTTACTCTGACCATGGGTTGACATGCCTGCAGGATCTTGGCGCATGGTGGGAGGAAACCTCCGGCCATCCTATCCCACTTGGCTGTATCGCTGCAAGACGTTCACTTGGTAAAAAACGTATAAAACAAATAGACAGAGCGATCCATGATTCCATTGTTTGGGCCGATAAACACCCCGATGAATGCCTTCCCTATATTCAGCAATATGCTCAGGAAATGGATCAACAGGTTATGCAGAATCATATCGGCCTGTACGTGAACAATTACTCAAAAGAACTTGGTACAGAGGGACTGGCAGCAATTGAGAGTTTTCTTCGTCTTGGGCGCGAGGCAGGTATTCTGCCCGATCTTTCAGAAACAACCACATTGCAGATATGAACGAATTAACAGTTAAGCAACAGGAAATTCCGATTCGGGCCTGCCTTCTTATCGGTGGCCGTAGCTCACGGATGGGACGTCCCAAACACCTGATTCGTGGTAAAAACGGCAGAACATGGGTTGAGAATACCGTGGATCTGCTTCTGCCCTTTACCAAAGAGATCGTTTTGTCCGGGAAAGGGGAGGTGCCTGAAAATCTTGCAGCACTTCAGCGTATCGCAGATATTCCCGATGTGCAGGGACCACTGACCGGTATTCTTGCGGCAATGCGCTGGCAACCCGATTCCTGCTGGCTCCTGCTGGCCTGTGATATGCCAAATATTACAACTGAATCGCTTGAGTGGCTGATTGCCAGTAGAAGGCCCGATTCTTTTGGGACGGTACCGCGTTTGCAGGAAGATGGTTTTGTTGAACCGCTTCTTGCTCTCTATGAACCGCAGGCGAAAGAGTATTTTGAAGAGCTCTGTTTATCGGGAATTTTGAAGATTTCTATGGTGGCCAGACGGTCGCAGATTAGAACACCTGTTGTTCCAAAGAATCTTTGTGCAGCATGGAGTAATATTAATACCCCGGATGAATTGTCACAGTCACTTCTTTGATAGATTCATTTGGTCTTCTTGAGTTATATCCTGTTTTTACCCTCATTGTAGCTCAGAATTACTTGCGATAGGTATGTGGTATGTGGTAGGTGTAGGTTTGTTTGTGGCACTCCTTATTGGTTACCGAATACTGCTTATTTGGTAGTGGTTGGTCTTACTAAATATGGCGCAATATTCACTGGTAATAGGTCTTTTCTGTGGAGCGGGTTTAATGATAGTACCTCAATGTCTCCTCGGTCTTGTTTGGTGCTTAAGCTTCTGATTATACGAGAACTTTTCATTGTTTTCCATGATAATGATGATAATATCAAATTCACTGAATAATTTGAAAAAAAATGCTACGAAGCAAACTTTTTCCACTTTCCATGCCTTGGTATGAGATATGGTGGAAAAAATATCATATATAAGGTGATATTATGGAATGTTTCCATGTATTGCCAATGTTCGGTTTCAAAAATGAGGAGCATCTGATCCAATGGTCTCTTGGGAAGATTACAATAAACGATCTACTGATCTGCATATGCAATTTGATCTGGCTAAAAAAGCTCTAAATGGTTTTCGCGACACCCCTGAAGCATTGGAAAAATATGCGACAAGTGAATTAGAAGACATTCAGAATGATATGCAAGAACATTTTGAAAAAACAGGGAAAGACCCAAGAAAAAGTTGGATGCACAAAGAATCTGAAACTAAGAAATATATTAAAAATACAATAAAATCTGTTCCATCACGTCTTGAAGAAATAGAGAATCGTTTAAACCAAAACCACCTAATTATATTAGTGACTCTCTTTGAATCTTTTATGAAGGATATCCATAAAAGAATTCTTTGTAAGAACCTAAGTTTACTAAACCCAGACAGAAAAATACCTCTCGGTAGAATCAATAATATTGGTTTAGAAACAATTATCGAAGAAGAAATATCACGTGAAATTAATAGTTTGGATAGAAAATCGATTGAAGGTCGATGCAAGTATTTTAAGGAAAAATTATCAATCGATTGGTCTTTTGATGGGACGGCATTGCCATTAATCAAATCGACCCTTGAAACTAGAAATAAAATTCTCCATGAAGAGCCTGATTACAAGTTAAGCCGTTTCGAGCTAAATAGCGCAATAGCGATATGTATGGGCATAACCTTGGTCACTGTAGTCCAAGCGCATTTGCTTTACCCAAAATATTTCGAAAAACTACATAACTCTAAGGAGTTAGAAGATCACCTCAAGAAGAAGCTAAATATATAAAATAACCGAACAAACCGCTGCAAGGGACAAGCAGGCAGCGCGGTTTTCCGGAGTTCAACCTTGCTGCCAAAATCACAAGTAAATCAGAGTTCAGTGTTGCAAACCCTGCTTGCCCCTGAGCTTAAACGTTCGGCGATTAAAATCCCGTGCAGAAAACTAAACAAGGTGAATGAAATGAAAAACACATTTTTTGTTATATTTATATGCCTACTTTCATGTTCAACAGTTTTTTCAAAACAAATGTATACTGTTGATGATTCAGCTTTAAGTGAAATGAAAACAGAAATGGAAATGGCCGATGAAAGCCAAAAGCACAAATGGCATGTTTACATCGCCAGATACTATCTAAGAAAAAATGAACCAGACAATGCATTGCACCATTATTCTGTAGCAGAAACATTGTCACCTCAAACTGGCTGGGTAAGTCTGGAAAAAGGTAAAATTGAACTTAGATTGAAACACATTGAAAATGCAGCAAAAAGTTTTGAAAAAGCAGTTATAAGTCAGCCATCTCTGAGGAGAGATGTCTTAAAGGAATACACAAAAATAGGAAAAATAATAAAAAGTTTGTGGGCCATTGAAGACAGAAAATGGACAAACGAATACCTGACTAATAATCCACAGCAGATTTATATGACAGGTTATTACGGTAAAAAGAAAACCTTACATACTGATAACATCGGGTTTCAAATGGCGAAATTGCGTCAAGAAGATAGAAGGGAAGAACTAAAAATATATGTTGAAGAAACTAGGATGTTAGAAGAGAAATATAAAAATAAGTATGGCAACAATTCTGAAAAATTTGCCGAGGCAAACAAAAAAATTCGAGAAGAACGAAATAAAGCTTATAGTAACCCTCGCCAATATAGAGAAGCCAGACTCACAAAAGCGTCAAAAAATCCTGATAAACAACACTCTTCATCTGGAGGCAATACGGTATTCAAACAGGGTCCACTCCCAAACCACCTTTTAGATGTGAACTCTGGCAACATGTTGTTTAGGTCTGGTAACGGATACGTTGATCCACAAACTGGAACTTATCATGTTAATGTTGGAGGGGGTATTGTAAATACCGAAACTGGACAATTTAGCCCAACATTTTAGCAACCATTGACTGGACATCTTACTGTAGTCACAACGATTAAAAGGAAATCTACATATTTGCAACACCTTAGCTTTAAATGCATACCTTAAATTTCAGTAACATAAAAACACGGCAAAAAGACGCCGAACAAAAAAATGCACCCGACTGGCTCACACTTCCGATTTTTGGATATTTATCTATCATTGTCTCTCGATCCACCACCACGGTAAATCCAAGGCCAGCAAAAAGACAATAGGGTCGGACCAAGGTAACTAATTGTTTTATTGTTGGCCTAGGATTTACCGTGGTGGTGGATCGAGAG